>NZ_JAJHPU010000042.1 GCF_020831405.1 Pseudomonas oryzagri | reverse complement strand
GGCTTCGGATAGGCGGCGGTGTGGCAGAAGGACTGCATCACCAGGTCGGCGGAGAAGCCCAGGCAGGCCAGGTCCTTCAGCTCGTCGCGGGTCATCGGGCCGGTGGTGTCCTGGGAGCCGACGGTGGTCATCTTCGGTTCGCAGTAGGTGCCCGGACGGATACCTTCGACGCCGCAGGCGCGGCCGACCATCTTCTGGGCGAGGGTGAAGCCCTTGCCGCTGTCGGCCGGCGCTTCCGGCTTGTGGAACAGGGTGGACGGCGCCAGGCCCAGCTCGGCGCGGGCCTTCTCGGTCAGGCCGCGGCCGATGATCAGCGGGATACGGCCGCCGGCGCGGACTTCGTCGAGCAGCACGTCGGTCTTCAGTTCGAAGGTGGTGACGACTTCTTCGGTGCCATGCTTGCAGACCTTGCCAGCGTACGGGTACACGTCGATGACGTCGCCCATGGCCAGGTTGGTGCAGTCGAATTCGATCGGCAGGGCGCCGGCGTCTTCCATGGTGTTGTAGAAGATCGGGGCGATCTTGGTGCCGAAGCAGAAGCCACCGGCGCGCTTGTTCGGCACGAACGGAATGTCGTCGCCGAAGAACCACAGCACCGAGTTGGTGGCGGACTTGCGGGAAGAACCGGTACCGACCACGTCACCGACGTAGGCGACCGGGAAGCCCTTGGCCTTGGCGGCTTCGATCTGCTGCAGCGGGCCGACCGAGCCCGGCTGGACCGGCTCGATGCCGTCGCGGGCCATCTTCAGCATGGCCAGGGCGTGCAGCGGGATGTCGGGGCGCGACCAGGCGTCCGGAGCGGGGGACAGGTCGTCGGTGTTGGTTTCGCCCGGGACCTTGAACACGGTCAGGGTGACTTTTTCCGGCACGGCCGGCTTGGCCAGGAACCACTCGCCGTCGGCCCAGGACTGCAGCACGGCCTTGGCGGCGGCGTTGCCCTTCTTGGCGCGCTCGGAGACGTCGTGGAAGGCGTCGAACATCAGCAGGGTGTACTTGAGCTGCTCGGCGGCGGCGTTGGCCAGCTCGGCGTTGTCCAGCAGCTCGACCAGGGTGGCGATGTTGTAGCCGCCCTGCATGGTGCCCAGCAGCTCGACGGCGCGCTGCTTGCTCAGCAGCGGCGAGGCGACTTCGCCCTTGGCCAGAGCGGTCAGGAAGCCGGCCTTGACGTAGGCGGCCTCATCCACGCCTGCGGGGACGCGGTTGGTGATCAGATCGACCAGGACCTGTTCTTCGCCAGCCGGCGGATTCTTCAGCAGTTCGACCAGGGCGGCGGTCTGCTCGGCGTTCAGGGCCAGGGGCGGCAGGCCCTGCTGGGCGCGTTCTTCCAGGTGTTGGCGATAACTTGCGAGCAAGGCGATATCTCCATTCATGTCGATGGTATGCGGCGTGCCGGATGAAACGGCGGACAAAAGAATGGGAGCAGTACCGGGAAAGCGAGGGCGACCAGCCTCTTTCCCGGTACTGCTCCCATAAACCTGCTACTCAGCGCTGGCCGATGCGCGGCACGGCGCGCGGCTCGACGCCGGTGTACTCGGCGCTCGGGCGGATGATGCGGTTGTTGGCGCGCTGCTCGAACACGTGGGAGGCCCAACCGGTGACCCGCGAGCAGACGAAGATCGGGGTGAACAGCTTGGTCGGGATGCCCATGAAGTTGTAGGCGGACGCATGGTAGAAGTCGGCGTTGGGGAACAGCTTCTTCTGCTCCCACATGACCTTGTCGATGGCCTCGGAAACCGGGAACAGCACGGTGTCGCCCACTTCCTCGGCGAGCTGCTTGGACCAGCCCTTGATCACCTCGTTGCGCGGGTCGGAGACGCTGTAGATCGCGTGGCCGAAGCCCATGATCTTGTCCTTGCGCGCCAGCATGGCGAGGGTGCCGGCGGTGGCTTCCTCGGGCGAGGCGAACTTCTCGATCATCTCCATGGCCGCCTCGTTGGCGCCGCCGTGCAGCGGGCCGCGCAGCGAGCCGATGGCGCCGGTGATGCAGGAGTACAGGTCCGACAGGGTCGAGGCGCACACGCGCGCGGTGAAGGTCGAGGCGTTGAACTCGTGCTCGGCGTAGAGGATCAGCGACACGTTCATCACCTTGCGGTGCAGTTCGCTGGGCTTCTTGTCGTGCAGCAGGGCGAGGAAGTGACCGCCGAGGTCGGCCTCGTTGGTGACGCAATTGATGCGCACGCCCTGATGGGAGAAGCGATACCAGTAGCACATGATCGCCGGGAAGGCGGCGAGCAGGCGGTCGGCGATGTCGCGCTGCGCATCGAAGCTCGCTTCCGGCTCCAGGTTGCCGAGCATCGAGCAACCGGTGCGCATCACATCCATCGGATGGGCGTCGGCCGGGATGCGCTCGAGCACTTCCTTCAGTGCCTGGGGCAGATCGCGCAGGCCCTTGAGGCGGGTCTGGTAGGCGTCGAGCTGGGCGCTGGTGGGCAGCTCGCCGTACAGCAGCAGGTAGGCGACTTCCTCGAACAGGCAGTCCTTGGCCAGCTCGCGCACATCGTAGCCGCGGTAGGTCAGGCCGGCGCCTTCCTTGCCGACGGTGGACAGGGCAGTTTGTCCGGCGATCTGGCCGCGCAGGCCGGCGCCGCTGAGCACTTTTGCTTCAGCCATGACGTTTTCCTCTTGGATTTTTTGGGTCTCGCCGAGGTGCCGGGGGCGGGGTGTTCCGTTCGGCCGGAACGCCGCGGGGCGGGGCCTCGTGCGGTGGGTTGGTCATCCGAGCTGGGCCGATTTTTAGCAGGCGGCCCAGGGCGCGCGCGTCCAGCCGCGGGTGGATTTTCGGGTGGAAATGGGTGGAGCGGAGGGTGGAGCGGGCGGATCGGCAGCCGCTCAAGAGCGGGCCTGTCGGCACTGCCCACGGGCCTTTTTTCCGCCCGGCAGGGCGCGATCCCGCTCAGCCGGGAATCACCCCGCCGGGCACCAGCTCGACCTCGTCGCAGTTGGCGCCGGGGCCGCTGCGGTCGATGACCAGGAAGTCCGAGACCTCGCCCAGGGCCAGCAGCGGATGGTGCCAGACGCCCGGGGCGTAGTTGACCCCCTGGTCGCCGCGGGCGAGGAACACGCGCAGATCCTCGACCTGCGGCGCCGGGCCGGCCGGCGCCACCACCACCAGGTAGGGCCGCCCGGACAACGGCATGAACGCCTGGCTGGCGAGCGGGTGGCGTTCCATCATCGTCACCGTGAAGGGCAGCTGGCGCGGTTGGGCGCGGAAGATCGAGACGATCGCCCGGCCGTCCGCGCCCGGCTGGATATTGGCCAGGTCGTGGTAGCGCTCGGTGTTGCCGGCGTTGATGGTGAAGTGGCGCACCGCCTCGCCGGCCTCGATCACCTCGCCGAAGGGGGCGAAGGCCGTGCGCTCCAGCGGCGCCGGGATGAGCTGCAGGCCGTTCATCGGGCGACCCTGCCCCACAGGCGCAGGCGCGACACGCCGCCGTCGGGGTGGATGTTGAAGCGCACGTGGCTGATCGGCCCCAGCGGCAGCACCTGCTCGGCGAACTCGTGCAGCGCGTCCATCGACAGTGGCTGCTCGGGCATCAGCAGCGGCCAGAACATGCTCTGGGTGGTGATCGACTGGTCGGTGCCGCCGCTGACCCAGGCGGCCTGCAGCGAGCAGCGATCGGGGTAGTTGCCCTTGAAGAACGCGGTATCCACCTCGATGCGCTCGACGCTGCCGACAGCGCCCAGCTGCAGCACGCACCAGTCGTTGCCGGGCTCGCGGCGGCGGCGGGTTTCCCAGCCGTCGCCCATGCTCAGGCCGCGGCCGGGCAGCAGCAGGTTGCTGACCGACGAGCCGAAGCTGGCGTCGTTCCAGCTCAGGGCGCGGCCGCCGTTGACCATGGCGAGCAGGTCGACCAGGCCGTCGCCGGCGCTTTCCAGGCCGCCCACCGGCTGGCCGTAGACGCGCAGGCGGGCGATGCCGCCGTCGGGGAAGATGTTGACGCGCAGGTGGGTCCAGGCCTCGCCGCTGGCCGACTCCAGCAGGTGATGGCTGTTCGGCCCCAGGGCACTGGGCGGCAGGATTTCGCGCCAGCTCGCCGCCTGCAGGGTGTCGAGCTCGTCGCTGGCGCACACGCAGGCCTCGATGGACACCGCCGGCGGATAGTTGCCGGTGAAGTGGCTGGTGTCGACGTCGAAGCCGCGGATCGTGCCGCGCACGCCGAGGCGGATCAGCGCCCAGTCATGGCCGGCGTGACGCTTGCGCCGCGTTTCCCAGCCGTCCATCCACTTGCCGTTGTCGTCGTAGCGGCCCGGATGGAACACCGCCGGCGCCGGGTCGAGCATGCGCTCGAGCGGCGCGAAGAAGGCGTCGGAGGCGCACAGCGCCTGGGCGCCGAGGCGCGGACTGGCGAGGTCGACCGCCCTGGCGGCCCACTCGGGCAACTGGGCGGGCGGGGCGATCACGGGGGTGCCGGGGAGGGCCATGGCGGAAGACTCCTGCTTCAACGGTGGCAAGGCGGGTAGGGGTGCTCGGCGATCCAGTGGCGGGCGATGTCCACCCGCCGGCAGACCCAGACCCGGTCGTACTGCTCGATGTAGTCGAGAAAACGCTGCAGGGCCCGGAAGCGGCCCGGCCGGCCGAGCAGGCGGCAGTGCATGCCGACGCTGAGCATCGCCGGGCGTTCGGCGCCCTCGGCATACAGCACGTCGAAGCTGTCGCGCAGGTAGTTGAAGAACTCGTCGGCGTGGGAGAAGCCCTGCGGCAGGGCGAAGCGCATGTCGTTGCTGTCGAGGGTGTAGGGCACGATCAGGTGCGGGACCTGGCGGCCGTCGCTGGCGGTCACTTCGGTCCAGAACGGCAGGTCGTCGCCGTAGTAGTCCGAGTCGTAGAGCAAACCGCCGTGATCGACCAGCAGGCGGCGGGTGTTCGGCGAGTCGCGGCCGGTGTACCAGCCCAGCGGAAGCTCGCCGGTGAGGCGCTGGATGCTGGCCATGGCCTGCTGCAGATGGGCGCGCTCGACGTCCTCGGCGACGTTCTGGTAGCTGATCCAGCGCCAGCCGTGGCAGGCGATCTCGTGGCCGAGCTCGCCGAAGGCGGCGGTCAGCTCGGGGTGGCGCTCCAGTGCCATGGCCACGGCGAACACGGTCAGCGGCAGCTCGCGGCGCTCGAACTCGCGCAGCAGGCGCCAGACGCCGACCCGCGAGCCGTATTCGTAGATCGACTCCATCGACAGGTGGCGGTCGGCGAAGCTGGCCGGGTTGTACATCTCGGAGAGGAACTGCTCGCTGCCGGGGTCGCCATGCAGCACGCAGTTCTCGCCGCCTTCCTCGTAGTTGAGCACGAACTGCACGGCGATCCGCGCGTTGCCGGGCCAGTTGGCGTGGGGCGGGTTGCGGCCGTAGCCGATCAGGTCGCGCGGGTAGCTCTGGTCTGCTGGCATGGCTGGGTCCGCAGTGGTTGGACGAAAGGTCAGTCGATCGGCGCGCCGTTGGCGATCCAGGCGCCGAGCAGTGCGCGCTCCTGGACGGTCATTTGGGTGATATTGCCGAGCGGCATGGTCTGGCTGGCCACCGCCTGGGCCTGGATCCGCGGCGCCAGCTGGCGGATCTGCTCGGCGCTGTCGAACATCACGCCGGCCGGCGCGCTGCTGAACAACGTGCTGCTCGGCTGGGCGGAGTGGCAGGGGCTGCAGCGCGCCTGGATCACCGCGCGCACCGCGGCGAACTGGCCGCTTGGCGTGCCGCTGGCCGCAGCGCTGGCGGTTGGCGGTGCGGCGGTTCGTTCGGGTGCGCTGACGAAGGCCAGGCAGAACAGGCCCAATGCAGCGGCTGGCAGGGTCCAGGCGAATTTCTGGCTGTGCCGGCGGGTGTTGAAGTAGTGGCGCACCAGCACCGAGAGCGCGGCGAGGGCGGCGAGGATCAGCCAGTTGTACGAGCTGCCGTAGGTGCTCGGGAAGTGGTTGCTGATCATGATGAACAGCACCGGCAGGGTGAAGTAGTTGTTGTGTCGCGAGCGCAGCAGTCCCTTGGCCGGCAGGCGCGGATCGGGTTGGCTGCCCTCGGCGATGGCCTTCACCAGCGCGCGCTGGGCCGGGATGATGACGCGGAACACGTTGCCGACCATGAGTGTGCCGATCAGTGCGCCGGTATGGATATAGGCGCCGCGGCCGCTGAACGCCTGCGCATAGGCCCAGGCGGCGAACGCGATCAGGGCGAACAGCACGGCGCCGAGCAGCACGGGCCGCCGGCCCAGCGGCGAGTCGCACAACAGGTCGTAGACGAACCAGCCGACCAGCAGCGAGCCCAGGCCGATGGCCACGCCGGCGGCCGGAGCGAGGTCGCTGCCGGGGGCGAGCAGGTACAGGCCGGGATTGAGGTAGTAGACCACGGCGAGCAGCGCCACGCCGGACAGCCAGGTGCTGTAGGCCTCCCACTTGAACCAGTGCAGGCGTTCCGGCATCTGCGGCGGCGCCAGCCTGTACTTCTCCAGGTGGTAGATGCCGCCGCCATGGATCGCCCAGAGGTCGCCGGCCAGCCCCTCGCGCGGGTTGCTGCGCTCGAGGTTGTTCTCCAGCCAGTTGAAGTAGAAGGAGGCGCCGATCCAGGCGATGCCGACGATCATGTGGATCCAGCGCACGCTAAGGTTCAGCCATTCGGTGAAGTGTCCTTCCACGCCAGATACCCCTTGCCCGCCGGGCGGGCCTGTCGTTCGGGTGGCGAAGGCGCGCGGGCGCGCTTTCTTCGGCTGACTCTCCGCCTTGGAGCTTGGCTGCCGGGGCGCGCGGCTACAGCGCCTGCAGGCGCAGCAGCGCGATCCGGTTGATTTCCGCCAGGGCGCGCGCGAATTCCTGCTCGGGCGTGTTGTGCAGACGCTGCGCGAAGGCGGCGAGGATCTGCCGTCGGTCGCTGCCCTTCACCGCCATGATGAAGGGGAAGCCGAAGCGGGCCTTGTAGGCCGCGTTGAGTTCGCCGAAGCGGGCGAACTCCTCGGCGCTGCACGCGTCGATTCCGGCACCGGCCTGTTCGGCAGTGGAGGCGGCGGTCAGTTCGCCGCGCATGGCTGCCTTGCCGGCCAGGTCCGGGTGGGCGTTGATCAGCGCCAGCTGGGCCTCGCGCCCGGCCTCCAGCAGCACGCGCGCCATGCGTCCGTGCAGGTGCTCGATGGCGTCGTCGTCGCTGCCGATGCCCTGGGCGAACACCCGTTCGGCCACCCAGGGCGAGTGCTCGTAGATATCGGCGAAGGCGGCGACGAAGGCTGCGCGGGGCAAGGTCGAGGGCTTGAGGCTGGCGAAGGCAGTCATTGGCACGCTCCGCTGACAGGCTGGCGATGAGGCGGTGCTATACGTTGTGTAGCAAAAACTTGCCCGCCCGGTCAGGTTTTTGCGCGATCCCGCCGGTTTGGCGCAGCGCGGTCATGGCAAGGCCCGGATGTTCCTGCCGGCGATCGGCCACATTTCCGACCAAGGAGGATGGCGCCGCAACGCACGCCCGCGCGGCGCCAGGCAAGATGGCAAAGTTGACGACCCACGTTCTGGATACCAGCCACGGCTGTCCCGGGGCCGGTATCGCGCTGGCGCTGTATCGACTGGACGGCGAACGGCGGAGCCTGCTGCGCGAGGTGACGACCAATGCCGACGGCCGTTGCGACGAGCCGCTGCTGCAGGGCGAGAGCCTGGTGGCAGGGGTGTACGAACTGCACTTCCAGCTCGGCGACTACTACCGCCGGCGCGGCGTCGCCCTGGCCGAGCCGGCGTTCCTCGACGTGGTGGTGTTGCGCGTCGGCCTGGGCGACCAGGGCCACTATCACGTGCCTTTGCTGGTCTCGCCGTACGGCTATTCGACCTATCGGGGCAGCTGAAGCGGCCTGTTCCGCGGCTGTCCCGGCGCTCAGGCGCCGTGCGAGCGTTCCTGGTGGCGGAAGTCGCGCAGCACCTCGAGAAAGGCTTCGAGGATGGGGGAGCGGTCGTCGGCGCGGAAGATGCAGCTGAGGTCGATCTGCGCGTTGTCGGGCAGGCCGCTGAGCGGGCGGTAGACCACCCCCGGCAGGCTCAGCACGGAGGTGGACTGCGAGACCAGGCAGGCGCCGAAGCCGCGGGCGACCAGGGCGATGGCCGAGATGACGTCGCCGACCTCCTGGGAAACCTGCGGGACGAAGCCCACCTGCTGGCAGAGGCCGAACACCTTGTCGATCAGGCCCGGACGGCTGCCTGCCGGGAACATGACCAGCGGGTGATCGGCGAGCGAGTGGAAGGGCACCACGGCCTTCTCGGCCAGCGGATGGCTGGCGTTGACCGCCAGCAGCAGCGATTCGGTGGAGACCAGCTCGGAGGCGATGTCCGGCAGCGGCGTGATGATCCGGTTGAAGCCGATATTGATGCGCCGCTGGCGCAGCGCCTCGATCTGCTCGTTCTTGTTCATGCTGTGCAGCACGACCTTGACGTCCGGATAGGCGCCGCGAAAGGCCTCCAGTAGCTTCGGAATGACGTCGATGATCGCCGAGCCGAAGATGCCGACGTCCAGGCGGCCGAGCTTGCCCTGGCCGGCGCGCTGGGTGCGCTCGGTGGCCTGCTCGACCAGCGCGCGGATGTTGCGCGCCTCCTCGAGCAGCTGCTCGCCCGCCGGGGTCAGCTCCATGCCGCGCGGGGTGCGGGTGAACAGCAGCACGCCCAGCTCCTCCTCGAGCTGCTGGATCTGCCGGGTCAGCGGCGGCTGGGAGATGTGCAGGCGCGCGGCGGCCCGGCCGATGTTCTGTTCTTCGGCGACGGCGATGAAGTAACGGAGATGGCGAAGATCCATGCGGGCAGCCTGTGTCGGAGCGGGACGGCCACTCGATACCTTTGCGGTAGCGGCGGCGCATTCTGATGGTATTGGACGCCGCCAAAGGCGGCCAATAGATTTCCAGCGCACTTGGCCGGCAACTCGCGGCGAAGTGGCGTAATCAAAATACACAAGGAACCGGAATTTACAATAACAACGAGATTTTCTCCGGGAAGGGCGCAGGCGGGCGCCGGCAGGGACTTTGCTCTGCGGTCGATGGGCCTGCGCAGGGTATTGGCGCGGGTGCGGATAATTATCCGCCAGGCTCGATAAGTTAATGGCGCGACCAATTAGCAGCTGTTCTTTATTATTGAAGAGCGGCGTGGGTCGATATTGCCTGGCGAGTTGTTCGCGCAAACTTGCCCAGCTGCGATCAATTGTCTGGCGGGCTTGCGGTGGTCGCCAGTCGCGCCATTCCCGGTCGGAAATCCCCGCTTCGAGGATGTTTCGATGTACCGGAAAACCACACTAGGAATGGCCCTGGCGGTTGCCGTGCTGGGCGCGCCGGCGCTGCACGCGGCAGTCGACGCACAGGAGGCGGCGCGGCTGGCCGACGGCAGCCTGACGCCGCTGGGCGGCGAGCGGGCGGGCAACGCCGACGGCAGCATTCCCGCCTGGCAGGGCGGGCTGACCCAGGCGCCGGGCGGGCGGATGCTCGGCGACATCCCCGTCGAGCTGTTCCCCGGCGAGAAGCCGCTGTACCGGGTCAGCGCCAGCAACATGGCCGCCTACGACGCACTGCTCTCCGACGGCACCCGCGAGCTGCTCAAGAAGTATCCGGACAGCTTCCACCTCGACGTCTACCCCAGCCACCGTACCGCCGCGGCGCCGCCGGCGGTCTACGCCAACGTCGCCAGGAACGCGCAGCGCTGCAGCATCCGCGACGGCTGGGACACCATCACCGGCTGCATCGGCGGCATTCCCTTCCCGATCCCCAAACAGGGCGTCGAGGTGATGTGGAACCACCTGCTGCGTGTCGAGGCGCCGGCCATCGAGTACCGCTTTCGCAACATCGTCGGCAGCGCGGACGGCAGCCACACGCTGGCCACGCGCAACGAGATCGCCTTCCAGTACCCGCCGTACTACCAGGACGCCCGCCCCGAGGACTGGTCGGGCGAATACGCGATGTTCCGCTACCTGACCGTCGAGCCGCCGTACAAGTCCGGCGAGGCGCTGGTCGCCCGCGACAGCATCAACGGCAAGTACCCGCGCCAGGCCTGGCAGTACCTGGTCGGCCAGCGCCGGGTGCGCCGCGCGCCCACGGTGTCCTACGACACCCCGGACTTCGTGTCCTCCGGCGCCAACTACTTCGACGAGGTGCAGGGTTTCTTCGGCGCGCTGGACCGCTATGACTGGAAGCTGGTCGGCAAGCGGGAAATGCTCATCCCCTACAACGCCAACGGCCTGCTCGCAGTCAGCGCCGAGCAGGCGCTGGCCAAGCATCACCTCAACCCCGAGCACCTGCGCTGGGAGAAGCACCGGGTCTGGGAGGTGGAGGCGAGCCTCGCCGACGGACGCCGCCACGCGGTACCCAAACGCCGCTACTACCTCGACGAGGACGCCTGGCTGATCGCCCTGGTCGACGGCTACGACAAGGACGGCCGCCTGTGGCGCACCACCCAGTCGATTCCCTACGCGGTGCCGGCCATCCCGGCCACCCTGCTGCGCACCGCGGTGGTGTTCAACCTGCAGGCGAGCACCATGAGCGTGGTGCAGATGCTCAACGGCGAGGACTTCAAGGTGGTGCCGCCCAAGCCGGAGAGCTACTTCACCGGCGCGGCGGTGGCCGGCGACGGCGTGCGTTGAGTCGCGTACCGCGTTAGCTCCGGGCCTTGCAGCCCGGAGCTGGCGCTGCGCGCATATCGATACCTTCCGGGTATCGAGAGAGGCCCGCATTGGTATTGGACGGTAAGTCTCGCCGGCAATAGCTTGTCAATCACACCGCTGGAATGCGGGGCGGGTGCCGAGAAAGCGGTGTCCGCGAGAGCCGAGCGAAATTGACAACAACAATAAGATTTCGAGGATCAAGACATGGGCAACAGCGCCAGTCTGCCGAAGTTCCACCTGAAGAAATTGTTCTTTGCGGTCGCTGGAGCGGTTGCAGGTTTGTCGGCAGCCAGTCCGGCCTTCGCTTTCCCGATCGACAGCGGCAATTCCGATGTGCGGATGTCGTGGGACAACACGGTCAAGTACAGCGCCGCCTGGCGCACCAGCGACGTCGACTCCGACATCGCCGACGACTCCCTCGGCGTGCAGGCCAACACCAACGACGGCGACCAGAACTTCGACAAGGGGCTGATCTCCAACCGCCTCGACCTGCTCTCCGAGTTCGACCTGCGCTACAAGCGCAACTACGGCCTGCGCCTGAGCGGCGCGGCCTGGTACGACGACGTCTACAACCAGGACAACGACAACCCCGGCGCCCTCGGCGGCGCTCTGGTCAACTCGCGCAGCGCTGACTACGACGAGTTCACCGACGACACCGAGAAGCTGCACGGGCGCAAGGCCGAGCTGCTCGACGCCTTCGTCTACGGCAGCTTCGCCCCGGCGGACATGAACCTCAACGCCAAGGCCGGGCGCTTCACCCAGCTGTACGGCGAGAGCCTGTTCTTCGGCTCCAACGGCATCGCCGCGGCGCAGACCTCGCTGGACCTGATCAAGGCGCTGTCGGTGCCCAACTCGCAGTTCAAGGAAATCCTCCGCCCGGTCGGCCAGGTGGCCGGTCAGCTGCAACTCAACTCCGACGTGTCGATCGGCGCCTACTACCAGCTGGAATGGCGCAAGAGCCGCCTGCCGGCCGCCGGCAGCTACTTCAGCTTCGCCGACTTCGTCGACGAGGGCGGCGAGTCGCTGATCCTGGGGCCGGGCGTCACCGCGCTGCGCGCCGACGACATCGAGGCCCGCGATTCGGGGCAGGGTGGCGTGCAGCTCAAGTTCAAGTCGGGCGACACCGAGTACGGCATCTACGCCGCGCAGTACCACGACAAGATGCCGCAGTTCTACCTGTACCCGGACACCATGCGCTACGAGATGGTGTATGCCGAGGACATCCGCACCGTCGGCTTCAGCTTCAGCACCCTGGTCGGCGAGACCAACGTCGCCGGCGAGCTGTCGTTCCGCGACGACATGCCGCTGGTGGCCACCGGCAACACGGTGATCGTGCCTTCCAGCGTCGGCGCCGACGGCGGCGACGATGCCGCCTTCCCGAAAGGCCGCACCATGCACCTCAACCTGTCGGCGATCTCGGTGTTCGGCGCCACCCCGCTGTGGCAGGGCGCCTCGTTCATCGGCGAGTTCGCCTTCAACCGCCGCCTGAGCGTCACCGACAACAAGGACCAGCTCGATCCGGAAGCCACCCGCGACGCCGGCGCGCTGCAGTTCATCTTCACCCCCGAGTACTTCCAGGTGGCCCCGGGCCTCGACCTGCAGGTGCCGATCGGCCTGAGCTACGGCCTGTTCGGCCGCTCCTCGGTCAACGGCGCGCTGTTCCCGGCCAACCACGGCGGCAACGTCAGCATCGGCCTCAAGGCGGAGTACCAGAAGACCTGGCAGGCGAGCGTCGGCTTCACCCACTACTACGGCCCGGACGGCTCGGTGATCAAGTACGACACCGCGGTCCCCGAGCTTTCCTACGACAACTTCCACGGCGACCGCGACTTCGTGTCGTTCTCCGTGCAGCGCACTTTCTAACAGGAGTCAGATCACGATCTCGCGAGCTAGAGCCAGGCAAGGCGAAAGCGGCTGAGGAAGCGGAGTTTACGAGTTGTAAATGAGCATTCCGAAGCCGCTTTCAACGCAGCATGGCCGACGCGCAGCAGATCGTGGACGAACTCCACCCCCCCAGAGGCGAGGAGAACAACAATGCACAAGAAAACCGCTTTGTGGGCAGCGCTGGCTGCCGTGCTGATGGGCGCCCAGGGAGCACAGGCCGCCGTCACCGCCGAGGAGGCCGCCGCGCTGGGCAAGAGCCTGACGCCGATGGGCGGCGAACAGGCCGGCAACAAGGACGGCAGCATCCCGGCCTGGACCGGCGCCAAGGGCGTGGCCGCCGGCGAGAAGGTCGGCGACGTCCCGGTGCAGCCGTTCCCCGGCGAGAAGCCGCTGGCCAAGATCACCGCGCAGAACCTGGCGCAGTACGCCGACAAGCTCTCCGAGGGCACCCAGGCGCTGCTCAAGAAGTATCCGGACAGCTTCCGCGTCGACGTCTACCCGACCCACCGCACCGCCGCGGCGCCGCAGTACGTCTACGACAACACCGCGAAGAACGCCACCAGCTGCCAGCTCAATGACGGCGGCAAGTCGCTGGAAGGCTGCTACGGCGGCGTGCCGTTCCCGATTCCCAAGGCGGGCATCGAGGTGATCTGGAACCACCTGCTGCGGGTCGAGAACGAGGCCACCGAGGTGACCAACTTCAAGAACATCGTGCTGACCGCCGATGGCTCGCGCACCCTGGCAACCATGAACGACCAGTCCAACCAGTACCCGTACTATTACAAGGACGGTTCGGCCAACACCTGGAGCGGCGAGTACTTCCTGCAGCGCTTCGCCACCATCGCGCCGCCGTTCAAGGCCGGCGAGTCGCTGGTGTTCCGCGACAGCATCGACATCGAGCAGTCGCGCCAGGCCTGGCAGTACCTGGTCGGCCAGCGCCGCGTGCGCCGCGCGCCGACCGTGGCCTACGACACCCCGGACTTCGTCGCCTCCGGCGCCAACTACTTCGACGAGGTGATGGGCCTGATGGGCCATATCGACCGCTACGACTGGAAGCTGGTCGGCAAGCGCGAGCTGTACGTACCCTACAACGCCAACGAGGTGGTCACCGCCAAGCTGGACGAGGCCTACGGCCAGCACCACCTAAACCCCGACAAGGTGCGCTGGGAGCTGCACCGGGTCTGGGAAGTGGAGGCCAACGTGGCCAGCGGCAAGCGCCATGCGGTGCCCAAGCGCAAGTTCTACATCGACGAGGACTCCTGGATGGTCCTGCTGATGGACGGCTACGACAGCGAAGGCAAGCTGTGGCGCACCACCCAGATCACCCCGTTCGTGCTGCCCTCCACGCCGATGCTGGCGCTCAAGCCGGCGCACATCTTCAACCTGCAGGCCAACACCATGAGCACTACCCAGTCGCTCAACGAGGCGGTCTACAAGGTGGTCGAGCGCCAGCCGGAGACGCACTTCACGGGTGATGCGGTAGCTGCCGAAGGCGTGCGCTGAGTTCGTCGCAGCAGGTCGCAGTCCCGGCACCAATGCCCCGCGCGCGGTGCCGGAGTTCCCTCCCAAGACTTTCCCGCCCTGCCGGCGCCGTGTGCGGTGCCAGCGGAGGCGGGGGTCGGATTCGAGTACGCATCATGCACGCGCCCACTCCGCTCCACCGGCGGACAGCCCTGGCTGCCGCCATGCTCTCCCTGGCCTGCCTGGCAGGCCCCTCCCAAGCCGCAGGCGGCGCCAAGGTGGCCGACCTGCTCGATCTGCCCGCCCGCGAGAGCGTGCGGGCCCAGCACAGCCTGCAACTGGCGGTGACCCGCGCCGGCGACCGCCTGGTGGCGGTCGGCGAGCGCGGCACCGTGCTGCTCTCCGACGACGCCGGACGCAGCTGGCGCCAGGCCAAAAGCGTGCCAGTCAGCGTGGCGCTCACCGACGTGCACTTCGCCTCGGCCAGCCACGGCTGGGCGGTCGGTCACAGCGGCGTGGTGCTGGCCAGCAGCGATGGCGGCGAAACCTGGCAGCGCCAGCTCGACGGCAGTCAGGCCGCGGAAGTGATCCGCGACGACGCCAAGCGCCGCGTCGAGGCCGGCGAAGCGGGCGCCGCCGCCGCGCTGCGCAGCGCCGAGTACCTGGTGGCAGACGGTCCGGACAAGCCGTTCCTCGGCGTGCGCTTCGTGGATGAGCTGCGCGGCTACGTAGTCGGCGCCTACGGCCTGGCCCTGCAGACCGTCGACGGCGGCAAGAGCTGGCAGTCGCTGGTCGGGCAGATCCCCAACCCGCGCGGCAAGCACCTCTACCAGATCCAGGTCGACGGCCGCTCGCTGCTGATCGCCGGCGAGCAGGGCGCCCTGTTCCGCTCGGTCGACGGCGGCGCCAGCTTCGCCGAGATCCGCACGCCCTACGCCGGCACCTTCTTCGGTGCCCTCGAGCTGCACGGCGAGGCCCTGCTGGCCTACGGCCTGCGCGGCAACGCCTGGCGCAGCGCGGACGGCGGGGTGAGCTGGCAGCGCGTCGAGCTCGGCCAGCCGCTGACCTTGAGCGCCGGCCGCCAATTGCGCGACGGCTCGGTGCTGCTCGCCGACGAGAGCGGCCGCCTGCTGCGCAGCACCGACGGCGGCCAGCACTTCGCCGCCCTGGCGGTGCAGCCCGGCACTGGCCTGACCGGCATCGCCGAGGCCGCCGACGGCGCCTTGATCCTCTCCGGTGCGCGCGGCCTGTCGCGCGTCGAGCCGGATGCGCTCGCTTCACGGGTTCAGGTTTCGGGAGTCCAACAATGAGCCACGTCCAGTCCCTGCCCGCCGAGGCGGTCATCGCCGACCTCAAGGAGTTCGACCAGCGCTCCGGCACCCTCGCCGAGCGGCTGCTGTTCAACAACCGCCTGGCGATCGTCGTCCTCTGCCTGCTCACCACGCTGCTGCTCGGCTACCAGGCGCTCGGTCTGTCGCTGAATGCGGCGTTCGAGAAGATGATCCCCACCAGCCACCCGTACATCGCCAACTTCCTGGAGAACCGCAAGCAGCTGGCCGGCATGGGCAACACCCTGCGCATCGCCGTGGAGGCGAAGGAGGGGACCATCTTCGACGCCGAGTACCTCGACACCGTGCGCAAGCTCAACGACGAGGTGTTCCTGTTGCCCGGCGTCGACCGCCCGTACATGAAGTCGCTGTGGGCGCCGGCGGTACGCTGGACCGGCGTCACCGAGGACGGCCTGGACGGCGGCCCGGTGATCCCCGACGACTACGACGGCTCGCCCGAGAGCCTCGAGCAGGTGCGCATCAACGTCGAGCGCTCCGGCGAGATCGGCCAGCTGGTGGCGGCCAACTACCGCTCGAGCATCGTCCTGGTGCCGCTGCAGGAGCGCATCGCCGAGACCGGCGAGCGCATCGACTACCATGCGCTGTCGCAGCGCATCGAGGAGCTGCGCGGCAAGTACGAGTCGGACAAGGTCGCCATCCACGTCACCGGCTTCGCCAAGGTGGTGGGCGATCTGATCGACGGCCTGCGCCAGGTGCTGCTGTTCTTCGCCGCCGCCATCGTCATCTGCACCGGGGTGCTCTACTGGTACACCCGCTGCCTGCGCAGCACCCTATTGGTGGTGGCCTGCTCGATGATCGCGGTGGTCTGGCTGCTCGGCCTGCTGCCGACCCTCGGCTATGAGCTGGACCCGTACTCGGTGCTGGTGCCCTTCCTGGTGTTCGCCATCGGCATGAGCCACGGCGCGCAGAAGATGAACGGCATCATGCAGGACGTCGGCCGCGGCACCCACAAGCTGGTGGCGGCGCGCTACACCTTCCGCCGCCTGTTCCTCGCCGGCATGACCGCGCTGCTGGCCGACGCCGTGGGCTTCGCGGTGCTGATGGTGATCGACATCCAGGTGATCCAGGACCTGGCCGTCACCGCCAGCATCGGCGTCGCCGTGCTGATCTTCACCAACCTGGTGCTGCTGCCGATCCTGTTGTCCTACACCGGCGTCAGCCCGGTCGCCGCGCAGCGCAGCCTCAGGGCCGAGCTGCAGGAGGCGGGCGACACCGAGCACAGGAAGCACCCGTTCTGGGCCTTCCTCGACCTGTTCACCCGCACGCCCTGGGCCGGGCTGGCGGTGGCGCTGGGTCTGGCGATGGGCGTGTTCGGCCTGATGGTCAGCTTCCAGCTGAAGATCGGCGACACCGATCCGGGCGCCCCGGAGCTGCGCGCCGACTCGCGCTACAACCAGGACAACGCCTTCATGGTCGCCAACTACGCGGCGAGCAGCGACGTCTACATCGTGATGATCCGCACCCCGCAGTACGCCTGCGCCCACTACAGCACCCTGCGCACGGTGGACGCCCTCGAGCGCGAGCTGCAGCAGCTGCCGGGGGTGGAGACCACCAGTTCGCTGGCGGGCCTGGCCAAGGTGGCCAACGCCGGGATGAACGAGGGCAGCCTCAAGTGGTTCGAGATGCCGCGCTCGCAGGACATGCTCAACGCCATCATCACCCGCGCGCCGCGCGAGATGTTCAACCAGAACTGCGATCTGCTGACCGTCTACGCCTACCTCAAGGACCACAAGGCCGACACCCTGACCAGCGTGGTCAATACCGTGGAAAGCTTCGCCGCGCAGTACGGCAGCGAGGAGATCCGCATCCTCAACGCCGCGGGCAACGCCGGCATCGAGGCGGCCACCAACATCGTGGTGAAGAAGGCCAACGTGCAGATGCTGCTCTTGGTCTACGCCGCGGTGATCGTGCTGGCCTTCGTCACCTTCCGCTCGTGGCGAGCGGTGATCTGCGCGGTGGTGCCGCTGATGATCACCTCGGTGCTCTGCGAGGCGCTGATGGTCTGGCTGAACATCGGCGTCAAGGTCGCCACCCTGCCGGTGATCGCCCTGGGCGTCGGCATCGGCGTGGACTACGCGCTGTACGTGATGACGGTGACCCTGGCGCGGCTGAAGGAGGGCATGAGCCTGTCCGAGGCCTACTACAAGGCGCTGATCTTCACCGGCAAGGTGGTGGTGCTGACCGGCATCACCCTGGGTATCGCGGTGGCCACCTGGGCCTGGTCGCCGATCAAGTTCCAGGCCGACATGGGCATCCTGCTCGCCTTCATGTTCGTCTGGAACATGCTCGGCGCGCTGATCCTGCTGCCGGCGCTGGCGCACTTCCTGCTGCGGCCGCGCCAGGTCGTCGCGGCCTGAACCTGTAGGGGCGAATTTATTCGCCGGAATGCCTCGACAGGCGAATAAATTCGCCCCTGCACGGGCCAGGCGGCCGGTCGCGCACGTTACCGGTCGCCTGTGTCGTTTCCTCGCGGGCCAGCGATACCGCGCCTGTCGGACGTCGACCTGCTGCTACCGTTGTCAGGGCAAGTCCGTGCGCCGCCCCATCACCTGCAATCACAGGAGTTCAAGCATGATCATCGACCTTACCGGCAAGACCGCCATCGTGACCGGCTCCACCGGCGGTATCGGCCTGGCCATCGCGAGGGGGCTGGCCGATGCCGGGGCCAGCGTGGTCGTCTGCGGCCGCGAACAGGCGCGGGTCGACGCCGCGCTGGCCAGCCTGCGCGACAGTCGCGCGGGCGCTCTGGCCCGCGGCGTGGTGGCCGACGCCGGTACCGCCGCCGGTTGCCAGGCGCTGATCGCCGAGGAGCCGCAGGCCGACATCCTGGTCAACAACCTCGGCGTCTACGGCGCCAGGGAGTTCTTCGCCATCGAAGACGCCGACTGGGAAGAGATCTTCCAGATCAACGTGATGAGCGCGGTGCGTCTGTCGCGCCATTACGCGCAGGGCATGCGGGAGCGGGGCTGGGGGCGGATCCAGTTCATCTCCAGCGAGTCGGCGCTGAACATTCCCACCGAAATGGTCCACTACGGCGTCAGCAAGGCGGCGCTGCAGGCGCTATCGCGCGGGCTGGCCAAGGTGCTGGCCGGTAGCGGGGTGACCGTCAACACCATCCTGCCCGGACCGACCCGCACGGAAGGGGTGATCGCCTTCTTTGCGCAGATGGCCGCAGAGCGCGGGATCTCCCGGGAGGAGATGGAGGTGTTGTTCCTCAAGGAGAACCGGCCTTCCTCGCTGATCCGTCGCTTCGCCAGTCCCGAGGAGGTGGCCAGCCTGTGCGTCTACGCCGCGTCGCTGCAGGCCAGCGCCACTACCGGCGCCGCGCTGCGGGTCGATGGCGGGATCGTCGAGAGCATCGCCTGAGCTGCGTTGGGCGGTGTGGTCTGACCAAGCGCCAGTGGCATCCGGGCGGCCGGGTAGCGTAAGTTACCGGCCGCCTGTCCCGTTTCCAGACGGGGCCATCACGATAAAACCGGCCAAGAGCCGGGCAGGGGGCTGCCACACCGAGCCTTGCCCGTTCGCGAGCCGGTCGGGAGAGAAGACATGGGTGGACAACGCGTGATCGAGCGCTTCAACCTGCGCTCGAGATTGCGCTTCAACATCGACGCCGGGCAGATCTGGCTGGACGAGAGCCGCATGTTGCTGCTCCACGCCAAGGCGCTCGGTGCCCTGCGCCGCGAGCTGTACGACTCGCTCGGCGCCAAGCGGGCCCACGGCCTGCTGTTCCGCATGGGCTTCGCCGCCGGCCAGGAGGACGCCGAGCGCGCCTCCAAGCTGCTCGGCGCCGGCGACAACTACGACGTGTTCCAGATCGGCCCGGAGCTGCACGCCTTCGAGGGACTGGTCAAATCGACCATCATCGAGGCGGATATCGACTGGGAGCAGGGCACCTTCTTCGGCGAGGTGGTCTGCGAGAACTCCTGGGAGGCCGAATCCCACCTGCAGCAGTACGGCATCGGCGAGGACACCGCCTGCTGGACGCTGTCCGGCTATGCCTCCGGCTACGTCACCCGCTTCTTCCGCCGCTTCATCGTGTTCCGCGAGACCGCCTGCACCTGCCGCGGCGACCACCAGTGCCGGATGGTCGGCAAGCCGGTGGAGGCCTGGGGCGACGACGCCTACCTCGAATACTGCCGCCCGGCGGAAATGGACACCGCCTACCAGGAACTGGCGCAGGAACTCTGGCAACTGCGCGGCCGCCAGCGCGAGCAGATGCCCAGCGGCAAGCTGGTCGGCAGTTCGCCGGCGTTCCGCACCGCCTTCGACCTCTTGAGCAAGGCGGCGCGCAGCCCGATCACCGTGCTGCTGCTCGGCGAGACCGGAGTGGGCAAGGAAGTGTTCGCCCAGTGGCTGCACGAGAACAGCGACCGCGCCGGCCAGCCGTTCGTGGCGGTCAACTGCGCGGCCATTCCCAACGATCTGATCGAGTCCGAGCTGTTCGGCGTGCAGAAGGGCGCCTTTACCGGCGCCCAGCAGTCGCGCCCCGGCCGCTTCGAGCGCGCCGACGGTGGCACCCTGTTCCTCGACGAGCTGGGCGATCTGTCGCCTTCGGCGCAGGTGAAGCTGCTGCGCGTGCTGCAGACCGGCGAGGTCGAGCGCCTGGGCGACGACAAGACCCGCAAGGTCAACGTGCGCCTGGTGGCGGCCACCAACGTCAACCTGCAGCAGGCCATCGCCGCCGGGCGCTTCCGCGCCGACCTCTACTACCGGCTGGCCACCTATCCGGTGGCCATCCCGCCGCTGCGCGAGCGCAAGTCGGACATCCCGATCCTGGTGCAGGCGCTCCTGGAGAAGTACGCGCCGACCTACCACAAGATCCTCAACGGCGTGACCGACCGCGCCATGCAGGCGCTGATGGCCTACGACTGGCCGGGCAACGTGCGCGAGCTGGAGAACCTGGTCGAGCGCGCCGTGCTGCTGGCGCCCTCCGGCGGGCAGATCGAGCTGGAGCACCTGTTCGCCGGCAGCGCGCCGGCCACGCCGCAGGGGGTCCCGGTCGACGGCAAGGGCCAGGTCGGCAACGCCGAGGAGCTGCGCCGCGAGCAGCTCTACGACAGCCTGCTCGACGACCACTTCGACCTCCAGGCCCACGAGAACCGCCTGCTCGAGCTGGCCGTGCGCCGCGCCAACGGCAATCTCACCCATGCCGCGCGCCTGCTCGGCATCACCCGTCGGCAGTTGGCCTACCGGCTCAAGCAGGCGGGCGGCGAGGGCGGCCAGGAGGCACAGGGCTAGCGTCGGGGGCCTTTCCCGGCGACCGATCGCGTTTGATCGCCGGGACCGCAGGTGGCGCTCAAGCTCGTTCAGGTCCGCGCGGGGCTCAGGGGCTGGCGTTTCCGAGGAAGGGGTACGGATTGACCGCCTCTCCCTGCCACCAGCGCTTCTCCGGTCCCAGGCGAAAGATGGCGAAGTGCAGGTGAGGCGCACCGGGCGGCGCGTTGCCGGTCACGCCGACATAGCCGAGCAGATCGCCGCGCTGCAGCTGCATGCCCTCGTGCAATCCGGGCGCATAGGCGTCGAGGTGCGCGTAGTAGTAGGCGAAGCGCTCCTCGGGGTCGAACTGGTAGACGGTGAGCCCGCCCGGCACGCTTTCGAACAGCTTGGCGACGCGGCCGGGGCCGGCGGCGATGACCGGCGTGCGCAGCGGCGCCGCGATATCGATCGCTTCGTGGCGGTGCCCGCCGCGGCCCTCGTCGAAGGAGTCGCGCAGGCTGGCGCGCGCGACCCCGGCGACCGGGACGATCAAGCGCGCAGTGGCGAGCAGCGACGCGCACGCCTGGGTGGGCGAAGCGGCGGGAGGGGCCATCGCGACAGAACTTCTGGCATCACATCCGGCGGCCGCACGGCTTGCGCTGATGGCGGCGAGGCCCTGCGCCGGCACCGGGATCGGAGCGCTGGCCAGCAGCAGGGCGCCCAGCGCCGCGGCGCATGGGCGTACCAGGGCATGAGGTATGAGTGCGAACGAGGCGGGCATGGCTTATCGGCCAGCGCCACCCGGCCATCCCTGGTATGGGTGGCGGTGGTTGCGAGGCTCAGCGAGCGGTGGGGTCGTCCGGCTGGGCGAGAATGGCGGCGGCCAGTTCCCGGTCGCTCGCCTGCAGGCCGGGATGCTCGCTGCGGATCTGCTGCAGCGCGGCTTCCAGGTAGGCGCCGCGGATGGTGCCGCCGCTGGCGATGAAGCTGCTGGCATCGTCCTTGGCGGCGACGACGATCTTGTCGTCCTTGAAGGTGGAATACAGCGAAGCGGAAATCCCTGCCGAGGTGGCGGCGTCTTCCGCATCGATCTTGCCGGCCAGTGCCGAGGCAATGGGCAGGCATAACGCAAGCGAAGCAACGAGCAGTCTGCAGCGCATGGCGGTGACCCTCTGATGGCCAAAACGGCCTATAGAGTTGGAGTCGTATAGCGGCGCGGAATTCCCGGCGGCCGGTGCCGCCCGTCAGTGTCGCGGACGGCTGCCGGATGCGAGGCAGCCCGGGACTCGCTGCTTCACGCTGCGGAACAGCGCGGGCAGGACGCGCAGTCGGCCCGCGGAATTGGCAAACCGCTGCGCGGCCGGGAGAGAGGTAGGTGACGGCGGAGGAAGTCGAACAGCGGGCGCTGCGCAGGGCGACGTTCGCCATGTGGGACAGGACAGGCGTGAGCCTGCCCTGACCCGCAGCGGGAGGGGGAAAACTCAGTCGATCCCTTCGCGCGTGAGGCTTTCGCGATAGTAGCGGCAACCCAGGCCGAGCAGGATCAGGGTCGCCAGGGTGCTCGCGCCATTCACGATCGACATCGACGAGCCGACCATGAGGGGCGACTTGAACACGGTATCGGTCAGCATCGCCACCAGGGTGGTGCCGAAGCCCACGGCGATCAGGTTGGAGACCAGCAGAAATACGGCCGATACCTGGGCACGCATCTGGTTCGGCGGCAGGATCTGCATCGCCGCGGTCGAGGTCGACAAGGGGAAGGACACGAAGAACATCGCCGGTGCCAGCAAGGTCAGGGACAGCCAGAGTTCGTCGACCTGGCTGAACAGGATCCCGGGCAGGAGCAAGCCGGCGGCACCGATGACGCCGGCGCGCAGCGGCGCGTCGGCACGCCCCATCTTCGACAGCTTGTCGATCAGCCAACCGCTGAACAGTACGCCGCTGGTATTGGCCAGCAGGACGATGATGCCCAGCGTGTAGCCGGCTTCGCTCGGCGTCATGCCGAACTTGCGCATGTAGAAGGCGGGTGCCCAGCTGAGCATGCAGTACAGGGCCATCGCGTAGGCCGAGAAGCCCAGGTAGTGGCAGAAGAACGTCTCCGGATGCTGGGCGAGAAACTTGAGGGTGCTTTCCAGCGATGCCTTGCGCGCCCGGCCACCGGCATCCAGCTTGAGGCCCTTGCGCTGCGGATCGCGAACGGTCAGGAAGATCAGCAGGGCCACCGCCAGGCCAGGCAGGCCAACAATAAAGAAGGTCACCTGCCAGGCGCGCATCTGACCCAGTACCGGCACCGCCACGGTGCCCACGTTCTTCAGCAGATCGATGACGTAGCCGCCGATCAGGAATGCCACCCCGCCACCGATGAAGGAACCGATGGAGTAGATGGCCACCGCGCGTCCCAGTTTTTCCTTGGGAAACATGTCGCTGAGCATGGAGTAGGTGGCCGGCGACAGCGCCGCTTCGCCGACGCCAACCCCCATGCGGGCCAGGAACATCTGCAGGAAGTTCTTGCTGGTCCCGCACAGCGCGGTGGCGAGACTCCAGAAACCCACACCGATGGCGATGATCTTGGGTCTCGAGAACTTGTCGGCGAGCATGGCGATCGGCATGCCCATGAAGGCGTAGAACAACGAGAACGCCAGCCCGTGCAACAGGCTGAACTGGATGTCGGACAGGCCGAGATCGCGTTTGATCGGCTCGATCATCAGCGCCAGGATCTGGCGGTCAACGAAGGAGAATATGTAGGCCACCATGCAGATGGAGACCACGTACCACTCGTAGGTGAAGCTTTTCCGAGGCGCATCCGCAGGGCTGGCTTGAGGGGCTTTCTCGATGTCGATGGCAGCCTTCGGCTCGCTCGGCAGGGCAGTCTCCAGCGCCGTATTTCCCGCGGCGCCGGCAGCGGCGCTCGGAAGTGTGGTCGGCCGCGGGGGTTGGTGGACAATTGTCATGGTGAAACCCTCATCTTGTTTTTATCGGTACGACAGGCCGTCAGGCCTGCCTGAGGAGAGGGGCGAACTCCCTCCATTCGACAGCCGGCCGCAAGCAGCCATTGGGCGGCCGAGGCCTGAGTAGGGCGTTGACCGAGTGCGGCTAGCCCGTTGCGGCCGTCGATACCGCAGGTCGTCATCCCGCCGGCAGGGCGCGGCGCGCGAATCAAGAGCGACCGTCGCCGTGCGTTTTCCTCTCGGCGCTTGCATCGCTGATTTCCACATCCGCCTGCAAGTCGTCGCCATCGAGCAAAGCGCTACGATTGCGCGAGGCTCCACACCAGCAGCAGCACGAAGGAACGTCTTTGCTCGGCCAGGGTGTGGGCCCTGATCATCGGCGGGGCGTTCGGTATTGCCTGACGGGTATCGGCCCAAAGCGAACGATGATTGCCCGGCGCGCCGATGTAGCCCTTGGCGTCCTCAACGGCGTACTCCTCGACTGCTACCGAGCCGCCGCCAGAGTCCGCAGCGCCGAGTGCCTACCGGCAATGGCCTGGCAGGTCCGGGATTGGTTCTGCCTCCGGGGAGCCTTCGACCTGGATGGCGGTCTCGAGCGCCGGCAACGGCTGTTCCTCACGGGGTATGCGATCGCGGGCGGTGCTCCTCCCGTCATGGCCCAACCGGCCTGTTGCAGTCACTGCCGCCTATTGCTGTCGGGTCGTAAAATCTTACCAATCACGTGAAATGTCAACTAAATATTGGGGCGTCCGTCGTCTGCCCGAAGCGCGCGCAAGCGCCAACCCCGGGCCATCGCCCGTGGGAACGCTAGGCTCAGATGCAACCGATCGGCGAGCCGGCGGGGTGCCTGTGACCCTCTCCAACCCGTGCCGGGGGACTCGAATTGCGGGAGCAGATAGGCGCAGTTGCTGCGCCACAATCCCCTCGGCCGCCGGCTCGCGGCACGCTTCACCGCGGCCGTGCCGCGGGCAGTTCGAGGAGGGCTTCGACACGCCGCCGTCTGCTTTAGCGCTGTGCAGTCGCCGGGGAGGGGCGGGCATGGAAATCGCGCCAGGGATAATCCCGGCGCAGGCCATTTGAAGGGGGACGAGCGCCCCGCAGGTGCAATCATCCAGCAGCCGGCTCAGCTCGCGGGAGCTCGCTGGGATGACCTCGTCGTTCGCTTGCGGCGTCTCGATACGCTCGACCTCCAGACACCGTGGGCGGAGGTATCTCCTCCGGCTTATTGGTCATTCCCCCGAACCTCGCGCAGCGATTCGTCAAACATGAGGATGACCGGTTGCGGTACACTGGCTCCGATAAGAAAAGACTCCTGACCTTGGGGGAAAACGTGAAAGCCGCAGCGGAAATGTTCCCGTCCCCCGAGAGCGCACGCTTTTTGATCGCACCTCAAGCCTTGCCATTCCGTCTCGGTTTTTTCGTGCCGGACCCGGATCCGGAAATGGCGCGGACACTTACAAGAATGATTTCAAAAATCCATATGCCCCTTAGTCGACCCGAATGGTTGGGCACCGCTGGAGGCTGGTAGTTCGATGACCACTAAACGCAAGTTCGATATGTACGACCCGCTGAGCGAGAATTTCAAACGCCGCGAGTTTCCTTTCTATTGGGTTGCCCAGATCAATGCGCTGTATAGCCAGGAGATGGAGCGACTGCTCAAGCGTGTGGACATGGATGTGCCGCGCTGGCGCATTATCATGATCCTGAAGGAGCATTCCGAACTCAGCATTTCCGAGCTTGCCTCTCAGGCCGTGGCCAAGCTGCCGACTACCACCAAGATCGTCTACCGCATGCGCGATGACGGATTGGTGAATCTGGTGACCTCCAGCGAGGATGGTCGAGTTACCCTGGTCTCCTTGACCGATAAGGGTTTGGAAAGCCTCGAGCAGATTCGCGGTTCCCTCAGCAATCTATTCCGTCGCAGTTTCAAGGGGCTGACCTCGGCTGAAGTCCAGCGCACCAACATGCTGCTGGAGAGGTTGTACGGTAACCTCAAGACGCTTTCCGACTGACCGCTGCTGCTGCTCGTTGCGCATTGTTGCCAGCGCAGCGGCAGGTGATTTCCACTCGCGTGACCGCCCGGCAACGCGCTTTGCGATGAGCAGGTTTCCGAGCGGCATTGCTGGGGTGGAAAGGCCTGCATTCCTAGGACTGTCGAGGCCGCGCCAGCAGGGACGAGAAAAGCGAGGCGCAGGGAGCACAGCCAGGCGGGGCTGGTGGGCGAGTACCCACATCCTCCGGCAAGGTGTAAGGAAGCGGCGCTAGCCATTAGCTGGAGGTCGTCGTCCTCATTTACCGAACGGGGGAGCCACTGGCTCCCCCTCGTATTTCCGCTCCTTCGGCGTGCGGCGGGCTGCCTACACCGCTTTCGCAGGCTGGCGGCCCTGAACGCAAGCGCGGATCGGGCCGCACCCCCGCAGCGAACCCCCTTCACTGTCCACGGCGTAGGTGCCTCACGGTCACCACGGGATGCCGATGTCCATCATCGTGCAGCGAGCCTATGCCGACCCGAGCGTGGCGATGACCGCGGCGTGCGCCAGGGCTCGAAGGACTAAGCGCCCAAGCGCCTGACCCAGCGTTCGGTCGCCCCGCGAGCCACCCAAGCGCTGATCCACCACCGATCCTGCGCTCCCGCCGCCCTGGCAAACCGCGCCACGCCACTCCGGCGTCCAGCATCCCGCCCTTCATCCTTTTCGTACCGCACGTGATGCCCGATACGCCGCAGGGTAGCGCCGTGCGGGCTGAATTCTGCGGGATCGTGCCGTCGCGCATCCGTTGATGAAGGCTCGGTAGTGCATGACTTCCCGGGAACTCATCCCTGGCACGGAGGCGCAGGATGCCTGTCAGGCTGATGCAACTGTTTGGCAGGAAACCGCAATGCCCGGCACGGTGATGACCGCTACATTGGTGGCCAAGAAGACTGCACTTCGACATCCATCGATGATAATAGGAATAAAAATGCGGATAGTCAGAAAATTTGCGCGGGTCTCTACCCTCCTTGGCGTGGCGTTGATGGGAGTTGGTCATGCGTACGCGGATTTACCCGCGGAAACCATCGGCAAGACGACCCTTCCTTTCCCTCCTGAGCCTCATCGCGCCTATATAGTCGATGTAGAGTTCGAGAACATGATTACCGGGCGGGTAGTCGTGGTGGACCCTGAGCAGAAACGTATGCTCGGGATGGTCAGCACCGGCTTCACGGCGCCTTCCACCTTGAGTCGTGACGGAAAATCGCTTTATACCGCCGACCTGTTCTATTCGCGTGGCACCTATGGCGTTCGCACGGATGTTCTGACTGCCTGGGACACCAGCACGCTGTCGCCCGCCTGGGAAGTGACTATTCCTTCCAAGCGTGCGATGTCGCTGACCCAGCGCTATAGCATCGGCACCAGCGCCGATGATCGATTTGTCTATATATACAACTTTACTCCGTCGACCTCGATCACTGTGGTCAACGCCGAAAGCAAGTCGGTTGTCGGCGAGTTGGCGATTCCCGGTTGCGTTCTCAGTTATCCGGTAGGAGAGCGTCGTATCGCGTCGCTGTGTGGGAATGGCAACATCCAGCTCATCACGCTCGACGATGCGGGCAAGGAAGTTTCGCGCAATCAGACGAAGTTCTTCGACCCCGATGCCGAGAAACTGGTCGAGCGTGCGGTAAATATCGGTGACACGTACTACTTCACCACTACCACCGGTACGGTCCGCGGCATTGATTTTTCCGCAAAGGAACCGAAGGTCCTGCCGGCCTGGGAGTTGGTGCAGGAAGAGGCCGACAAGAAGGCGGGTTGGGCGCCGGGCGGCTGGCAACTCATGGCTGTCGCGCCGAAACTGAATCGCCTCTATGTATTGATGCATGACACTCACGAGGCCATGAAGTGGGAGGATCCGACTCCCTTTATCTGGGTTTATGACCTGAAAACCCAAAAGCGTATCGGCACCCTGGACGCTCCGAACCCCGTTTGGAATCTGCGTGCCACCACCGATGACAAGCCTCTGTTGTTCGGTAGCAATATCAATGGTGGCCTGGAAATCTTCGATCTGGTCAGCGGCAAGCACACTGGAACGATGGACAAGATTACCAAGACGCCGACCCAGGTACTCAGCCACTGACGAGGTGCTCTGATGCAACCCGATCCAATCTACGTGGTCGCCGCTGCCCTTGCGCTGGCGGTGATATTGGGCAGCGCGGCGACTCACAAGTTGCGCTCGCCGATCCGCTTCGCCAATCAGGTCGAAGACTATCGGTTGCTGCCAGGGGCTCTGGTTCGCCCTGTGTCGCGGCTGCTGCCCTGGCTGGAGATGGCGGTGGCTTTCACCCTGCTGGTGCCGGTCAGTCGCCATGTCGGCGGTATCGCCGCGGCCCTATTGCTGGCGCTCTATGCCGGCGCCATTGCGATCAACCTGTGGCGGGGGCGCCACGATCTGGACTGTGGCTGCGCAGGACCGGATCAGGCCCAGCCGATTCGCGCCGTGTTGCTGGCACGCAATGCCGTCCTGGTGGGGCTGGCCCTGGTTGCCAGTCTGGCGCCGGACAATCGAGGTCTGGGAGTTTTCGATCTCTTCGTGGTGATCGCGGCCAGTGCCGTGGTTCTTTTCCTCTACGCCGCCGCCGATGGCCTGATGGCCAACGGTCCGCGTCTGCTCAAACTCGTTGGAAGGTGAATTATGGAAGCGTTGATTGTTTCCAATGTGCTGCTCTGGGGCCTGCTGGTCGCCCTGGCTTTCGTTGTCATGGGCCTGGTGCGCCAGATCGGCGTGCTGCATGGGCGTCTCGCTCCGGCCGGTGCCCTCATGGTGGACAAGGGCGTGGCTGTCAATGACCCGGCCCCCAAGGTGACCGCTGCCGACCGCAAGGGGCGTCCGGTCAACTTCGGTTACCCGGGTGAAAAATCCCAGCTGTTGTTCTTCCTTTCGCCAACCTGCCCGATCTGCAAATCCCTGCTGCCGGCGATCAAGTCCATCGCCAAACAGCAGAGCGACCGCATCGAGGTGGTCTACGTGAGTGACGGTGACATGGAGGCTCAACAAGCCCTGATTGCCGAGTACGAGCTGGAGAGTGCGACCTATGTGGTGGGGCCGGAAGTGGGCATGACCTACCAGATCGGCAAGTTGCCCTACGCAGCGCTGATCGACAAAGCCGGGGTATTGCGCGCCAAGGGGCTGGTGAACTCGCGCGAACACCTGGACAGCCTGTTCGAGACCGAGCACCTGGGCAGCGCCACCCTGCAGCAGTACCTGAACCAGCACGATCACGCGCACTCGCACCATTGAGGAAAGGAGCCTTCCATGAAACTGCTAGACCGCCTGTTCGAACGCTCCACCCGTCACGTTGCCGATACCACTTCTCGGCGTCATTTCCTCGGTCGACTCGGCTCGGTGATGGTGGTGGGGGCGGCTCTCCCGGTGCTGTTGCCTATCGATCGAACCTCGAAGGCCTTGGCCGCCGAGGCGCCCAAAGCCGGCGACCCGGGTGATCCCAACAGCTGCGACTACTGGCGTTACTGCTCCGTCGACGGCTTCCTGTGCAGCTGCTGTGGTGGCTCGGTCAACTCCTGCCCGCCGGGAACCGAGGCGTCCCAGGTGAGCTGGATCGGCACCTGCCGCAACCCGGGCGATGGCAAGGACTACATCATTTCCTACAACGACTGCTGTGGTAAGCAGAGCTGTGCGCAGTGCGCGTGCACTCGCAACGACAGTGAGGAACCGGCCTACCGTCCATTCAACAACAACGACGTGAACTGGTGCCTGGGTGCTTCTTCGAAGATTTATCACTGCACCGTCGCAGTTATTCGCGGCATGGCGACCTGATGGTTCTGGGGGGAGGCAATATGCGTTACCTGATGATGGGGGTCTTCTTCGCTATCGTCGCCCCCCTGGCATTCGCCCGGGCGATTCCCGATCCGGCACAAAAGCATGCTCCCGGTAACGAGGCGCCCCAGAAACCTATCGCTCAAGCCGGTTACGGGGCGGCTGTGAACTATCAGCTGCAGTGTGCCGGCTGCCACCTCGACGACGGGAGTGGCTCGGCGGCCAATGACACGCCCAACATGAAGGGCTTCGTGGGCAACTTCCTCAAGGTAGAGGGAGGGCGTGAGTTTCTGGTGCGGGTGCCAGGTGCGTCTCAGTCGGCTATGAATAATGCCCAGTTGGCCGATTTGATGAACTGGATCATGCATAAGGACGGGATCGCCGGAAAAAGCGTTCCGGACGACTTCAAGCCTTATACGGAAGAAGAGGTGGCGAGCGTTCGTCACCAGGTCATGCTTGATTTGCCCGGGGTCAGGCGAGGGCTGATCGAGAGAATGCGCGCGCAACATCTGGCGATAGAGGATGGGGTGAGCCGCTAGGTTCGCCAGGATCCGGGCGAAAAGGCGGCCGGGCAATGTTCAGGCTAGGCCCCGAAGGATTACGAGGGCGGCGAGCTTATTAGCTGGCTCGCCTTCGTGGACATCAGGAGGCTCGGCGACAAGCCCAAGTCCGAGCCGCGTTTCAATCCGAAATGACCACGCAGGCGCCTTTCCTGGCGATCCGGGCTCTTGTTGTTAGTTCTTGACGGTTTGGCTGGGCGCCTCGTCGCTATTCGGGCGGCTTGGTCCGCTGCGGCTCAATCTTGTTTTTCATAATATGTGGGTTCGATTATGAGTCACGTTGATCTCTTGCCCGTGGTTAAAGAATTTATCTCGAAAGATCATGGCAACTTTATCGAGGGCCAGGAATATATCTCGGCGGGAAGCTCGAAGATTGCGGCGATCGACCCTGCAGTCGGGGAAAGCATCTGTCTGGTCAGCTCTGCCACTGCCGAAGAGGTCGATCTCGCGGTGGAGAGGGCCAGGAAGGCATTCAAAGGCGTTTGGGCGGAGACTTCTCCTGCGCAAAAGGGGCTGCTGCTGAACCGGCTTGCCGACCTGATCGAGTTGCACGGCGAAGAGCTGGCGCAAATTGAAAGCCTGTGCTCCGGGAAGTCCATCCATGTTTCTCGCGCAATCGAGGTGGGGCAGAGTGCGGCGTTCCTGCGCTATTACGCGGGATGGGCAACCAAGATCAACGGCGAAACCATCAGTCCTTCGTTCCCGTCGATGGCCGGTGAGCGCTATACCGCCTTCACGCGACGCGAGCCGGTAGGTGTGGTAGCGGGCATCGTGCCCTGGAACTTCTCCCTGATGATCGGCATCTGGAAGATCGCCTCGGCCCTGGTCACCGGCTGCACCGTGGTGATTAAGCCGAGCGAATATACGCCGCTGACGCTGCTGCGGATCGCGCAGCTTGCCCTTGAGGCGGGTGTGCCGAAGGGCGTCATCAATATCGTCAACGGCGACGGCGTGGTGGGGCAGCGCCTGACCTCGCATCCCGGGATTTCGAAGGTCTCTCTGACCGGCTCCGTTCCCACCGGGAAGGCTGTCGGCAAGAACGCCATGGATGCCAATCTGACTCGTGTCACCCTGGAGCTGGGTGGCAAGAATCCGGCCGGCCTGCTCGAGGACGTCGACGTCGACATGGCTGTCGCGGGCTTGATTCTCGGCGCCTATACCCACCAGGGCCAGATTTGCGCCTCTCCCGAGCGAATCTTTGTCCATCGCTCGCGTATCGATGAGGTCATCCAGAAAATGGTGCAAGGTCTTCAGCAGATGAAGATCGGTTCGCCGCTGGATGAGGCGGTGAATTTCGGCCCCCTGGCCAACAAGGCGCATTATGAAAAGGTTCTGGGGTTCTGCGAGTACGCGCGCAATCAAGGCAATGTGATCTATGGCGGCAAGCCGATCGATCGGCCTGGCTACTTCATGGAGCCGACGATTGTCCTGGCAAAAGACCGGCATGACAGGCTCCTGCATGAGGAGACGTTCGGTCCGATAACCTGCTTCCTGCCGTTCGACGACGAGGAAGAACTCATTGACCTGATGAACGACAGTGAGTTTGGCCTGGCGGCAAGTATCTGGACCAACAATCTGTCGAAAGCTTTCCGACTCGTGCCGAGGATTGAGGCCGGAACGGTGTGGGTCAACATGCATACTTTCTTGGATCCGGCGGTTCCTTTTGGCGGGGTCAAGGGGTCGGGAATCGGTCGTGAGTTTGGCAGCGCCTTTATTGATGACTACACCGAGTTGAAGTCGGTGGTGGTCAGGTATTGAGAGAGGCAAGATCGGTAGTGGCTGGCCATTACTGAGCGGAAATAAAAGGCGCCCCGTGAGGGCGCTTTTTTTATTTCCGAGTTGCCTAATGACTCCCGGTCCAGGGGGGCGCAGGCCAAGCCTGTAGCGAGCCGGTCTATCCGCACGGGCGACATAGCGGTTCGGGGCACGCCGGGCTGCTGTCGCGCACTGGTCATCGGTCGGCGTTGAGGGATCCTGTGTAAGGGGCCAGGGATCCTTCCATGGTTATCGCTCCCGACAGGCGGGCGCCGTCAGCGAGCGCTCTGTGACAGGGCTTGGGAGGAAGGGTGGGAATGGCTTCGGAAAAAAGATTGACATTTCACGTGATTTATCTAGATTCTGTGGGCGCGAGATCGGCTGGATCGTCGCGGGTGGGCGCATCGTGACTGCGCGCCCGGACGGGCTCCTGGCGGTGTCCCGCTAAACGAGAGCGTGAGGATGGCGAGCATCCACGAAGCCTGAGGGGCGTTGGTGCACCTTCAGGCCGGTGGTCCCCGCCGGAGTCGGGTGCCGTTCTGCGGCGTCGATGCGTATCCGCCGCTTCTTCGAAATTCGTGTGGCCGGTGAGGCAAGGTCTGGCCGGTGATGAGTGTTGTCTGGCCGTGTGGCCGGATTGGCTGGCTGCAAGCAAGGCCCGCCAGTTCAGGCGATATAGTTTGCGAGGCGTGCTATGGCTGTTATAAAAAAAATGGAGGCTGTTCGCTTTGAGGAGTGGATCGGCCGAATAAATCAGGCGTGTGGCTCCTTCGCTGCCAAGCCCCTCGGGAGCGATTTTTTTGGTGCGGTGCGCACCCATAGATCCGGCGCCCTGAATCTGAGTATTGTCGATGCGGCGCAAGCCCAGTTATCCCGCGGCGAGCATGAGCTGTCGCGCAGCGATAGCGACAATTATTACGCCGGATTCCAGTTGCAGGGCAGCGCTCTTATGCAGCAGGGCGACAGGAGCGTCACTCTCACGCCGGGCGATATCATACTGATAGATTCTACCCGCCCAAGCACCTTCATTTATGGAGAAAGATCCCGGCAGCTTTCGCTGGTTTTGCCGAGGCGTTATGTGGAGGAGGGTGTTGGCTATACCGCCGCCCTCGGCGGTCGACATATTTCCGCCCGATCGCCGCTGGCTGTTTTGGTCAGTCGCCTGGTGCTCGAATCAAGTCGCCAGGAGAACATGGCCAAGGAGGAGAGCGATGCCGTCCTGAGCGCAGTCATCAGTATGCTGCGGCCGGTAATGAGCGGTGCTGATTCGGCCGTCGACATGCATGAGCGAATGTTCCAGAAGGCGCTGCAATATATCGAGCGGAATATCCGATCCGAATCACTGTGCCCGGACGTGCTGGCTCGCGAGGTAGGCGTCTCCGTGCGGGGGTTGTACCGGGTTTTTTCCAGCAAGGGCCTGGGGGTTGGCAGCTATATCAGAAAGCGCCGTCTGGAGTTGTGCGCGGAAAGCATTCGCAGCGCGTGCAAGGAGCAAAAGATTTCCTCGCTTGCCTACACTTGGGGGTTTTCGGATGCCAGTCACTTCTGTAACGCGTTCAAAGGCTGCTTTGGAGTGACTCCCGGAGAGTATCGGCGTCGGTACGCTTGAATATTTGTAATTTAAAGTTATGGCGTTAATGCGCATGGCTGGTTTCGCCATGCGGGATGAAGCTGTGTCGGCCTAGAAGTAATAATTGGTGGGATTTGCACGGTTTCTGTTCTTCAGGATTTTCTGTTTTTTCCTTTTCTGTGCCGGCTCGGGATATTTCCCGTTTCTCTGGCTGGGTGGGCTTTTTTGCCTCGGAGGTCGTCAGGGACTTCGAGTAAAAACGGTTAATCCTCGAGCCGTTCTCCATATCGTAGGGCGCGCCTTGACCCGTTCGCGCTCGCCATCGTCACGCCCGGATTGCCGTATCCGGCGGCACAGCGCCTTTGTCGTGCAGCCCGGCGGCGAACGAGCGGCACGCCGCCCACCCCGATCCGCGCCCCTGGCAGGGCGCACATCCAGTGGTTTGAGGCCCGGCTTCCAGGCTCCAGGCGCGAGCGTCCGTTGGGCAGGAGTGCATCAAAAAACTTGACATGTCACGTGAATATTCTAGTGTTGTGGAGGGTTTCACGTTGGGGGAGGCGAGCGGAAGGTCTGTTCAGGTGCCTTCCCCACGGCGCTTTCTTCAAGCGCTTGGCCGAGGCCGGCACGCACTTCGAGAGCGACGGATGAACGACATTTTCGAGATTACCGAGCAATTCAGCGGCAAACGCTTCCAGTGTCAGGACGGACATTCGGTGCTGCAGGCCATGGAGCGACAAGGTCAGCGTTGCCTGCCGGTCGGCTGTCGAAACGGTGGCTGCGGGCTGTGCAAGGTGCGCGTGCTGCAGGGTGAGTACCGCTGCGGACCGATGAGCAGCCGGCATGTACCAGTCGCGGCGCGTGCCGCCGGCGAAGTGCTGGCCTGCCGTGTGTATCCGCTGAGCGACCTGACCATTGAGCGTCTGGCCCCGCAGGGGGCGGCCGCCAATCAACAACAACAATGACAAAGACAAGAGGTGTCGAGATGGAAAAGGGAGTAATGCGCCCTGGCCATGTACAACTGCGTGTTCTGGACATGCCGAAGGCTCTCAAGCACTACGTCGAGCTGCTCGGCCTGATCGAGGTCGACCGCGACGAGCAGGGCCGCGTCTACCTCAAGGGCTGGACCGAGGTCGACAAGTTCTCCGTCGTGCTGCGCGAGGCCGACGAGGCCGGCATGGACTTCATGGCCTTCAAGGTCCGTAACGATGGCACCCTGAGCCGCCTGACCGAGGAGCTGGCCGCTTTCGGTTGCGCGCTGGAAGAGATTCCGGCCGGCGAGCTCAAGGGCTGCGGCCGCCGTATCCGCTTCGTGGCGCCGTCCGGCCACTGCTTCGAGCTGTTCGCCGACAAGGAGCAGACCGGCAAGTGGGGCCTTTCCGAGGTCAACCCGGAAGCCTGGCCGCGCGGCCTGCAGGGCATGAAGGCGACCCGCTTCGATCATTGCCTGCTCTACGGCGACAACCTGGCCGACACCCTGCGCCTGTTCACCGAGGTGCTCGGCTTCAGCCTGGCCGAGCAGGTGATCGACCCCGCCGGCAACCGCGTCGCCCAGTTCCTCACCTGCAGCATGAAGGCCCACGACGTGGCGTTCATTCAGCACGCCGAGCCGGGCAAGTTCCACCACGCCTCGTTCTTCCTCGAGACCTGGGACGATGTACTGCGCGCCGCCGACCTGATCAGCATGACCAACACCTCGATCGACATCGGCCCGACCCGCCACGGCCTGACCCACGGCAAGACCATCTACTTCTTCGACCCGTCCGGCAACCGCAACGAGGTGTTCTGCGGCGGCGACTACCACTACCCGGACCACCCGCCGGTCACCTGGACCGCCGACCAGCTGGGCAAGGCGATCTTCTATCACGACCGCGAGCTCAACGAGCGCTTCCTCACCGTCCTGACCTGATTCGCCTTCTGTCTTCCCAGTTACCCGAGATTGCGCACATGAAAGAGATCAAGCACTTCATCAACGGCGAATACGTCGGCTCCGCCAGCGGCAAGCTGTTCGACAACGTCAACCCGGTCAATGGCCAGGTGATCGCCAGGATCCACGAGGCCGGCGAGGCCGAGGTCGACGCCGCGGTCAAGGCCGCCCGCGCCGCGCTCAAGGGCCCGTGGGGCAGGATGACCGTGGCCGAGCGCACCGAGATCCTCCATCGCGTCGCCGACGGCATCACCGCGCGCTTCGACGAGTTCCTCGAGGCCGAGTGCCTGGACACCGGCAAGCCGAAGTCGCTGGCCTCGCACATCGACATCCCGCGCGGTGCCGCCAACTTCAAGGTGTTCGCCGACCTGGTCAAGAACGTGCCGACCGAGGCCTTCGAGATGGCCACCCCGGACGGCAGCGGCGCGCTCAACTACGGCGTGCGCCGGCCGAAGGGGGTGATCGGCGTGATCAGCCCGTGGAACCTGCCGCTCTTGCTGATGACCTGGAAGGTCGGCCCGGCGCTGGCCTGCGGCAACACCGTGGTGGTCAAGCCGTCCGAGGAAACCCCCACCACCACCGCGCTGCTCGGCGAGGTGATGAACGCCGCCGGCGTGCCGGCCGGCGTGTACAACGTGGTGCACGGCTTCGGCGGCAACTCGGCCGGCGCCTTCCTCACCGCCCACCCGGACGTCGACGCCATCACCTTCACCGGCGAGACCGGCACCGGCGAGACCATCATGCGCGCCGCCGCCAAGGGCGTGCGCCAGGTGTCGCTGGAGCTGGGCGGCAAGAACGCCGGCATCGTGTTCGCCGACTGCGACCTGGACAAGGCCATTGAGGGCACCCTGCGCTCGGCCTTCGCCAACTGCGGCCAGGTCTGCCTGGGCACCGAGCGGGTGTACGTCGAGCGGCCGATCTTCGACGAGTTCGTTGCCCGCCTGAAGGCCGGCGCCGAGGCGCTGAAGATCGGCGAGCCGAACGACCCGAGCGCCAACTTCGGCTCGCTGGTCAGCCACAAGCACCGCGAGAAGGTCCTCAGCTACTACCAGAAGGCCAAGGACGAGGGCGCCACCGTCGTCACCGGCGGCGGCGTGCCGGACATGCCGGCGCACCTGGCCGGCGGCGCCTGGGTGCAGCCGACCATCTGGACCGGCCTGCCCGACGACTCGGCGGTGGTCACCGAGGAAATCTTCGGCCCGTGCTGCCACATCCGTCCGTTCGATACGGAAGCGGAAGCCATCGAGCTGGCCAACAGCCTGCCCTACGGCCTGGCCTCGGCGATCTGGACCGAGAACGCCTCGCGCGCCCACCGCGTCGCCGGACAGATCGAGGCCGGCATCGTCTGGGTCAACAGCTGGTTCCTGCGCGACCTGCGCACCGCCTTCGGCGGCGCCAAGCAGTCGGGCATCGGCCGCGAAGGCGGGGTGCACTCGCTGGAGTTCTACACCGAGCTGAAAAACATCTGCGTGAAGCTGTAAGGCCCGCATGAATCACGGCCGCGAGGAGCGGGAGCCGGCGCGCTCCGCCTCGCCGGCCCCGGTCCGCTGGCGTTCGGCCCGCGGACTCCGTCATCCCCAGGAACCCTGCGCATGAATATCGAATTGATCAACCAGCTCGGCGACGAGCTCTACCACGCCATGCTCGCCCGCGAGCCCGTAGCGCCGCTGACCAGCCGTTTCGACCTGACCATCGACGACGCCTACGCCATCTCCCTGCGCATGCTCGAGCGCCGCCTGGCCGCCGGCGAGCGGATCATCGGCAAGAAGATCGGCCTGACCAGCAAGGCGGTGCAGACCATGCTCGGCGTCAACCAGCCGGACTTCGGCTACCTGACCGACGCCATGGTGTTCAGCAGCGGCGCGACCATGCCGATCAGCGAGCGGCTGATCCAGCCCAAGGCCGAGGGCGAGATCGCCTTCATCCTCAAGAAGGACCTGATGGGCCCGGGCGTCACCAACGCCGACGTGCTGGCCGCCACCGAGTGCGTGATCCCCTGCTTCGAGGTGGTCGATTCGCGCATCCAGGACTGGAAGATCAGGATCCAGGACACCGTGGCCGACAACGCCTCCTGCGGCCTGTTCATCCTCGGCGACAACGCCGTCTCCCCGCGCCAGGTCGACCTGGTCACCTGCGGCATGGTGGTGGAGAAGAACGGCCAGCAGATCAGCACCGGCGCCGGCGCCGCCGCGCTGGGCTCGCCGGTCAACTGCGTGGCCTGGCTGGCCAACACCCTGGGCCGCTTCGGCATCGGCCTGAAGGCGGGCGAGGTGATCCTCTCCGGCTCGCTGGTGCCGCTGGAGCCGGTCAAGGCCGGCGACTTCATGCGCGTCGAGATCGGCGGCATCGGCAGCGCCAGCGTGCGCTTCACCTGATCGGGGGCCCGAACATGAGCAAGAAACTCAAAGTTGCCATCGTCGGCTCCGGCAATATCGGCACCGACCTGATGATCAAGATCCTCCGCCATGGCCAGCACCTGGAAATGGGCGCCATGGTCGGCATCGACCCGGCCTCCGACGGCCTGGCGCGCGCCGCGCGGATGGGCGTCGCCACCACCCATGAAGGCGTGGAAGGCCTGACCCGCCTGCCGGTGTTCCAGGACATCGACTTCGTGTTCGACGCCACCAGCGCGGGCGCGCACGTCAAGAACGACGCCTTCCTGCGCTCGCTCAAGCCCGGCATTCGCCTGATCGACCTAACCCCGGCGGCCATTGGCCCGTACTGCGTGCCGGTGGTCAACCTGGAGGACAACCTCGCCGCGACCAACGTCAATATGGTCACCTGCGGCGGCCAGGCCACCATTCCGATGGTCGCCGCGGTCTCGCGCGTGGCGAAGGTGCACTACGCCGAGATCGTCGCCTCGATCGCCAGCAAATCCGCAGGCCCCGGCACCCGCGCCAATATCGACGAGTTCACCGAGACCACCTCCAAGGCCATCGAGGTGATCGGCGGCGCCACCAGGGGCAAGGCGATCATCGTCATGAACCCGGCCGAGCCGCCCTTGATCATGCGCGACACCGTATTCGTGCTGTCCGAAGCGGTCGACCAGGCGAAAGTGGAGGCCTCGGTCGAGGAAATGGCTGCCGCCGTGCAGGCCTACGTGCCGGGCTATCGCCTCAAGCAGAAGGTGCAGTTCGACGTGATTCCGGAGGATGCGCCGCTGACCATCCCCGGCCATGGCAAGTTCTCCGGCCTGAAGACCTCGGTGTTCCTCGAGGTGGAGGGCGCCGCCCACTACCTGCCGGCCTACGCCGGCAACCTCGACATCATGACCTCCGCCGCGCTGGCCACCGCCGAGCGCATGGCGCTTTCCATGATCAACGGCTGAGGAGAAGCGCCATGACCTTCGACCCGAGCAAGAAGCTGTACATCTCCGACGTCACCCTGCGCGACGGCAGCCACGCGGTGCGCCACCAGTACTCGCTGCAGAACGTGCAGGACATCGCCCGCGCGCTGGATGAGGCCAAGGTGGACTCCATCGAAGTCACCCACGGCGACGGCCTGCAGGGCTCCTCCTTCAACTACGGCTTCGGCGCGCACACCGACCTGGAGTGGATCGAGGTCGCCGCGGACGTCATCGAGCACGCCAAAATCACCGTGTTGCTGCTGCCCGGCATCGGCACGGTGCACGACCTCAAGGCCGCCTATGACGCCGGCGCCCGCAGCGTGCGTATCGCCACCCACTGCACCGAGGCGGATGTGTCCAAGCAGCACATCGAGTACGCCCGTTCGCTCGGCATGGACACCGTCGGTTTCCTGATGATGAGCCACATGATCCCGGCCGAGCAGCTGGCCGCGCAGGGCAAGCTGATGGAGAGCTACGGCGCGCAGTGCATCTACATGGCCGACTCGGGCGGCGCGATGAACATGAACGACATCCGCGACCGCATGCGCGCGTTCAAGGCGGTGCTGAACCCGCAGACCCAGACCGGCATGCACGCCCACCACAACCTCAGCCTCGGCGTGGCCAACTCGATCGCCGCGGTGGAGGAGGGTTGCGACCGCATCGATGCGAGCCTCGCCGGCATGGGCGCCGGCGCCGGCAACGCGCCGCTGGAGGTGTTCATCGCCGCCGCCGAGCGCCTGGGCTGGAACCACGGCACCGACCTGTACCGGCTGATGGACGCCGCCGACGACCTGGTGCGTCCGCTGCAGGACCGTCCGGTGCGCGTCGACCGCGAGACCCTCGGGCTGGGCTACGCCGGCGTCTACTCCAGCTTCCTGCGCCACGCCGAGGTGGCCGCGGCCAAGTACGGCCTGAAGACCCTCGACATCCTCGTCGAGCTGGGCCGCCGCCGCATGGTCGGCGGCCAGGAAGACATGATCATTGACGTGGCGCTGGACCTGCTGGCCGCCCGTAAGGAGCACAACTGATGAACCGTACCCTGACCCACGAGCAGGTGTTGGCCTTGGCCGAATACGTCGAAGGCGCCGAACTGAACGTCCACGACATTCCGAAGATCACCAACGACTATCCGGCGATGACCTTCGCCGACGCCTACGACATCCAGTGGGAGATCCGTAGCCGCAAGGAGGCCCGCGGCAACAAGACCGTCGGCCTGAAGATGGGCCTGACCTCCTGGGCGAAGATGGCGCAGATGGGCGTGGAGACGCCGATCTACGGCTTCCTCTCCGACTACTTCAGCGTGCCGGACGGCGGCGTGGTCGACTGCGCCAAGCTGATCCACCCGAAGATCGAGGCGGAGATCTCGGTGGTCACCAAGGCCCCGCTGCAGGGTCCGGGCTGCCACATCGGCGACGTGATCGCGGCGATCGACTACGTGATCCCCACCGTCGAGGTGATCGACTCGCGCTACGAGAACTTCAAGTTCGACCTGATCAGCGTGGTGGCCGACAACGCCTCCTCGACCCGCTACATCACCGGCGGCCGGATGGCCAACCTGGCGGACGTCGACCTGCGCACCCTCGGCGTGGTGATGGAGAAGAACGGCGAGGTGGTGGAGGTCGGCGCCGGCGCCGCGGTGCTCGGTCACCCGCTGTCCAGCGTGGCCATGCTGGCCAACCTGCTGGCCGAGCGCGGCGAGCACATTCCGGCCGGCACCTTCATCATGACCGGCGGCATCACCGCCGCGGTGGCGGTCGAGCCGGGCGACAACGTCACCGTGCGCTATCAGGGCCTGGGCAGCGTGTCCGCCCGTTTCGTTTAAAGCTTGCCCTTTCGCCCCGGCTTCCGGCCGGGGCCTTTTTGCCAGGAGGTTTCCCATGCCCATTGCCCACGTCCACATCATGGAAGGCCGCAGCGACGAGCAGAAGGCGGCGATGATCCGCGAGGTCAGCGAGGCGCTGGCACGCACCCTCGACTCGCCTATCGACCGCGTGCGGGTGCTGATCACCGAGGTGCCGAAGAGTCACTGGGGTATCGCCGGCGAGCCGGTCGGCAAGACGCGCCCCTAGTGGCGGCGAGTTCGCCGGCGGGTGGCTCATCGGCGCAGCAGCCTGGGTCTGCCGATCCCCGGCACCGATCCAGGCAGAAAAACCGCCGCAAGAGCGGTGGCCGATAAGCAGGCAGCGTAGCCGTACGGCGCCATCCCTTGCCGGCGGATGCCCGCTTGTACGGCAGCGGCGCGGCCCATGCGCCGGCCTTCCGCGTCGACGGGCGGCTGAGTATCCGCTTCAACCAGGCCTACGGATCGGGCCCCTCCAAGCGCGCTGGATGGACCAGCGGCATCGACACGGTGCCGCAAAGCCTTTTCTTGTGGACCGCTGCGCGCAGGTGAGCGGCCGGTTCGAGCCCCCGGCTCCCGGTGGATCTGGCTCCCCCTCCGGCTGTCGTCACCAGCCACGTAACCTCTTCCGGATAGCACCCCAAGGTCGTCCATTGCCGGGCGCGGCAGTCGCGCGCCTTGGCGATCACCCTGTCGCCTGCCGCTGGCCGAACATCCAGCCGCGCAGGGCCTCGGCGACCGGCCCTTCCTCCTCCGGGCGCGGTTGCCGGCGCCGAATCCCAGGCCTATCCCGCACACCTTGCGCGCCACCTCGCACCACCGGCCGATAGAGCGGAGCGCTGCTGCGGCCAGCTGACGCCGATTGCGGCATGCGGGGCGCAGAACCTGCGAGGGCAGGGCCATGCAGCCGGGCATAACGTCGAGCGTGCCCGTGGGAATTTTCGGGCAGCCCCCTGCCATCGGCGTTCGCATCGCTCGGCGCAGGCGCGACCAAGGCGAGGCGGGGAGGAGCCCTGGACGCCCTCCTGCGCACCCGAGTTGGTTTGATTTTTTTGCAGCGGCTCTGGCGTGCGTAACCGGTTGTCGGATGGGCAGGGTTTCCTATTTTCGACGTTTTTCCTTGGCATTACCCATTTTATTGTCAATTTTCAGGAATTTATGCTCCTCGGCGACCCATAAGAGATGGCCGTGAGATGACGTTCTCGTGCGGATTTCTCGCCGGAAAAAGGTTGACGATTCAAGTGATACGTGTAATTTTCTGCTCAGCTTTAGGGCGGTCTCGGTCGCTCGGGACTGCCCGGAAAACAATGATTACAAGAGATTCGAAATGACAATGCTGGTCTCCCACTGTGAGCTGGGCGCCCCCGAAGGGCTCAAGGTCGTCATCAAGGACTCCATCGATATCGAAGGGATGCCGACCCGCCTGGGCAGCAGGGCGTGTGAAGACGCCCGCCCCGCGGAGCAGCACGCCGAAGTGGTCGAGCATCTGCTGATGGCCGGCCACCGGGTGATCGGCAAGGCGGTGATGCATGAGCTGGCCTTCGGGGTCACCGGCATCAATCGCCACGCCGGCACGCCCCTCAATGCACGCTATCCGGATCTGATTCCCGGCGGCTCCTCCAGCGGTTCTGCCGCCGCGGTCGCCGCCGGCCTGGCCGACTACGCGCTGGGCACGGATACCGGCGGTTCCGTTCGGGTGCCGGCAGCCTGCTGCGGCGTGTTCGGCTTCAAGCCGACCTTCGGTCGCGTCAGCCGCGCCGGGGTCTGGCCGGCGAGTACGTCGCTGGATTGCGTCGGCCCCTTCGCCGCGAATCTGCAGACCCTGCAGCTCGCCGAGCAGGCGATCGACCCCTCGTTCAGCCCCATCGCCGCTGCCGCCCCGCTGCGCTTTGCGCTGGTCACCAATACCTGCGCCCAGCCGCAGGTGGCCGCGGCGCTGAAGCAGTACCTGGACGCTCTGGATCTGCCCCTGGCGGCGGTTGAACTGCCGCTGCTGGACAAGGCCTTTGCCGCCGGTCTGGCGGTGATCAATGCGGAAACCGCCCAGGCGGGCGCCGAGTGGCTGGCCAGCGGCAAGCTGGGCGCAGACGTGGCGGCGCGATTGAAAAAGGCGGGGGAAACCTCCGCCGAAGAAGTGCATGAGGCCGAGCAGGTACGCCTGGCCTTCAGCGCCGAAGTGGATCGGCTGCTGGATGCCTGCGATGTGCTGGTCATGCCGGCGCTGCCCAAGAGCCCGATGGCTCTGCAGGACGCGTTGGCCGGTGAGATGGATCTGAACATGACCGCCCTGGTGCGGCCATTCAACCTGTCCGGTCATCCGGCGCTGGTTGTTCCCTTTGAAGTTGATGGCCGCCCGGTGGGAATTCAGTTGGTAGGTCGCAAGCACGCCGACGAGGTGGTTTTCGCGGCTGCTCTGATGATGCAAATGGCGGCTGATGCCGCTCAGAACAATAAACACAACGAGTGAGGCGAGCGATGCCAGGTTATCAGATCGATAAGAACCTCTGGGGCGGCGAGCAAGTGTTCGATGCTCTGCTGGATAGTGTGCGCAAGCGTCGGCAGGAGTTCGAGGATCAGCAATACATCTCGCAGGACATCATCGAGTCCTTCAAGCAGGTAGGCGTCTACCGTGCCATGGTCCCCAAGGCGATGGGCGGGGACGAGCGCTCGCCACTCGAATTCCTGCAGATGGTGGAGGAGATGGCTGCCGCCGATGGTTCGGCCGGCTGGGTCGCCAGTTTCGGCATGAACCCCGCCTACCTGGCTGCGCTGCCGCCGCGGACCATCGATGAGGTCTGGGCAGAATCCCCCGATGTGGTATTCGCGGGCGGCATCTTCCCCACCCAGCCGGCGAAAAAAGTCGACGGCGGCTACGTGGTCAGCGGTCGCTGGAAGTTCGGCAGCGGCTGCATGGGCGCCTCCCTGATCGGCGTGGGCATTCAGCCGGACATCGGCGAGCCGCTGCCGCGCATGGCGGTGATGCCGGCCCACAAGGTACGCATCGAGCCCAACTGGGACGTGATCGGCATGGTCGGCACCGGCAGTCACGACCTGGTGGTCGAAGAGGTGTTCGTGCCGGAGGAGTGGACCTTCGTCCGTGGTGGCAAGCCCAACGTCGATGCACCGTTCTTCCGCTATCCGACGCTGGCCTTCGCGGCCCAGGTGCTGTCCGTCACCACCGCCGGTCTTGCCCGTGAAGCACTCAACGTGGTGCAGGCCATGGCGGCCGGTCGCCAGTCGGTGACCGGGGCGCCCAACCTAGGTGAGCGCGAATACGTGCAGATCGAGATCGCCAAGGCAGAAGCCAAGCTGCGCTCCTCGCGCGCCTTCTTCTACCAGGCGACCGAGGAAGCCTGGAACAGCATTCTGGCCGGCGGCGAGCCCACCCAGGAGCAGGTCAACCTGATCCGCCTGGCGACCACCAATCTGGCCCATGAATGTGCCGACGCGATTCGCGCCACCTACGAGGTCACCGGCATGACCGGGACCTACAACGATCACCCGCTGTCGCGCATCGTCCGCGATTCGATGATGTGCACCCAGCACGCGTTCATGGGGGCGATCACCCTGAAGAATGCCGGCGCCATGTTCTTTGGCCACGCTCCGCTGCCGGGTTACCTGTAAACCAACAATAACAAGGAGAAACTCCGTGAGTGACAAGAAACCCCTGCGTGTCCTGTTCTGCATGGGCATCAACCAGAACTTCATGGACGCCCCGCGTGACGAGCAACTCGATGTCTGGGCGGCCTTCGGCGCCATGTGGAACGGCATCCACGACATGGAAGGCGTCGAGGTGATCGGCAACATGGACGACGACCAGAGCATGGTCGGTCCGTCCAGCGGCTATCCCTGGACCACCTACCTGCTGGCCGACGTGGCGGATTACGACACCGTGGTTGCCTGCTGCAACCTGTTCCGCGCCACCGCCGTGGGCAACGGCCCCTACAAGCTGTGGCGCTACGCCAAGGTCGAGGCGCGCATCGGTCGTGAACTGATCGTGCAGCGCGCCTGAGGATCGCCAGATGAGCGAGCTGGAGCAATTGCGTCAGCGGGTGAGCGCCCTGGAGGCGGCTCGCGAGGTCAGCGCCTGCCTGCATGAGTACATGCAGCTGTGCGACTACCTCGACGAAGGCTTCGACCTCGAGCCGCTGATGGCGCTGTTCACCGAGGACGCGGTGTGGGAAGGCAAGGGCAAGCGTTACGCGGCCACCTTCGGTCGTCGTGAGGGACGCCAGGCGGTCCGCGCGATGTTCGAGAAGTACACCCTGCCGCCGGCGCACTTCGCCCTCAACGTGCACTTCCTGACTTCGGAAAGGGTGGATGTACGCAGCGAGGACGAGGCCGAAGGCACCTGGGTACTGCTGCAGACCGCGACCTTCGCCGATGGCCGCTCCCAGCTCAGCTCGGCGCTCCTCGATGTGCGTTTTCGCCGCGAATCAGGGCGCTGGAAGATCGCCCACTTCTGCACCACCAGCCGTTTCAACCGCCCGGTGCAGACCCCGTGGGACAACCCGCAGCCGCTGCCGGTACCCGAAGAATAACTATCCGACGGATGCGTCCGTTGGCCAGTCGATGAATGAAGAGAACAAGACCATGACCGAATTGATCGATATTCAGAACATCAGCCTCAAGGCGGCTGAACTCGTCGAAGAAGGGCGCGTACACAAGTCCCTTTACTCCGATCCGGCGATCTTCGAGGAAGAGCTGGACAAGGTGTTCAACAACACCTGGGTGTTCGTCGGCCATGAGAGCGAAGTGCCGGAAGCCGGCAGCTTCAAGACCGCGTATATCGGCCGTCAGCCGGTGATTCTCAGCCGTGACCGGCAGATGAACCTGCACGTGCTGGAGAACCGTTGCAAGCACCGTGGCGCCACCGTCTGCGAAGCGCGCAAGGGCAAGACCAAGGCCTTCACCTGCCCGTACCACGGCTGGGGTTACGGCCTGGACGGCAGCCTGCGTGCCCTGCCCAAGCCGGAGGAATATGCCGGTGTGTTCGACAAGAGCGAAATGCCGCTGGAAAGCCTGCGCGTGGAAACCTACCGCGGCATGGTGTTCGCCACCTTCAAGAAGGACATCGAGCCGCTGGAAGACTTCCTGGGCGGCGCCAGGAAGTGGATCGACCTGTTCATGAAGCAGGGCGGTGGCTATCCGGTGAAGGTGCTGGGCGAGCACCGCTTCAACTTCCCGGGCAACTGGAAGATCCAGCTGGAAAACACCACCGACGCCTACCACTTCCCGATCGTCCACAAGTCCTTCGTGACCTCCCTGGACGAAGCGACCGCGGACATCTTCGACTTCCTCGACGGCGAAGGCTTCGTGGAAGACCTGGGCAACGGCCACAGCGTGATGGTGATGATCCCGCAACTGGTGGACCTGGAAGCCGACCTCGACCAGCCGATCCCGGCGCGCTTCGCGCAACTGGCCCAGGAACTGCGCAACGAAGGCAAGTCGGAGGCGGAAGTGCGCAAGCTGGTGCGTGCCGCCCACGGCACCGGCTTCAACCTGAACCTGTTCCCGAACGTGTCCTGCTCCATGGCGTTCTTCCGCGTGCTGCGTCCGGTCAGCGTCGGCGAGACCGAGATCCAGCACGTGGCACTGGGCGGCGAGGGCGCGCCGGCGCCGTTCAATCGCAAGCGCATGCGCCTGCACGAGCACTTCCAGGGCCCGATGGGCTTCGGTACGCCGGATGACGGCGAGGCCTGGGAGCGCGTGCAGAAGGGCGCCATGGCCGGCCCCGACGGCTGGATCCTGGTCAACCGTGGCATGAACAACCTCCACGACTCGCCGGACGGCAACGTGGCGGGTGCGGTCTGCTCGGAAACCGGCATGCGCGGTGCCTACCGCCAATACAAGAAGATGATGGCCGCTGGAGAGGGGAAATAAGCGATGAAATCCAACACTCAACTGCTCGCACAGGTCACCGAATTCATCGGTTACGAAGCGGACCTGCTGGATCACAAGGGCTACAAGGAGTGGCTCTCCCTGTGGACCGACTCCGGCCTGTACATCGTGCCGGCCGATCTGAACGAAACCGACTACCTGAACGCGCTGAACCTGGCGCTGGACGATGCCGAGATGCGCAACCTGCGCGTGGCCCGTCTGCAAAATGGTGAGTCCGTATCGGCGATGTCGGTCGGCAACACCGTGCGCATGATGTCCCGCGTGCGCATTCTCGAAGCCGGCGAGGAAGCAGTGATGGCCCGCTGCGCCATGACCCTGAACGAACTGCGCCACGGCAAGCTGGTGAGCTATCCGGCCAACGTGGAATACATCCTGAGGCCGACCAGCGAAGGCTTCAAGATGGAGCAGAAGGTGGTGAAGCTGCTGCACGCCGACGGCTTCCTGCGCACTGTCAGCTTTATCTTCTAAGGAGTGGCCGCATGGGTAACCCAACACAGTCGCATATCGCACTGGTCACCGGTGCAGCTCAAGGACTGGGTAACCACATCGCGGCCCGTCTGTTGGCAGCCGGCTATCGGGTCGTTCTGACCGATCGCTCGCTGCCGGCGGCGGAAGCTGCAGCCCTGGCGCTGGACGCTACCGGGGAGAAAGTGATGCCGCTGGCGCTGGACGTCGCCCGGCCTGCCGATTTCGAAGCCGCGCTCGCCGCCGTCCTGGAGCGCTGGGGCGGTCTGCATATCCTCGTCAACAACGCGGCGGTCACCCGCGCGACCCCGGTGATGCAGATCTCGCCCGAGGAGTTCGCCGAGGTGGTGAACATCAACCTGGGCGGCACGTTCGCGGGCTGCCAGGTGATCGGCCAGCACATGGCCAACCAGGGGTATGGCCGCATCGTCAACATGGCATCCCTGGCGGGACAGAACGGCGGCACCTCGACCGGTGCCCACTACGCCGCCTCCAAGGGCGCCATCATCACCCTCACCAAGGTGTTCGCCAAGGAACTCGCCGGGCGGGGCGTGACAGTCAATGCAATTGCCCCGGGGCCGATCGAATCCCCGATGGTGAAGTCGCTGGTTCCCGCAGAGCGCCTGCCCGGCCTGCTCGGCGCCATTCCGGTAGGGAAGCTGGGTGATGCCGATTTCATCGGCGACATGGTGGTGCAACTGGCCCGTCCGGAAGCCTACTTCACCACCGGCACGACCCTGGATATCAACGGCGGCCTATTCATGCGCTGAGGTGCTTCCCATGACAAGCAATATGAACAATATCGTTATCGATGCCATCGTGACCCGGCGCGAAGACCACACCGACGAGATCGCGGTATTCGATCTCGCCGCGGCCGACGGCAGCGCGCTGCCGGCGTTCGAAGCCGGTGCCCATATCGACGTGGTGCTGGCTCAGGACCTGATCCGCCAGTACTCCCTCAGCAACGCGCCGGGCAGTGCCGGCTACCGGCTGGGGATTCTCAACGACCCGAACTCCCGCGGCGGCTCGAAGCGGATTCACGCCAGCCTGCAGGAAGGTGCCCGGGTGCAGATCAGTGCCCCGCGCAACCACTTCCCGCTGGAGATGGGCGCCGAGCACAGCCTGCTGATCGGCGGCGGCATCGGCATCACGCCGATGATCGCCATGGCGTACGCGCTCAAGGCTGCCGGCAAGTCGTTCGAGCTGCACTACTGCAGCCGCAGCGAGGCCAAGGCGGCCTTTCTGAACGAACTCAAGGGCGAGTTCGGCGACCGCCTGGTACTGCACTTCGACGATGCCGGCGACGCCAGCCGCCTGGATCCCAAGGCACTGTGCCAAGCGGCCCAGGCGGGCAGCCACCTGTATGTCTGCGGCCCGAGCGGCTTCATGGACTGGGTGATCGCCCAGGCCAAGGCGGCCGGCATGCCCGACAAGCAGGTCCATTTCGAGTACTTCAACGCCGAGGTGGATATCAGCGGCGCTGCCTTCGAGGTGTACGCCCAGGCCAGCGACATCACCGTGCAGGTCGGCGCCAACGAAAGCATCGCCATGGCGCTGAAGGCGGCGGGGGTGCGGGTGCAGATGTCCTGTGAAGAGGGGGTCTGCGGTACCTGCCTGTGCGACGTGATCGAGGGCACCCCGGAGCACCGCGATCTGTTCCTCACCGACGACGAAAAGGCCGACAACGACCAGATCGCCCTGTGCTGCTCGCGGGCCAAGAGCGCACGTCTGGTGCTGGATATCTAAGAAAGAGTTCGCCTTGCGGTCCGTACCCAGAATCAACTGAGCGAAGGTCTGAGCAGACCTCGGCGGCGCCGCGCCAAGCGGCGAGCAAGCGCAGTTCAGCGCTCGTAAATGAGCATGACTCGCTTGGCTCGCCACTTCGCGGCCGCACTTGCGGATGCACTTGTGGATGCTCAGTGGCAAGCCGCTGTCCGCGCCGCTTCTCGGTGCAGCAGGGCCGAGCGCAGGCACCTTTCGGCCAGAGCCTGAAGACTGCGCCGGCCAGCTTCCTGCCGGAGCCTCGGTTCGGGCAGGAATCGATACCAAAAACAAGATGAGTAAATCTGGCGTGTAGTTGCAGTGACGGCAATTGCCCCACTTGCTTTAAGCGTGCAAGCGGCAACCAGGTTGACCCTATATGCATGTTCGCCCTCGGCCTGCTTCGGGACTTGTTGGGTCGAACGAACGTTTCCTGGCTGTTTTGAGTTGAACTGGAGTCCCCATGAAATTTGATCCCAAGGATTTCCGTCGGGCGCTGGGCAAGTTTCCCACCGGCGTCACCGTAATCACCACCCGCGATGCCGAAGGGCATCCGATCGGCGTGACCGCCAGCAGTTTCAACACGCTGTCGATCGAGCCGGCGCTGGTGCTCTGGAGTATCGACAAGAACGCCTGGAGTCTGGATTCCTTCACCAATGGCAAGTCGTTTGCCATCAACGTGCTGCGCAATGACCAGGTAGAGCTGTCCAATCGCTTCGCGCGGCGTGGCGAAGACAAGTTCGCCGGCCTGCAGACCCGCGACGACGCGCATGGCTGCCCGCTGCTGCCCGGCGCCGCCGCCGCGTTCGAGTGCAAGACCTGGAACGTCTACGAGGGCGGCGACCACTTCATCATCGTCGGCGAGGTCGTCGACTACGCCTACGAGGAAGGGGCCAGCTCGCTGGTGTTCCACAACGGCCGCTACGCCGTGCCGGAAGTCCATCCGGCGGTACAGGCGCCGACCCAGGCGCTGGAAGCCCGCGGCCTGCTCGGCGACTACCTGCTGTACCAGCTGCGCCAGACCCTCAATGCCTATACCGACGACTTCTATCCGCGCCTGAGCCATTTCGGCGTCACCGCCGAGGAATGGCGACTGCTCACCCTGCTGGCCGACGGTGAGCCGCTGGAGCAGGAGCAGGCCTGCCGTTTCGTGTCCCAGCCGCAGAAGGAGCTGGTCGCCACCGGCGAATGGCTGCAGGGCAGGGGGCTGCTGCAGATGGAAGGGAGCTGTCTGGTCCTGACCGAGAAAGGCAGGCAACTGGCGGCTCAGCTGCTGGATACGGCGATCGAGCACGAGAAGAAGATGCTGTCCCTGCTCGATGCCGATGAGCAGGCAGCCTTGAAGGTCATGCTGAAGAAGGTCGGCGCCTCGATCTAGCGCCAGGCGCGGCTTCCTGCGCCGACGACCATCCGGCCCCGCCATAAGTCCGGCGTAGTGCGCCAGCCACGCCGGCTGGCCGGGCACTCCGGCCGCGGGGCCAGCGACGGGCAAGGGCGCGCGGTGCGGGCGCCGATGCCGGGTCGCCCGGTCGCACAGGCGCCTTGGCGTGGCGGCCCGCGCCGGACACGTTCCCGCCTGCCGCACCAAGAGTCCTGCCGTAACTCCCCAACCCGCCGGATCTGCCGACCTCGCCGCTCTCGGGCCCGAGCGGCCGGCATCGTCTCCCGAGTCATGAGAACCGCCATGCACCTTTTCGAACTGATCAGTTTCACCTTGCGCGTGCGCACCCCGCCGCAAGCCCTGCCGCGGCTGCGTCAGGCGCTGGAGATGGCCAGCGAGGGCGTGTCCCTGATGGGCTGCTGGGTGTCGGAGATCGGCCCGCAGAACCGCATCGCCGTGTTGCGCGGCTTCCAGGACGCGGACAGCCGCCAGCAGGAGCGCGAGCGTTGCCTGCTGCACCCGGACGCCTTCGGCATCGGCGAGCTGCTGCTCGAACAGCAGATCGAGGACTACCGCCTGTTCCCGTTCCTGGAGCCCCTGGCGCCCGGCGAGCATGGACCGTTCTACGAGCTGCGCGAGTACGACCTGGTGCCCTCGGGCCTGGCGCCGACCCTGGAGGGTTGGCGCAAGGCGGTCGGCCCGCGTACCGCCGATGGGTATTCGCCGGTCTACGCCGCCTTCTACGCCACCAGCGGGCGACTGCCGCGCTACCTGCACATCTGGCCCTACGCCAGCCTCGAAGAGCGCCTGGATGTGCGTCGGCGGGCGGTGGCGGACGGCGTATGGCCGCCGGAGAACTCGGCGCCCCAGTTGGAGAAGATGAACTCCACCGTCTATCTCCCCGCGGCGTTCTCGCCGCTTCGCTAGGGACGGGTCCGGCGCCTCGTCCGGCCCGCGCCGCTCGCCATCCTTCGCGACGTCTACCAAGCCGGGGCTATCGGGCCTGTCAGAGCAGTACGCCGTCCACCGGCTCCAGCGGCGCCGGCGCCGGTTCGCCGAGCAGTTCGAGAATGGAAATCTCGATGGTCCGGCAGATCGCGTCCAGCGCCAGATCATTGGGCTGGGTGTCGAACGGGTCGGCGATCTGGTCGCCCAGCGCATCCAGGCCGAAGAAGGTGTAGGCCAGGATGCACACGGCGATGGGCGTGAACCAGCCGAGGCTGCCGACCAGGCAGAAGGGCAGCAGAACGCAGTAGATGTGCACCACCCGGTGCAGCATCAGGATGTACGGGTAGGGAATCGGCGTGTTGCGGATGCGCTCGCAGCCGCCCAGCACGTAGGACAGCCGGGTCAGCTGCTGGTCCAGCTCCACCTTCAGCACATCGCTGGCGCCGCTGGCCGTGGCCTGCTCCATGAAGCGGCGGGCGATCTGGCCGAGCAGGGCGTTGGGGGTGGTTGGCAGCGCCGGGGTCGCGCTATCTGCGCCGAGGTACTGGCGCGCCTCGGCGCCCAGCGGCTCGCCGCGCAGGCAGTCCTTGAGCGCATGGCTGAAGCCGATCAGCGGGGTCACCAGGGCGAGGCGCTGCTCGCGGGACAGGCCGGGCAGCAGGACCAGGCTCTGGCGGGCGAGGTTGCGTGCCACGATCAGCAGTTCCCCCCACAAAGTGCGCGCCTCCCAGAAGCGCTGGTAGGCCACGTTGTTGCGGAAGGCGAGGAAGATCGCCAGGGTCAGGCCCCAGAGGGTGAAGGGCGTGGCGGTCAGCAGCAGCTTGTGGCCCTCGAGCATGCCCTCGGCCACCACCACCAGCGAGCTGATCAGCACGGTGAACAGCACCTTGCGCCAGATGCTGGGGATGATCGAGCCCTTGAGGGAAAACAGCAGGGTCCAGATGGCGGGGCGTTGCGGGTAGATGATCATCGGGGTCGGCGGAAGCTCGGAGAAAAGGGGATTCGGCGGACTGGCTCAGGCGGCTCGTCGCGGCCCGGTAACCGGCGAAAGGGATTGCAAGGCCCGTTCGCCGGTTGATCGGCATGGATTCGGCTTGCTCCCGTCAAACCATCATTCCCGCCGCGGCGGTAGGGAGTAGGTGCCGACCACGTGCGCCACCGCGTCCTCGGAGCCTTCCGAATACAGGTAGACCTCGCCGACCACCAGCGACTTGCCGACCTTGATCAGCTTGCACACGCCGACGATGTTCCTGTCCGCCGCCGGCTTGCGCAGGAAGTTGGCCGTCAGGCTGGTGGTCACCGCCATCGCCACCATGCCGATCTCGCCGAGGATCGCCACGTACAGCGCGACGTCGGCGACGCTCATCAGCACCGGGCCGGACACCGTGCCGCCGGGACGCAGCTCGTCGTGTCCGACCGGATGCCAGACCGTGGCGCCGCCGTCGCCGACCCTTTCCACGATGCACTTGGTCTGCGGGAACTCCGCGGCGATGAAGGCGGCGATTTCTTCTTTGCTGGTCATGACGATCCTCCCTGAAATCCGTTAGGAAACCGAACCTACTACAGGCCGGCAGGCTCGACCAGCGCCCGCGCGAGGCGACCGACCAGGCAGCGAATGGTTTGCCCGCGGCGGCGGGCCAATCCTTGTAATGGCGAATTTATTGGCTATGTCTGCGTTAGTTGTTGCAGAGGGTAGTAGCCGAGCGATTCCCTCATGCACATCAATGGGTTGATGTCATTTCCATAGCGCTCGAGCAGGCGTCGCCAACCCAGGTAATTGGCCAGGTACTTGGTGGCGACGCCATGGAAAGGGATCATCCAGGCCTTCAGGCGGCTGTCGTAGGCATTGACGTTCTGGATATGGAAGGCGCCGTCGGTACGGCGCTTCTGGCGCAAGTTCAGGCGCCGGTGGGTAATACCGGCGGCCTTGGTAACGCTGTGGTAAACCGCCGCGCTGTCGGTGCACAGCACCGCGTCTGGATCGAGCAACGGCCGCAGTACCGCGCCCACGTGAACGGCGTTGAGCTTTTCCAGATGGAAGTCCGCGTGTCGTCCGCTGCGATCACGCACGACCAGGACGGGAATCTGCTCGGCGGTAAAGCCTTTGCGCTGCGCGGTGCCACCGCGCTTGCGGGCCAGGCGCGGCAACTGGCGCTGGCCCTTGAACGATTCCAGGAAAAAGGTCTCGTCGGCTTCGACAATCCCCGACTCATGCTGCGCGCGATGTTCGGCAATCAGCCGGAGAAAGCGATGCCGCCAACGAAACGCCGTGTTCTTGTGTACGCCGCAGAACGCGGCCGCATCACGCACCGTCAGGCTCTGCACCAACGCCTGGGCATAACGCCCCCAGCACTCCCGGTGGCGCAAGCGCGCCATCGGTGTACCGGTCAAGGCATTGCAGGTGCGCCCACAGCCCCGACACCGATAGCGGGCCAGGCCATGGCTGGTGCCCCAGGGACGCAGAGCCTTGGCCTGGCAGTGCGGGCACCGCTCGGGAGCTGCCAGGGCCTCGCTCAGCACGTCCGGGTGAGAGGAGAGCTGCGCTTGCAGTTGCTCCCGCTGGGCCTGATTGAGTTGATCGAGCCGAGACAACCAGCTCCTGAACTCCGTCGCGCGCATGGCAGACCTCCAGAATGGAATGCCGTACCGCAAGTTTAGGTGCTGGCAACACTTAACGCAGACATAGCCAATTTATTCGCCTGACCAGGCTGCGCTGGCGAATGAATTCGCCCCTACAGGCGGAGGTCGGTGCCCTGCGATTGCACCGGGTGACCAAAACGTACAGCGCTCGACGATGGCCCCTGCCAGCCGCGGCTGGCGCCACCGCCCTGAGCCGGCAGCCGCGCGCATGGCCGCTCGTCCGTGCGTGCCAGCGACGCCTCTTGCGTCCTGCCGGCCGCGTTGGCAGGCGTTTTTCGTACGTCCTGGCGTCGGCGCCACACCGCCAGCGGTTTGGTCGGGCGATTTTTGTGCACTGCAGCTTTACGTTTTTGTAAGGCGAAACAGGCCGCGGGACAAAAGCGTCAGGCCCGGCGTTCGCTCAGATGGCCAGAATTCGCATTAAAAACCTTTTAAATCAACTACTTAATAAAACTGGCATCGCCCCTGCAATGCTTATGGCGTCGATAGCAAGACGGTCTGCCCGGACTGCCACAGAAGCCGGACAGATACCCAAACCGCATCAAGCCAGATAACGGAGACAACAAATGGCGATGACAGGTGTGCTGCGGCCGGGCCATGCCCAGGTGCGCGTGCTGAATCTCGAGGAAAGCGTCCGCTTTTACCGCGACGTACTGGGCCTGGTGGAAACCGGCCGCGACGCGCAGGGTCGCGTCTACTTCAAGTGCTGGGACGAGCGCGACCACCACAGCTACGTGATCCGCGAGGCCGACAGCGCCGGGATCGACTTCCTCGGCTTCAAGGTGCTCGACAAGGCCACCCTCGAGAAGCTCGACGCCGACCTCCAGGCCTACGGTCTGACCACCACCCGCGTCCCCGCCGGCGAGCTGCTGGAAACCGGCGAGCGCGTGCGCTTCGAGCTGCCCTCCGGCCACCTGATCGAGCTGTACGCCGAGAAGACCATCGTCGGCAACGGCGCCGGCCTCATCAATCCGGCGCCCTGGACCCAGGCGCGCGAGCACGGCATCGGCCCGGTGCGCCTCGATCACGCCCTGCTGTACGGACCCAACGTCGCCGAGGTGCTGAAGATCTTCACCGAGGTGCTGGGCTTCTACCTGGTCGAGCGCGTGCTCACCCCGGACGGTGAGGGCAACGCCGCCATCTGGCTGTCCTGCTCGCACAAGGTCCACGACATCGCCTTCGCCGAGTACCCCGAGCCGGGCAAGCTGCACCACTGCTCGTTCCTGATGGAAAGCTGGGAGCAGGTGCTGCGCGCCGGCGACATCATGTCGATGAACGCCGTCAACGTGGACATCGGCCCGACCCGCCACGGCGTCACCCGCGGCTGCACCATCTACGCCTGGGACCCCTCCGGCAACCGCTTCGAGACCTTCATGGGCGGTTACCAGCCATACCCGGACTACGAGCCGATCACCTGGACCTTCGACAACTTCGGCCAGGGCCTCGACTACCCGCAGCGCAAGCTGCACGAAACCTTCCTCAGCGTAGTGACCTGAGGAGGCTGGCCATGAACCGTCCCGAGCAACTGGTGGAAATGGTCCCGGCCAACCTCGACACCCGGCAGCGCTGGGTCCGCGTGACGGGCGAGCGTGCCGGCGGCTTCATCGAGTTCGACTTCGCCATCGGCGAGCCGGATCTGATCGTGGAGATGATCCTCACCCCCGAGGCCTTCGCCGAGTTCTGCGAGAACAACCGGGTGCAGATGCTGGAGCCGCGCGCCCCGGACGCCGGGTCGCCGGCCGCCGGGGACGAGGAGCGCAGCGACTGGCACTGGAGTCTCGCCGACGCCACCCAGACCCGTTTCAAAGCCTGATCAGCGACAAGAACAACAAGAACGGCGCTGTGTACCGCGCAGCGCCAGCAGGAGAGAGCACATGCAAATCGACCTTCGCACGGTGAGCATCCAGCCGCTGCGCCAGACCTTCGACCACCTGGCCCGCCGCTTCGGCGACAAGCCGGCCTCGCGCTACCAGGAAGGCAGCTACGACATCCAGGCCGCCGAGAACCTGCACTACCGGCCGACCTGGGATCCGGAGCAGGCGCTGTACGACACCGGCATCACCAGGATCGTCATGCAGGACTGGTACGCCCTCAAGGATCCGCGCCAGTTCTACTACAGCACCTACACCCTGGCCCGCGCCCGCCAGCAGGACAGCATGGAGGCCAACTTCAGCTTCGTCGAAAGCCGCGGGCTGACCGACCTGCTGCCGGCCGAGCTGCGCCAGATCGCCCTCGACCTGCTGGTGCCGCTGCGCCACGCCGCCTGGGGCGCCAACCAGAACAACACCTTCATCTGCGGCTACGGCTACGGCACCACCTTCACCCAGCCGTGCATCTACCACGCCATGGACAACCTGGGCATCGCCCAGTACCTGTCGCGCCTGGGCCTGCTGCTCGGCGGCACCGAGGCGCTGGACGCCGGCAAGGCCGCCTGGCTGGACGGCGAGGTCTGGCAGCCGCTGCGCCGCTACGTCGAGGACTGCCTGGCGCTGCGCGACCCGTTCGAGCTGTTCGTCGCCCAGAACGTCGCCCTCGACGGCCTGCTCTATCCGCTGGTCTACGAGCGCATCGTCGACGACTACCTGTCGAGCCGCGGCGCTTCCACCGTGGCCATGCTCACCCAGTTCATGACCGACTGGTTCGACGAAACCAGGAAGTGGGTGGATGCGGTGCTCAAAGTCGCCGCCGGCGAGTCCGAGCACAACCGCGCCCAGCTGCAGGAGTGGATCAACGCCTGGCAGTGCCGCGCCGCCTCGGCATTGCTGCCGGTGGTCGAGCAGGTGTTCGGCGCCGAAGCCGACGATCTGGTCAGCGAACAAGTGGCCGCCTTCAAGGCGCGCATCGAAAAAACCGGCATCGCGCTCTGAGAGGCTCACCCATGTCCACCGTATTCATTGCCCTGCAAGCCAACGAAGACACCCGTCCGATCATCGAGGCGATCGAGATCGACAACCCCAATGCCGTGGTCAACCGCGAGCCGGCGATGGTCAAGATCGACGCGCCCAACCGCCTGGTGATCCGCAAGGACACCATCGAGGAGCAACTCGGCCGCAGCTTCGACCTGCAGGAACTGCAGATCAACCTGATCACGCTGTCAGGCAACGTCGACGAAGACGAAGACACCCTGACCCTGACCTGGAACAGCTGAGAGAGGACTCCGCCATGGACATGAAAACCGCCACCAAGAAGCTGAGCCTGAAGGACAAGTACAAGCTGTTCACCCGCGATCTGGGCTGGGAGCCGACCTACCGCAGCAAGGAGGAAGTGTTCCCCTACGTGCAGTACGAAGGCATCAAGATCCACGACTGGGACAAGTGGGAAGATCCCTTCCGCCTGACCATGGACGCCTACTGGAAGTACCAGGCCGAGAAGGAGCGCAAGTTCTACGCGATCATCGACGCCCACGCGCAGAACAACGGCCACCTGAACATCACCGACGCCCGCTACCTGTCGGCGCTGAAGGTGTTCCTGCAGGCCATCAGCCCCGGCGAGTACGCCGCGCACAAGGGCTTCGCCCGCGTCGGCCGCGAGTTCCCTGGTGTCGGCACCCAGGTCGCCTGCCAGATGCAGGCCATCGACGAGATCCGCCACGCGCAGACGCAGATCCACGCGCTGTCCAACTACAACAAGTTCTACAACGGCTTCCACGCCTTCGCCGAACAGCGCGACCGCATCTGGTACACCTCGGTGGCCCGCTCGTTCTTCGACGACGCCATGGCCGCCGGCCCGTTCGAATTCATGATCGCCATCGGCTTCAGCTTCGAGTACGTGCTGACCAACCTGCTGTTCGTGCCGTTCATGTCCGGCGCCGCCTACAACGGCGACATGGCCACCGTCACCTTCGGCTTCTCGGCGCAGTCCGACGAGGCGCGGCACATGACCCTGGGCCTCGAGTGCATCAAGTTCATGCTCGAGCAGGACCCGGACAACCTGCCGATCGTCCAGGCCTGGATCGACAAGTGGTTCTGGCGCGGCATCCGCGTGCTGAGCCTGGTCAGCACCATGATGGACTACATGCTGCCCAAGCGCGTGATGTCCTGGCGCGAGGCCTGGAACATCTACGGCATCGAGAACGGCACCGCGCTGTTCAAGGACCTGGCGCGCTACGGCATCCGCCCGCCCAAGCACTGGGACAAGGCCGAAGAAGCCATCGACCACATGTCCCACCAGCTGATGCTGGGCCTCTACCAGTGGAAGTTCGGCACCTCCTTCCACGTGTGGATCCCGTCCGACGAGGACATGGACTGGCTGGCGAAGAAGTACCCGACCACCTTCGACAAGTACTACCGCCCGCGCTGGGAGCACATCAAGAAGCACGAAGCCGCCACCGGCGCGCCGTTCAACAATTACGGCCTGCCCAAGCTGTGCCAGTGCTGCCAGCTGCCGACCATCTTCACCGAGCCGGGCGACCCGACCCTGATCTGCCACCGCGAGTCGGTCTACCAGGGCGAGCGTTATCACTTCTGCTCCGACGGCTGCAAGGACGTGTTCGACAACGAGCCGGAGAAGTACGTCCAGGCCTGGCTGCCGATGCCCGGCCTGATGCAGGACCCGCTGAAGGGCGACCTCGGCGCCTGGATGGACTGGGTGTTCCTCAAGGACGGCAAGGACAACGGCGACTACGCCACCTCCCAGGACCGCCAGAACTTCGAGCAGTGGCGCGCCCAGGCCACGTCCAACCAGTAACTGCTTTGCGCCCTCTCCCTTGAGGGAGAGGGCCGGGGAGAGAGTGATGCTCTTTCCCCTTTCCCAGAACAACAAGAAGGAATACCGCCATGACCGTAGCCGCCCGCAAAGAATACGTCGGCATCCCCCGCGACCGCGTGGAGAACTTCCACGGCAAGCAACTGGTGTTCGTCAGCTGGGACCACCACCTGCTGCTCGCCGCGCCCATCATGTTCTGCCTGCCGCCGCAGGCCAGCTTCGCCGAGCTGATCGAAAGCCACCTGCAACCGCTGCTGCAGGCCGACCCGGACGCCGCCGCCCTCGACTGGAACAAGGTCGAATGGCTCAAGGAAGGCCAGCCGTGGGTGCCGGACTTCGCCGCCAGCCTGGCCGCCAACGGCATCGGCCACAAGGAACAGCTGCGCATGCGCACCCCGGGCCTGAGCAGCCTGGTGCCGGTGAACTGAGGGGAGGGCGCGTCATGAGCTACGAACTGACCATCGAGCCGCTGGGCCAGACCATCGAGATCGAGGAGGGCCAGACCATCCTCGACGCCGCGCTGCGCGCCGGCATCTACCTGCCGCACGCCTGCTGCCATGGCCTGTGCGCCACCTGCAAGGTGCAGGTCACCGACGGCGAGATCGACCACGGCGAAGCCTCCAGCTTCGCCCTGATGGACTTCGAGCGCGAAGAGCAGAAGTGCCTGGCCTGCTGCGCCACGGTGCAGAGCGACGTGACCATCGAGGCGGAGATCGAGGAAGACCCGGACGCCGAAAACCTGCCGGTGCGCGACTTCCCGGGTGTCGTCAGCCGCATCGAGAGTCTGACCCCAACCATCAAGGGCATCTGGCTCAAGCTCGACGCCCCCGACGGCATGCGCTTCCAGGCCGGCCAGTACGTCAACCTGGTACTGCCGGACGGCATCGGCAGCCGCGCCTTCTCCATCGCCAACGCACCGGAGGAGGGCGGCGAGATCGAGCTGAACATCCGCATCGTCCCCGGCGGACGCGGCACCACCTACGTCCACGAGCAGCTCAAGGCCGGCGACCGCCTGACCATCAGCGGCCCCTACGGACGCTTCTTCGTGAAGAAGTCCGCCGACGTGCCGGTGATCTTCATGGCCGGCGGCTCCGGCCTGTCCAGCCCGCGCTCGATGATCCTCGACCTCTTGACTGAGGGCTTCGAAAAGCCGATCGCCCTGATCTACGGCCAGCGCAACCGCGACGAGCTGTACTACCACGACGAATTCCTCGCCCTGGCCGAACGGCACCCCAACTTCCGCTACGTGCCGGCGCTCTCCCACGAGCCGGAAGGCAGCGGCTGGCAGGGCTTCCGCGGCTTCGTCCACGAGGCGGCCAAGGAGTACTTCGCCAACGACTTCCGCGGCCACAAGGCCTACCTGTGCGGCCCGCCGCTGATGATCGACTCCTGCATCACCACCCTGATGCAGGGCCGCCTGTTCGAGCGCGACATCTACACCGAGAAGTTCATCTCGGCGGCCGATGCGCAACAGGTGAGGAGTCCGTTGTTCAAGGCGATCTGATATGAGGTGGCACTCCGCTGTCGACCGGCAGCGGAATGCCCGTCCTCACCGTGTAGCAGTCACATCCTCGGGCGGGTCCTCGAGCCTCAGCCAGCCCAGCACCCGCGAATGCTCGATGAACCACTTGCCGTCGCGGGAGGCAACCGGGAAGGACTCCCTGGATTGGCCAAAGGGACCGGGGTTCTGCTGCGCTATCTGCAGCGATGCGGCATCGACGGATGCCACTATGGCGACGTGCCCGTAGCGGTTGAACAGCCATGGGCGGAACACCACGAGGTCATCCGCCTCCGGTCTCGTGCTGCTGCCGTTGCTGAACTGCAGCATCCCCCGTCTGACGTTGATTCCACCGTCGGGCAGCGACAGGTCGAAGAAGTCCCTGGCGTGCCCGTAGGTGTCCGGCATGCGATGGTCGTAGCGCTCGAAGTAGTAGCGTTTGACGAACTCCACGCATTGATAGCGCAGACCAAGGTTGTAGCCGTCCTGGGACAGGTTGCGACCGTTGGTGGTGTTCACGCCGCCATTGAAATAGATGGCGACGCCGTTCAGATCGTCGATCTGCTCGCCGACGGTATGTTCAAGGTTCGGGTTGAGGTGAGTGGCGGCGGCGTGGATGGCCAGTACCAATAAAACCGGCGCTGTCAGGGCAAGAGCCCATTGGTAGGGTTTCAGGTGCCGCCGGCGGGCTGCCGAGACGCCAGCGTGTGAGAGGGGCGCTTCCATGTTGAGCCTCCTTGCTCGATTTTCGGTCCATGGTGATTAGGGCTAATGCGCCCTGCAGAAATTCAGTGTCTACTGATGATTTTCTGGCTGACTAGCAGATTTTCCCATAAACACAATTCCATATACGGTCAACATCTATTCCGCTTCCGGGACAGCAGTCTACATTCCCACGGGGCCGATAGGGACATTCGTTATCGGCCATTTTGGGGTTATGCAGAGGCGATGGTGGTGCCTGGAATTTTTTTCAGTCAAATTGCATGAGCAATCTTTGCTTGGAAATATATGGCGAGATCCTTCCGGGGGTGGCCCCGGATAGCGATCATGCTTTTCAATGTCGTACTGAATGTTCAGTATGTATCCGAGGCGATCATTGTCTTCTTCCGAGAATGGAACTCGACCCCCGGAATGGCTATGTGCCAAACCGAGAACGGCAGAAGCAGAAAAAGCAATACAACATCTCTGCTTGGAGTGCCGGGGGCGCCCATGTGCACTGCCATTTCCGTCGCTCATATCCGTATGCCTATGGCTCAGCTCAGGATGCTCAGGCTGAAGATACCTGCCAGCCACGCCCCCAGGAGGAGCATGGCAAAGGCGAGTCCACAGATGATTTTATTGGCCAGGACGGTGCGGCCAGCCCGTATGCCAGCAATCGCAACGCCGGCTGCGGAAAGCAGCATCAATGGCAACGCAATTATCAGCGCGCCAAGAACCAGAGTTTTTTCCTTGAACCAAGGTTGGGCCCCGTCACCAGGCATGGTCATCATGCCGCCGGCCAGCAACAGCGTGCCGAACAGGCCCAGCAACACCAGCCCGAGGAGGCTCAGGGCGATAGCGGCGTATGGCCAGAATTTCTTGCTGGGAATCATGTGCAACATCCATGTCTGAGGTTTTCGGTGGCAGGCCTGCCGGGCGCTATACGCCAGGCAGCGGCAAGGCACCTCTGTGGAAGTTAACGCTGTTTGCAGGCCTCCAACTCTTCCTGCGTCTTTAGCTTGGTTTCTATGCCTAGGCGGTACTTGCAATAGTTGATTACCGCTCGCCGCTCTTCTTCTCTCAACCGGTCGAGTGGCTTTTCGTCCTCATCTGTCAGGAAAATATTCTCGAACTGAATCTGTAATGTTGGGTGCTTTTTTATGAAAAATACCACTCGGTTATCTTCGGCAAAGCGTGTCTCGTAAAACCCTGCGCTCAGCCATGAAAATGAAAATGCAAGCATCATTAATACAAGTGTTATTTTGGCTTTCATAGTGACGACGGTGGTGGCAGAAGCCCTGTGACCGCTCTCATATTTCTCACAAGTTCCATTCCAATATTGCCCGGGCATATTTTTCCGTCTGCAGCCTGCCCAGGAAACTCACGATGTCCACCTAGTCGTTTGATAACGAATACGCTTTTAAGGGCGCTGAGCAAATTAACTGCAGCCTCAATCTGAAGGGGAGGTATAGCGTTGGTTGTATTAACCCCAAAGCCTTCAAGGGTTTCACGCCCCATTGACCAGATATCATCTCCCTCGGCAGCGGTAGTGAGGTTATTCAAGAAAACTACACCCACGACGCCGGTGTTATATCCGCGAACACTGCCACCTTTTAGGCGGATGTCGCGCCCTTCATAAATAGTTCCGCTGCAATCAATTCCAAAATGATAGGCGATGTCGTCGTATTTTTTGTCAAGCTGTTCCTCTTGGGTATCTCTCATCTGATCACCGCCATGCCCACAACGGTAGCTACGACCAGCATGGTGAAAAGCTACCATTGAGTAATCCCAATCCGACTCCATTCCATCCTTGGCAGGGATAGCCCTCCATCCAGAGCGCTCGACGAATTGATGCCCAAGCGAGCGCACCTTGCGGATGATCGCCTCGCGAGTTGCCGCCCGGTCGTTGACGGTGATTGCAACCGGCACCAGCGGCTGGCCAGGCTTCACCTCTTGTGCCTTGGCAGTGGTCTTGAAGGCGATACCAGTCATTGGGCGTTCTCCGACAGCTCAGTGAGTGCGCGCGCCGGAGATTTGAACAGGACATGCACTGAAATGACCGAGTCCGCTGATGGAGCCTGTATGTGAGCCAAGCCGCTGGCATCGGTAGCTCCGAACTTTTCGCGGCCATCCACCACAGCGACGAACTCCCGATTGGCCAGTGGTTGGCCGGTTTCGCTGTCAGTGATGGCGAAGACTTGGGCAAATTTCTTCGCAAAACGAAGTGGGGTGGGCTGTATAAAGGGCGCAGGAGTGAAGTTGTCTCCGATAATGACCGTTCCAGAGCCGCCGATCACAATATTTCCATGTGCGCCACTACTCCCCACAGTGGCTGCAGGCTGACCGTTGATGATCACTGTGGAAGACAACCCAGACACCAGTGGACTGCCACATGCACTTGGGTCGTTCTGCCGGGCAGCAGGGAGACCATCGAACAGGACGTCAGGAGAGCCTGCGGCTATTGGGTTTGTGCCATGCCCAGGAACCGGGCAACTGGTAGGGTCGGAGAGACGAGCGGCTGGCTTTGCCATACGAGTTCCTTTCGTTAGTTTTTCATCCTTGAAAGACTCAATCGTGAGATAGGACTGAGACCGCATCACCCTACTGAAATCTGGATCGCCTTGCGATTGTCGTTCGGAGTGGCGTATCGGCTTTGCGAGAGAGGTCACCGTTATCCTTGCAGACGTATGGATTGGCAGTCATCCCTCGTGCGAAGGCATTAAATCCATGCGCTCGGAGGGACTATGTATTGCTTCGCCGTGTGCCACAGGAAACCACAAGCAGCGCACCAAGGCATCCCGTAAGGCAAAGGCGGCTGAATAGACCAGGTCGGCAAGGCAAATCTCTCGTTTCCCTAATGCGCCTTTAGAAAACCCCATTTTGGAGTCGTCCTCCACCGCCAACGCACTGCCGGGGCGGCCTCAGAACGTGCCGCCCAAGGGGAACTCCACGACCAGGCGGATCTGGTCGGTATCGAGTTCAGCCTGTGCGGTGTTGCCCCGGTGCGTGTTGTGCCGCAGCGAGAAGGTCAGGCCCTTGGCCGCGCCGCTCTGGATCACGTAGCGGGCCTCGAGGTCGCGTTCCCAGTGCTTGCCGCCCTGACCGTAGCCCAGGTAGGCGTAACCGCCGTTTGGGTCGATGTGGCTGCCGTCTATCTCGGCGCCGCGTAGATAGGCCGCGCTCAGCACCAGCCCCGGCAAGCCGAACGTCGCCAGCGCCAGGTCGTAACGCAGCTGCCAGGAGCGTTCGTTGGGGGCATTGAAGTCGGAGAGCTGCGCGGCGTTGCCGAGCCAGATGGCGCCCCGGGTGACGTAGTCGAACGGCGTGTCGCCATCCACCTGCTGATAGCCGAGGCTGAGGGTGTGCGCCCCGTGCGCGTAGCTCGACACCAGGCTCCAGGTGGTGTTGTCGATCCGCCCCGACAAGGCGTCGCCGGCGTCGGTGGTGCGATAGAGGTTGGGGTTGAACGACAGCTTGCGCCCGTCGCTCAGTACATGGCTGTAGACGCCGCCCAGGTAGTGCTGGCGCCAGTTGTCCTCGTAGCGTGAGCTGTAGAGACTGCCGGTCAGGCCGTCGACGCCGCGGTACACCAGCCCTGCAAGATCGAAGCTGTCGCCCTGCTGGCCGTTGGAATAGTTCACCACGAACCTCTGGTCATGGCTGGAGGCGTTGCGGTCGGTGCTTTCGGTGAAATGGCCGGCGACTAGGCCCAGCTTCTCGAACTCGTTGCTCTGCAGGAGGAATCCGGTCGCGGTCTCCGGCAGCAGGCGGCTGTCCGATGAACTGAAGACCGGCGTTTTCAACCGCTGCTCGCCAAAGGCCAGGGTGCTGGACGAGGCGCGCAGCTTGAGCGCCGCGCCGCCGCGGGTCATCTCGTCCTTGACCTGTCTGTCGTTGTCGATGCCCAGCAGACGCGCTTTGCCGGCGCGCCCGCCGCCGCTGTCGAGCTTGTGGCCGTGGTACAGGTGAGCATCGATGCCGACCCCCAGCGTGCCCCGGGTGAAGCCGGATTGAACGGTGCCCATCAGGCCATAGGCCCATTCCTCGGCATAGCCGTTGCGCGCGGCGAATGGCTTGAGTGCATTGCGCGCGCCGTTGCTGCGGGCGCCGTGGCGATACTCGCGGTTGTCGTAAACGCTGCGATTGAGCAGCGTCCAGCGACTGTCCTCGACAAAGCCGTTGGTCTGTTCCTGGGCGGATTCGGCTTGGGCAGCGGCGACCTGGGTGGCCAGGGCGAACGCAAGGGGCAGGCGGGAATTGCGGATCACGAGGGTTCCTTGGAGCGGCGACGGCGCGGGCGGATGGCTTCGATCGAGCGAGTGGAGCGGGTGAGCGGCAACGACATGGCATGTCGGCCATCGCTGCTCCCCATCTTGGTGGGTTGGTCAGGCGTTTTCTGAAGTGTAATAATATTACATTGCATCAGGATAGCCCTTATGACTCCAACGACTTCCACCCGTCTCCATTCGATCGACGCCCTGCGCGGGCTGGTGATCCTGTTCATGCTGCTGGATCACGTGCGTGAGACCTTCTACCTGCATATGCAGGTGTCCGACCCCATGGACGTCCTGCAGACCGATCCGGCGCTGTTCTTCAGCCGCACCCTGGCCCATCTGTGCGCCCCGGTGTTCATCCTGCTTACTGGGCTCTCGGCCTTCCTCTATGGCGAGAAGCAGCAGGGCAGGGCGGCGGTGTCCAGCTTCCTGTTCAAGCGCGGGCTGTTCCTGGTGGTGCTCGAATTCACCCTGGTGAACTTCGCCTGGACCTTCCAGCTGCCGCCGAGCGTGATCTACCTGCAGGTGATCTGGGCGATTGGCCTGAGTATGCTGGCGCTTGGCGTGTTGCTCTGGTTGCCGCGCGCGCTGCTGATCGGCCTGGGGATGGCCCTGGTCGCCGGGCACAACCTGCTCGACGGCCTGCACTTCCCGGTGGAGTCCTGGCTGCACATCCCGTGGGCGGTGCTGCATGACCGGGGCTGGATCGAGGTATCGGAGGGGCTGCGCCTGCGCACTTCCTATCCGGTGCTGCCCTGGATCGGGGTGATCGCCCTGGGCTACGCCATCGGTCCCTGGTTCGGTCGGGCAAGCGCGGTGGCGCAACGTCAGCAGCGCCTGATCGTCACCGGCGCCGGGCTGCTGGTGGGCTTCCTGGTGCTGCGCCTGCTCAACGGCTACGGCGAAAAGCCCTGGCTCCACGGCGAAACCGGTCTCCAGACGCTGATGAGCTTCTTCAACATCACCAAATACCCGCCCTCGCTGTTGTTCCTGGCGCTGACCCTGGGCGTCGGCCTGTTGCTGCTGGTGCTGTTCGAACGGCGCCACCAAGGGCGTCTGGTGCACTGGCTGGCGGTGTTCGGCGCGGCGCCGATGTTCCTCTACCTGCTGCACCTCTATGTGCTGAAGCTGTTGTACCTGGCCAGCCTGGCGATCTGGGGAGCCAACCACGGCCAGTACTTCGGCTTCGACTCGGTCCTGGCGGTGTGGGCAGGAGCGGTGGTGCTGGCGGTGGCGCTTTACCTGCCGGTGCGGTGGTTCGCCCGCCTGAAGGCGCGCCGGCGCGATATCGCCTGGCTCAAGTACCTGTAAGGGAGCGGGTGAGGTGCCGGGCTGCGGTGGGGGCGCTCAGCCGCGCAACTGGCGGGCAATCGACTCGAGCAGATGGTCGGCCGCCGAGCGGCCGTCGTGCAGCGGATCGGAGAGCAGCGTCCAGGCATTGGCGTGGTTGGTGTCCAGCGCCTCGTCGATGTCCGGCGCGCCGGCGACCTGCCACTTGCGCCCCAGCCGCGCCACCAGATCCGAAGCGTTCGACCGCCCCGGCTCGGCGCGCACGTTGATCCAGACGTCGCAGCGGGGCGCCGGTCGCTTATAGGGCATCCGCGAACCCAGCCGTACCAGCAGGCCCGAACCCACCGGGTCCAGGGTCACCAGCATCGCCACCCGATAGCCCCGGCCGCTAAGGCGCTGAGCCAGATGCGCACCGTTCCAGGCGCCGAGGCTGTGGCCGACGATATAGATCGGCGTGGTCTGGTCCGGGATCTGCGCCGCCACCAGCCGGTCGATGGCGGATGCGCTCCCTATCTCGTGATAGCCCAGGTAGAGCGACTGGTAGCTCTCCACCTGGCCGGCGGCTTTGAGACGCTGGTCGAAGGCGTTCAGCGCGTAGGCCATGTTGCGGTAGGGGCCGGCGAGGAAGTAGGGCCGCTTGTCGCCGGCGCCGCCGATGAACAGGGCGACCGCGCGCTGAACGGGTGTGAGCGCGGCACCGGCGGGTGCCACGGCAGGCGAGGGGAGCGGGCTGGGCTCCCGTGCGGCGGACGCGCCGTCCGGCCGCTGGGTTGTCGTGGTCACCATCCTCGATCTTCCCCGCTGTATTGCTGGCGCTCGGGCGCGCCTTGAGAAGAGCGCAGGGCCAGGCGCGGCGAACCGCCCATGACCTGCCGGCCCATTATAGAGCCGCGCACAGCTGCCGGCTGCGCTTCCCCCGCCAGGCGACAGCCGCCCTGAAGCCCAGGCGGATCGAAGCCCGCGCGCGGCCCTGGCATGGGCGCTGCTCTTCCGCCTATCCATCCCCCGTCTCCAGACAGAAAAAACTTCGCTACGCTAAAAAGTCTCTTTCACGGTTCAGCCTGCCGGCCGGGAAGCGATGAACATCCAGCGGATTCTTGCCCTGCTCCAGTTGCGCCGACTGGAAACCGGGTTTCGTCTCTGGCGCGGCGCGTCCCGCACGTTCGCGTACGAGCCCGCGTTGCGCGCCGAGCTGTTCAGCGCCGAACAGATGGCCAGCCATGGCGTCCAGTTGGCCCACGAGCACCATTTGAGTCGACGCTCGACGGGCGACTCGCTGTTGCCTCGGCTGGCCGACAACGAAGCCCTGCTGGTAAACAGCTGCGAAACGCTGACCACCGCGACGCGCTCCAGCCGGCGCGTCATGCCCGCCGCGGAGTGGTTGCTCGACAACTTCTACCTGATCGAGGAACAGATCCGCATCGCCCACAAGCACCTGCCCAAGGGCTACAGCCGCGAATTGCCGTGTCTGGCGGATGGCCCCTCGGCCGGGCTGCCGCGAATCTATGACATTGCCCTGGAGATCATTTCCCATGGCGATGGCCGAGTCGACAGCGAGATCCTCAGCCGCTTCGTCGCCGCCTACCAGACGGTCACTCCGCTCACCCTCGGCGAGCTGTGGGCGATCCCGATCATGCTGCGCCTGGCGCTGATCGAGAACCTGCGCCGGGTGTCCTCGCGGGTCATGGCGAAATGGAGCGATCGCAGCCTGGCCGACGACTGGGCCGACCGGATGACCGAGGCGGCCGAGCGCGACCCGAAGAATATCGTGCTCAGCGTCGCCGACATGGCCCGCTCGAAGCCGCCGATGACCAGTTCGTTCGTCGCCGAGCTGGTGCGCCGGTTGCAGGGGCAGAGCCCGGCGCTGGCCCTGCCGCTGACCTGGATCGAGCAGCACCTGGCCGAGGAGGGGCACACCATCGAGTACATGGTGCAGATGGAGGCGCAGCACCAGGCGACCGACCAGGTGTCCATCGGCAACTCCATCGGCAGCCTGCGCCTGCTGTCGGCGACCGACTGGCGCGAGTTCGTCGAGAGCCTGAGCCTCGTCGAGCAGGTGCTGCGGCAGGACCCGCCGGGGATCTATGCCGCCATGGACTTCGCGACGCGCGACCTTTACCGGCATGCCGTCGAGCGCCTGGCGCGCAACAGCGCGCACGCGGAACAGGACGTGGCGCGCGCGGCGCTCGAACTGGCGCAGGCCAGTGGCGAGCCGGATCGCCGCGCTGGCGTTGGCGGCCATGTCGGCTTCTACCTGATCGACGAGGGCCTGCCCGAGCTGGAGCGCCGCCTCGGCGCGCACGGGACTTTCAAGGAGCGCTACCTGCGGATGCTGGGGCGCGCACCGCTGGCCTTCTACCTCGGCCTGGCCACGCTGCTGACGCTGCTGTTCGCCGTGCCGTTCTTCGAGGTTGCCCGCGATAGCGACTGGCACGGGCTGCTGCTGTGGCTGCTCGCGGTGCCGGCGCTGCTGACCACCAGCCGGCTGGCGTTCGGCCTGGTCAACTGGCTGGTCACCCTGACCGTGCCGCCGAGCCAACTGCCGCGCCTGGACCTGAGCGAGGGCATCCCCGCCGAGGCGCGCACGCTGGTGGTGGTGCCGACGCTGATCGCCCGGCTGGAAGATGTCGATGCGCTGGTCGAGGGCCTCGAGGTGCGTTTTCTGGCCAACCGCGACGCCCATCTGCATTTCGCCCTGCTGACCGACTACATGGATGCGGCGAGCGAGGTGCTGGAGGAGGATGCGCAGCTGCTGGCGCTGGCCAGCGAACGCATCGAGGAGTTGAACCGCAAGTATCCCGACGCCGATCACTTCTTCCTGTTCCACCGCGCGCGCCGCTGGAACCCGGCCGAGCAGGTGTGGATGGGCCACGAGCGCAAGCGTGGCAAGCTCGCCGACCTCAATGCCCTGCTGCGCGGCAGGGGCGCGGAGAACTTTGCGCTGATCGTCGGCAATCTCGCGGCCCTGCAGCAGGTGCGCTACGTCATCACCCTGGACACCGACACCCAGTTGCCGCGCGACGCGGCGCGCCAGTTCATCGGTGCTATGGAGCATCCGCTCAATCATGCCGTCTACGATCCGGAGCAGCGCGGCATCACCGGCGGCTACGGCATCCTCCAGCCGCGGGTGGGGATCAGCCTGCCCAGCACGGCGCGCTCCCCCTATGCCCGGCTGTTCGGCAGCGAAGCCGGCATCGACCCCTACACCCGCGCCGTCTCGGACGTCTATCAGGACCTGTTCAAGCAAGGCTCCTTCATCGGCAAGGGCATCTACGCCGTGGATGCCTTCGAGCACGCCCTCGCCGGGTGCTTCCCGGACAACCGCATTCTCAGCCACGACCTGATCGAGGGTTGCTACGCGCGCTCGGGGCTGCTCAGCGATGTGCAGCTGTTCGAGGAGTATCCCTCGCGCTACAGCGTCGACAGCCAGCGCCGGCATCGCTGGATTCGCGGCGACTGGCAGCTGTTGCCGTGGCTGCTGCCGTGGGTGCCGTCGCAATGCCCGGGCCTGGAGCGCAATCGGTTGAGCGCCCTGGCGCGCTGGAAGATCTTCGACAACCTGCGCCGCAGCCTCGAGCCGATAGCCCTGCTGGCGATGCTGCTGCTCGGCTGGTTCGCCGTGGCGCACCCGGGCAACTGGACCCTGGCCATCATCGCCCTGCTGCTGATCCCGCCGCTGCTGGCGTCGCTGCAGGAAGTCTTTCACAAGCCCCACGACGTGCCGCTCGACCAGCATATGGCGGTGGTCCTGCGCGCCGCGGGACAGAATGTCCTGCGCGCCGCGCTGACCCTGGCGTGGCTGCCGTGCGAGGCGCAGTGCTCCCTGGACGCGATCGGACGGACGCTGTGGCGCATGCTGATCAGTCATCGCCGGCTGCTGCAGTGGACTCCCTTCCAGGAAGTGGAGCGCACCGGCGTCCACGAACTGTCCGGGCCCTACCGGGAAATGTGGATCAGCCCGCTGCTGGGCGTGCTGGTGTTCCTCGCCCTGCTGTCGCGCCCCGAGGCCCTGGCAGTCGCCCTGCCGCTGCTGCTGCTGTGGATGGTGTCGCCGGCCATTGCCTGGTGGCTGGGCAAGCCGCCGGCCCATGTCGTGTTCGTGCCGACCGACGAGGAGCTGTGCTTCCTGCGCGCCCTGGCGCGGCGCACCTGGGCATTCTTCGACCACCACGTCGGCCCGCAGGACAACTGGCTGCCGCCGGACAATATGCAGGAGGAGCCCACCCTCGTCGTCGCCCATCGCACCTCGCCGACCAACATGGGCATGAGCCTGCTGGCGCACCTGGCCGCCTACGATTTCGGCTACCTGAGCGCCGGGCGATTGCTGGAACGCCTGGATCAGTCGCTCACCGTCATGAACCGGCTGGAGCGCTACCGCGACCACTTCTACAACTGGTACGACACCCAGACGCTGCAGATCCTGCCGCCGCGCTACGTCTCCACGGTGGACAGCGGCAACCTGGCCGGCCTGCTGCTGACCCTGCGCCCCGGCCTGCTGGAGCTGGCCGACGAGCGGGTGTTCGACGCGCGCCAGCTGCGGGGGCTGGGCGACACCATCGATGTGCTGTGCGAGGCGCTGCCGGGCGCTGCGCTGCGCAGCGTCGAGATGCGCGCGCTGCAGGCGCAACTGGAGTCGGCGCGGGCCAACCTGCCGTCCTCGCTGGCGGCCGCGGCCGACTGCCTGCGTGCGTTCGTGGCGCGCGCGGAAGCGCTGGCCGTCGCGATCGATGCCACGCCCGGCAGCGAGGTCGGCTTCTGGCTGGAGGCGCTGGTCGCGCAATGCCACGACCAGTACGCCGAACTGAGCCGCTTCCTGCTGCCGGAACTCGGGAAAGACAGGGACGACGGGGCCGCCGACAAGTTGCCGCGGCTGCCGAGCTGGCGCCAGCTGGTGGAGCTGGATATCGAGCGCTGGCCCGAGGCGCAGCGCGAGCAGGTCGCAGAGGTGCAGCGGCAGGCTGCCCAGCGCATCGCCACCGCCGCGCGGCTGGCCCAACTGGCCGGCGATCTGGCGACGATGGATTTCAGCTTTCTCTACGACGCGCGCAGCAACCTGTTCGCCATCGGCTACAACGCCGACGAGCACCTGCGCGATACGAGCTATTACGACCTGCTGGCCTCGGAGGCGCGCCTCACCAACTTCGTGACCATCGCCCAGGGCCAGTCGCCCCAGCAGAGCTGGTTCACCCTCAGCCGGCTGCTGACCAGCAACGGCGGCGTGCCGGTCCTGCTGTCCTGGTCCGGGTCGATGTTCGAGTACCTGATGCCGCTGCTGGTGATGCCCAGCCACGACGGCACGCTGCTCGACCAGACCTGCCGCGCGGCGGTGGCCCGGCAGATCGAGTACGGCCACCAGCTGGGGCTGCCCTGGGGCGTCTCGGAGTCGGGCTACAGCACGCGGGACGTCAACTTCAACTACCAGTACCGCGCCTTCGGCGTGCCGGGGCTGGGGTTGCAGCGCGGGCTGGGCGAGGAGGTGGTGGTGGCGCCGTACGCCACGGCGCTGGCGTTGATGGTGGCGCCGCAGGAGGCCTGCGCGAATCTGCAACGCCTCGCCGGGCAAGGCCTGGCCGGACGCTTCGGCCTGCACGAGGCCATCGACTACACCGCGGCACGCCTGCCGCGCGGGCACGACGCGGTGGTGGTCCGCTCGTTCATGGCCCACCACCAGGGCATGAGCCTGCTGGCGCTGGCCAACGTGCTGCTGAACCGACCGATGCAACGCCGCTTCGAGTCCGATCCGCAATTTCGCGCCAATGCCCTGCTGCTGCAGGAGCGCATCCCGAAAACGGCCGCCGAATACCTGCACGCCTCCGGTCTCGCCACCCCCGAGGAGAGTGCCCAGGCCAACGCCGCCAAGCTGCGGGTGTTCGCCGATCCCGACCGCCGCCGGCCCGCGGTGAAGCTGCTGTCCAACGGTCGCTACCACGTCATGGTGAGCAGCGGCGGGGGCGGCTACAGCCGCTGCCGCGACCTGGCGCTGACCCGCTGGCACGAGGACATCACCTGCGACAACTGGGGCATGTTCTGCTATCTGCGCGAGGTCGCCAGCGGCGCCTTCTGGTCCAGCGCCCACCAGCCGACGCTGCGGCGCCCGCAAAGCTACGAGGCGATCTTCTCCGAGGCGCGGGCCGAATTCCGCGTCCGCGAGCGCGACTTCGACACCCATACCGAGATCGTCGTCTCGCCCGAAGACGACATCGAACTGCGCCGCCTGCATATCACCAACCGTGCCCGCGTGCGCCGCACCATCGAGCTCACCAGCTACGCCGAGGTGGTGCTGGCGCCGGCGATCAGCGACGCGCTGCACCCGGCCTTCAGCAACCTGTTCGTGCAGACCGAACTGGTGGAGCCGCTGCAGGCGATCCTCTGCACCCGGCGGCCGCGCTCCGACGAGGAAGTGGCGCCCTGGATGTGCCACATGCTGGCGGCGCACGAGGTCGCCATCGACTCGATCTCCTACGAAACCGACCGCCGGCGCTTCATCGGCCGCGGCCGCAGTCTCGTCCGTCCGGCGGCCATGGACGCCACGCCCGACGGCCAGGGCCTGCTCTCCAACAGCGCCGGCTCGGTGCTCGATCCGATCGTGGCGATCCGCTGCCGCGTCACCCTCGATCCCGACCAGTCGGCGACCATCGACCTGATGACCGGCTTCCACCCCAGTCGCGAGGGCTGCCTGCAACTGATCGACAAGTACCGCGACCGCCACCTGGCCGACCGCGTGTTCGACCTGGCGTGGACCCACAACCAGGTCCTGCGCCGCCAGCTCAACCTCTCGGAGGCCGATGCGCAGCTGTACGAGCAACTGGCCACCTCGGTGGTGTTCGCCAATTCGGTCTTCCGAGGCGACGCCAGCGTGCTCACCGCCAATCAACGCAACCAGTCTGGCCTGTGGGGGCAGGGCATCTCCGGCGATCTGCCGATCGTGCTGGTGCAGATCCACGCGCCGGAGAACATCGAGCTGGTCCACCAGATGGTGCAGGCGCATGCCTACTGGCGCCTGAAAGGCCTGATGGTGGATCTGGTGATCTGGAACGAGGACCGCGCCGGCTACCGCCAATACCTGCAGGACCTGATCATGGGCCTGCTCGCCTCGGGCATCGATGCCAGCCTGATCGACCGTCCGGGCGGGGTCTTCGTGCGGCTGGCCCAGCAGCTGTCGAACGAGGATCGCATCCTCATGCAGGCGATCGCCCGCGTCATCGTCAGCGACGACCATGGCGGCCTGGCCGAGCAGGTGAACCGGCGCCGCGTGGAGCTGCCGCTGCCGCGCTTCGAGCCGAACCTGATGCGCCCCACCATTCCGGTCGCCCAGCCCGCCGCCGCGCACGCCAGCGCGGCGGACCCGCTGATCCTGCGCAATCCCTACGGCGGCTTCAGCGCGGACGGCCGCGAGTACGTGGTGACCCTGCAGCCGGGGCAGGCGACCCCGGCGCCCTGGGTCAACGTCCTGGCCAATCCCGACTTCGGCACCGTCCTCTCCGAGAGCGGCGGCGCCTACACCTGGAGCGAGAACGCCCACGAGTTCCGCCTGACGCCCTGGTACAGCGATCCGGTGGTCGATACCAGCGGCGAAGCGTTCTATCTGCGCGACGAGATGAGCGGCCACTACTGGTCGCCGACCCCGCTGCCGCGGCGCGGCAGCGGCGCCTACGTGACCCGCCACGGCTTCGGCTACAGCGTGTTCGAGCACGACGAGGACGGCATTCACAGCGAGCTGTGGGTGTACGTGGCGCTGGATGCACCGATCAAGTTTTCCCGCCTCACGGTGCGTAACGACTCCGGGCGGACGCGCCGGCTGTCCGCCACCGGCTATGTCGAGTGGGTGCTGGGCGACCTGCGCGCCAAGTCGGCGATGCACGTGGTCAGCGAGGCCGACCCGCAAGGCGCGCTGCTGGCGCACAACGCCTATTCGCTGGAGTTTCCCGGCCGGGTGGCGTTCTTCGATGTCGATGCGCCCACTCGCAGCCTCACCACCGACCGTAGCGAGTTCATCGGCCGCAACGGCAACCTGCAGGCGCCGGCGGCGCTGAACCAGACCCGGCTGTCCGGACGGCTCGGCGCCGGGCTGGACCCCTGCGCGGCGATCCAGGTCGGCTTCGAGCTGGCCGCCGGGGCCAGCCACGAGGTGGTGTTCCGCCTGGGCGCGGAGCGCGATGCCGCGGCGGCGCACGCCCTGCTGGAGCGCTTTCGCGGCGGCGCCGCGGCGGTCGCGGTGCTCGACGCCGTCCAGGCGCACTGGAGCGAGACGCTGGGCAGGGTGCAGGTGGAGACGCCCGATCCGGCCATCGACGTACTGGCCAACGGCTGGTTGCTGTACCAGGTCATCGCCTGTCGCTTCTGGGCGCGCAGCGGCTATTACCAGTCCGGCGGGGCGTACGGCTTCCGCGACCAGCTGCAGGATGTCATGGCGATGCTCCACGCTGCGCCGCAGGCCGCGCGCCAGCACCTGCTGCTGTGCGCCTCGCGCCAGTTCCGCGAGGGCGACGTGCAGCACTGGTGGCACCCGCCCCTGGGGCGCGGCGTGCGTACCCAGTGTTCCGACGACTACCTGTGGCTGCCCCTGGCCGCCAGCCGCTATGTGGAGGTCACCGGGGATCGCAGCGTGCTCGACGAATCGGCCGGCTATCTCGACGGTCGCCTCCTGGCTCCGGGCGAGGAGTCCTACTACGACCTGCCGGGGCGTGCGCCGCTGGACGAAACGCTGTATCGGCACTGCGTGCGCGCCATCGAGCACGGCATGGCGCGCGGCGCGCACGGCTTGCCGCTGATCGGCGCCGGCGACTGGAACGACGGCATGAACCGGGTGGGCGAGCAGGGCCAGGGCGAAAGCGTGTGGCTGGGCTTCTTCCTCTACGAGGTGCTGCTGAAGTTCGCCGGCACCGCCCGCGCGCAGGGCGATGAGGCCTTCGCCCTGCGCTGCGAGGAGGAGGCCGCCATCCTCCAGGGCAACCTCGAGGAGCACGGCTGGGATGGCGCCTGGTATCGCCGCGCCTATTTCGACGACGGCACGCCGCTGGGCTCGGCGGGCAACGACGAATGCCGGATCGATTCGATCGCCCAAAGCTGGTCGGTGCTCTCCGGCGCCGCGCCCGACACGCGGCGGCGCCAGGCGATGGATTCGCTCGAGCGCTATCTGGTGCGCCGCGATGTCGGGCTGATCCAGCTGCTCGAACCCCCCTTCGACCGTTCCCCGCTCGACCCCGGCTACATCAAGGGTTACGTGCCCGGCGTGCGCGAGAACGGCGGCCAGTACACCCATGCCGCGGTGTGGGCGACCATGGCGTTCGCCGCACTGGGCGACAGTGCGCGGGCCTGGGAGCTGCTGCGCATGATCAACCCGGTCAGCCATGGCGGCAGCGCCGAGGCGATCGAGACCTACAAGGTCGAGCCCTACGTGGTGGCCGCCGACGTCTACGGCGTATACCCCCACGCCGGACGCGGTGGCTGGACCTGGTACACCGGCTCGGCCGGCTGGATGTACCGGCTGATCGTGGAGTCCCTGCTGGGCCTGCAGCGGCACGGCGACTCCCTGCGCATCCGCCCCGTGCTGCCCGCGCAGTGGCCCGGCTTCACCCTGCATTACCGCTTTGGCGCGAGCACCTACCACATCGCCGTGCGGCACACCGCCTCGGCCGAGGAGCGCGCGCAATTCCGCCTGGACGGGGTCGAGCAGGACGCCGAGGAGATCCCGCTGATCGACGATGGGCGCGACCATCAGGTCGAGATTCAGCACCCATTCGTGCCGATATGAAGCGAAGACGCTGGATTTCAAGATCATCCAGCATGAACGGCATAAGTGCGCCAGCGCACCGATGCAGGGCTCATTCGCTGGCATTGTGCTGATTCCGGCATGCGCAATCACGCGATGTGGCCGGTCCAGAGGAAAGCCATCATGAGACCCAGTGCAGACGAACTCAAGGCCAAGTGGAAGCAGCAGGTCGGCAACGCCAAGATCGCTTGGGGCAAGTTGACCGACGATGAACTGCTGGAAACCGAAGGTCACGCAGATAAGCTCGCAGGGCTGGTGCAGGAGCGCTACGCCATCGAGCGCGAAGAGGCCGAAAGGCAGGTCAAGGAATTCCTCGACAAGAACAGGTAACGCGGTCTGTCGAGCCACCCACCGTTCCGGCACGGCCGGAACTTTCGCCAGTGTGAGGCGATACTCGTGCCGGTCGGGCGCCGTCAGGCGACGGTGTCCGACCGGCAACGGTTGCTTTCTCCAAAGGAGAGCCCACATGTATGCACAGCCCTGCAAGCTCATCCTGGCCGCCGGCATCGCGCTGGCGCTGAGCGCCATGAGCGGCATGGTCACCGCTGGCGAGGTGACCGATGCCCGCCAGGAAACCCAGATATGGACGACCTATGCGCTGAGTCCCAATTTGCGCGCTCTGGACCTCAAGGTATCGGTGAAGGACGGCAAGGCCACGCTGACCGGGACGGTCGATGAGGAGGTCAACAAGGAGCTGGCCAAGGAAATCGCCGTGGGCGTCGATGGCATTACCGAGGTGGACAACCAGATCGAGGTCAAGCCCGAATACGCACCCAAGGCCAGTACCGAACCGAATTATGGCGATCGCATCGAGGACGCCAGCATCACCGCGGCGATCAAGTCGAAGCTGCTGTGGAGCCGCCACACCGAGGGCCTGTCCACCCACGTCGAGACCCGGCGGGGGCGGGTGACCCTGAGCGGCACCGCCGACAGCACCGCGGCCCGGGATGCCGCCGGACGCCTGGCCAAGGCCACGCGCGGCGTGGTTTCGGTGAGCAACCAGCTGGTGGTCGACAGCAAAAAGGCGAACGCTGACGAGGATGCCGATGCCGATGCCGATGCCGATGCCGAGGACAACGAGAGCACCGCGAGCGAGGCCAAGGCCGATATCGCCGATACCTGGATCACCACCAAGGTGAAGTCCACCCTGCTGTACTCCAGCGATGTCGCCGGCTCCGACATCGATGTCGATACCCAGAACGGCAACGTCACCCTGAGCGGCAAGGTCGATAGCAGCGCCGAACGTGACTTGGCGGTCGAACTCGCGCAGAACGTGCGCGGCGTGAAGAGCGTCGACGCCAAGGGGCTGACGTTCTAGACGCTCACTCACGGGAAGTCATTGTCGATGTCGACATGGCCGCGTCGGACCCGGCCATGCCGGCGGGCTGCGGGCCCTTGACCGATTGCCGGTTCCGCGTCTATCTAAGCAGAGAGACCGACGCGGCCAGTTTTCTCTGGTCGCCCATCAGGCGAGCGGTGACAGCCTGATCCATACCAAGGCGGTGATGTTCGATCCACTCGGCTGGCCGAAGGCTGCCAGGAGGATAGCGACAGTGCCCACGCTAAGACGACTGGCAGCGTTCGCGACGACCGTAGCGGCGATGCTGTGTCTGGCGTTGTTCGGCGCCTGCAGCGCACTGCCCACCCTGGTGCCGGACATGGCACGCCACGACGGCCCGTCGTCGGTCCAGCTCGAGGGTGCCGATGGCCCGCTGTCGCCCGCACGCAGCAAGGCCATCCTCGAGCGCATCGAGGCCGAGGGCGGGGCCAAGGACTTCTTCGACCTGCACCTGAGAGTCGAGGAGGCCGTCGCCGGCAGTCCCCTGGTCACCGGCAACCACGTCGAGCTGCTGCAGAACGGTCCGAAGACCTATGAGTCGATGATGGAGGCCATCGCCTCCGCGCGCGACCACATCAACGTGGAGACCTATATTTTCGACGACGAAGAGGTCGGTCAGCGCTTCGCCGAAGTCCTGATCGCCCGCCAGCGCGCCGGTGTGCAGGTCAACCTGATTCGCGACAGTGTCGGCACCATCAAGACACCGGACGAATTCTTCACCCGCCTCAGCGATGAAGGCATAAAGATTGTGGAGTTCAACCCGATCAACCCGCTGACCGCCAAGGCCGGTTGGGAGGTGAACCAGCGCGACCACCGCAAGATCATGATCATCGACGGGCGCGTCGCCTTCCTGGGCGGCATCAACATCGCCAGCGTCTACGCGGGCGGATCGTTCAGCGCGGACTTCAAGGTACGGGAAGGCGCAGTCCTGCCCTGGCGCGATACCGACCTGCGGGTGGAAGGGCCGGTGGTCGCCGAGCTGCAGAAGCTGTTCATCGAGGCATGGACCGAGCAAAACGGCCCGCCGCTGGCGGCGCGCCACTATTTCCCGCCGTTGCAGGCCAAGGGCAAGGAGCTGGTGCGGGCCATCGGCAGCTCGCCGGAAGATCCCTACAGCCTCATCTACGTCACGCTGATCTCGGCGCTGCGCAGCGCGCAGAGCGAAATCTGGCTGACCAACGGCTACTTCGCGCCCGACCCGCAACTGCTGGATGCGCTCAAGTCGGCGGTGGCGCGTGGCGTCGACGTCCGCCTGCTGCTGCCCGGCCATACCGATTCGTGGCTGGTGTTCTATGCCGGTCGCGCCTACTACGGCGAGCTGCTGAAGGCCGGCGTCAAGCTGTACCAGCGCCGCGACGCCCTGCTGCACGTGAAGAGCGCGGTGATCGATGGCGTGTGGTCCACGGTGGGCTCGACCAACCTCGATTGGCGCAGCTTCCTGCACAACCACGAGGTCAATGCGGTGGTGCTCGGCAACGACTTCGGCGAGCGCATGCGCGCCGCGTTTCTCGCCGACCTGGCCCAGTCGAGGCAGGTCACCCTCGAGCAGTGGCGCCGCCGCGGGATCGACGAGCGTGCCAAGGAAGTGCTCGGGCGCCTGTGGGAGTACTGGCTGTGATCCGCCGGCAGCGGCGCTAGGCCGCATAGGGAATTCCAACGCCAGCAGGCGCCGGCGCAGAAAGTCCGCCGAGGCGGGCATCCGTTGTCAAAAAAACCGCCCTGTGTGGGCTTCCGTACAGAATCGGACCGGCACATGCGCCCATGCTGCGCATATGCCGAAAGCCGGGTGTGACTGTGGCCCCGCGCAGTGAACCGACCCCTGACGAGTCCGCGGAGAATGCCATGAGCCTGGGTACCATCCTGCTAATCCTCCTGATCCTCATCCTGCTCGGCGTCCTGCCGGCCTGGCCGCACAGCCGCTCCTGGGGCTACTACCCGGTGGGTGGCGTGGGGCTGGTGCTGATCATCGTGCTCATCCTGGTGCTGATGGGGCGGATATGACCTGTATGTAGGGGCTGGCCCGACCAGGTATGCGGGAATCCCAGACTACGGGTGCTCGGTTTCCGGCTTGACGATGGTTTGCTCCTCGCAACTGGCTGTTCAAGCACGGCTGGTCCGGCACGGTGAAATACCTGCGGATAGCCGCCTCACTGCGCCTGACTGAATCGTCCGCTGGAACGAAAAGAGCAGGCTCATGAGGGCATGAGCCTGCTCTTTTGCAGGGTCTGGGTCGCCCTGCCGGGGCCCTCATATAATCCTTGCGATCGAAAGGAATTTCCCGAGATTCAGCATGTGAGAAGATAAAATCCATGCGTTCGCATGGATTTATTCTTGTCTTGCGCTCTTCGACGTGAAATCCTTGCGATTACAAGGATTGGCGATAGGCAGCTCCTGCTTCAGCCATAATTCCTTACGATCACAAGGATTCCAGCATGCGTATCGAACTCGATTCCGCCGACGCCATCGGCCCCGTGGTGCGGGCCAGTCGCAAGGCTCAATCCATCCGCCAGGACGACGCCGCCGGCAGCATCGGCGTCAGCGAGTCGTTCATGGGCAAGGTGGAGAGCGGCGGCGAAAGCGTGCAGTGGGGCAAGCTGTTCCAGGTGCTGGAAGGACTGGGCGTGCGAGTGATCCTCGATGTCCATGACGAAGCGGCGGGGCAACTGGCGGCGGCACAGCAGCTGCATGCTCGCAAGCAGCGAGCCAAGGCAGCCCGCAAGGCAAAGACGCCTGAGTAAACCCACCTTGCGTGAATTCGCTGAGGTGATGAACCGCTCCGCAGAAGATTGCGACCGCGGACATCAGCCGGCCGCGCGGCGTGCCTTCTTGCCTTCGGCTTTGCCAGCCACGGCCTTGTGCTCGTATTCCCAGCCCTTGCAGGCCAGAGCTACATGCTTGGGGATCAATGCCGCGCCGCTGCTATAGGCAGTGATGGTGCGCCGGGTAAAGCCCAGCTCGACGGCCGCCGTAGTCAGCGAGAGCTGATTGGCGGCCAGCCACTGTTTGAACGCTTGGGTCGGCATCACCTCGCCGGCCTGCTCTAGCGCCAGACGGTGCAGCGTGGTGGCGGCCAGTTCGAGGTCGTCGTCCCAAGTCACATCGAAGCCCCATTCGCCCACCTGAGCCGTGCGGAACAGCTCCAGGTCTTCCAGCGGCTCGAGCACCGGGAAGCTGCGGATGTATTCGGCCAACCGGACGGTGTAGCGCTTGCGGTTGCTGAACTCGACCTGCAAGGCATGCTGGCCGGCAACGGGTTCCACGCTTTGGATGCGGACTTTGCTGGTCATGGTCTAGTTCCTCCGGTTCTGCTCGTTCCATACCTGCTGCAACTGCGCGGTATGTTGCGCCGCCCACGCCAGGGCGGCCTTGAGAGCCTTGGGCTCAGCACCTTTGCCGAGCACCTTGAGCCCGTCGATCTCCACCAGCGACTCGCCCTCGGGCGTTTGCACATGAAAGTGCGGCGGCGCGTGGTCGTCCGGGTAGATCTTGATCTTCCAGTTGCGGTCGCTGTGTACGGTGGCCATGGATTGGATGCTAGAGAAATTATTTCTCTATGGCAAGGGTGCACTGAGCCGCGCTTGAAGCTGGGAATTGCTTGGCCGGTGAACTGTACATCCGCGCTCAGCCGCTCAACTGACCGACAATCGACGCGAACATCCGGTCGGCGGCCGAGCGGCCACCGTGCAGCGAGTTGCAATAGATCCGCGCAGCTCCGCCAGCGGGCGTAGTCCCGAAGGAGCCAGCCGCCAGGTAGGCATCGCGGATCAGCGGTCGCGCGCGGCGCGGGCGTGGTCGGCAGACTCGCTGAACACCCCATCTACCCCCAGGTTGTAGAACTGCCGGTACTCCGCCAGGGGGTCGCCATGGTAGTCGGAGGCCAGCCACCTGGGCTCGCTGCGGAAGGTGTAGGCGTGGACGAACAGGCCGGCGGCATGGGCGTTCCTGACCACGGCGGTGGCCGGCAGCAGCACCCGGTCGCGGTCGTCGATCTGGCCGTCGCCGTTGAGATCGTCCGGCTGGCCGTCGTGGTTGGCGTCCAGCAGCCGCGATGGCACCAGATAAGGCTTCCAGGGGCCGATGCCGTCGGCGTAGGTACGGATCTCCTTGAGGCCCTCGGGCGTCAACAGGCTGGCGAAGGTGCGGGCGTCGCCGGCCGCCGTGAAGTCGTAGGGCCTGTCGAATGGCGGGTCCAGCTGTAGGCTGCCATCAGCCTTGACGTAGTCGGCATCCACCAGCTGCACCAGGCGCAGCTGCGTCCTGCGGCGCAGGTACTTGAGGCTGCCCACCTCGAAGGACTGCAGGATCACCGGCGAGGTCCTGCTGGTGTAACCATAGCGGGCGAGGGTGGCGAGCAGGCGGTCCTCGAGCCTGAGCCCCTGGCTGGCATGCCAGGTCGGGTGCCGGGTCTCGGGACACACGCCGATGCTGCGCCCCAGGCGCGCGCTCTCGCTGCGGGCGAGGTCCAGCACCTCTTCGAAGGTGGGAATCGGGAACCAGCCGTTGAACGACTGATTTCGGTCGCCGAAGGGCTGGATGGCGCGCAGGGTCTTGAGTTCGGCGAGGGTGAAGTCGGTGACGAACCAGCCTTCCTGCTCCAGGCCATCGACCGTCTTCAGCGTCTTGCGGCTGGCGAACTCGGGCCGCGACTTCACGTCGGTAGTCTCGGTGATGTTCGGCTCATGCCGCGCCACCAGCACACCATCCCGGGTCGCCACCAGGTCGGGCTCGATGAAGTCGGCGCCCAGCTCGATGGCCTTCCGGTAGCTTTCCAGGGTGTGATCCGGCCGGTAACCGGGCGCGCCGCCGCGGCCGATGATCAGGGGCTGAGCGCCATCGAGCGTCGGGTATTTCACAACCGTGCCACCGTCGCGGCCGCCGCAGCCAGCCAGCGCCAGTACCGCAGCCAGGGCCAGCGACACCTGTTGAGTAGCGAACCGGGCCATCTCTCACCTCAGCTGGCGTTGTTGAAGCCCGAAACCGACAGCTATTACAGAGCGTACATCGCTCAAGCCGTGTGCGTGGTCGCGTTGCTAATGAACGCTAGTCGACAGCAGGTAATTGGGGAGGTAGTCCCGGCTCTGGGCGCACGTTGATTCAGCCATGGCTGCGCGCCGCCGGGCGGTGGTAGGGAATCCGCGAGCCGAGCCGCACCAGTAGGCCCGACCCCACCGGGCCCAGAGTCACCAGCATCTGCACCCGATTACCCCATTCGCTGAACCGCTGCGACAGATGCGCGCCGCTCCAGGCGCCGAGGCTATGGCCGACCATATAGATGGACGTGGTCTTGTCATGCACCTCGGCCGCCACCAGCCGGCCGATGGGGGACGCGCCTCAGACCACGTGATAACCGACGTAGAACGATTGGGAGTTGTCCGGCTGGCTGGCTTTCTCGATGCGCGGCTCGAAGGCGGCCAGTGCATAGGCGATGTTGCGGTAGGGGACGGGGAGTATTAGGGGTTCTTGTCGCGGGTGCTGCTGAGGAAGAGGGCGATGGTGCGATATTCGGAATGCAGTACCCCGCTAGTCCTGTTGGGATGAATGTTTGAAATCCTCATCGTGGATCCTCTCCAGCCGCAATACGTGGCGCAGTCCGACAGTTGGAGTGAAAACATGGCCCTATCGAGCACGACGATCCTTGGCGTGATTTTCTTTAGTTGACCGTAGCAGCCGCGCACAAGTGACAATAGTAGAGCGGGTAACTCGCGTAGTGATTACCCGCTATAGTATCGGTAGACAAGGTTGCGCCGTTGTCTACCTTAGGTGCTGGATGAACGCATTATTCAGCTGAGGTGTTATTTGTTGGTTGCATTGGTTTGTTGAATTCATATTTGCTAGCAACATATTTCGCAGAGTTTTCAATGTGTGGGAAAACGGTGCTTTCATTTATGTTAAGCAAGTCTAGCTCTTTTAAGATGTTTCGCTTGTTGATAACAGAAATTCGCTCTACCTTGATATCTGTGGTCCCAAGCTCATCAAGAACGGCGTCTAGTCCAAAGAGCAGAAATGCTCCAGACTGAGATGAAATTCTATCATTGCTTTTTTTGCTTTTAACGCATATCACTCGCCTAAGGTCGCTTTTGATAATCTTTGGCTCGAAAAAAGATTTCTCTTCGCGAATGAAATGTACTAATCTTTTTATTGGGCGTTGTTTGTTGAATTTTTCGATGTCCTCGTCGATTTGCTCTTTTGTTTTTTGCGTATGCTCGGTTTCGTCATTGCCGTCGAAGAAGTCAATTTCTTTCTTTTCGTTTGTGGGTAGTCTGGCTAAGTTGGCAATGCAGCTGGCAACGTCAGAATCAAAATATTTAATATCGTCCCTTTTTAAGGAGAAAACAATAATTTCGCCTTCTGCGTCGATTTTTGTTTTACAGGCAAAATACAAGGCTATCAGAGGGTTTGATGTGATATCTAAGAGTCTTGTGGGTAATGAGTAATGCTGCATTCTAACTAGGCGGTCAAGAGTGTAGTTGTCCGAGGTGAAGTCAGTCGAATTTGAAACTATTAATTCGCGGTATAATATGTGCTCATTATCTAGATACAGGTAGTTTCCATCTTGGTCCTTGCGGAAAAGTGAAGGTTCTAGCTTGTATCTTTTTTTGTCTGAGTGGCCGCGATAGAAAGCCTCAACACCATTTTCCTTTTCAATGGACAGGATTTTGCCCACAAACTCTTGCAGTGTTGATATTTTTAGGTCGTTCAATGTTGCTATCGGAAGATTTTCCTGCGCGGTCGCCCTCTCATGGATTTGAGGGTTAATCAGTGAGGCTGCAGACAATCTATCTAGTAGGTTTTCATCCTTTATTGCCCAGTGCGTTCTATTCATCTCCCAGTCGCGTATGTCAAGCAGGGTGGCTATTGGCTTTATGGCCGAAAATGGAATGGGCTGTATGTGGGGGTCTAGCGTGAATTCAATTAATAGCTTTCTTCCTCGTTCTTTTATGGATGTGATTTTTCCTATTTGGATGTCTGACTCATGGCCTTCATATGCAAAAAGGCAGGGAAGGTTTGTTATTGCCTCCAGGAGTTCTGATGTTAGGCTTTTGAAGGAGGATGCGATTTTTTCATTTGTATATTCTAAGAAGCGACTTCTGTCATACTCGTAGAAGCCATTATTCCATGCGCCTTCCATGGCCGTAACCAATAAATTATACATCTCTATGATTATCCTCTGATGTGATGGCTGGGGTTGTGGGCGGGCAACGGTTTGCCTTTTGATTGAGTTGTGAGGAGTTTGGGGAATATTTATAAAGGAAAATTGCTGGGTGGCTTCAGGCGACACCCGCTTCACTCGCCTCCTTGGAAGGACAGTTTTCCGGTAATCCAGAGTTGTTGGACGATGTCGCCTTCTGTGTAATGAAGGCACCCCCGTTGCTCACCCAAGGGTTCCGATCAAGCACCACATATAATTGGTCACACGATTCGACAGGGTTTTGTAGGGGCATTGTGGACCTCTCCTTGTCTCGATGATGGGTAACACCAATCTGATGCCGGCTGCGAACCCCGATTCTGAGCGGTCTAAAAGCGGTTTGGCCAGAGGCTGATTAGCTTGTATCGATACCCTTAAGGTATCCAGTTGGAAGAAACAAAGTATTAGCCGGTATCACCCCCTCTCCCTATCCTCACTCCCAAGGCCCAGCCCTTCGACCACCACCACGGTCGCACGGGCTGGCCACCCCCAGAACAAGAACGCGGAGTGACCATGCGCAAGATTGAGAACTTCATCGCCGGTGAGTACGTCGCCGCTGCCAGTGGCAAGCGTTTCGACAAGCGCTCGCCGCTCGACAACCGCGTGATCGCCTCCATCGCCGAGGCCGGCCGTGCCGAGGTGGATGCGGCGGTCAAGGCCGCGCGTGGCGCGCTCAACGGCGAGTGGGGCGGGTTGACCACCGAGCAGCGTGTCGAGCTGCTGTACGGCGTGGCCAACGAGATCACCCGTCGTTTCGACGACTTCGTCGAGGCCGAGATGGCCGATACCGGCCAGCCTTCGCACGTCCAGAAACACGTGTTCATCCCGCGCGGCGCGGCGAACTTCAAGGTGTTCGCCGACGTGATCAAGAACGTGCCCAGCGAATCCTTCCAGATGGCCACCCCGGACGGCCGCGGCGCGCTCAACTATTCGCTACGCGTGCCCAAGGGCGTGATCGGCGTGATCTGCCCGTGGAACGCGCCGTTCATGCTGATGACCTGGAAGGTCGGCCCGGCGCTGGCCTGCGGCAACACCGTGATCGTCAAGCCGTCCGAGGAGTCGCCGCAGACCGCCGCGCTGCTCGGTGAGGTGATGAACGCCGTGGGCATCCCCAAGGGCGTCTACAACGTGGTGCACGGCTTCGGGCCGGATTCGGCCGGCGAGTTCCTCACCCAGCATCCGGGCGTCAACGCCATCACCTTCACCGGCGAGACGCGCACCGGCGCGGCGATCATGAAGGTCGCCTCGGAAGGCATGCGCGACGTGTCCTTCGAGCTGGGCGGCAAGAACGCCGGCATCGTGTTCGCCGACGCGGACTTCGACGCGGCGGTGGAGGGCATCTTCCGCTCCGCCTTCCTCAACTCCGGGCAGGTGTGCCTGGGCACCGAGCGGGTGTACGTCGAGCGGCCGATCTTCGAGCGCTTCGTGCAGGCGCTGAAGGTCAAGGCCGAAGCGGTGAAGTTCGGCCGCCCGGATGACCACAACGCCAACTACGGCCCGCTGATCAGCCAGGAGCACCGCGACAAGGTGCTGTCCTACTACCGCAAGGCGGTGGAAGAGGGCGCCACCGTGGTCACCGGCGGCGGCGTGCCGGACATGCCGGGCGAGCTGGCCGAGGGTTCCTGGGTGCAGCCGACCATCTGGACCGGCCTGGCGGACGACGCGGCGGTGGTGCGCGAGGAGATCTTCGGCCCGTGCTGCCACATCCGTCCGTTCGACAGCGAGAACGAAGTGGTCGCGCTGGCTAACGACAACGTCTACGGCCTGTCCACCACCATCTGGACCAACGACCTGGCCCGCGCCCACCGCATGGCGGCGCGCGTCGAGGTGGGCATCACCTGGATCAACAGTTGGTTCCTGCGCGACCTGCGCACCCCGTTCGGCGGCTCCAAGCAGTCCGGCATCGGCCGCGAGGGCGGGGTGCACTCGCTGGAGTTCTACACCGAGACGCGCAACGTCTGCGTGAAGCTGTAAGCCGCGCTGGGCCTGTAGGGGCGAATTCATTCGCCGAGAGATCGCGTGAAGGCGAATGAATTCGCCCCTACAAGAGCCGGCCCAGACATTCGAATGCCTTCGCCCCCACGGGACACAGACATGGATAACAACAAGATCGAGCAATACGGCGACGAGCTGTACGAGGCCTTCGTCGCCCGCCGTGCGGTGCCGCCGCTGCTGAGCCGCGAGCCGGACATCACCATCGAGGACGCCTACCGCATCCAGCAGCGCTTCGTCGCGCGCCGCCTTGAGGCCGGCGAGACGGTGGTCGGCAAGAAGATCGGCGCCACCAGCAAGCCGGTGCAGGATTTTCTCGGCGTATACCAGCCGGACTTCGGCATCCTCACCTCGGGCATGATCTACCAGGAGGGCGACACCATCGACCTCGGCGGCCTGATCCAGCCCAAGGCCGAGGCGGAGCTGGCCTTCGTGCTCAAGCACGACCTCAAGGGACCGGGCATCACCGCGATGGACGTGATCCGCGCCACCGACTACGTGCTGCCGTGCTTCGAGATCGTCGATTCGCGCATCACCAACTGGCAGATCAAGATCCAGGACACCGTGGCCGACAACGCCTCCTGCGGCGTGTACGTGCTGGGCAAGACCAAGGGCGACCCGCGCAAGCTGGACCTGACCCTGGCCGGCATGGTGCTGGAGAAGAACGGCGAGTTGTTCTCCACCGGTGTCGGCGCCGCGGTGCAGGGCTCGCCGGCCAACGCGGTGGCCTGGCTGGCCAACACCCTCGGCGAGCTGGGCATCCCCTTCAAGGCCGGCGAGGTGATCCTCTCCGGTTCGCAATCTTCGCTGGTGCCGGTCGTCGATGGCGACGAGCTGGTGTGCACGGTCGGCGGCCTCGGTAGCTGCCGGGTGAAATTCTCCGGGAGGAGCGCGGCATGAGCAGCAACCTGACCCTGTCCCGCGAGGACATCGTGCGCCTGTGCGAGCGCGTCGAAGGCGCGCAGACCCGCGCCTACGCGATCCCCAAGCTGACCGACGAATACCCGGGCATGACCATCGCCGACGGCTACGTCGTGCAGAGCGAGCTACGCCGCCGCTTCATCGCCCGTGGCCACAAGCTGGTCGGCTGGAAGGCCGGGCTGACCTCCAAGGCGAAGATGCAGCAGATGGGCGTCAGCGTGCCGTCCATCGGCTTTCTCACCGACCGCATGGCGCGCCCGGAGAACTCGGCGATCTCCACCGCCGACCTGGTGCACCCGCGCGTCGAGTGCGAGGTGGCCTTCGTGATGAAGGAAACCCTGCATGGCCCGGGCTGCACCGCGGCCGACGTGCTGGCCGCCACCGACTACGTGCTGCCGGCGGTGGAGATCATCGATTCGCGCTTCTCCGGCTTCAAGTTCGACCTGGCCAGCGTGATCGCCGACAACGGCTCCTCGGCGCGCTTCGTCGGCGGCGGCCGCCCGCGCTACGTCGAGGACCTCGACCTGCGCACCCTCGGCGTGGTGATGGAGAAGAACGGCGAGATCGTCGGCATGGGCGCCAGCGCCGCGGTGCTCGGCCACCCGGCCGAGGCGGTGGCGATGCTGGTGAACATCCTCGCCGAGCTGGGCGAGAGCCTGCCGGCCGGCAGCTTCGTGATGAGCGGCGGGATCACCGAGGCCGTGCCGGTCAAGCCGGGCGACAGCGTGGTCGCGCGCTTCCAGGAACTGGGCTCCGTCTCCATGCGCTTCATCGAATAAGAGCCAGTCCACGATCTGCTGCGCGTCGGCCATGCGGCGTTGGAAGTGGTTTCGGAATGCTCATTTGCATTTAGCAAACTCCGCTTCCTCAACCACTTCCGCCTTGCCTGGCTCTAGCTCGCGAGATCGTGAACAGGCTCTTCCACAACAATAAGGAATACAGCCATGCCAATCATCGAAATGCACATGATCGAAGGCCGCACCGTGGAGCAGAAGCAGCGCGTCGCCGCCGCCGTCACCGCGGCGGTCGCCCAGAGCCTGGATTGCAGCCCGGAAACCGTGCGCATCCTGATCACCGAACACCGCGAACACGAGTTCTACGTCGCCGGCCTGAGCAAGCCGCAGCGCGCCGCGTTGCAGGAGCAGGGACAATGAAGAAGATCCGCTGTGCGCTGATCGGCTCGGGCAACATCGGCACCGACCTGATCTACAAGATCCAGCGCAGTGAGGTGCTGGAACCGGTGTGGATGGTCGGCATCGACCCCGAGTCCGAAGGCTTGGCGCGCGCCCGCGCCATGGGCCTGAAGACCACCGCCGAAGGCGTGGACGGCCTGCTGCCGCATGTGCTGGAGGACAACATCCAGATCGCCTTCGACGCCACCAGCGCCTACGTGCACGCCGAGAACAGCCGCAAGCTCAACGCCCGGGGCGTTTTGATGATCGACCTGACCCCGGCGGCCATCGGCCCGCTGTGCGTGCCGCCGGTGAACCTGCGCGAGCACGCCGAGAAGCTGGAGATGAACGTCAACATGATCTCCTGCGCCGGCCAGGCGACCATTCCGATCGTCCACGCGGTGTCGCGTATCCAGAGCGTCGGCTACGCCGAGATCGTCGCCAGCCTGGCGTCCAAATCCATCGGCCCCGGCACCCGCGCCAACCTCGACGAGTTCACCTACACCACCTCCAACGCGCTGGAGAAGGTCGGCGGGGCGCGCAAGGGCAAGGCGCTGGCGATCATCAACCCGGCCGAGCCGCCGATGATCATGCGCAACACCATCTCCTGCCTGACCGACGACGAGCCGGACCAGGACAAGATCACCGCCTCGATCCTCGAGATGATCGGCGAGGTGCAGAAGTACGTGCCGGGCTACCGGTTGGTCAACGGCCCGTTGTTCGACGGCAACAAGGTGGCGGTGTTCATGGAAGTGGCTGGCCTCGGCGACTACCTGCCGACCTACGCCGGCAACCTCGACATCATGACCGCGGCGGCCACCCGTACCGCCGAGATGTTCGCCGAGGAGATCCTTGCCGGAAAGATCCAGCTGCCCACCCCGGAGGTTGCGTGATGAGCCAGTCCAACAGTCTCAAGGGCCGCAAGGTCATCCTCCACGACATGTGCCTGCGCGACGGCATGCACGCCAAGCGCGAGCAGATCAGCGTCGAGCAGATGGTCAAGGTCGCCACCGCCTTGGACGCCGCCGGGGTGCCCTATATCCAGGTCACCCACGGCGCGGGCCTGGGCGGCAACTCGCTGCAGCACGGCTTCGCCCCCCACAGCAACGAGGAGTACATCTCGGCGGTCGCCGCGCAGATGAAGCAGGCCAAGGTCTCGGTGCTGCTGATTCCGGGGCTTGGCACCATGAAGGAGCTGCAGTCGGCCTACGACTGCGGTGCGCGCAGCGTGCACGTCGCCACCCACTGCACCGAGGCGGACACCTCGCCGCAGCACATCGCCTTCGCCCGCAAGCTGGGCATGGACACCACCGGCTTCCTGATGATGGCCCACCTCAACGACGCCGAGGGCATCGCCAGGCAGGGCAAGCTGATGGAGTCCTACGGCGCGCAGACCGTGTACGTCACCGACTCGGCCGGCTACATGCTGCCGGAGGACGTCAAGGCACGCATCGGTGCCCTACGCGAGGTGCTCAACCCGGAAACCGAGATCGGCTTCCACGGCCACCACAACCTGGGCATGGGCATCGCCAACTCCATCGCTGCCATCGAGGCTGGTGCCAGTCGCATTGACGGCTCGGCCGCGGGCCTCGGCGCCGGTGCCGGCAACACCCCGCTGGAGGTGTTCGCCGCGGTGTGCGAGCGCATGGGCATCGACACCGGCGTCGACCTGTTCAAGCTGATGGACGTCGCCGAGGACATCATCGTGCCGATGATGGAGCACGTGGTGCGCGTCGACCGCGAGTCGCTGACCCTCGGCTACGCCGGCGTCTACTCGACCTTCCTGCTGCACTCCAAGCGTGCTTCCGAGCGCTTCGGCGTACCGGCGCGCGACATCCTGGTCGAGCTGGGCCGCAGGAAGATGATCGGTGGCCAGGAGGACATGATCCTCGACACCGCAATGACCATGGCCAAGGAGCGTGGGCTGCTGAAGAGCGCTTGAGGCTGACGCCGGACAGGGGCGACCCGTCCGGCGTTGCTGTTTATAGGGGAACGAAGGCAGTCACATGGATGGCTGCGGAATCTGCCAATCCCCTGTAGGGGCGAATTCATTCGCCCAGATGCCCCGGCAAGGCGAATGAATTCGCCCCTACACATCGTGAAATCGGCTCCAGGCTCTGCCCTGGGAGGTGAACATGAGTGCGAACAAGGAACTGGCCGTGGTGGTGGGCGCCACCGGCGCCTTCGGCCAGGCGATAGTCGGACGGCTGTGCGCCGCAGGCCTGGACGTGCTGGCGGTGGCGCGCAGTGCGGCGAGCATCGACGCACTGGCCAGTCGCCATCCCGGCGTGACCGGCTGCGTGGCCGATATCGCCAGCGACGATTCCATCGCCGCGATTGCCGCCGCCATCGACCGCCTGGTGCGCATGGTGGTGCACGGGCCGGGTGTAGCGGTAGCCGGCGGCGTGCTGGATGCGCCGACTTCAGCACTGGTCGATGCGGTGAATATCAAGGTCGGCGGCCTGCTGCGCCTGGTGCGCGCGGTGGACTCGCGGCTGGTCAGGGGCTCGCGGCTGGTGGCCATCGGCGGCCACTACGGCTTCGAACCCACCGCCTACGCGGCGGCGGCCGGAGTGGCCAATGCCGCGCTGGCCAACGCCAGCCGCCAGCTCAGCCTGGCCTACGGCCCGCGCGGCATCACCGCGCACCTGATCGCCCCCGGCCCGGCCGATACCGAGCGCCTGCATCGGGTTGCCGCCGACCGTGCCGCGCTACGCGGGATCAGCACCGAGGCGGTGCTGGCCGAGATGTGCGCCGAGTCGTCGCTCGGCGCGCTGACCACTCCGGAGCAGGTGGCCTGGGCGGTGACGCTGCTGCTGGCGCCGGAAGCCGATGCGATGACCGGCTCGACCCTGATGCTCGATTCCGGGCGGCGTCGCGGTCTGCCCTGATAGTCCGTCCACGATCTGCTGCGCATCGGCCATGCTGCGTTGCAACGCAGCGAAGCGGAGCGAGATCCGCAGGCTGGTCCGCAGGGCGAGCGGAGCGAATCGAACGGTTTCGCGGGGTCATCGAGGCCTTGTCTGGCTCCAGCTCGCGAGATCGTGAACAGACGATCACCCCTGCACTCACTGGCTGCACCAATAACAACAATGGAGATGCGCCATGCCTGTCGTGAATTTCCACCTGCTCGCCGGCCACAGCACCGTCGAGCAGGAGCAACGTCTGCTGGTCGAGGCCTCGCGCCTCTATAGCGAGGTGCTCGCGTCGCCCATCGAGCGGGTGCGCGCCTTTATCACCCCCCACGCTGCCGGACAGTTCGCCGCCGCCGGTGCGCTGTGCAGCGCCAATGGCCTGCACGCGCCATTCTTCGAGTTCATCGTGCTCGACGGCCGCTCGCTGGAGGATCGCCAGCGCTTGCACCAAGGCTTCACCGATTTGCTGGTGGAGGTGCTCGGCGTGCACCGCGAGCTGGTGCGCGGCCGCTGTCAGCGCGTGGCGCCGGAGGACTGGTCCATCGGCGGTGCACCGGCCAGCGTGCTGCGCGCCGAGGAAGTGGCGGCACGCGCCCGCGCCGCCGCCGGGGAGGGCGCCGCATGAAGCACGAGATCCATATCGAGGACACCGGCGAGCACTACCCCTGCGACGAGCAGGAAACCGTGCTGAACGGCATGGCCCGGCTCGGCCGCAAGGGCATCCCGCTCGGCTGCCGCGGCGGCGGCTGCGGGGTGTGCAAGGTGCAGGTCATCAGTGGCGACTATCGGCCGACCCGCACCATGAGCCGCCAGCACGTCACGCTCGACGAGCAGGAACACGGCACCGTGCTGGCCTGCTGCATCCAGGCGCAGAGCGATCTGCGCCTGAAGGTCGTGGGCAAGCTGCACAAGGCGGTGTGCAAGGGACTGATGCCGCTGGCGCCGATGGCGTTCGCCGGGGTTGAGCGTCCCGGATCAGGGCAGGGGGCATGAAGCTGCCACATAGGCTGGAGCCTTGACGAGTCTCCCGTAGTAGCCCGCTTGCTGGTGATGCTTGGGTGGCTCTGGAATGTTGCCGGCAAGCGGGCTTCTGCGGGTTTCGTGCGTTTGTCCAGGGCTCGTGCATTCTTGCGTTAACATCGATCGTTTCGGCTCTTGCGCTGCACAAATCCGCTCTCGGGAGAATGCCTTCCATGAAAGTACTGATCGTCCACGCCCACCACGAGCCGCGCTCGTTCAACGCCGCGCTCAAGGATTGCGCCGTCGAGCGGTTCAGCGCCGCCGGCCACGAGGTGCAGGTCTCCGATCTCTACGCGATGAACTGGAATCCGGTGGCCAGCGCCGCCGACTTTGGCGCTCGCGCCAACCCGGACTATCTGGTCTACGCCCTGGAGCAGCGCCACAACCACGAGGCGGGCACCATCGCGCCGGACATCGCCGCCGAGATCGCCAAGGTGCAGTGGTGCGACCTGCTGATCTTCAACTTCCCGCTCTACTGGTTCTCCGAACCGGCGATCCTCAAGGGCTGGATCGACCGGGTGATGATTTCCGGGCTGTTCTATGGCGGCAAGCGCATCTACGACCGCGGCGGCATGCGCGGCAAGCGCGCGCTGGTGACGCTGACACTCGGTGGGCGCGAGTACATGTTCGGCGCCACGGGCATCCACGGCGAGATCGCCCCTTTGCTGCGCCCGCTGCTGCAGGGCAGCCTGGCCTACTGCGGCTTCACGGTGCTGCCGCCCTTCATCGGCTACCACGTGCCCTACGTCAGCGCCGAGGCGCGCGCGCAGATTCTCGCCGACTATCGCCGCCACCTCGACGACCTGGAGCGCCTCGAACCGCTGCGCTTTCCAAGCCTGGACGACTTCGACGACAGGCTGATGCCGCGGCCGCGCTGACAGTCCCGGCGATCTTCCGGACTGCCCGCTTTCCAGGCGTCGGGGTTTCAGATCGCCACCAGCCCGCGCACCCTACATCCACTTCATCTGCCCGCAGCAGGCCGAGCCCCCGGGGTGACCACCCTCATCGGCGGTGGCACCGGGCCGGTCGCCAACGCCACCGCCTGCATCCCCGGCCCCTGGAACATCGCGCGCATGCTCCGGGCTGGTATAGGCGCAACGCTACCTGTATAAGTCCGTCCGCTCCGGCTGCGGCGTGATGCCGCAGGTCGACGGGGCAACTTGAGTCAGGCCACTTTCAGATGACCGGTGAGGAATCATGTCCGAAGAACGCTTTGCCAAAACCCCGGAGCCGCCGTACTACGCGGTGATCTTTACCTTTCAGCGCAACGAGTGCGAAGCGGGATTCGCTGAAAAGGTCGAGCTCATGACCCGACTGGCCAAGGAGCAGCCGGGCTATATCGGCACCGAGTCCGCCGGTGACGCATCGGGCTTCGGCATCCTGGTGTCCTACTGGACAGACTTGGCTTCCATCGCCAAGTGGCGTACTGAAACCAGCCACGCTCAAGCGCAGACGGAGGGCAAGAGCAACTGGTTCGAGGGCCTGGAGCTGCGCATCTCCAAGGTCGAGCGCGCCTACAACTTCCGCAAGTAAAAGCTGGATAGTTGTCGCAAAGGGTGCATGCCATTCCAGCGGACGGACGGGCGGGCGGCGCCTGCGCTCATGGCGCGAGGGTAGGGGGCTATGCTTTGCGGACTGGAGTCGCCTCCACCCATCCTTCCGCCACGGGAGTCGCGCAGCCATGACCAGATCCACTTCCTTGCTTGTCGCCTCGCTGCTGTCGGTCGCCTGCTGGCCGGCCTTGGCGCAGACGGTGACGCCCCTGCACGGCCAGTCGCAGCAGACCATACAAGCCGACATGAGCGCCTGTCAGAGCCAGGCGTCCAGCTACGCCAATCCATCCAGCTCTTCCAGTTCGGCCCCCGGCGGCCAGCGCTTGCGCGGCGCCGCGGCCGGCGCGGCGGCCGGCGCCGCCGCGGGCCAGATCCGCAGCAACGATTACGACCGCATCGGCGACGAGGCGCAGCAGGAGTACCGCCAGGAGCGGGCCAAGGAAGGAGCGGCGGCCGGCGTGGTCGTCGGCGGTTCCCGCCAGCGCCAGGAGCGCCGCGAGGGTCGCCGCGCGGACCAGCAGAACGCGGCGAACGCCTCGTCCGTATACAGCACCTGCATGCAGCAGCGCGGCTATCAGGTCTCGCCCTGACGCGGCTGGCTGTCCGGCCGGCCGGTAGAAGTGCCCGGGCCGGCAGGCGCGGGGCTTGCTATGATCCGCGGCCTTTGACCGGGCCGGCGCCGGCGCCGGCCCCGCGTGCCGCAGCAGACGCACTGTCTTCAGGCTGACAAGCGCGCCGGCCATGCTGGCCAGGGTCGCGCTGGCGGCCCGGTCGATGTTTTCAGACGCCAACAGAATCAGGAGGGCAGGATGGACAAGGTTTGGCTGCAGATGTGCGAGGCGGCGGGCGTGGACGCGCAGAAGCGTCTGGCCGCGCGTCAGGAGGTGCTGGAGAGCGCCGAGGCGGTGGAATGCACGGTGTACCGTCCGGACGAGAACGACCCGGATGCCGAGGAGCTGGACCTGGGCGAGGCGCGCATCCTGTTCGAGGGCCCCTTCGTGGCGCCGGACGACTGGAGCGATGAGGAGTGCGAGGAGTTCTTCGGCGACGACGCCCCCGAGAACTTCGTTACCGCGCGTATCGAGTGCGAGGCGGCGCCGGCCTCGTCCGCCTACTTCCTGCCGGAGATCGGCGACTACCTGGCGGCATCGCTGGGGCAGGGCGAGGTGGTGATGTTCTACGTCCACGACTGCGAGGAGGACGACGACGGCCTGCACTGCGTGCTGATCCGCGACGACGAGCAGTTGCTCTGAAGTTGCTCTGAATCATCCGGTCGCCGGGCGTCGCTGCGGTCCTCGCCGCTTGGGCGTCCGGCACCTGCCAGGGGCAGTGTTCGACTGCCCCTATTTTCTGCCTCTATAGATGCTGGCCCGCTCGTGGCCGGCAGCCTGCCGGGCGGCGATCCTCAGTGGCGCAGCAGCCAGGTATCGTCGTCCGCCTGCACCTGCTCGAACACCCAACTCCAGTAACCCTGTTCGCTGTGGCCGAAGTTGACTGCATCCAGCCAGCGCTCGCGGGAGAAGTGCGGGTGCTCGCTGTCGCGGGCGCTGTCCTCGTACTTTTCCTGCAGTTCGTCGGCGGAGAATAGGAAGTCGTTCAGGTCGTAGGGGGAAGCCTTCCTTTTGGAGAGCGCGAGACCAAGGATCGACATAAACATGGTTGGGCTCCTGCATGCTGGCATGGTGCGGGTGGTCCCGGCCGGGCCGGGGGATTCTGCCGGTACGCTCGAATCGTCCGGCTTGTTGATACTGTATATGCGTACAGTAAAAATGCAAGCCTCCTTTGGCGAACGATGGCGCACTTGCGCAGGGCGTCAGAAAAGAGACCCGTAGCCAGGGGTTTGCCGGGCCGCAAACGACGACCGCCCCGGCTCGGGCGAGGCGGGGCGGTCGGCGGGAGCGGGACCCGGGGCTCTGCCGGGTCTCAGGCGCTGCGCATCACTGCTCGGTCTGCTCGAGCTTGCGCGGGGCCATGAAGTACAGCCAGGTCAGCGCCAGGAAGTACATGGCCGGGATGATGGTGAACAGCACGGCGTAGTTGTTGTTGGTGACGGTCAGCACGTAGCCGACGATCTGGGTCATGAACATGCCGCCGATCGCCGCGCACATGCCGCCGAAGCCGAACACGGTGCTCATCAGGTGCTTGGGGGTGTAGTCCATCACCAGGCTCCAGATGTTGGCGGTCCAGGCCTGGTGGGCACCCACGGCCAGGGAGATCGCCAGCACCGCGATCCACAGGCCGCTGGCCTTGGCGGCGAACACTACCGAGCAGATGCAGGTGGCGAAGATCAGCATCGACACCAGGCGGGCACGGATCGGCTGGACGCCGCGGCCGATCAGGAAGGACGACAGGATGCCGCCACCGATGCTGCCGAAGTCGGCGGTCAGCCAGATCAGCATCAGCGGGATGCCCATCTGGGTGACGCTGATGCCCAGGCTGTACTGCTGGTTGAGGAACGGCGGCAGCCAGTACAGGTAGAACCAGAACACCGGCGCGGTGATCGCGTAGGCCACGGCGAAGGCCCAGGTGCCGCGCATGCGCAGGATGCGCGAGAAGGGCACCTTGGTCGGCTCAGGCTCGGCGGCCTGCTGGATGTAGTCCAGTTCGGCCTGGGTGACGCGCGGATGCTCTTCCGGGTTGAAGTACTTGAGGCCCCAGAACACCAGCCAGACGGCGCCCAGCAGAGCCATGCCGATGAAGGCGGCCTGCCAGCCCCAGACGGACAGGATCAGCGGCAGCAGGGCCGGAGTGACCATGGCGCCGACGTTGGTGCCGGCGTTGAAGATGCCGGTGGCCAGGGCGCGCTCGCCGGCCGGGAACCACAGGCGGGTGGTCTTCACGCAAGCCGGGTAGTTGGCCGCCTCGGTCAGGCCGAGGATGAAGCGGCAGATCATGAAGCCGACCGCCGAAGTGGCCAGGCCGTGGGCGCCGGTGGCCAGGCTCCACAGCAGCACGGCGAGGAAGAAGGCACGTTTGACGCCGACCTTGTCGATGAAGCGGCCCTGCAGGATGAAGCCGACGGCATAGCCGACCTGGAACCAGAAGTTGATGTTGGCGTAGTCCATGGTGGACCAGCTCATCTCCTTGGCGAGGATCGGTTGCATCACGCCCAGGGCGGCGCGGTCGATGTAGTTCAGTGTGGTGGCGAAGAACACCAGGGCGAGCATGCCCCAGCGCATCTTGCCGACGGCGAGGGCGGCGCGGATCTTTTCGCCGACACCGGCGTGGGGGTGTACCGAGTGCACCTGGGGCGGGACGACGGGGCGTGCCGAAGACATGGACATGTGCGTTTACCCGATTCTTGAAATTGTTATTGAGCAGCTAGTGCTGTTTGACCGGACATCGGCGCTGGTCACGCCGGTGAGGCCTCCGGTCTGAGCAAATGGTGGAACTGTCGGCGGTTCGGGTCAATTCGATAAACGTTCATCTGGTCGATAATCGAACACAACCTAACTAGTTAGTACATTTTGACTCGAGCAGCAGTTTGCTATAGCCGATGGCTGTTTGTCGCCTGAACAAGCGTCCTGTCCGACCAGCGCGAGGCCGGCGAGATAGCCGAAGGTCATGCCCGGGCCGAGGGTAATGCCGCCGCTCGGATAGTGGCCGTCCATCACGCTGGCCATGTCGTTGCCCACCGCGAACAGCCCGCCAATCGGGCTTCCGCCGCCGTCCAGCACCCGCGCGCCGGCGTCGGTGCGCAGCCCGGCGAAGGTGCCCAGGCTGCCGGGCACCAGCTTCACGGCGTAGAACGGTCCGCGCTCCAATGCGCCCAGCGAAGGGTTGGGCGCCTGGCGTGGCGGTGTGCCGCGCTGGAAGTCGGGGTCTTCGGCCTGCCAGGCGGGTGTCGCGGTCGCGAGGCGCGCCTCGCCCTGGGCGCGGTTGTAGGGCGAGGCGCCGCGGCCGAAGTCCGGGTCCTCGCCCTGCGCGGCGTGCCGGTTGAAGCGCGCCACGCTGGCGGCGAGCTGTGCCGGGTCGATGCCGCACTGGCGGGCGAGCTCTTCGAGGCTGTCGCCGCGCTTGAGATAGCCGTTGCGCAGCCAGCGTCCCTCCGGGAAGGGGAACGGCCGCACCGCGCCGATGCCGTAGCGGTTGCGCGCGCGCCGGTCGCCGATCAGCCAGGCGACCGGCGCCTCGCCGGCCGGGGTGGCGGCGAACAGCGCGTTCATGAAGGCGTGGTAGGAGTCGGCCTCGTTGGCGAAGCGCCGGCCGTCGCTGCGCACGGCGATAAAGCCGGGCTTGGCGCGCTCCATCAGGTGCGGGAAGGCGCCGCTGCTGCCGTCCTTGCGCGGCACCAGCGATACCGGCGCCCAGGCGCCGGCGTGCAGCAGATCGCCCGCCACCCGCGCGCCGACCGCCTCGCCCAGGCGCAGGCCGTCGCCGGTATTGCACGGCGGCGCGGCCGAGTGGTGGCCCGAGCCGTCCGGGGCGTGGGGGAACAGCTGCGCGATGCGCGCGCGGTCGTGGGGAAAGCCGCCGCAGGCCAGCACCACGCCGCGCCGGGCGTGGATCTCGGCCGGCGTACCCACGTGGTCGAGCAGGGCGCCGACCACCCGGCCGTCGCGCTGCAGCAAACGCCGCACCGGGGCCTCGCAGAGCAGGCTGACCTTACGATCCAGCGCGCTGCGCAGCAGGCGGGCGACCAGCGCGTTGCCGTTGACCAGGTGCAGGCCGCGGCCGTGCAGCAGGCGGTCGCGGAAGTGCCGTAGCAGGCGCCCGGCCGCGTACAGCGCCGAGCGCGGTGAGCGGGTGGCGTCGAGGAAGTGGGCGAGGTCTGCGCCGCCGGCGATGCCCATGCCGGCCAGGCTGATCAGGTCCAGCGGCGGGCGCAGTTTCTCGATCCACGCGCCCAGTTGGCGGCCGTCGAACGGCTGGGCGCACAGCGAGCGGCCGCCCAGCACCGCGCCGGGGCCGTCGTGCATATCGGGCATGCGGCTGCCGGACTGGAACTGCACGGCGGTGTGGCGCTGGAAGAACTCGACCATCGCCGGGCCGTGGTCGAGAAAGGCGCGCTGGCGTTCGTCCAGTTCGCCCCGCTGGAGCTGCTCGCGCAGGTAACGCTCGGGCGCGTCGGGCTCCTCGATCTGGCCGTCGGCGACCGCCAGCGGATTGCGCGGAATCCACAACCAGCCGCCGGACCAGGCGCTGGTGCCGCCGAGCAGGGGGTCCTTCTCGGCGACCACCACTTTCAGGCCGTGGTGAGCGGCGGTCACCGCGGCGGCCAGCCCGGACGCGCCGGAGCCGACCACCAGCACGTCGCATTCGATTCTGTCGGCCGTTTGCATGTCCTGCCTCTTGTTGTTGTGGTTGGCGATCAGTTGTAGATACCGTCTTGCCCATCAGTGAGCAATGGCTCGCTGGTGATCGAACGGCACGCCGGACTTGAGCACGCCATAGGCGATGTGCAGCAGCTTGCGCATCGCCGCGCAGACGATCTGCTTGCCAGCCTTGCCTTTCTCCTTCAGGCGCTGACTCAGTGCCCTGATGGCGGGGTTGTGGGTCATCGCCACCAGGGCCGGCATGAACAGGCCGGCGCGCAGACGGGGCGAGCCGACCTTGGAAATGCGCACATGTCCCTGGTATTGACCCGACTGCTGCAGCCTCGGGTTCAGTCCCGCATAGGCGACGATGGCCCGCGCGCCCTCGAACTGCAGCGGATCGCCCAGCTCGGCCAGCAGCAAGGCCGCGGTCCGATCGGCGATGCCATCGATGCTGACCAGCAGGTCGCGGCGGCCGCGCAAATCCGGATCGTCGTCGATGTGCTGCTTGATCGCCCGCAGGGTCTCGGCGATCTGCCGCTCGATATGCGTCAGCAGCTCATGGATCGACGCCTGCACGCTGGGGTCCGAAACCTCCAGCCGATTGCGCTCCATCTGCTCGATTTCCTTGAGATCCTGCAGGCGTCTGACCAGCGCTTGCAGGCGCTTCTGCGCCGGCGGCGTGGGTGTCCAGGCGCGCAACTGGTCGACATGCCGCTGCCCGTAGGTGGCCAGCAGCTTGGCATCGGTGCGATCGGTCTTGCCACGCAGCAGCTCGCTCTGCGCGTAGCTGGCGATGCGTGCGGGGTTCATCACGCAGACCCGATAGCCCAGTCCCTGCAGGTACTCGGCGACGGCTTCGTGATAGATCCCCGTCGCCTCCATCACGATCCAGGCGCTGGGCTCGGCATACTGGTCCAGCCACTTCTCGACATCCTTGAAGCCCGCCGGGGTATTGGCCAGCTTGCTTTTCGTGCGGTGCTTGCCGTTGGCTTGCAGGGTGGCGATATCGAGACTGTGCTTGGCAACGTCGATGCCGACGACGGACGTCATGGGAAAGGCTCCTGTGCAGTGTTCATCGTGATCATCACAGCACTCGGTCCAACCTTGTGAATACGAGCTCTCACCGAGGGTGGGCTCCAGATACCGTTCGGACTTGTCGAGTGAGTGTGGAGGGCCGGAGCACGATCTACATCGCAGGCTCGAAGCCTAAGGGGCGAAGCGTCTTCCAGGTCCTCCTCCCGATGATCAGTCGGGAACTATCACCCCAGGAGGGGTGGCAGTCGAGATACAAGGGGCGAATTCATTCGCCATGGGCCGCAACGCGGCCCCGATGTTGCCAAGGGCAGGCCGATGGCCTGCTTGGCGAATGAATTCGCCCCTACAGGTTGAGTCTCTGCGGCGGTGAGCCGCGGTTCGCCCCTACAGATGACTCACTGCAGCGGCGAGAACCCGGTCGGCCGCATCAGCCGCGACTCCAGGCGCTCCACCGCGTCGAGTTCCCTGTTCTTGCGCGCGAACGCCGCCCAGCGCGGGTCGGCGGCCATGCTGGCGCGCCGTGCGGCGCGGTCGTCGAGACTCTCCCAGGCCCAGATGTGCACCACCTGGTTGGCCTCGCCGAACTCGATGGTGAAGAAGCCGACCAGCTTGCCGAGGTGCTCGGTCTGCACCGCCAGGGCGTCGCTCTGGTACAGCGCCAGCCACTCGGCGAGGCGGGTCGGCTTGATGGTGTAGGTGCGCAGTTCGTAGTACATGCGGGTATCTCCGTGGAAAGGTCAGGCTTTGGCCGGCAGCAGGCGCTCGGCGATATGGGTCGCGGCGATGTAGCCGAAGGTGATGCCGGGGCCGAGGGTGATGCCCGGGCCGGGATAGGTGCCGTCCATGATCGAGTTCATGTCGTTGCCGGCGGCGTACAGGCCGGGGATGGGCACGCCGTCGAGGTCGAGCACGTTGGCGTGGCGGTCGGTGCGCAGGCCGCGCGCCGAGCCCAGGTCGCCGGTGTCGACGCGGATGGCGTAGAACGGCGCCTTCTCCAGCGGCGCCAGGCACGGGTTGGGCTGCTGGTGCGGATCGCCCAGGTGGCGGTTGTAGCTGTTGCCGCCCTTGCCGAACTGGCGGTCGATGCCACTGCGGGCATCGGCGTTGTGCAGCTCGAGGGTGGCGCGCAGGCCCTGCGGGTCGACGCCGATGGTACGGGCCAGCGCCTCGGGGGTGTCGGCGCGGTGCAGGTAGCCCGCGGCGATCAGTGCCGAGTTGTCGACCGGCTTGGGCCGCGCCAGGCCCATGCCGTACTTGCCGAGCGCCTCGGCGTCGGCGATCAGCCAGCAGGGCGCATGGCCCTGGAACATCGCCTCGACGAAGCAGTGGTAGGAGTTGGACTCGTTGACGAAGCGTCGGCCGCTCTTGTCGACGGCGATGATCCCCGGTTTGGCGCGATCGGTGACCAGGTGCGGGAAGCGCTCCAGCGTGCCGTCCGGGCGGCGCAGTACGGATACCGGCGCCCAGAAGAAGTTGGCGGCCAGGTCCTTGCCGCTGGCAGCATTGACCGCCGCGCCCAGGCGCAGGGCATCGCCGGTGTTGGTTTCCGGCGACATGCTCCAGTGCGCCGCCGCGCTCTGCGGGCGCTCGGCCGCGGCCTGGGCGCCGGCGCCGAAGCCGCCGGTGGCGCAGACCACGCCGCCGCGCGCCCGCACCTGCACGCTGCGCCCGCCGCGGCGCAGCTGCACGCCGCGCACCGCGCCGTCCTCGACGATCAGCGCCTCGCTCTGGCAGTCCAGCCACAGCTCGACGCCCTTGGCGAAGGCGGTGGTGGCCAGCCGGGCGATCAGCGCGTTGCCGACGGTCAGGCGGGTGCCGCGGTGGTGCTTGAGGCGGTCGCGACCATAGCGCGCCATCAGCTTCAGGCAGTGCCACAGCGACTGCGGCGAGCGGCGGAAGCTGAGGAAGTGCTGGATGTCGACGCGGTTCACCATCATCCCGCCGAACAGCAGCATGCCCTGCGGCGGCGCCTTGAGGTCCTTGAAGCGCTCGCCCAGGCGGCGGCCGTCGTACTCGACCATCTCCAGGGCGCGGCCGCGGTCGGTGGCGCCGTCCTCGTCCGGGTAGTAGTCCGGGGAGAGCGGGCGCAGCGCGTAGGCCAGCTCGCTGTGCTGTTCGAGATAGCGCAGCGCCTCGCTGCCGCGTTCGATGAAGGTATCGACCAGTTCGGCGTCGTAGCCGGCGCCGATGGTCTTCTTCAGGTAGGTGCGCACCGCCTCGGGCGAATCGGCGATGCCGGCGGCGCGCGCCTGGTCGCTGCCGGGGACCCAGACGGCGCCGCCGGAAATCGCCGAGGTGCCGCCGAAGGTCTCGGCCTTCTCGACGATCAGCACGCGCAGGCCGCGGCAGGCGGCGGTGGTGGCGGCGGCGAAGCCGGCCGCGCCGCTGCCGAGCACCACCAGGTCGTATTCGTGGACGGCACTGGCCGGGGTAACGGAGGAGGGGATTGCGGAGGTCATGACGGTTGCTCCCTGGCGTGGCTCAGATCTGCTGCGGGGTGACGCCCATGAAGGCGCCGAGGTTGCCGAGCTGGGCGAAGGCCATCTCCGCGCCGGTCTGGATGGGGCAGCCCATGCGCTGGGCGAAGGCCAGCAGCGGGGTGATCTCCGGCGCGGTCACCACATCGGCCACCAGGGTGTTCGGGCGCAGGGTCTCCAGTTGGGCGAGCGGCAGCGGCAGTTCGCCGCTGCCGCCCATGCCCACCGGCGAGGCGTTGACCACCAGGTCGAAGCCCGCCAGCGACGGGTAGTCGGTGTGCACCGCCAGACGCGGGAAGGCGTCGCGCAGGATGGTAGCCAGCCCCTCGGTACGCGCGGCGCTGACGTCGGCGAGGGTCAGCTCGCTGACGCCGGCCTCGCCTAGGGCGTAGGCGATGGCGCTGCCCACCCCGCCGGCGCCGACCACCAGGGCGTGCTGCCCGTGGCCACGGAACCCGTGCTGGCGGGCGGCGTTGAGGAAGCCGTCGCCGTCGACGTTGTCGCCGAGCAGGCGGCCGTCGGCCTCGCGGCGGATCACATTGACCGAGCGCAGCGCCGCGGCGCGCGGGCTGACGCCGTCCAGCCGCTCGGCCAGCACCTGCTTGTAGGGCACGGTGACCACGCAACCGCGCAGGTTGCGCCAGCCGCGCAGGGTGGCGAGAAAGTCGTCCAGCGCCCTCTCGTTCAGGTCGATGGCGATCATCGCCAGGTCCCTGTCGTGCTGGGCGAACCAGGTGTTGAAGTTTTCCGGCGACTTCACCTGGGCGATGGGGGAGCCGACGATGGCTACCAGTTCGGTCGAACCGCGGATCATGCTGACCTCCAGCTTTGTGCTTGTTGTGCGGCGAGTATTGCGAGCGCCTCGCCGGCCCAACAATGCGCCAGTCGGTCGTTTGTCTTGTTAATCGCATTGACGCTGCGATAATCGCATCGAATGGCGAAAATTCCCGAGGAGCGACATGAGCCAACCGCCGATCCATCCGCGCGACTTGATCGCCGGCCTGCAGAAGGGCCTGGCGCTGATGCAGCTGTTCAGCGAGGAGCATCCGCGCCTGAGCGTGGCGCAGGCGGCGCGCCTGTCGGGGTTGACCCCCAGCGCGACGCGGCGCTTTCTGCTGACCCTTATGCACGAGGGGTTCGCCGACAGCGACGGCCGCCAGTACTGGCTGACCGCCAAGGCGCTGCGCATCGGCCAGGCCTACGTCGACTCGGCGCAGCTGCCGCGCATGCTGCGCCCGGTGGTCGAGCAGGTGGCGCGCAGCATCCAGGAGCACGTCGCGGTGGGCCTGCGCGACGGCGACGACGTGGTGCACATCGTGCGCAGCCGCTACAGCCACATCTCCTCGCTGTCGATCCGGCCCGGCTCGCGGGTACCGATGTACTGCACCGCCAGCGGCCGGGTATGGCTGGCGCAGATGGGCGAGGAGGAATTGGCCGGCTACTTCGCGCGGGTGCCGCTGCGCCAGCTCACTCCGTTCACCCGCACCGACGAGGCGGCGATCCGCGCCGAGCTCGCACAGATCGCCGCGCAGGGCTACGCCATCGTCGACCAGGAGTTCGAGGTGGGCATGCGCGTGCTGGCGGTACCGCTGTTCGGGCGCAGCGGGCGGATGCAGGCGAGCCTGTCGATCACCACCCACGCTTCGCGCCTGAGCGTCGAGGAGATGCGCCTGCGCTACCTGCTGCCGCTCTACGAGGCGCAGGCGCTGCTCAAGCCGGTGCTGGATTGAACAGCCGTTTTGCGGTGAAATCCCCGCCCTTGAGCGATTGCGTGCGGTAACCGGCGAAGGGCACGGCCACTGTCGGCGGTTTGTGCTCCAATCGCCCTTCGCCAACGCTCCCGATCCGTCCCGGAAACCTTCCCGATGCTTTCTCTCGAGTTCTTCCTGTTCGCCGTGCCCGCGGTGCTGCTCACCGGTTTGTCCAAGGGCGGTTTCGGCGGGGCGCTGGGCGGCATCGCCGTGCCGCTCTTGGCGCTCGGCGTGGCGCCGACCCAGGCGGCGGCGATCATGCTGCCGATCCTCTGCACCGCCGACCTGGTCGGCCTGCGCGCCTACTACGGCAAGTGGGACGTGGCCAACCTGAAGATCATGCTGCCCGGCGCGCTGATCGGCGTGCTGATCGGTTCGCTGAGCTTCGGCATGCTCAACGAGCGGATCATCGGCCTCATGATCGGCGGCATCGCCGTGGCCTTCGTGCTGGCCAACCTGATCCACCCGCCCAAGGCGCGGCCGGGTCAGCCGCCGGCCAAGGGCTCGGGCACGCTGTTCTCCACCCTGGCCGGCTTCACCAGCTTCGTCGCCCACGCCGGCGGCCCGCCGATCATGATGCACCTGCTGCCGCAGCAGCTCGACAAGGTGCGCTACGTGGCCACCATCAACGTGTTCTTCCTGCTCACCAACGCGGTCAAGCTGGTGCCCTACACCATGCTCGGCCAGTTCACCCGGGAAAACCTGCTGGCCAGCCTGGCCCTGGCGCCGCTGGTGCCGCTGGGCGTGTGGGCCGGCCTGTGGCTGCAGGACAAGGTCAACCACCAGTGGTTTTACCGCATCGCCCGTGCCGGCATGCTGGTGGCGGGGATCCAGCTGCTGGTCAAGCACTGGTAGCAGCCGCCTCGCGGCCCTGGATGAACGGCGAGCGGATTTCGGCTTTGCGCTCGCAGTTCCGCCACGAGGGGCGACACTTCAAGGAGCGTCCCTGACCGCTGCGTCGCGCACGCGAACGGGCGGAGACACACGGGCAGAGGCCGTGCAACGGATCGCTCGGCATGGAGCCGACGCGCTGCAAACGGCTGAGGTGTGCTCCATGCTCTCTGACATGTCGCTCCTCCACTGGCTGACCCTGGACGGGATGATCACCGTGGTGACCATCCTGGTCTACGTGATCAATTCCCACGTGATGCGCCAGCGGCGGCATCCGACGGCGGCGGTGGCCTGGATGCTGTTCATCATCTTCCTGCCTTACCTCGCCCTGCCGGCCTTCCTGCTGTTCGGCACCCGCAAGCTGGCGCGTCCACCCCAGGTCGTATTGCCCGTCCCGCCCGAAAAGCGCAGCCCCGACGGCTGGGGGATCGAAACCATCGTGGCCCTCGGCCAGCCGGCACCGGCGCGCTACTGCGAGCTGAACGTGCATGCGGACGGCCACCAGGCCGGCGACGCCCTGCTGGCCACCCTCGACGGGGCCCGGGTCTCGATCGACCTGTGCACCTTCATCATCGGCCGCGACAGCCTGGGCGAGGCCGTGATCGAACGGCTCTGCAACAAGGCGCGGGCCGGGGTGCGCGTCCGCCTGTTGCTGGACGGCATGGGCATCCTGATGGCCCGCCGCCCGAACTTGAGCCGCCTGACCGCGGCCGGCGGGGAGCTGGTGCTGTTCGCGCCGCCGCTGCACGCCCTCCTGTACTCGCCGCTGCGCTCGCCGTTGAATGCCTTGCTGAAGGGATCGAGCAATCTGCGCAACCATCGCAAGTTGCTGATCGCCGACGCGGGCCAGGCCAACAGCCGGCTGTGGTGCGGCGGGCGCAACCTGGCCGCGGAATACTTCGACGGGACGCCCGCGGCGCCGCCGTGGCGCGACCTGAGCTTCGATCTGCGCGGCCCGCTGACGGATCAGGCCAGCGCGCTGTTCGAGTGCGACTGGGCCTTCGCCAAGGGACTGCCGCGCGGCGGTGCGCTGCGGGCAGACCTGCCGCCGGCCCCGCTGGCGCTCGACGGAGCGCAGCTCGTCGCCTCCGGCCCGGACCAGGCGGACGATACCGTCTACGCGCTGCTGGTTACCGCCGCCTACCGCGCCCAGCGGCGCATCGCGCTGGCTACGCCGTACTTCGTTCCCGAGTCGGCCCTGTTGATGGCGCTGTGCCTGGCCGCGCGCCGCGGGGTGACGGTCGATCTGCTGCTGCCCGCCCGTTCCAACCACCCGCTGTCCGACCTGGCCCGTGGCCGGCCGCTGCGCGCGCTGGCCGCGGCGGGCGGGCGCATCTGGCTGGCGCCGGAGATGATGCACGCCAAGCTGGCGGTGATCGACGATGCGCTGGCCCTGGCCGGCTCCGCCAACCTCGACAGCCGTGGCCTGTTCCTCAACTACGAGCTGATGGTCGCCTTCCACCAGCGCGCGGACGTGGAGCGCTTCGCGGCCTGGTTCGAGGCGGAACGGAGCGCCGCCAGCCCCGGCGTTGCCACTCCGCCGGGTTTGCTGCGCGATGCGGGCGAGGGGTTACTGCAGTTGCTGGGGTTCCAGCTCTGAGAGCCTGCTCACGATCTGCTGCGCGTCGGCCATGCTGCGTTGAAATCGGTTTCGGAATGCTCATTTGCAGTCAGCAAACTCCGCTTCCTCAACCGATTTCGCCTTGCCTGGCTCTAGCTCGCGAGATCGTGAACAGGCTCTGAGCCGGCGCTCAGTCGGGCTCGCGAGCCGGGGTCGATTTGAGCTTGGCCTGCGCCATCGACACCGCGTCGTCGACGCTCCAGTTGGTCAGCTCCGGGTCGGGCAGGTTGGGTACTTCGGCGCGCGTGAGCACTCTCTTGACCGGTTCGTGCAGGCGGGCGAGCAGCAGCTCGATGCCACGGGTGCGGGCGAATCGGGCCAGCTCCATCAGCGCGTCGATGCTGGTGCCGTCGAGATCGGGGGATTCCTCCAGGCTCAGGATCACCACGTGCGGCGGACCCTCCGCCTGGCGGCTCAGGCGCTCGATGCGGTGCTGGACGTGGGCCATGATCTGTTCGGCATTGGCGAAGAACAGCGGCGTTTCCGGGCGCATGATCAGCATGCCGGGAATCTGCTTGGCCTCGGGATGGGCGCGGATGTCGACGAAGTCGTGCCCTTCGCCCAGCCGGCCGAGCACCGCCACCCGGTGTTGGGAAAAGCCGCTCAGGGTCATCAGCAGGCTGGCGCCGACCGCCACCAGCAGGCCGGGAAGCACGCCGAACAGCAGCACCGCGGCGATCGCGCACAGCAATACCACGCGGTCGCGATGCCAGCGGAAGTACACCTTCAGCGTGCCGAGGCTCAGGGTATGGGTGACGGCGTAGGTGACGATGGCGGCCAGGATCGGCAGCGGGATGAGCGCCATATAGGACAGCAGCGTCAGCACCGCCACCAGTACCGTCAGCGCGGCGATCCAGGCCGCCAGGTGCGAGCGGGCGCCGGAGGACTCGTTGGCGGCGGTAGCGGAATAGCCGGCGCCCACCGGCAGGCCGGCGAACAGGCCGGACACCAGGTTGGCCAGCCCCAGGGCGACCAGTTCGCGGTTGGCCGAAAAGCTTTCGCCATGCTTGAAGGCGAAGCTGCGTATGCCGGCATAGGACTCCGCATACACCACCAGCAGCAGGGCGCACGCCAGCTCGGCGACGCGCAGCCATTCGCGCGGAGTGAGTTCGGGCAGGGTCGGCGCCCTGAACTCGAGGTCGATGGTGCCGACCAGGGCGACCCCGTGCCTGTCGAGGCCCAGCAGCGCCTGCGCGGCGATGCCCAGGGCGATGACCAGCAACGGCGTGGGAATGCGCCGCAGGGGCCTTAGGGCGAACAGCAAGGCCAGGGCGCCCAGGCCCAGGCCGAGACAGAGCAGGTTCCAGTCGGCGAATTGGGTGAGGAGCTCGTAACCGCTGCGCAGGAAGTCGGTGTGGGTGGTCTTCACGCCGAGAAGATGCGGCAGTTGCCTGACGATGATCACCAGGGTCAGGCCAAAGGTGAAACCGCGCAGCACCGGCTTGGCGATGAACGCCGAGATGCTTCCCAGCCGGGCGGCCCCCGCCAGCAGGAACAAGCCGCCGGTGAGCACCACCAGGCCGGTGACCAGGCCCAGCTTCTGGCTGGGTTCCCCCGGCGCCAGCGCGGCGAGGGCGGCGGCCAGCACCGCCGCCGAGGACGAGGTGGCCGAGACGATGGCGTACCGGCTGCGCCCCACCAGCCCGTAGCAGATGAGGCCCGCCAGCAAGGCGGTCACCCCGTGCTGCGGGGGCAGGCCGGCGATGCTCGAATAGGCGACCGCTTCGGGTATCAGCAGGCCAGCCACAGCCAGGCCCGCCAGCAGGTCGGGCAGGCGGGATCGGGTGGCGGGGCGGGCAGCGGTCGTGGCCATCGGCAGGTGCTCGCCTGAGCGGGGACTGATGGGCTAACGATAGCCGCCACCCGCGAGGTGCAGCGTGCCGTCGGGGAGCAATCTGCCGGAAGCAGCGAGGGACGGCGGGGGGCAGGGCCGCTCCGTCGTGGAGTCGCCGGGCAGGACACAAAAGGCGGTGACGGGAGTGCCCCGTCACCGCCTTGCCTGAATAGCGGGGCCTCACTCCCAGCCGCTGGCCCCGGCGATATGCCGGCCGGCGATGTAGCCGAAGGTCACCGCCGGGCCGAGGTTGATGCCGCCGGCCGGGTAGTGGCCGCCCATGATGCTGGCCATGTCGGTGCCGGCGGCGTACAGGCCGGCGATCGGCTGGCCGCCTTCGTCCAGCACCTGGGCGCTGGCGTTGGTCTTCAGGCCGGCGAAGGTGCCGAAGCAGCCGGGCTGCACCTTCACCGCGTAGAACGGCCCGTGCTCGATGGGCGCCACGCAGGGGTTGGGCTGCTGGCTGGCGTCGCCCTGCTTGCGGTTGTAGAGGGTCGAGCCGCGGCCGAACTGCGGGTCCTCGCCGTGGCGGGCGTGGCGGTTGTATTCGGCGACGGTCGCGGTGAGGCCCGTCGGGTCGATGCCGCAGGCGCGCGCCAGTTCCTCGATGGTGTTGCCGCGTTTCAGGTAGCCGTTGCGCAGCCAGCCGCCCAGCGGCACCGGTGCCGGGCGCGAGATGCCCAGGCCATAGCGGCGCTGGAAGCGGTGGTCGCAGACCAGCCAGGAAGCCACCTCCTGGCCCGGCGGCACCGCGGCGACCATCGCCGAGGTGTAGTCGTAGTAGCCATGCGCCTCGTTGACGAAGCGCTTGCCGCTGGCCAGCACGCCGATGATCCCCGGCTTGCCGCGCTCGATGATGTGCGGGAAGTGGCCGCTGCTGCCGTCCGGGTGCCGCACCAGCGACACCGGCGCCCAGGCCACCGGCGAGACCAGGCTGGTATCCACCTGGCCGCCGGCCGACTCGCCCAGGCGCAGGCCATCGCCCGAGGCGCCGAGCGGCGGTAGAGCGAGGTGCTCATGGCCGGTGGGCGTGCGCGGGAACAGCGCCTTGCGCCGCTCGATGTCGTTGGGGAAGCCGCCGGCGGCCAGCACCACCGCCTTGCTGGCGCGGATGCTCAGCTCGCCCTGCGCGGTCTGCACCACCGCGCCGCGTACCGCGCCGTCTTCCATGAGCAGGCGGCGCGCCGGCGCCGACTCGATCATCTGCACGCCAAGCTCCTCGGCCGACTTGGCGAGCCGGGCGACCAGCGCCACGCCGTTGACCAGCTGCATGGCGCGGCCGTGGCGGGCCAGGTCGACCAGATGGCGACCGAAGCGCTTGCCGGCGTAGACGAACGAGCGGGCCGAGCGGGTGACGCTGAGGAAGGCGGCCAGATCCTTGCCGGCCATGATCGGCATGCCCAGGAACGAGGTTTCGCGCATGGTCTTGCGCAGGCGGTGGATCAGCGGGCCAACCTCGTTGCCGTCGTACGGCGCGGCGATGACCGAGCGGCCACCGGTGCCGGCGCCGGGGCTGTCGCCGTGGATGTCGGCGATCTGGTTGCCGTCGGCGAACTGCAGGCGGGTGTGCTTCTCGAAGAATTCGACCATGTGCGGCCCGGCTTCGAGGAAGGCGTCGATGCGCGTCGCGTCGTACTTCTCGCCCAACTCGTGCTTGAGGTAGGCGCGCGGCAGCTCGGCGTCCTCGACGATGCCGGCGCGCCGCGCCAGCGGGTTGCACGGCACCCACATCCAGCCGCCCGACCAGGCGGTGGCGCCGCCGAACACCGGGTCCTTCTCCACCACCACGACCTTTTGCCCGTGCCAGGCGGCGGTCACCGCGGCCGACAGGCCGGCGGCCCCCGAACCTATGACCAGGACATCGCATTCGAGCGGATGGGTGAGGGGGCTTGCAGGCATGGCGTTTCTCCGGGCTGGAACGGGCGGGGCGATTTGACTGGTCGCTGATCCGCACTTGTTGTTTTCTGGAACCGTGTTCCGATAATAGAGATTCCAGTCCGGATCGCCAAGAGCGCATCGTCATGGCGGGGAAACGCCGTCGTGCGCCGGTGCGGTTTTCGCCGCGGTGGCGGCTCTTTTAGAATCGCGGCATCTAACGCAGGGATACCGAACATGGCAGGCAGTCAAATCGAACGCGCGCTGAGTCTTCTGGAGAGCCTGACCGCCGATCCGGGCGGCATGCCCATGCAGACGCTGGCCGACCAGCTGCACATCCCCAAGAGCGCCACCCACCGCATGCTCGCCGAGCTGATCCGCCTCGGTTACGTGCGCCAGGACCCGCAGACCAGCCGCTACCAGCTGTCCACCAAGCTGGTGGCGCTGGGCTTCCGCTACCTGGCCAACAGCGGCGCCGACGTGGTGCAGCCGATCCTCGACCGCCTGGCCGAAGAGACCGGCGAGCTGGTGCGCCTGGGGGTGATCGACGGCGAGCGGCTGACCTGGATCGCCAAGTCGCAGGGCGCGCGCGGCGGCCTGCGCTACGACCCGGACATGGGCCGCGACGCGCCGCTGTCCTCGACCGCCTCCGGCCACGCCTGGCTGGCCAGCATGAGCGACACCGAGGCGCTGGCGAAGGTGGCGCGGCAGGCGCCGGTCGACCCCGCCGAACTCGGCCCAAACGCCCCGCGCAGCGAGGCCGCGCTGCTCGAGCGCCTGCAGCTGGCGCGCGCGCACGGCTACGCGTGGGTGCTGGAAAGCTCGGCGGTGGGCATGGCCGCCATGGCCGCCATCGTCCGCCACCCGCGCACCCAGCACCCCATCGGCGTACTCAGCCTCGCCGGCCCCAGCGCCCGCCTGGGCGAGGCGCGCATGCACCAGCTCGCCCCGCGGTTGCTGGAAGCCAGCGAAGAACTGTCGCAGGCCAGCCAGGCGTCGGAGCTGTTTTCCTGAGGGGTGAATGATCCGCGTGGCACGTCACCGCCGGACGGCTGGGGGTGCCACGCACTGCGCTTTCGTAATCTTTTGCACGTTCCGCCTGACGGCGGGCTGGGTGATCCGAGCCCGATCATGAAGTCGATCAAATGGCCGGATAGTACTCAGAACTCCTCGATCTCGACGATGCCAGGGTCCATTTCCATCATGACCCGCATCAGCCAGGGAGTTTTGTTGATGAAGGCATACTCCCGGATCTCGACTTCATATTCCTTCCTTTCAAGACCCTCAACTCGATAAATGGCCCGGTAATTACAGTTGCAGGCGGTGAGGGATGGAACAATGCTTTTGTAGCCGAGTATAAGCTTGTTGCCACCTTCGACCTTGTAGTTGCCAAACAGCCAGGTTGTTCCGCAGTTTGGCGCGAGAACCGTGTTGATTATGGCGGTGTCTTTATTCCAGACGATTTCTCTGACGCCAGGGTGCTCGTTCGTGCCTCGCGAGCAAAAGTCGAACGAGAATCCAAGCTCTTCGGGTGCGTCATGCCAAAAGTATTCTTGTACGATCGTGGCGCCACCGACCAGGTGGAAGAAAAGTCCGGCGGCGGTCAGAGGTACAGCAAGGAGTAGGTACTTGAGTGCGCGCTTCATTCCTGCAAATCCCTATGCGTACGCTTGTTCAACAATGGGCGAGGGTAGCGTGGGGTGAAAAGAAAAGACAACGACGCTGCGCCCGTACACTTCAGTTCGCTTCGCAGGGCGCCCGCGGTGGCCTGCGATACGACCCGGACATGGGCCGCGACCGGGGCCTGATCCTAGCCGCAGCCGAAGATCCCTTTATCGGGACCGATACAACCCCGCGTTTATCGCGCGCGAAACGAAGTCAACGAATGGCGAGGTGAAGATGTCGTTGTGGTTGGGGATGATGTCGCCCGCGACCTTGACCACCATGATCGGACCCTTCGAGGCGTTGGCCGTGTCGCTCAGGACGGTGCGATAGGTTTCCTTGCCTTGCGCGTCGTAGTGCTTTATCGACCGGTAGTCGTACAACTCGGCAGAGTCCTGCACGCGGCGCTTGCCTTTGGCGATTTCGAGTTCGTCGTGGCTGAGCGTAGGGCAGCCATTCCTGCCGGCCGAGTTTTCGTATTTTCCTTCGAGGGTGAGGGAGTGCGTGACGTATTCGTCGAATAGCCCGAGCGGCAGCGTCCTGCGTTGGTCTGCCAGCGCGTAGTCGCCGCGCACGAAACTGTGCAGCTGTTGGGATAGCGGAAATATTCCGCCCAGCACCTCGTCTTTTTCCGACGTGGCGATGATGAACCTGGGGTGCGCTTCGCCAGCTTCTTGCTCGGCCTGGCCCTTGATCAACGCCGCGAGGGCGGTGTGCTCGTCGGCGGACAGGGCAGGATTGACCATGACGGCGACGTCCGCGACGAATGCGCTCTTGCCGCTGTCGGCCGCGTAGACCGAGTGTTGCATGATCGGCCTGAGCACCTTGTAGGTCAGCCGCGCGCCCAGACTGTGGGAGATGATCACGAACTTGGTTTTCGCCGGCGCCTGGCGATCGCGCAGCGCTCCTATCCTGCTGAACAGCTCCAGAAGAGCACCTCGCTCGCCCACGCGGTCTGCCGCGGATTGGCGGCCGAAAAAGGTCAGCGCCTTATTGAGCTTTTCGTTTTCGTATACGACTCCCGGCCATCCCACATATATCCCGTAAACCGCTCTTGGAGTGGTTCTGTTGGTTGATAGATAGGTCGACTGCATGATCGCCGTCGCCTTGAGCAGCTCTTCGAAGCACGCGACGTTGGAGTCGTTGGTGCTGGCGTTGTGATTCCAGCCATGGACATACAGAAGTATCGTCGTGTCACTCTGGCCCGTCCTGGCTTTCAGGTCGGCCAGCAAACGCTCGACCTGTGCGGGTTCGACAAAAAGACCATCGTCATTCAACTCGACGAAGGAAAGAGAGTAGCTGTACGGGGCGGCATCGCTCGATGGAAGGTTGCCGGATTTGACGGCGTAATTTTGCGTGGCGGCGGTTCGATAGAGGATCTGCCCGGGGTTGGTGGGTGGCATATACGACAGCACCGCGAAGGCCAGGAGCAGCAACAGGCCCAGACAAATTCCGGCCAGCAGTTTAGGCGTGCTCATTGGCGGTGGACCCGAGCGAGTGGGAGGGGATCGGAGTATTTCGCCCGTGCGGGCGGCGCAGCGGCAGGCGTTATGGGCAGGTCGCGTTTTCCGCCCGGTCGCCGTTCTGGAATGCGCCTCGCGGGTGGGGGAATCGGGCTGCTCTGCACCATGACGACAAGTCCCTCGGCGGGCGGTCTGCGGCAAGTATAGGAGCTGGCCGCAAGGTGCAGGCTTGACCATCCGGGCCGGTTCGTCGGGGCGCAACGTGCGACGGATTCGGCCTGGCCAGGGACCAGGCGAATTCCGTCCGCTACCGCGTCGTGACCGTTTGCCGTGAGGGAGCCGCCGCCCTGCAGAGCCCAGGGCAGCGCAGCGCCGGCTACTCCCTGCGCTCGGCCCGACTCATCTTGAGGATGCTGCCCTCGATGATCATCCGCACCTGCCGCGCCGTCATGGCGTGGCGCATGGTGAAGGTGGTGCCCTGCGTGCTGTTGCACACGGTGACGAGGCAGTCGCCGCTGCGGATTTCCTCGTTGATCTTCGGCATCGTGAGTTGGTCGCCGCACTGGATCGCGTCGTAGTCGGCGTCCTGTTCGAAGGTCAGTGGTACGATTCCGAAGTTGCACAGGTTCTGCCAGTGAATGCGCGCGAAGCTCTTCGCCAGCACCGCGCGTACGCCCAGGTAGCGAGGCGCGAGGGCGGCGTGTTCGCGGCTGGAGCCCTGGCCATAGTTGAGCCCGCCGACGATGAACGAGGGCGCGCCATGGCGCATCATCGCCCGGTCGTAGTAGTCCTCGTCGAGTTGGTGGAAGGTGAACCTGGCGATCGCCGGGATGTTGCTGCGCAGGGGCAGTACCTTGGCGCCCGCCGGCATGATCTCGTCGGTGGAGACGTTGTCGCCGGTCTTGATCAGCACCGGCCCGGCGAGGGTCTCGGGCAGCGGGTCGAGCTCGGGCAGCGAGGCGATGTTGGGCCCCTTGATCAGCGCGACCAGCCGGCCGTCTTCGGCCGGCGGGGCGAGGGCCTCCGTGTTGAGGATGTAGTGCTCGGGCTCCTGGAAGCGCGGATAGGCGAAATCGAGGCTGCGCGGGTCGGTGATGACCCCGGTGATCGCCGCGGCGGCGGCAGTCTCGGGGCTGCACAGGTAGACCTTGTCCTCCTGGGTGCCCGAGCGGCCGGGGAAGTTGCGCGGCATGGTGCGCAGGCTGATGCTTTCCGTCGCCGGCGCCTCGCCCATGCCGATGCAGCCGCCGCAGCCCGCCTGGTGGATACGCGCGCCGCGGTGGATGAGGGTGCCCAGGTAGCCCAGCGCGGAGAGGTTTTCCAGGATCTGCCGCGAGGTGGGGTTGACGTCGAGGGAGACGTCCGCGTGGACGCCGCGCTGTTCGAGCATCATCGCCACGATGGCGAAGTCGCGCAGTCCCGGGTTGGCCGAGGAGCCGATCACGCACTGGTGGACCGGCAGACCGGCCACCTCGCTGACCGGCACGACGTTGCCGGGGCTGCTGGGGCAGGCGATCAGCGGCACCAGGCTGGCGAGGTCGATCTCGACCTCCTCGTCGTAGCTGGCCCCCGGGTCGGCGACCAGCTCGACCCACGCCTCGCCGCGGCCGCGCGAGACGAGAAATTCCTTCACCGCACCATCGGACGGGAAAACGCTGGTGGTCGCGCCCAGCTCCGCGCCCATGTTGGCGATGACGTGGCGGTCCATGGCGCTCAGGCCCTGCAGGCCGTCGCCGTGGTATTCGAAGATCTTGTCCACGCCGCCGCTGACGTCGAAGCGGCGCAGCATCTCCAGGATGACGTCCTTGGCGCTCACCCAGTCGGGCAGGCGGCCGGTCAGGTGGACGCCGACGATGCGCGGCATCCTGACGTGGAAAGGCTCGCCGGCGATCGCCAGCGCCACCTCCAGCCCGCCCGCGCCGATGGCGAGCATGCCCATCGAGCCCGCCGCGCAGGTGTGGCTGTCCGAGCCGAGCAGCGTGCGACCCGGCCGGCCGAAGTGTTCCATGTGCACCGGATGGCTCACCCCGTTGCCCGGCCGGCTGTACCAGATGCCGAAGCGCCGACAGGCGCTCTGCAGGAAGAGGTGGTCGTCGGCGTTCTTGAAGTCGGTCTGCAGCAGGTTGTGGTCCACGTACTGCACCGAGACTTCGGTCCTGGCGCGGTCGAGCCCCATCGCCTCGAGTTCGAGCATCACCATGGTGCCGGTGGCGTCCTGGGTGAGGGTCTGGTCGATCTTCAGGGCGATCGCTTCATCCACGACCATCGTTCCTTCGACGAGATGCGAGGCGATCAATTTCTGGGTGACGTTCTGCGGCATGGGGCGCTCCTGAAGGAGAAGGCACGCGATATTCCCCTTAATGAAATCCCCGTGCGGCAGTCCCGTAAATGGCCGCGCCTAGATCAATCCGGCCTATCCAATACGGATGTAGGAGTGCTTATCGACTAGCGCCTGTGGAGTGCCGCGGCTCGACCATGCAAGTGCGTGGCGGTCAATAGCGACACCCTGCCAGTTGCAAGGCTGGCAGGAAGTGTCGTGGGGGAGGATATTCCCAAGTTTCCAGGTAAACCGCGTTTCAGTGGTCGACCTGAGCATCAAGATCAGCCCTTGCTCCAGGTGCCCGACCCGCCGAACTGGCTGATGAGCGGTGGCCCTATGCCTATACCGGCGCCGACAAGGGTGCCAATCGAAGTCGAGCCGCGCCAGAAGTGGAGCGATGCGCCTACGGTTACCGGCATTAGGTGCCAGCTGCAGTCACCGAGCAGTTCTTGGGGGGACAGGCTGAAGGTGGTGTTGGGAGCCGCTCCGGCGAAGATGCCGGTGCCTGGAGCGCTACCGCCGCCAGAGCCGTGGAATTGCATTATCTCGCCGCTTGCATAGGTCAGGTAGCATTCGATTCTGATATAGAACGCTGCCCAGTAATCGAAGCGATAGGTTTTGATCTCATATTCGGTCGTTGCCTCCACAAGTCCCGCTGGATCGACGGTGCCCGGATACTTTTCGGCGAACATGCGCTTGTGTTCGAGGATCTCGGCGTTTCTTTGTTTGCAAATCTGCGCGGCGATTTGATCGACCGAAGGTTGGGTTTGAGTTTCCATTGTTGTTGCTCTTGCATGGGTGTATGTAACTACTGCATTGCCCGGCGGACGAGCGTGGGCATGCACATTTACCCTAGCATCAGTCGTTTTGGTGTACAGGAAAGTGCAAGACGTATCCGAAATAGAGCAGATCTGAAATCGCGATATTCAACTTGTCTGGCGAAATTAAACCCGGGGGTTGAAATAGAGGAGTAACGCTAAATGGAAATGAGTTAATCGCTTCGGAAATATCGGTGGTGAAAAATGGCACGAATCGCAATACGTCCGTGCTCTCAGTCGCGGCAATCCCTTATAGGCGCGACGCCGGAGTTTCGAGGAGGCGGAGCGGCTTACCCCATGGATGGCGCATAACGGCGCCCAGCCCTCCAATCGCCCGCTCAGGCATCGCGCAACAAGTCGTGCGCGTCGAGCAGGCGCCAGGCGATCTCCGGACGTTTTTCCAGGCCGCGGCGGATCGCCGCCGGAATCGACTGGCGGGTCTTGCGGCACAGGCCGAGCTGGTCGTCGAGCTGGATGGCGATGCCGCGCATGGTGCGCACTTCGTTGAAGCCGGGGGCGACGTGAACGCGGATTCCCAGTTGCTCGTAGAGCCGCCGCTGCATGTGCTCGAGGTCGTCGAGGCTCTGGATATTTTCCAGGCGCTCGAGCAAGCGTTTTTCCTCCTCGCGGGTCAGGCGCAGGACGCGCAGGTCGGCGGCCGGATCGTCCAGCAGCCGTTCGCGCCCGCAGATGCAGGCGCCGGGCGGGCAGGGCTGGCGGATCGGGAAGGGCATGGTCATGCCTCCGATCATAGCGGCCGGCGCCGGCCGTTGCCCATGGGCTGGTGGGCGTCGAGCGAGTCGCCCAGTCGGGAGTCATCGCGCCGCCTCCTTAATCGCGCGCCCAACCGCCCGCATGCTCCCCCCGCGGCGTCTGCGCCCGTGGCGACCACTGTTCGCTGATCGCACGGACTTTGTGTCGGCGCGTCTTGATGGAAAATGGAACAAGGTTCTAAATAACGCCACGGCACTCGGCAGGCGATGTCGACAACGGCAACGCGACCGGGGGCCGCTCACAACAACAAGAGGAACCTGCCTTGGCCGAGCCACTGCAAATCGCCCTGATCGGCGCCGGCGTCATGGGACGCCAGCACTATCAGCACCTCAAGGACCTGCCCGAGGCGCGGCTGTGCGCCGTCGCCGACCCCGGCCCGCAGGCCGCGGCCTTCGCCGGCGAATGCGGCGTGCCGTACTTCGCCGACCACCGGCGGATGCTCGACGAGGCGCGCCCGCAGGCGGTCATCGTCGCCAACCCCAACGCCCTGCACGTCGCCACCGCGCTGGACTGCATCGCCGCCGGCGTACCGGTGCTGCTGGAGAAGCCGGTCGGCGTGCATCTCGACGAGGTACGCGAGCTGGTCGCCGCATCGGCTGGCAGCGGGGTGCCGGTGCTGGTCGGTCACCACCGTCGCCACAATCCGCTGATCGCCCGCGCCCGCGAGCTGATCGGCGAGGGCTGCCTGGGCCGCCTGACCACGGTCACCGCGCTGTGGCAGCTGCAGAAGCCGGACAGCTACTTCGACATTCCCTGGCGCCGCGAACCGGGTGCCGGGATGCTGCTGACCAACCTGATCCACGACCTCGACCTGCTGCGCCATCTGTGCGGCGAGGTAACCGAGGTGCAGGCGCTGACCAGCAACGGCGTGCGCGGCTTCGCCAACGAGGACAGCGCAGCGGTGCTGCTGCGTTTCGAGAGCGGCGCGCTCGGCACCCTGACCGGTTCGGACGCGGTGGCCGCGCCCTGGAGCTGGGAGCTGGACTCCGGCGAGAACCCGATCTATCCGCGCCAGCCCGATCAGCCGTGCTACTTGCTGGCCGGTACGCGCGGGGCGCTGAGCATCCCGCAGCTCAAGCGCTGGCACTACGCCGAGCCCGGGGCCGGCTGGCACCAGCCGCTGCTGAGCAGCCAGGAAAGTTTCCAGTCCGCCGAGGCGCTGCGCCGCCAGCTCGAACACTTCGTCCGCGTCGCCCGCCGCGAGCAGGCGCCGCTGGTGAGCGCCGCCGATGCCGGCAACACCCTGGCGCTGATCGACGCCATCCATCGCGCCGCCGAGACCGGCCGCGCCTGTGCCCCCGAACCGATTTCCGCCGAATAGGAAGAAGACCGCCATGAGCGAACGCAACCTGTCCCTCGCCGCCCTGACCGTGCTCGAGCTGTCGCCGCCCGATATGGTGGAAGTGGCCGCCCGTGCCGGCTACAGCCATGTCGGCCTGCGCCTGGTACCGGCCACCGCCGAGGAGCACCACTTCCCGCTGGTGGCCGACGCCGGCCTGCTGCGACAGACCCAGGCGCGCCTGCGCGATACGGGCGTCAAGGTGTTCGATATCGAGATCCTGCGTCTCAAGCCCGAGACCGTGGTCGCCGACTTCGAGCCGGTGCTCGCCGTCGGCGCCGAACTGGGCGCCAGCACGGTGCTGGTGGCCGGCAACGATCCCGACGAGGCGCGGCTGACCGACAATTTCGCCGCCTTCTGCGACCTCGCCGCCGGCTTCGGCCTCTATCCGCACCTGGAGTTCATGCCCTGGACCGACGCCAGGGACCTGGTGCAGGCCATGCGCATCGTCGACAACGCCGGGCGCAGCAATGGCTGCGTGCTGGTCGACGCCTTCCACTTCAACCGCTCCGGCTCGCGTCTGGAGGACCTGGCGCGGCTCGATCCCGCGCGCATCCACTACGCCCAGCTGTGCGACGTGGCCGGCCCGGTGCCTGAGGACATGGCCGAGATCCTCCGTCAGGCGCGCAACGAACGGCGTTTCCCGGGCGATGGCGATTGCGATCTGCTGGGCTTGTTGCGCGCGCTGCCGGTCGATCTGCCGCTGAGCCTGGAAATCCCCACCCGCCAGCTCTACGAGCAGGGCGTCGGCGGCCTGGAGCGCGCGCAGATCGCCATCGACAAGGCGCGCACGCTGCTGGCTCAGCTCTGAGCGCAGCGGCACGACAGTCCGAAGCCGCCCGCCAGACGGACGGCTTCGACTGCCTGCGCAAGGTTTCAACAACCGACTAACTCGGACTGTTCATCCGGGTCTGCGCGTTCGCCTGGGTGATGTTGCTGCCCGGCGGCACACTGTGGGTCAGCCAGACGTTGCCGCCAATGCTGGAGCCCGCGCCGATGGTGATGCGCCCGAGGATGGTGGCACCGGCGTAGATCACCACGTCGTCCTCGACGATGGGGTGGCGCGGCTGGCCCTTGACCAGATGGCCTTCCTCGTCGGACTCGAAGCGCTTGGCGCCGAGGGTCACCGCCTGGTAGATGCGCACGCGGTTGCCGATCACCGCCGTCTCGCCGATCACCACGCCGGTGCCGTGGTCGATGAAGAAGCTCGCGCCGATCTGCGCGCCGGGGTGGATGTCGATGCCGGTAGCCGAATGCGCCAGCTCGGACGTGATCCGCGCCAGCAGCGGCAGCCCGACCTTGTAGAGATGATGGGCGATGCGATGGTGGATGATGGCGGTGATGCCGGGGTAGCACAGCAGCACCTCGTCGACGCTGCGCGCCGCCGGGTCGCCGCTGAAGGCGGCCATCACGTCGTCGTCGAGCAGCTGGCGCAGCTGGGGCAGGGTGAGGGCGAAGTCCTGCACGATATTGCGGGCCTGGCGCTCGATGTCCGCGCTGGGCCGCAGGCCATGGCCGAGTTCCAGGCAGATCTGCTGCAGCAGGACATTGAGGGCGGCATCCAGGGTATGCCCGACGTAGTAGTCCTCGCTCTCCAGACGCAGGTCGGCAGGGCCGAGGAGCATGGGGAACATGGCACTGGACAGCGCCTCGACCACTTCGCCCATGGCCTTGCAGGATGGCTGTTCGCGCGCGTCCGGCTCGCAGGTGCGACCATGCCGGGCCATCCATTCACTGCGTGCGCCGCGCAGCCGGGCGACGATACTTTCCAACTGCCAACCGTTCTGATGCAGTACGGCCAGCTTGAGATGCTGATCGAGCATTATCTTTCTCCGGAAATGGGGCTTGCTCCCGCGCGGGCGGGGAGCCGTGTGACACTCCCTCTCCTTGATGCTGTCCTGTTATGAGGGTAGGTCAGAAAGTTGTCAGTCGCTGCCCGCGCTGTATCGACGTTGCAACCGCTGACGGACGGTTGGCGTTACTCGGTGGACTGGACTGTTGCGTAAGGGATTCTTCTGCGTCTGGGGTGGACAGGCCCGTCGCGTCCGACAGGCGAAGCTGGGGAGTTTGGCGACCTTCGGGTGCGCTGGGAGGAGGCGGTGGTCCTCGATTTCCGGCCCGCGTCAGCGCCGATGCACCGAAACCCCGGCGGCGAAGGTTTCGCGCACGGCGCGGTCGTCGCCGAGGATCATCAGGGCGAACAGGGTTTCCAGCAGGCTGTTGGTCTGCGCCAGGCGGTGTGCGAGCAGCGGCGTGGCGCGCAGGTCGAGGACCACGAAGTCGGCATCCTTGCCCGGCTGCAGGTTGCCGATGTGCTCGTCCAGATAGAGCGCGCGGGCGCCGCCGAGGGTGGCCAGGTACAGCGCCTTGAACGGGTCCAGCTTCTGGCCCTGCAGCTGCAGCACCTTGTAGGCCTCGTTGAGGGTCGCAAGTGGCGAAAAGCTGGTGCCGGCGCCGATGTCGCTGCCCAGGCCGACGCGCACGCCATGGCCTTCCAGTTTCGCCAGGTCGAACAGGCCGCTGCCGAGGAACAGGTTGGAGGTCGGGCAGAAGGCCACCGCCGAGCCGCTCTCGCCCAGGCGCCGGCACTCGGCGTCGCACAGGTGGATGGCGTGGGCGAACACCGCGCGCGCGCCGAGCAGACCATGGTGGTCGTAGACGTCCAGGTAGCCGCTGCGCGCGGGGAACAGCTCCCGTACCCACTCGATCTCCGCAAGGTTCTCGGCCAGGTGGGTGTGCAGGTAGAGCCCCGGATACTCGCGCAGCAACCGCGCGGCCAGGTCCAGTTGTTCCGGCGTGCTGGTGGCGGCGAAGCGCGGCGTCACCGCGTAGTGCAGGCGGCCCTTGCCGTGCCAGCGCTCGATCAGCGTCTTGCTCTCGTCGTAGCCGGAGGCGGCGCTGTCGGTGAGCTCTTCGGGCGCGTTGCGGTCCATCAGCACCTTGCCGGCGATCATGCGCAGGCCGCGCCGCTCGGCTTCGGTGAAGAAGGCGTCCACCGACTGCGGATGCACGGTGCAGAACACCAGCGCGGTAGTGGTGCCGTTGCGCAGCAGCTCGCCGAGGAAAAACGCGGCCTGCTCGCGGGCGTGCGTAGGATCGGCGAAGCGCGCCTCGGCGGGGAAGGTGTAGGTCTGCAGCCAGTCGAGCAATTGGGCGCCGTAGGAGGCGATCACGCCGACCTGCGGGAAGTGGATATGGGTGTCGACGAAGCCGGGGACGATCAGCGCGTCCGGGTACTCGCTCACCGCCACGCCGGCTGGCAGCTGGGGCAGCAATTCGGCGGCGTTGCCGATCCGCGCCACCTTGCCGTTCTCGACGACCAGCAGGCCGTCGGCGAAGTACTGGTACGAGGCATCGTTGCCGACCTCGCGCGGATCGGCCAGGCAGTGGAGCAGGGCGGCGCGGTAGGCTTTCATAACCTGGCTCATATGGCGTTCTCCCTGTCGGCTGGCAGAATTGGCTTTTCCTAGATAAGTGATGGCCACGACGTGCTCTCGTGCCCTGACGATAGCGTCAGGGCGGGTCGCCCAGCGGTTCGGATCATGCTTGATTTAATCGTTATTTTTTCCTTAATGTGATTTGTAATTGAATTTTTGATCGATTAATCAAATTTGCACGGTGAGGTAAGGACAAGTGGCGGACTGGATCGGTTACCGATGGTTGGCAGGTCATTACGGCATATCGCCGGTCCAGGCATTCCGTACAGACAGTGCCATCGCCAAGTCGCGCTCCACTGTGCGGGCCGATGGTTACGTTCACCAGTATTACACCCCTGCCGTGCGGCCTGCGCCAACCTTGGCGGGCCACCTGACTTTCGCGCTGAAGCATGAAGGTGTTCACTTGGAGTTTCTGGCGCGCTTATTCGAGGTTGTGCCGCAGGATGAACTGGAAACCTGGATTGCCGCCGAACCGACAGGCCAGTACGCGCGTCGCGTGGGCTTCTTTTACGAGTTCCTCACCGGACGTGTGCTGGCCTTCGCCGGTGTGACCGCCGGCAATTATGTCGCCGCTCTGGATGAAGAGCGCTACCTCGTGGCGCAGGAGCCGATCAACAATCCACGCTGGCGGGTACGGGACAACTTGCCGGGCACGCGGGGTTATTGTCCGCTGGTCTTGCGCTCCGAACGGGTGCGCGAGGCCGAACAATATGATTGCGCGCGCCAACTGGCCGATCTGGAAAGCGAATTCGGCGCTGACATTCTCTGGCGCAGCTCTGTGTGGCTCACCATCAAGGAAAGCCGGGCCAGCTTCGCCATCGAGCATGAAGAGCAGTACGACGACAGGGTGAAGCGATTCGCCGCGGTCATGGAGCGTTACTGCGGCCAGTACGAGGAGCCTTTGGCGGCCGAGACTCTGGGCGAACTGCAGCGGCAGATCCTTGGCCCTCGGGCGACGCGTTATGGCATGAGGCGCTCGCCGGTATTTGTTGGCGAGGTCGATGGTTTCGCCGAGGTAGTCCATTACATAGCGCCACACTGGAACCAGGTGCCGGGATTGCTGTGCGGGCTCTCGGCTTTCGCCGAGCGAACCGTCGGAGCCCCCGCCTTGGTTCGTGCCGCGGTCGTGTCGTTCGGCTTCGTTTACATCCATCCGATGGCCGATGGGAATGGGCGAATTTCACGCTTTCTTGTCAATGACGTGCTGCGGCGTGACCGGGCGATACCGGAGCCGTTCATCCTTCCGATCTCGGCCACCATCACCAGCACGGTAATCAATCGCCGCGGTTACGATCATGTTCTCGAGCTGTTCTCGCGCCCCTTGCTGCGCAAGTATGCCGATGCCTGGCGTTTCGGCCGCGAACAGCTGGCTGAGGATGGCGTGCGCTATAACCTGCAATTCGACGCCTATGAGGACGCCTTGCCGGCCTGGCGCTACCCCGATATGACCGATCACGTCGAATACCTGGCGGATGTCGTGCAGTTGACGATCGAGCAGGAAATGCGCAAGGAGGCGAGGTATCTGCGCAGCCTGCGCGCGACCCGGGAGCGGGTTAAACAGGTGATCGAAGGTCCGGACAGCGATATCGACCGGATCATTCGTTCGGTGCGGGAAAGCGGAGGAAACATCTCCGGCAAGCTGCGCAAGGAGTTCCCTCCGCTCGAAGACGAGGCGCTGGCGGCGAAAGTGGTCGAGGCGATCCGTTCGGCAGCCGATACTGCCATCTGAGGCCTAGGCGGTGCTGGCATCGATTGCCGTTTCGCTCAGCAGTGTCTGCGCATTCCGCTCCTGCAAGTCGGCGCCATAGCTGGCGATCACCTCGCCGGCCACGGCGATGGCGATCTCCATCGGCAGCTTGCCCTGCACCTCGGCCAGACCGATGGGGCAGCGCATCCGTTCGAGCCCGGCGATGCCGCGCTCGCGCAGGCGGTGCTCGAAGCGCGCGCGCTTGGATCGCGAGCCGATCAGGCCGAAGTAGGCGAAGTCGCCGCGGCGCAGGATGGCTTCGCTCAGCTCCAGGTCGAGGCGGTGGTCGTGGGTCATGACGATGAAGTGGCTGCCGGGCGGCATGCGCTCGACTTCCTCGACCGGCTCGTCGTTGACCACCTTCGCCACCCCGGACGGAATCTCGGCGGGGAATTCCTCTTCCCGCGCATCGATCCAGCGCACCTGGCACGGCAGCGCGGCGAGCAGCGGGGCGAGGGCGCGGCCGACGTGGCCGGCGCCGAACAGGGCGATCTGCGCCAACGGCCGGCCGAATGGTTCGAACAGCAGCACGGCGGTGCCGCCGCAGCACTGGCCGAGGCTGGCGCCGAGGGTGAAGCGCTCCAGGCGCGGGGCCTGCGCGCCGCTCGCCAGCATCTCGCGGGCGATCTCCAGCGCCTTGTACTCCAGGTGGCCGCCGCCGATGCTGTCCCAGGCGCGTTCGCCGCCGACCAGCATCTTCGCCCCGGCATTGCGCGGCGTGGAGCCGCGCTCCTCGATCAGGGTGACCAGCACGCAGGGCTCGCCGCGTTGCTGCAGACGGGCGAGGGCGTCGATCCAGGTGCTGTTCATCGTTGGGTCTCCGGTGTGTTGGCGAAGGAATGTCCCTCGTACAGTTTTGCGCCCGCATGGCATCCGTGTAGGGGCGAATTCATTCGCCAACGCGGCTCCGCCCGGCGAATGAGTTCGCCCCTGCAGGTCGGCCGGCGGTGCGGTTGGCGCAGCCCCCCATCGTGCTCTGCGCCCGCCTGCCTCTACGGGTTTTGCTTCTTCATCCGCTCCACCGCCCACAATACCCGCTCCGGCGTGGCCGGTGCGTCGAGGTCGGCATGCTGGCGGTAGTCGGCGACGCTGGCCACCGCGTCCTTGATCGCGCACCACACGGAGATGGCCAGCATGAACGGCGGCTCGCCGACCGCCTTGGAGTGGAACACGGTGTCCTCCGGGTTGCGGCGGTGCTCCACCAGCTTGACCCGCAAATCGGCCGGCACGTCGCCGGCGGTGGGGATCTTGTAGGTGGAGGGACCGGCGGTGAGCAGGCGGCCCTTGGCGTCCCAGACCAGCTCCTCGCAGGTCAGCCAGCCCATGCCCTGCACGAAACCGCCCTCGACCTGACCAATGTCGATGGCCGGGTTCAGCGAAGCGCCGACGTCGTGGAGGATGTCGGCGCGCAGCAGGCGGTATTCGCCGGTCAGGGTGTCGACCAGCACCTCCGAGCAGGCGACGCCGAAGGCGTAGTAGTAGAACGGCCGGCCGCGCGCCTGCTCGCGGTCGTAGTGGATCTTCGGCGTGCGGTAGTAGCCGGTGGCCGACAGCGACACCTGGCCCAGGTGGGCGGCTTCGGCCAGCTCGGCGAAGCCGATGTCCTGCTCGCCGATGCGCACCCGGCCGGCGGCGAACTCGATGGCCTCCTCGGGCACCTGCCAGTGCCTTGCGGCGAACTCCACCAGGCGCTGGCGGATGGTCAGCGCCGCGGCCTGGGCGGCCTTGCCGTTGAGGTCGGCGCCGCTGGAGGCGGCGGTGGGCGAGGTGTTGGGCACCTTGGCGGTGTTGGTGGCGCTGATCTGGATGCGCTCGATCTCGACCTGGAACACCTCGGCGACCACCTGGGCGACCTTGGTGTTGAGACCCTGGCCCATCTCGGTGCCGCCGTGGTTGAGGTGCAGGCTGCCGTCGGTATAGACGTGCAGCAGCGCGCCGGCCTGGTTGAGGAAGCTGGAGGTGAAGCTGATGCCGAACTTCACCGGGGTCAGCGCCAAGCCCTTCTTCAGCACCGGGCTGGCGGCGTTGAAGGCGCGGATCGCGCTGCGGCGCCCGGCGTACTCGCAGCTCGCCTCCAGTTCGGCGGTCAATTCGGCGAGCAGGTTGTGCTCGACGGTCTGGTGGTAGTGGGTGACGTTGCGCGCGTCGCCGCCATAGTAGTTGCGCTTGCGCACCGCCAGCGGGTCGAGGCCCAGGTGGCGGGCGATGCGCTCCATGATCTCCTCGATGATCAGCATCCCTTGCGGGCCGCCGAAGCCGCGAAAGGCGGTGTTGGAGGCTCGGTTGGTCCTGCAGCGATGGCCGGTGACATGCGCATCGCCGAGGTAGTAGGCGTTGTCGGCGTGGAACATGGCGCGGTCGACGATGGCGTTGGACAGGTCCGGCGAGTAGCCGCAGTCAGCGGCAAGTTCGAGGCGGACGCCGTGCAGGCGGCCGTCGCCGTCGAAGCCGACGTCGTAGTCGTAGAGGAACGGATGGCGCTTGCCGGTCATCAGCATGTCTTCGCGGCGCGGCAGGCGCATCTTGGTCGGTCGGCCGGTGAGCCGGGCGATCACCGCGCACAGGCAGGCCGGGCCGGCGGCCTGGGTCTCCTTGCCGCCGAAGCCGCCGCCCATGCGCCGGGTGTCGACCTCGACCTTGTGCATCGCCACGCCGAGCACCCCGGCGACCAGTTTCTGGATCTCGGTGGGGTTCTGCGTCGAGCTGTAGACCAGCATGCCGCCGTCCTCGCCGGGCAGCACCGCGCACACCTGGGTTTCCAGGTAGAAGTGCTCCTGGCCGCCGCAACGCAGCCGGCCGCTCAGGCGGTGCGGCGCATTGGCCAGCGCCGCCTCGGCGTCGCCACGCTGCTGGCGATGGCTGGGGGTGACGAACTGCTGGCGGCGCAGGGCCTCCTCGACGTCCAGCAGCGGTTCCAGATCCTCGTAGTCGATGACCGCCAGGGCGGCCGCCTCGCGCGCCGCGTCCAGGCTGTCGGCGGCCACCGCCAGTACCGGCTGGCCCACGTACTGGACCACGCCTTCGGCGAGCAGCGGATCGCCCGGCAGCACCGGACCGATGTCCAGCTCGCCGGGCACGTCGGCGCTGGTGATGACGATGGCCACGCCGGGCACCGAATAGCAGGGCGTGGTGTCGATGCGCAGGATGCGTGCGTGCGGGCGGTCGGCGAGGCGCGCATAGACGTGCAGCTGGTTGGGGAACTCCAGGCGGTCGTCGACGTACTGCGCCGCGCCGGTGACGTGGCGGGTCGCGCTCTCGTGCGGCACGCGCTGGCCGACGCCGGTCTGCAGGGCGGAGCGGAATTCGCCTGGCGGGCTGAAGTCGCGGGGGTCAGACATGGTCGGTCACCCGGGTCGGCAGGTCGGGCTGGCTCAGTTCGAGCCAGGTCTTGCGCAGCAGGTTCTGCGCCACGCGCAGGCGGTAGGCGCGGCTGGCGCGCAGGTCGTCGAGCGGCGAAAAGTCCTGCTCCAGCGCGCTCGCGGCGCGCTCCACGGCGCTTTCGGCCCACGGACGACCGATCAGCGCCTGCTCGCACTGGCTGGCGCGTTTGGGAATGGCCGCCATGCCGCCGAAGGCGATGCGCGCCTCGCGTACCAGGCCGCCGTCGAGGTGCAGGTGGACGGCGGCGCACACCGCGGAGATGTCGTCGTCCAGGCGCTTGGTCACCTTGAAGGCGCGGAAGTGGTGGCCCGGCTGCGGGCGCGGCACCAGGATGCGCTCGATGAACTCGCCGGGTTGCAGCGCGGTGACCCGGTAGTCGAGGAAGAAGTCCTCCAGCGGCAGCAGGCGCTGGCGGGCGCCCTGGCGCAGCAGCAGGCTGGCGCCGAGGGCGAGCAGCAGGGGGGCGCCGTCGCCGATCGGCGAGGCGTTGCCGAGGTTGCCGCCCAGCGTCGCCTGGTTGCGGATCTGCGTGGCGGCGAAGCGGGCGAGCAGGGCGCCGAAGTCCGGGTAGTCGGCGGCCAGCACAGGCGCGCAGTCGGTCAGCGGCACCGCTGCGCCGATATCGAGGGTGGCCTCTTCGATCCGCATGGTCTGCAGCTCCGCGACCTGGCCGAGCTGGATCAGCAGCGGCAGGCGGCGGTGCTGCTGGGTGATCTCCAGCGCCAGGTCGGTGCCGCCGGCCAGCAGCCGCGCCTGCGGGTTGGCGGCGTACAGGTCGGCCAGTTCGGCGAGGTCGCGCGGCAGCAGGCAGCGCGCGGCGCCGTCGTCCAGCTGCGGCGCATCCTGCGCGGCGATGGCCGCGAGCTGGGCGAGGATTTCCGTTTCGCGGGCGGCGAACGAGTCCGCCTGCGCCTGGCCGAGCGCCTGCTCGGCGGCGGCGAGGATCGGCCGGTAGCCGGTGCAGCGGCACAGATTGCCGGAGAGCGCCGCGCAGGCTTCTTCGCGGTCGAAGCCGGCGGCGTTTTTGGACAGGGCGAACAGCGACATGACGAAGCCCGGCGTGCAGAAGCCGCACTGCGAGCCGTGGCAGTCGACCATCGCCTGCTGCACCGAGTGCAGGTGGTCGCCCTGCTGCAGGTCCTCGACGGTCAGCAGCTGCTTGCCGTGCAGGCTGGAAAGCAGGGCGATGCAGGCGTTGATGGCGCGATAGCGCAGGCGCTCGGCGCCGGTTTCGTCCACCAGGCGCTCGCCGACCACCACGGTGCAGGCGCCGCAGTCGCCCGAGGCGCAGCCTTCCTTGCTGCCGGTGCGCCCGCGCCGCTCGCGCAGCCAGCGCAGCACGGTGAGGTTCGGGTCGAGCCGCTCGATGCGGCACGGCTCGCGGTTGAGCAGGAACTGGATCAAGCACGCCTCCCCAGGCTCTTGTCATGGCCGGGCGGGATGTCCCGGCGGGAATGGGCCTTTTCCCTACTTTCGCTCGAAGTTGGTTGTCTGTCAGGTATTTGCTGCGTGCGGCGCCTGATAAATGATCGCAGGCCTGCTGGCGGGCGAAGGAGCAGCTGCTGCCGGAATCGCGCGCATTGGCATGGCAGCGGGGCTTCGAGACGGTCGGATGTCACCCGCCACGACCAGCGCCGCGAGAATCAGGGGTCGGCGGGCTGGGCCGGCGCCGAGACCGCGACACTTCGTCCTTGTTGAATAGGGAGGAAAACCATAATAATTTTCTGAAAATAGGAATTGCGACACAGTAAGTCGCAGGAATAAGCCCGACCGCCTGCCTCGACAGGAAGCCATGGCCAGCTGCGACCCGACCAGGGTCGTCGCTTGAGCGTCATCGGGATGCAACGCGGGGCTGTGTATGGCGTTTGAACCAAGAAGCTATAGGGTCAGGCTGCTGCTGGTGGGGGCCCTCGGGGCTCTGGTGGCGTTTTCCGCCTACCGCTACGGCATGGATATGGAGCGCAAGCTGCGGGCGAGCGAGTTCGAGCGGCTGACCCACGTCCAGTCCCAGCATGTGCAGCGCCTGCTCGAGCATTCCACCCAACTGCTGCGGGCCTATCGCGGTTTCTTCCTGGCCAGCGGCACGGTCGACCGCCAGCAGTTCGAGCGCTTTTCCCGCGAGGTACTGGGCAACTATCCCGAGGCGTTCGCCATCCACTGGGCTCCGCGGGTCGCCGAGCCCGACCGCGCCCGCTTCGAGCGCGACATCGCCGCCTTCCAGGCGAAGCCGCTGGGCATCTTCGACGCCCACGCCCCTACCGGTAACCAGTTGCGGGCGCCGCCGCGCGGGGTGTACTACCCGATCCGCTATTCCGAGCCACTGGAGCGCAACCGCGGGGTCATCGGCCTGGATACCCTCGAGCGGCCCTACAGCCAGGACGTCACCCGCGCCGCGGCGCAGGTCGGCGACCAGCGGATCACCTCGGTGTTCCCGCTGATCCAGGACCCGGACGGCCCGCTGGCAGTGGCGGTCTACCAGCCGGTCTACCGGATGGACGCGCCGCTGGTCACCACCGTGCAGCGCTGGGAAGCGCTCGACGGCTACCTGATCCTGCTGCTGCGCCCCAGCCTGCTGCTCGGCGAGATGTCCTTCGGCGACGCCCGCGTCGACGCGCGGCTCTACGAGATGCAGGGGGAAACGGCGGTGCCCATCTACCCGCGCGACGCCAGCCTGCAGCCGCCGTCCGCGGGTATCGTCCAGCACGTCCTCGAGGTCCCCGGGCGCAAGTGGGTCGTCGAGTTCGTCGTCGAGCAGCCGGGCGGCGGTCCGGCCACCAGTATCCAGCCGTTGTTGCTGATGCTCTCGCTGCTGTCGTTCACCGCCATGCTGCTGTTCTACCTGGCGCGCTCCCAGCGCAGTGCCGTGGCCCTGAGGAGGGCCAACGGCGAGCTGGTCGTGCGCCAGAAGGAGCTCGACGGCTTGGCCCACTACGATGCCCTGACCGGACTGCCCAACCGGCTGCTGCTGCGCGAGCGGATGAGGCTGGCGCTGGCCGGCCGGCACCGCCTGGGCGGCCAGCTGGCGGTCTGCGTCATCGACCTGGACGGCTTCAAGTACGTCAACGACCACTTCGGCCACCAGGCCGGCGACCAGGTGCTGCGGGTGGTGGCGCGGCGCATCCTGGCGTTGTTGCGTTCGAGCGATACGGTGGCGCGCCTCGGCGGCGACGAGTTCGTGGTGCTGCTGGTCGGCACCGACGGCAAGACCGGCCTGGAGGAGGTGACGGGGCGGCTGGTCCAGGGCATCGGCCAACCGATCGAGCTGAACGCTGGCGGTCAGATAGTCGCCGTGTCCGCCAGCATCGGCGTCGCCCTGGCCGACGGGACCAGCAGCGTCGACAGCCTGATCCGCGAGGCGGATAGCGCCATGTACGACGCCAAGGCCGCCGGCAAGGGCTGTTACCGGATCTTCGGCCAGGGCCAGGGCCAGGCGCAGAAGCCGGTCGCGGAGCGTCTGCCGGAGTAGGGCGGCTTGCCGCCTTGCCTCTGCCCGAAGCCCGTCGCTGGATGGCGCCGGGAGCTGCCGTCCTTCCCCCGCAGCCGCCGGCGTGCGCCGATTCGCTGCCCTGCGGCCATTCGCGCGTAACAAAAACGTTACGGGCCGGGCGCGGGAATCCCGCCTATCCGTGCCTCATGGCGCCCTGTAACGAAAACCTGCCACTTGTAGCTGTCGCGGAGGGCGCCAGCTGCCGCCGCGATGGCTTGTCCCCGCGCGGCGTACAGGGTGATATGCCTCCCACCCAGGCCCCTTGGCCATACAAAAACAAAGTGGAGGCGCCATGCACGCGCTCACCCTGATCCAGCAACACCCCCTCATCCCGGGCGACGATTTCCCCTTCGTCGCCTTCTGCGCAGGGCGCACGGGCGACTCCCCACCCCGTCGCGCCACCACTTCCGGGCGCATCGCCCCCTGACTCTCCCCACACCAGGCCGCGTGCCGATTGTGACCCCGAGGCGTCGAAGCGCATCTCGAAGGGTTCGAGCACGGCCGATTCCGAGGTCGACCCGGAGGTGCAGCCCAATCCGTCGTGATCCGAACCTGAGGTGTATCCGCCTTGCCCATGCCGCCGCGCTATCCGCGAAGCGGTTCCATTTGTCACAGACAACAAAACAAAGGTGACGCAAGATGAGTGACAGCCTGCACTCCGGCGAACTCAAGCGCGGTCTGAAGAACCGCCACATCCAGCTGATCGCCCTCGGTGGCGCCATCGGCACCGGCCTGTTCCTCGGCTCCGCCGGGGTGATGCAGTCGGCCGGCCCCTCGATGATCCTCGGCTACGCCATCGCCGGCTTCATCGCCTTCCTGATCATGCGCCAGCTCGGCGAGATGATCGTCCACGAGCCGGTCGCCGGTTCCTTCAGCCACTTCGCCCACAAGTACTGGGGCGGTTTCGCCGGCTTCCTGTCGGGCTGGAACTGCTGGGTGCTGTACATCCTGGTCGGCATGGCGGAACTCACCGCGGTTGGCAAGTACATCAACTTCTGGTGGCCGGACGTGCCGACCTGGGCCACCGCCGCGGTGTTCTTCCTGGTGGTCAACGCCATCAACCTGACCAACGTGAAGCTGTTCGGCGAGGCCGAGTTCTGGTTCGCGATGATCAAGGTGGTGGCGATCATCGGCATGATCGTCCTCGGCTGCTACCTGCTGTTCAGCGGCGCCGGCGGCGAGCAGGCCACCGTGGCCAACCTGTGGAGCCATGGCGGCTTCTTCCCCAACGGCGTGAGTGGCCTGGTGATGGCGATGGCCTTCATCATGTTCTCCTTCGGCGGCCTGGAAATGCTCGGCTTCACCGCGGCCGAGGCGGAGAACCCCAAGCAGGTGATCCCCAAGGCGATCAACCAGGTGATCTACCGCATCCTGATCTTCTATGTCGGCGCGCTGGTCATCCTGCTCTCGCTGAGCCCGTGGGACGCCCTGCTGGCGAGCATCAACAGCGCCGGCGACCCGTACAGCGGCAGCCCGTTCGTGAAGATCTTCGCGCTGATCGGCAGCGACGCCGCCGCCCACCTGCTGAACTTCGTGGTGCTGACCGCCGCGCTGTCGGTGTACAACAGCGGCACCTACTGCAACGGCCGCATGCTGCTGGGCCTGGCCGAGCAGGGCGATGCGCCCAAGGCGCTGGCCAAGGTGGACAAGCGTGGCGTGCCGGTGCGTGCCCTGCTGGTCTCCGCGCTGGTGACCTTCCTCGCCGTGGTGGTCAACTACGTGGTTCCGCAGAACGCCCTGGAGCTGCTGATGTCGTTGGTGGTCGCCGCCCTGGTGATCAACTGGGCGATGATCAGCTACTCGCACCTGAAGTTCCGCCAGCAGATGAATCGCGACGGCGTGACCAGCAGCTTCCGCGCCCTGTGGTCGCCGCTGAGCAACTACCTGTGCCTGGCCTTCGTGCTGTTCATCCTCGGCGTGATGGTGCTGATCCCGGGCATCCAGGTGTCGGTCTACGCCATCCCGGTGTGGCTGCTGGTGATGTGGGGCTGCTACCGCCTCAAGCTGTCCAGCCAGGCTGCCGAGGCGCGCAGCGCCGCCGGCTACACCGCAGGCTGATAGGCCAGCGTGCCGGGTCCGCCCCGGCAGATATCGAGAAACCCGGCTTCGGCCGGGTTTTTTCGTTTTTGCGTCGGGTGTTTCTATTGGCGGCCAGCCGGGATATTGCACCGATTTCCCGGCTGCGCTGTTGGAGGGCTGGGAGAGGCCGAAGGGCGGGGTATCGGGGGAGGGCTGGAAGGGGCGGCGGTGCGTAACCGCGCACGATGCTGTTACCGCGCCAGCCGGGCGTAACGGCCGCTGGGGCGCCCGGTAACGGAAAAATGCCTTTTGCGCCGCTTCGTGCCGTGGTGTATATCAGTAAGTCATTGAATTAAAAGGAATTTTAAAAGTTGGCACGCCACCTGCTATATCTAGCGCACAACAAAAACAAGAACACTGCATCACAGAATAAAAACAAGACGTAACGACTCCAACACAACAAAAACAACAGGGTGGAGGCGCAGCAAACCGATTCTTTTGGAGAGGAGTTGCCCGACTGCGGCATCCCCGACCGGACCGAGAACCATAAAACTGCCTCGAGGCAGCGGCCAGCACCGGTTGAACCCGTCAGGGTAGCGGCAATATCAGCGTCCAAAGGAATCCGTTTGTTCTTGATGTCCCGTCCTGGGACTGCCACCGGGCCTCAGGCCCGGACAGGCTGCCAACAAGAACAACAGGCCTGTCAGCACAACAAGAACAACAAAACGAGCACGACCGATTCGAAGGGGGAGCCAATGGCTCCCCCTTGTGCTTTCTGGCCTCCGGCATTCCGGTGGCCGTCATATCGGCATCGGCGCTCCGATGGCCAGCGCTCGGCTTTCCCGCATTCACCACCCTGCGCCCCGGGCGCGCACAGGCCGCTGCGGCTTGCCCCTCCTGTCGATCCGCGTCGATTCTCCCTCTCTCTATTTGAGCCCTCCTTGGCCCTGTGGAGCTCGTCGTGGCCATAGTGCCGGGCAGGCGGTGTCCGGGTCTTTCCCGCTGCGCCTGCGGGTTGTCTGGAAACGACGGCAGCCGGGCGGGCAGCCGGGTTCCGGTGCTGGCCTGGCGAGATGGGATGGGAAGTGCGTTGGGAAGTGCGTGGGGACGGCGCGGTGGCGCCGAGGGGAAGGCGGGGCGCCGGCTGGCGCCCCGCGGGGAGGGTCAGTCGCAGACCCGGGCGATGGCGGCGGCCAGGTCGCCGAGGCGGCGGTCGGTGAGGCCGGCGATATTGGCGCGGCCGCGGCCGACCATGTACACGCTGGACTCCTCGCGCAGGCGACGCACCTGCTCGATGGAGAGGCCGGTATAGGAGAACATGCCGCGCTGGCGGGCGATGTGGGCGAAGCGTTCGGCGAGTCCGAACGGTTGCAGGGCCTCGACCAGACCGTGGCGCAGCTGCAGGATGCGCACGCGCATCTGCTCCAGCTCCGTCAGCCACTGGGCGCGCAGGGTAGCGTCGCCGAGCACGGTGGCGACCACCGCGGCGCCGTGCGAGGGCGGCGTCGACCACAGGTTGCGGGCCAGCGAGGACAGCTGGCTGCGCACGTCGAGCAGCTTGTCGTGGCTGTCGGCGCAGACGATCAGCGCGCCGGTGCGTTCGCGGTACAGGCCGAAGTTCTTCGAGCAGGAGCTGGTGACCAGCAGCTCGGGCAGCTCGGCGGCGAACAGGCGTACCGCCCAGGCGTCCTCGTCGAGGCCGTCGCCGAAGCCCTGGTAGGCGCAGTCGATCAGCGGCAGCAGCTCGCGGCGGCGGACGATCTCCAGCACCTTGCGCCAGTCGTCCTGGCCCAGGTCGAAGCCGGTCGGGTTGTGGCAGCAGGCGTGCAGCAGCACCACGTCGCCAACCGGAATCTTCTCCAGGGCGGCGAGCATGGCGTCGACGTCGAGGCGGTTGTCGGCGCCGACGTAGGGGTAGTGTTCAACCGCGAGGCCGGCCTCGGCGAAGATGCTCTCGTGGATCGGCCAGGTCGGATCGCTCAGCCAGATGCCGCGACCGGGCAGGCAGTGGCTGAGGAAGTCGGCGGCCAGACGCAGGGCGCCGGTGCCGCCGGGGGTCTGGGTGGCGCCGGCACGCTGGCCGGCGAGCAGCGGCGAGTCGTTGCCGAGCACCAGCGCCAGCAGCTGCTGGCCGAACTCGGGGTCGCCGTGGCCGTTGCTGTAGATCTTGGTGGTCTCGCTGGACACCAGGCGCTGCTCGGCCTGCTTCACCGCCTGCATGATCGGCGTGTGGCCGGCGTCGTCCTTGTAGACGCCGACGCCCAGGTCGAGGCGGGCCGGGTTGGGATCGCGGCGGTAGGCCTCCATCAGGCCGAGAATCGGATCATCGGGCACGCGGGCGACGGATTGGAAATGACGCATTGACGTTCCTCTGCACGGGCGGCCGGCGCCGGGCGCGGCCGGTTCTTGGAGTTATGGAGCGTCATGGATACCGCAGTCCGGAGCGGACCGGGGCGGAACTCGCCGCCTCCCGTGCCGGCGTGGCGAGCGAATTCGTAAGAATTTCGTTACGAATGGCGCTTTTTAGGCTGTTTCATGCAGCTTGCCGGGCTTTTTTTGCGCTCTCCTGTCACATATTCTTGACGACAGAATGCGCCTGCGGCGCTCCCGACCCGACGACAAACACAATACGGGCTTCCCAATGCGCCTCAAGGTCCTTTGCCAGAACCGCGTCGGCATCCTGCGCGACATCCTCAACCTGCTGGTCGACTACGGCGTCAACGTCGCCCGCGGCGAGGTGGGCGGCGAGCAGGGCAACGCCATCTTTCTGCTCTGCCCCAACCTGATCAACCTGCAGTTCCAGTCGCTGCGGCCCAAGCTGGAAACCATTTCCGGCGTATTCAATGTGCAGCGCGTCGGCCTGATGCCCAGCGAGCGGCGCGCCCTGGAGCTCAACGCGCTGCTCGGCGCCCTGGAGTTCCCGGTGCTGTCGGTGGACATGGCCGGGCAGATCGTCGCCGCCAACCGCGCCGCCGCCCAGCTGCTCGGCGTGCGCGTCGACGAGGTGCCGGGCATCGCCCTGTCGCGCTACGCCGAGGACTTCGACCTGCCGGCGCTGGTACGCGCCAGCAAGGCGCGCATCAATGGCCTGCGGGTCAAGGTCAAGGGCGACGTGTTCCTCGCCGACATCGCCCCGTTGCAGTCCGAGGGCGAGGAGAGCGAGGCGCTGGCCGGGGCGGTGCTCACCCTGCAGCGCGCCGATCGCATCGGCGAGCACATCTACAACGTGCGCCGTCAGGAGCTGCGCGGCTTCGACAGCATCTTCCAGAGTTCCAAGGTGCTCGCCGCGGTGGTACGCGAGGCGCGGCGCATGGCGCCGCTGGATGCGCCGCTGTTGATCGAGGGCGAGACCGGTACCGGCAAGGAGCTGCTGGCGCGCGCCTGCCACCTGGCCAGCCCGCGCGGCAAGGCGCCGTTCATGGCGCTCAACTGTGCCGGCCTGCCGGAGTCGATGGCCGAGACCGAGCTGTTCGGCTACGGTCCCGGCGCCTTCGAGGGCGCCCGCCCGGACGGCAAGCTGGGCCTGCTGGAACTCACCGCCGGCGGCACCCTGTTCCTCGACGGCGTCGGCGAGATGAGTCCGCGCCTGCAGGGTAAGCTGCTGCGCTTCCTGCAGGACGGCGGCTTCCGCCGGGTGGGCAGCGACGAGGAGGTCTACCTCGACGTGCGGGTGATCTGCTCGACCCAGCAGGACCTCTCCGAGCTGTGCGCGCGCGGCGAGTTCCGCCGCGACCTTTACCACCGCCTAAACGTGCTGTCGCTGCACATTCCGCCGCTGCGCGAGTGCCTGGACGGCCTCGACGCGCTGGCCGCGCACTTCATCGACCAGGCCAGCCGGCAGATCGGCTGCCCGCTGCCGCAGCTCGCCCCGCGCGCCCTGGAGCGCCTGCGCCACTATCAATGGCCGGGCAACGTACGCCAGCTGGAGAATGTGCTGTTCCAGGCGGTGTCGCTGTCCGACGGCAAGCTGGTCAAGCCCGAGCACATCCGCCTGCCCGACTACGACGCCGCGCAGCCGCTGGGGGCCTTCAGCCTGGACGGCGGCCTCGACGATATCGTCGGCCGCTTCGAGAAGGCGGTGCTGGAAAGCCTGTACCGCGACCATCCGAGCAGCCGCCTGCTCGGCAAGCGCCTGGGGGTGTCGCACACCACCATCGCCAACAAGCTGCGCCAGTACGGCGTCGGCGCGGAGAAGGGCTAGGCCGGGGGCGGCATTCTCGGCGTCAGCGCCGGAGCCGGGAACTCACTGCATGCTTTCCAGCAGCTCGACCAGCAGCAGATCCGCGCTATCGACGCGGATGAAGCCCAGGCGCGGGAACTCGATGTCGATGATCACGAACACGGTCGCCGAGATCACCAGGGAAAACGCGACGACATGCGGCCAGTGCCGGCGCCTGCTTTTCGCCATGCTGGTGCCGGCCAGGAAGGCGGTCGCCAGGCCAAGGGCGAAGATCATGGCGTAGATGATCGTCGGTGGGTGGAAACGGGACGCCGCCAGGCGGGTGGTGGTGATGTCGATCATTTCGTTGAGGGCGGACAGCACCAGCGTATAGACCGCCGGATTGGCCGTGCGCTGCGCCCCGGCCAGCGCCTGCCGCCAGATTTGCGTCTGCAGTTCCAGGCTGTGCCGGTACTCGGCCATGGCCGCCTCCAGACCCTGGTCGATGTTGCGGTAGGTGGCGAGGCGCGACTCCACGTAACTGCGGAACAATGGGCGCAGGCTGGCCTGGGTTTCCGCTGGCAGGAGGTCGACGCGCAGATAGGCGGTGCCGATGGCGTTGGCTTCGGTGACAATCATTTCGCGGCGGTGATCGAAGCGCGAGGCGGCGCCCGAGAAAATGAACGCCAGCAACAGGCCGAACAGGCCATACACCGCGGCATCCAGCGCGCCCACGCCGGCGTCGCCTTCCTCGTCGGCGCGCTTGTCGATCCGCAGCGCGGTGCGCCGGCCGAGCGTCATGGCGCAGGGCATGCCGATCAGCAGTGCCGCGGCCAGGTAGAACGCGAGTTCGGGCATGTTTCCCCCCGGTGTCGCAGCCTTGCGGATGGGGGACCAGGCTGCTCCTGAAGGAAGTATAGGCAGGCTTTTTTAGTCCTCGCGGGGCTAACTCATTCGCCACTGCGGCCCTTTCAGGCGAATGAATTCGTCCCTGCGGGAGGGACAGCCGGGAGGTGGGCTTGAGGTGGTTGCGCTGATGATTTCTGGCTGTGGAACGCAGGGACGGCATCGCCGCGCCATGCGGGGACCATGGCGCGGCGATGCCGGTTACAACCCGTTATTAGTCGAACACGATGCCCTGGGCGAGCGGCAGCTCGCGCGAGTAGTTCACGGTGTTGGTCTGCCGGCGCATGTAGGCCTTCCAGGAATCGGAGCCCGACTCGCGACCGCCGCCGGTTTCCTTCTCGCCACCGAAGGCGCCGCCGATCTCCGCGCCGCTCGGGCCGATGTTCACGTTGGCGATGCCGCAGTCGCTGCCGGCCGCGCTCTGGAAGGCTTCCGCCTCCCGCACGTCGGTGGTGAAGATGCACGAGGACAGGCCCTGCGGCACCTCGTTGTTCAGGCGCAGCGCCTCATCGAAGTCGCGGTAGCTGAGTACGTAGAGGATCGGTGCGAAGGTTTCGTGGCGCACCACCTCGCTCTGCGCCGGCATCTCCACCAGCGCCGGGGCGACGTAGTAGGCGTTCGGGTACTGCTCGGCTAGCTGGCGCTCGCCGCCGAACACCTGGCCGCCCTCGTCGCGCGCTCTGACCAGCGCGTTCTGCATGGCCTCGAAGGCCTGCCGGTCGATCAGCGGGCCGACCAGGTTGCCCTGCAGCGGGTTGCCGATACGCACCTTGGCGTAAGCGGCCTTCAGGCGCGCGACGATCTCGTCCTTGACCGACTCGTGGGCGATGAGGCGGCGCAGGGTGGTGCAGCGCTGGCCGGCGGTGCCGACGGCGCTGAACAGGATGGCGCGCACCGCCATGTCCAGATCGGCGCTGGGGGTGAGGATCATCGCGTTGTTGCCGCCCAGTTCGAGGATGCAGCGGCCGAAGCGCGCGGCGACACGCGGGGCGACCTCGCGGCCCATGCGGGTGCTGCCGGTGGCGCTGACCAGCACCACGCGCGGGTCGGCCACCAGCGCTTCGCCGGCGTCGCGGTCGCCGACGATCAGCTGGCTGAGGCCGGCCGGGGCGTCGCCGAAGGCCTTCAGCGCCTTGTCGAACAGCGCCTGGCAGGCGAGGGCGGTCAGCGGAGTCTTCTCCGACGGCTTCCACAGCACGGCGTTGCCGCACACCAGCGCCAGGGTGGCGTTCCACGCCCATACGGCGACCGGGAAGTTGAAGGCGCTGATCACGCCGACCACGCCCAGCGGGTGCCAGGACTCGCGCATATGGTGGCCGGGACGCTCGGAGGCGATGGTCAGGCCGTACAGCTGGCGCGACAGGCCGACGGCGAAGTCGCAGATGTCGATCATTTCCTGCACTTCGCCCAGGCCTTCCTGGGTGATCTTGCCGGCTTCCCAGGACACCAGCTCGGCCAGATCGGCCTTGTGCTCGCGCAGCACCTCGCCGAACAGGCGCACCAGCTCGCCGCGGCGCGGCGCCGGCACGCTGCGCCAGGTCTCGAAGGCGGCCTGGGCGGCGGCGATCTTCGCCGGCACGCTGCCGGCCGGCTCGAGCGTCACGGCACCGATGCGGCTGCCGTCGATGGGGCTGTGGATGACGTGGCTGCCCTGGTTGGCGGCCTCGGCGCTGACGCCCAGGCGGCTGAGAAGATGCTCGACCATGTGTGTCTCCTGTCGCAGGATTGTTGGAATTTGGCCTCCCGGTCAGTATCGATCCGCTTCTTGCGGGCTCACAAGCGAGCGTTTTTCGTCTTATCATTCCTTAAATTCATGGTTTGCCCCTTCGCCGAGAGTTTCATGTCCAAACGTCTGATGCCGTCCATGACCGCGCTGCAGTGCTTCGAAGCGGTCGCGCGCCACCTGAGCTTCACCCGCGCCGCCGAGGAGCTGCACCTGACGCAGAGCGCGGTGAGCAAGCAGGTCGCCCAGCTCGAGGACATGCTCCAGCACCTGCTGTTTCGCCGCATCCGCCGCCGCCTGCAGCTCACCCCGGCCGGCGAGCTGTACCTGGCCGAGGTCGACAAGATCCTCAACCAGGTGGCGATGTCCACCAACTACATCCTTTCCTACGGCGGCAACACCGAGGTGCTCAAGGTGGCCACCCAGCCGACCTTCGGCGCGCGCTGGCTGATCCCCCACCTCAAGGGTTTCGGCAAGGCCAACCCGAACATCCACCTCGACCTGCACAACGTGCTGGAGCCGTTCGACCTGCTGCAGGGCAAGGCCGACGTGGTGTTCTTCTACGGCCAGGGCACCTGGCCGGGCGCCGAGTGCATCGAGCTGTTCGGCGAGGCGATGGTGCCGGTGTGCGCGCCGGACCTGTTCGCCGACGGCATCGTCAGCGCCGAACAGCTCGGCGAGCAGGTGCTGATGCAGTGCGTGTCGCGCCCGGAGGCGTGGCACGACTGGTTCGAGAGCCTCGGCCTGCAAACCAGCCACAGCTACCACGGCCCGCGCTTCGAGACCTTCTACATGTGCATCCGCGCCGCCCAGGCCGGCTGCGGCGTCGCCTTGGTGCCGCGCTTCCTGGTCGAGGACGAACTCACCGACGGCAAGCTGGTGGTCGCCTGGAACCACGAGCTGCCGAGCGGTGGCAAGCACTTCATGGCCTACGCCGAGCACGCCGCCGAGGTGCCGAAGATCCGCGCCTTCGTTAAGTGGATTCGCGGGCAGGTCGACGCGGGGTAGGGTGGCCGCCCGCCCTACCGTATCGAGGGGGTAGGGTGGACAACTCGCGCAGCGATTGTCCGCCGCCGGCCACGGGGACTGGTGGACAAGGGGACCCCGGCGTGACTCTCAGGGCAACCGAATGAAGCCGATTTTCCGGTCTGTAGGGGCGAATTCATTCGCCTTGACGGGATATGTGGGCGAATGAATTCGCCCCTACAGCGATTGTCCACCGTCGGCCGCGAGGGCTGGTGGACAAGGCTGCGCCGCTGTCCACCCTACGAGTAATTCCCCGCTTGCAGGAAAAAAAGGAATGGCACGGCGATTTTTTTTCGTTTGCCGCCCGCCGGCCCTTGCCGATTTCATGGTGCGCACCCTGAATCCTTCGCGGAGTAGCGCGCCATGTCAGCGACCCACGTCAGCCAATCCCTTGCCATCGTCCACCCGATCAGCCTCAGCCACGGTCGCAACGCCGAGGTCTGGGACACCGCCGGCAAGCGCTACATCGACTTCGTCGGCGGCATCGGCGTGCTCAACCTCGGCCACTGCCACCCGCGCATCGTCGAAGCGGTACGCGAGCAGGCCGGGCGGCTGACCCACTCGGCGTTCAACGCCATTCCCCATGATGGCTACGGCCAGTTGCTGGAGGCGCTGGCGCGCTTCGTACCGGTGTCCTATCACCTCTCCGGGATGCTCACCAACAGCGGCGCCGAGGCCACCGAGAACGCCCTGAAGGTGGTCCGCGCCGCCACCGGGCGCAGCGCGGTGATCGCCTTCGACGGCGGCTTCCACGGCCGTACCCTGGCTGCGCTCAACCTCAACGGCAAGGTTGCCCCCTACAAGCAGAAGGTCGGCGCGCTACCCGGCCCGGTCTACCACCTGCCGTACCCCAGCGTCGATAACGGCGTCAGCGTGGAGACCGCGCGCGCCGCCATGGAACGCCTGTTCAGCGTGGAGATCGACGTCGCCGAAGTCGGCTGCGTGATCCTCGAGGCGGTGCAGGGCGAGGGCGGCTTCCAGGCCCTCGACGCGGGGTTTGCCCAGTACCTGCGGCGCTTCTGCGACGAGCACGGCATCGTCCTGATCGTCGACGAGATCCAATCCGGCTTCGGCCGCACCGGCCAGCGCTTCGCCTTCTCGCGCTTAGGGATAGAGCCGGACCTGCTGCTGCTCGGCAAGAGCATCGCCGGCGGCCTGCCGCTCGGCGCGCTGGTCGGTCGCGCGCAGTTGCTCGACGCGCTGCCCAAGGGCGGCCTCGGCGGCACCTACTCGGGCAACCCGCTGGCCTGCGCGGCGGCGCTGGCCACCCTGGAGCTGATGAGCGACGCCAACCTGGCGACCTGGGGCGAGCGCCAGGAGCAGTGCATCCTGCGCCACTTCCGCGCCTGGCAGGACAGCGAGCTGGCTCCGACACTGGCGCGCCTGACTGGCGTCGGCGCCATGCGCGGCATCGAGCTGCGCAGCGCCGACGGCGGCCCAGGCAGCGAGCGCCTCGCCCGCCTGCTGGCCAACGCCCGCGAGGCCGGTCTGCTGCTGATGCCCAGCGGCAAGTACCGCCACATTGTCCGCCTGCTGGCGCCGCTGACCGCCGAGGAGGCAATCCTCGAGGAAGGCATGGAGATCTTCCGCCGCACCCTGCAGGCGAGCCTCTAAGCCCGCACCTTGCCTATCGGCCACCGCGGCGCCGATCCGCGCGCGGCGCGACGGTCTGGGCGAATGGCTACGGATTCCAGTGCGGAATGAATTCAAGAAAATTGGTCGTTTGAGCGGAGGATCAGTCCTCAACAGAATGATCTCGTCGGGTGCGCCATGCGCACCGCAAGTCCAGCGGCTGCCTTGGCCGTTGCCGTCTCCAGCCAAGCGCCATACGCGTCAGGGGAGTACCGGCGATGCGCTAGGCGCGCAGCAGATCCTCAGGAGTGCAGTGCGATGAACCAGAATGCCTTTGTCAGCCCGGACGCGATCCGCGCGCGTTTCTCCCTGGCCATGTCCGCCATGTACCAGAGCGAGGTGCCGCTGTACGGCGAGCTGCTCGATCTGGTCGGTCGGGTCAACCGCGAGGTACTGGCCGCCGATCCCGACGTGGCCGAAACGCTTCGCGCGAACGGTGAGCTGCAACGCCTGGCCGAGGAGCGCCACGGCGCCATCCGCCTGGGCAGCGCCGACGAGCTGGCGACCATGGCGCGGCTGTTCGCGGTGATGGGCATGCAGCCGGTGGCCTACTACGACCTGGCCTGCGCCGGCGTGCCGGTGCACGCCACCGCGTTTCGCGCAATCGACGAGGCTTCTCTCGCGCACAGCCCGTTCCGCGTGTTCACCTCGCTGCTGCGCCTTGAGCTGATCGACGACCCGGCGCTGCGCGCGCAGGCGGCGCAGATCCTCGCCGGCCGGCAGATCTTCACCCGCCAGGCGCTGCTGCTGATCGAGCAGTGCGAGCGCGCCGGCGGGCTGAGCGAGGAGCAGGCCGGCCTGTTCATCCGCGAGGCGTTGCAGACCTTCCGCTGGCAGCGCCAGGCGCGGGTCAGCGCCGCGGTCTATCAGCAGCTGCATGAGCAGCACCGGCTGATCGCCGACGTGGTGGCCTTCCCCAATCCGCACATCAACCACCTGACTCCCTGCACCCTGGATATCGACGCGGTGCAGGCGGCGATGCCGGCGCGCGGCATGGCGGCCAAGGAGCTGGTGGAAGGCCCGCCGGCGCGGCGCTGCCCGATCCTGCTGCGGCAGACCAGCTTCAAGGCGCTCGACGAGGCGGTGCAATTCGCCTGCGGCACGCCGGGCTCGCACAGCGCGCGCTTCGGCGAGATCGAACAGCGCGGCGCCGCGCTGACCGCCCGCGGCCGCGCGCTCTACGACCGCCTGCTCGCCGCCACCCGCGAGCGCTGCCAGGACGTACCGGCGGCGGACTACCAAGAGGCCTACGCCGAGGCACTGGCCGCCTGCTTCGCCGACTTCCCGGACGACTACGACCAGCTGCGCCGCGAGGATCTGGTGTTCGGCCGCTACCGGGTCACCGGGGAGGGCCACGCCGCGCAGCGTGAAGGCCGCCTGGCCGGGGACCGCGAGGCGCTGCTCAAGGCTGGCCAACTGCACTGGGAGCCGCAGCGCTACGAGGACTTCCTGCCGGTCAGCGCGGCGGGCATCTTCCAGTCCAACCTGGGCGGCAACACCCGCGCCGCCTACGACCAGAGCGCCAACCGCGCCGAGTTCGAGCGTGCCCTCGGCCGCCCGGTACTCGACGAGCTGGTGCTCTATGCGCAGGTGCAGAATGTCTCGCTGGAGGCCTGTGCGCGGGAGTTGGGTTTGCCGCTGGTATAAGCATCATCGCTCGCCATTCGCTGCGTCGTGGCATGACGTCGCCTCTAGCCTGGCCGCGCCGGTAGCGCAATCACCGGCCCGCTCGCGCCTTCCTCATCGCCGTGTTCCCCGCTCCCCGGTCGCTCCGTGCGCCGGGGATTTTTTCGTTCCGGGAGTGCCAAAGTTCAGTAGTTTTCGGAATGAAAAGCGTCGTTCTTTTCGTTTGAGCGGCGTGCGCGGAGTTGCTTTCATCGGAGCAACCAAAGCCATCGCGCCGGTCATCAGCGCCGGACGCGAGACAAGAACAACAAAGGTGTAGCCATGCAAGCATCCGCCCCCGCCCTGGAAATCCGCGACCTGCACAAGCGCTACGGCGATCTGGAGGTGCTCAAGGGCGTCTCGCTGACCGCCTGCGACGGCGACGTGATTTCCATCCTCGGCTCCTCCGGCTCCGGCAAGTCCACCTTCCTGCGCTGCATCAACCTCTTGGAAAACCCCTGCAAGGGCGAGATCCACGTCGCCGGCGAGCAGCTCAAGCTGAAGACCGCCCGCGAAGGGCATCTGGTCGCCGCCGATCCCAAGCAGATCAATCGCCTGCGCAGCGAGCTGGGCTTCGTGTTCCAGAACTTCAACCTGTGGCCGCACATGAGCATCCTCGACAACGTGATCGAGGCGCCGCGCCGCGTGCTCGGCCTGTCGAAGGCCGAGGCCGTCGAGCGCGCCGAGGCGCTGCTCGCCAAGGTCGGCATCGCCGCCAAGCGCCACTGCTACCCGAGCCAGCTGTCCGGCGGCCAGCAGCAGCGCGCCGCCATCGCCCGCACCCTGTGCATGGAACCCAAGGTCATCCTGTTCGACGAGCCGACCTCGGCCCTCGATCCGGAGATGGTCCAGGAAGTGCTCAACGTGATCCGCGCGCTGGCCGAGGAGGGCCGCACCATGCTGCTGGTCACCCACGAGATGAAGTTCGCCCGCCAGGTTTCCAGCGAGGTGGTGTTCCTCCACCAGGGGCGCGTCGAGGAGCAGGGCACCCCGCAGCAGGTTTTCGACAACCCGCAGTCCGCGCGTTGCCAGCAGTTCATGTCCAGCAATCACTGATCGGAGCGCTACCCATGAATAACTACAAGAAAGTGCTGCTCGTCGCCGCCGGCGTTCTCGGCCTGCTCGGCCAGGCGGTCGCCGCCGACAAGCTCAAGGTCGGTACCGAAGGCGCCTATCCGCCCTTCAACCTGGTCGACGCCCGCGGCAACGTCGGCGGCTTCGACGTGGAGATCGCCGAGGCGCTGTGCGCGAAGATGCAGGCCGAGTGCGAAGTGGTCACCTCCGACTGGGACGGCATCATTCCGGCGCTGAATGCGCGCAAATTCGACTTCATCGCCGCTTCCATGTCGATCACCGACGAGCGCAAGCAGGCGGTGGCCTTCACCGATCCGTACTACACCAACAAGCTGCAGTTCATCGCGCCCAAGTCGGCGGCCTTCAAGACCGACGAGAGCAGCCTGAAGGGCAAGGTGATCGGTGCGCAGCGCGCCACTATCGCCGGCACCTGGCTGGAGGACCACCTCGGCGACGTGGTCGAGGTGAAGCTCTACGACACCCAGGAAAACGCCTATCTCGATCTGGCCGCCGGCCGCGTCGACGGTGTGCTGGCCGATAAGCTGGTCAACTGGGAATGGCTGAAGAGCGAGCCGGGCAAGGACTTCGAGTTCAAGGGCGAGCCGGTGTACGACAACGACCGCATCGGCATCGCCCTGCGCAAGGACGATGCCGAGCTGCGCGGCAAGCTCAACGAGGCCCTCAAGGCCATCGTCGCCGACGGCACCTACCAGCGCATCAACGACAAGTACTTCCCGTTCAGCATCTACTGACGGACGGCGCCCGGCTGCGGCCGGGCGCACCTGCGGGCGAGAGGGACTCCTATGATTTTCGATTTGCACGGTTTCGGGCCCGCCCTGCTGGCGGGCACCTGGATCACCATCAAGCTGGCGCTGTGCTCGCTGGCCGTAGGCCTGGTGCTGGGCCTGGCCGGCGCGCTGGCCAAGACCTCCAAATACGGCGCGCTGCAGTGGCTCGGCTCGGGCTACTCGACCCTGGTGCGCGGCGTGCCCGAGCTGCTCTGGGTGCTGCTGATCTACTTCGGCAGCGTCAACCTGATGCGCGCGCTGGCCGACGCCCTCGGCATGCAGAGCCTGGAACTCAGCCCGTTCGCCGCCGGTGTGCTGGCGCTCGGTCTGTGCTTCGGCGCCTACGCCACCGAGGTATTTCGCGGCGCCATCCTGGCGATTCCCAGGGGCCAGTGCGAGGCCGGCCAGGCGCTCGGCCTGCGCCCCTTCGCCATCCTCTGGCGGCTGATCCTGCCGCAGATGTGGCGCATTGCCCTGCCGGGACTCGGCAACCTGTTCATGATCCTGATGAAGGACACTGCGCTGATCTCGGTGATCGGTCTGGAGGAGATCATGCGCCACTCGCAGATCGCGGTGACCGCCAGCAAGCAGCCGTTCACCTTCTACCTGATCGCCGCCTGCATCTACCTGAGCCTGACCATCGTCGCCATGAGCAGCCTGGCGCTGCTGGAGAAGCGCGCCGCGCGTGGTTTCCGGAGGGCCTACGCATGAACTGGGAACTGATGATCAAGTGGACGCCGCGCCTGCTCGAAGGCGCCTGGCTGACCCTGGAACTGGTGGGCATCGCCGTGCTGGCCGGTCTGCTGCTGGCCATCCCGCTGGGGCTGGCGCGCAGCTCGCGGCACGCCTGGGTGCGCGCGCTGCCCTACGGCTACATCTTCTTCTTCCGCGGCACGCCGCTGCTGGTACAGCTGTTCCTGGTCTACTACGGCATGGCGCAGTTCGAGGCGATTCGTCAGAGCGCGCTGTGGCCGGTACTGCGCGATCCCTACTGGTGCGCGGTGATCACCATGACCCTGCACACCGCAGCCTATATCGCCGAGATCCTGCGCGGCGCCATCCAGGCCATCCCGCCGGGCGAGATCGAGGCGGCACGCGCGTTGGGCATGTCGCGCTGGCAGACCCTACTGCACATCGTCATGCCACGCGCCGCGCGCATCGCCCTGCCGGCCTACAGCAACGAGGTGATCCTGATGCTCAAGGCCAGCGCGCTGGCCAGCACCATCACCCTGCTGGAACTGACCGGCATGTCGCGCACCATCATTGCCCGCACCTACCAGCCGGTGGAGATCTTCCTGATGGCCGGGGTGTTCTACCTGGTCGCGTCCTACCTGCTGGTGCGCCTGTTCCGCCTGCTGGAGCAGCGCCTGCGGGTGGAGCTGTGCCAGGGGCGCTGAGTTGAGTGTGTGGTGCTTGGCATCGTCAGCCTCGAGCCGGCGCGATGCCCTTGCCCGGTCGCCGCGAGGCGGCCGGGTTTTTCTGCCTGGCAGGGGCCGGCGCGCAGGGCGGTCCGCCCACGCGGCGGTCGTCCTGTGGGGGCGAATTTATTCGCCAAGATGCCTCGCAAAGGCGAATAAATTCGCCCCTACAGTGGATTGCCATGACCGCGACCCCGGCGACCGCAAGCCGGCCGGGCCGTTTGTTAAGATGCTTTCCTTCCCATTTCCGATGATGTATCGATGGCCGAACTCACCAATATCCACCTCGACGATATCGATCGTCAGCTGATCGCCGCCCTGCAGGTCGACGCGCGCGAGAGCGCCGCGATGCTCGCCCGCCGGCTCGGCATCGCACGCACCACGGTGATCTCGCGCATCGCCCGCCTGGAGAAGAGCAAGGTCATCACCGGCTACGGCGTGCGGCTCGGCCAGCGCGTGCTGGAGGGCGGGCTGCAGGCCTACGTCGGCATCACCCTGCAGCCGCGCTCGGGCAAGGAAGTGCTGCGCCGGCTGAGCAACATGCCCGAGGTGCAGCAGCTGTGCACGGTGAGCGGCGAGTTCGACTTCGTCGCCTGGCTGCGCGCCGACACCCCCGAGCAGCTCGACCAGCTGCTCGACGACATCTGCGCCGTGGAGGGGGTGGAGAAGACCACCACCTCGATCATCCTGTCCTGCAAGATCGACCGCGGCGGGCGCCTGTAGCTCCGCCGTTCGCTGTTCGCGCCGTATTCAGCCCTTCGCCAGCTGCCAGAGCCGGGCGATGTCGGCCGCGCGCTGGTGCAGCAGGTAGGGGGCGTCGGCAATGGCGTTGGCCAGGCTGACCGGCCCCGGCACCACGCTGAAGGCGACGTCGATGCCATGGGCGTAGAGCCTCTGGTAGCCCTCGCCGAGCATGCCGGCCAAGGCCACCACCGGCACGCCGTGGCGCTTGGCGATGGCCGCCACGCCCAGCGGTGTCTTGCCGTGCAGGGTCTGGATGTCGAGCCGCCCCTCGCCGGTAATCACCAGATCGGCGCCCGCTATCGCCTCCTCCAGACCGCCGAGTTCGGCGACCAGTTCGATGCCGGGCCGGAAGGTCGCGCCAAGGATGCTGCGCGCCGCGAAGCCGATGCCGCCGGCCGCGCCACAGCCGGGCAGGTCGCGGTCGTCGCGGCCCAGGGTTTGCGCGCAGACGTCGGCGAAGCGGGCGAGGGCGGCGTCGAGCTGGAGCACCTGCGCGGCGCTGGCGCCCTTCTGCGGGCCGAACACATGGGAGGCGCCGCGCGACCCGCACAGCGGATTGTCGACGTCGCAGGCCACTTCGAAGTCGACCGCCTGCAGGCGCGGATCTAGGCCGGAAAGATCGATGCGCGCCAGTTGCGCCAGCGCCGCGCCGCCGGGCGCCAAGGGGCGGCCCTGGGCATCCTCGAAGCGCGCACCCAAGGCGCGCAGCATGCCGCAGCCGGCGTCGTTGGTGGCGCTGCCGCCAAAGCCGAGGATGATGCGCGTGGCGCCGGCATCCAGCGCGGCGCGGATCAGCTCGCCGGTGCCATGGGTACAGGCGACCAGCACATCGCGGTAGATCTCCGGCACCAGATGCAGGCCGCTGGCGGCGGCCATCTCGATTACCGCGCTGTGGCTTTCCTCGATCCAGCCCCAGCCGGCCGCCACCGGCTCGCCGAGTGGGTCGCGCACGATGGTCTCGCGATACTCGCCACCGGTCGCGGCGATCAGCGCGGTCAGCGTGCCTTCGCCGCCGTCGGCCATCGGCCGGCACAGCAGCTCGGCCTCTGGCCACACCTCGCGCAGTCCGCCGGCGATGGCCGCGGCCACCTGGGTGGCGGACAGGCTTTCCTTGAACGAATCGGGAGCGATGACGACTTTCATGGCGGGCCTCTCTCGAACGACGGATGCGCACGGGCGTTGTCTCATTCTGACTGCCTGGCGCCGCGCGCGCATCGCCGAAACGACCAAAGCGGCCGTTGCCCTGCGCACGCAGACGCAGCAGTTGTGCGATCCATGCCGCGGTGCGGTGATCATCCCAGAGTAGCCCGACAGCCCTTGGGGGCCGGCTGCTGCTCGGGGCCGCGCACTTCAGGCGGTCATTGCGCCGGTTTCGCCGCCGCTTGCCGGGAGGGCTTGAGGCGGGTTACGCCCAGCAGCACCAGCCCCAGGCCGATCAGCTGATAGAAGGATATCGGCTCGTGCAGCACGGCCCAGGAGGCGGCGATGGTCAGCACCGGGCCCAGGTTGCCGATGGCGGCGGTGTGCGCGGCGCCCAGACGCTGAATGGCCAGCGCCATCCAGTAGATCGGCAGGGCCGTGGAGAACATCGCCATGAGCGCGGCGTACAGCCAGATCGAGCCGGGCAGGCTGGTCAGTTGCGCCGCATTGCCGGTCGCCCCGTAGTGCGCCAGCACCAGCAGCGAGGAGGCCCCGCCGGCGAGCCCGGCCAGACGCATGGAGCCCAGACGCTTCACCATGACGCCCGTGCCGCAGTAGTAGAGGGCGTAGGTAACTGCGCTGGCGAACACCCAGGCCGCGCCCTGGACGACCTGCGCGCCGCCACCCTCGATGCCGAGGTCGGACACGAAGGCGATGCCCAGGCCGAGATAGCACACCCCCATGGCCAGCAACGTGCGCCGGCTCGGCCGCTCCCGCGAGGCTATTGCCTGGAACAGCAGGACCAGGGTCGGATAGCAGAACAGGATCAGCCGCTCCAGCCCGGCGCTGATGTACGCCAGGCCGTAGAAGTCGAACAGGCTGGAGAGGTAATAGCCGAACATGCCGAGCAGCAGGATGCGCAGCAGGTCCGCGCCGCCGAGAGGCGCATCCCCCTCGCCGCGACTCAGCCACAGCAGCCAGACGAACAGGGGCAGGGCGAGCCCCATGCGCAGCGCCAGCAGGGTGACGGCATCGACCGGGCCGGCCGCGTAGGCGAGCTTGACGAAGATGGCTTTGAGACTGAAACCGGCCGCGGCGAGCACCGCGTAGAAGCGACCGTCGCTCAGGCAGCGCTGATAGAGAAGGGGAAGGGCGTTCATGGGAGTCCGGTCGAGTGCGTGGAGTCCTTATTCTGAAGAGAACACCTGTGCGCTAGAATCGCATTTTCTCGAATGGAGCCTTCTCCAAAGGAGAAAGCCATGCACTTCGATATCACCGACCTCCGCCTGCTTGCCGCCATTGCGGCCACCGGCAGCCTGAGCAAGGCGGCCGCCAGCTTTCCGGTGGCGGTTTCCGCGGCCAGCACCCGGCTGCGGCTGTTCGAGCAGCGCTGCGGCCTGAGCCTGTTCACCCGCAAGGCCGACGGCATGACCCTCACGCCAGCGGGCCGGCTGGTGCTGGAAAGAGCCCGCGGTGTGCTCAATGCGGCGGAGCAGCTCAAGCAGACGCTGCGCGAGCTGGCCGGGGAGGACCGCATCGTCCTGCGGCTGTCCGCCACGACGGTGGCGAACAGCACCTTCCTGCCGTCCGCGCTTGGCCCCTTCCTGGCCGACTACCCGGAGATAGACCTGCAACTGGTGGAGCAGAAGAGCAGCGAGGTCCTGCAGGCCGTGCAGTCGGGCGAGTGCGACATCGGCGTGTACGACGGCAATCTGCCGACCGGCGGCCTGATCTCGCTGCCCTTTCGCAACGACAAGCTGGTCCTCCTGGTGCCCCGGCGCCACCCGCTGGCCGGGCGCCCGCTGACCCACCTGCGCGACGCCCTCGGTCACCCTTTCGTCTGCCTGCCCGTGGAAAGGGCGATGCAGCGCTTCATCGAGGACATGGCCATGAAGTACGTCATGCCGCTGAAGATCAGGGTGCGCGCTCCAAGTTTCGATGCGATCGCTCAGCTGGTGGCACAGCGTGTCGGCATTGCAATGCTTCCCGAGGCGGCCGCGTGGCGTTTCGTCCAGGAGCTGCCGGTCGACATCGTGGTTCTCGAGGATGCCTGGGCGACCCGCGAGCTGCGCCTCTGCATCCAGGGGTGGGAGACGCTGTCGCCGCACGCCCGCCAGTTGGTCACCTTTCTGTCCAGCCACTGAATGGACCGCCTGGCTCCCATCCGCCCGGTGACCTGGCGTTCGGACGACCCCGGCAGGGCGAGGGGGCAAAGCAGTATCGGGGCCATGGGCGCCGAAGTTTGACCGAGCGGACAGGCCACTAACGAATCCGGGTATCCAGCCATGCCCCCTGCGTGCGGCCGTGGTCGGTGACGATGTCCAGCTGGCGGTCGCGCTCGTCCAGCATGCGGATGTACGCCTCGATGGCGGCGCGCACGCGAGGGCGCGCCTCATGGCATGGCCCGCTGAGCTGCATGCCGGCCAGCCAGCGCTGCGTGGCTTTGGCCGACTCCTTGCCGCTTTGCACGTGCTGGTACTCGTGCGCCCGCAGCGCCGTGAGGTAGCGCAGCCATTCGGCCACCACCGCCCGGGTGCGGGTGCCGGGCACCAGCCGGGGGAGGGTGACCACGGCGTCGACCTTCACGGCAGCATTGCGCAGGACACAGCCGGTCCGCGCCGGGACCAGCCGGTAGGTCGTCTGGTAGGTCACCTGCGTGTTGCCACCGAAGGCGCTCTGTCCATTGCGCACCGGGGTTCGCTCGGCGATGGAGCGGTGGATGTCGTCGATGGTCCGTCCGTACACCAGGTAGTACTGCTCGCGAACCGTCGAGGTGACCGGCTGCGCAGCCTGGGCCAGTGGAGCCAATGTCAGCAACAACAGGAGCCAATGCACCAGTCCTCCCCGCCGTCCCGTGCGATCCGTGCGGCGGCGCCGGTCTGTTTCCGGGTTCATCTGCAAGAGGATAGTGCGCCGGGCGCCGTCGGTAATGCTGGCACCGGCTTTCGGGCGACGTCCGGCCGAAGTCGGGATACACGGTCGTCGCAGTGCGCGAGGTCGTGGGGCGTTCGTTGCTTCATCCGCGAAAGCGGACGCCCAGCGGGCGCCGGCTTTCCCGGCAGGCGGCCTGCGCCGCTCAGCCCATGATGTTCACCCCGCCGTCCACGTACAGCGTTTCGCCGGACAGCCGCCGCGCGTAGGGGGTGGCCAGCCAGGCGCAGGTGAAGCCGACGTCCATGATGTCCACCAGTTCGCCCAGCGGCGCGCGCTGCGCCGCCTCGTTGAGCAGCAGGTCGAAGTCCTTGAGGCCGGAGGCGGCGCGGGTCTTCAGCGGTCCGGGGGAGATGGCGTGAACGCGGATGCCCTTGGGGCCGAGCTCGTAGGCCAGATAACGGCAGGAGGCCTCCAGCGCGGCCTTCACCGGGCCCATCAGGTTGTAGTTGGGCACCACCTTGTTGGCGCCGTAGTAGCTCATCGCGAACATCGTGCCGCCGTTGTGCATCAGCGGCACCGCCAAGCGCGCCATGCGCACGAAGGAGTGGCAGGAGATGTCCATGGCCAGGCCGAAGCCCTCTGCCGAGGAGTCGAGCAGGCCGCCCTGCAGGTCCTCCTTGGGCGCCCAGGCGATGGAGTGGACGAGGATGTCCAGTCGCCCCCATTGCCGTTCGATCTCGGCGAACACCGCTTCCAGCTGGCCGGGTTGGGTGACGTCCAGCGGCATGAAGATCGGTGCGTTCAGCTCGCGGGCCAGCGGCTCGACGTAGCTGCGCGCCTTGTCGTTGGCATAGGTGATGGCCACCTCGGCGCCCAGTTCGGCGAACGCCTTGGCGCAGCCGTAGGCGATCGAGTGCTCGTTGGCCACGCCGACCACCAGGGCTTTGGCGCCCTTGAGGGGCGGGCGGGGGATTTCCAGAGTCATGTCCTTATTCCTTTGGTTTTCAGGTGGGCGAAAGCGTCCGCCGGGTATGGCGGGCGATCATCAGTTCTTCGTCGGTGGGGATCACCCAGACCGAAACCGCGCTGCCGGGCGTGCTGATCCGCGGCCCGCCCGCGGCATTGGCGGCGGGGTCGAGTTCGACGCCCAGCCAGGCGGCGGCGCGGCAGACCCGCTCGCGGATCGGCAGCGCATGCTCGCCGATGCCGGCGGTGAATACCAGCGCGTCCAGCCCGCCGAGCGCCGCGGCCAGCGAGCCGATCTCGCGGCCGATGCGGTAGACGAACAATTCCACCGCCAGGACGGCGCGCGGCGAATCGCTGGCCAGCAGCTCGCGCATGTCGCTGGAGAGGCCCGACACGCCGAGCAGGCCGGATTCCTTGTAGAGCAGGCGCTCGATGGCGCGGGCGTCCATCTGCAGCTCGTCGAGCAGGTAGAGGATCACCCCCGGATCGAGGCTGCCGCAGCGGGTGCCCATCGGCAGGCCGTCCAGTGCGGTGAAGCCTGTGGTGCCGGCCACGCTGCGCCCGCCGTCCATGGCGCACAGGCTGGCGCCGTTGCCGAGGTGGGCGACCACCACCCGACCACGCGCCGCCACGGGGTCCAGCTGCGGCAGCACGCTGGCGATGTACTCGTAGGACAGGCCGTGGAAGCCGTAGCGGCGCACGCCGCGCGCGGTGATGGCGGTCGGCAGGGCGAACAGCTGGGCCAGCTCCGGCTGCCGGCGATGGAAGGCAGTGTCGAAGCACGCGACCTGCGGCAGTTGCGGCGCCCGCTCGGCGATGGCGCGGATCGCCGCCAGGTTGTGCGGCTGGTGCAGCGGCGCCAGCGGGCTGAAGCGGGCCAGGCGGTCGAGGGTGGCGGCGTCCACCCGCACCGGCGCGGAGAACTCTTCGCCGCCGTGCACCACCCGATGGCCCACGGCGACCAGCTCGAAGCGCTTGTGCAGGCTGCGCAGGAACTCGACCAGATGCAGGGCCGCGCCGCTCTGCTCGAGCGGCTCGTTCCAGCGCTGTTCGGCGAGCAGAGTGCCCTGCTCGTCGCGGGCGATGAAGTGCGGCGTGCCGCGGATGTCCTCTATCTGGCCGTGCAGGCGCAGTTCCGGATCGCCCGCACCGTCGGCGTACAGGGAGAACTTGAGGCTGGACGAGCCGGCGTTGAGGACGAGGATGACCTTCTCCATCGGCTCACCCCGCTGCCCCGGCGTTCTTATCGTACGCGGCCCGGACCACCAGGGTCGCCACGGCGCAGGAGGCCAGGCGGGTGGTCAGCGAGTCGGCGCGGCTGGTCAGGATGATCGGCACCCGCGCGCCCAGCACGATGCCGGCGGCATCGGCGCCGGCGAGGAAGGTCAGGCTCTTGGCCAGCATGTTGCCGGCCTCCAGGTCCGGCACCACCAGCACGTTGGCGCGGCCGGCCACCGGCGAGTCGATCTTCTTGATCCGCGCCGCCTCGGGGTCGATGGCGTTGTCCAGGGCCAGCGGGCCGTCGAGGATGGCGCCGGTGATCTGCCCGCGGTCGGCCATCTTGCACAGCGCGGCGGCCTCCACCGTGGAGGGCACCGCGGGGTTGATGGTTTCCATCGCCGAGAGGATCGCCACCCGCACGTCGCGGTCCTCCTCGCCGATCAGCAGGGCGTGGGCCAGGTCGATGGCGTTCTGCACGATATCGCGCTTCTCGGCCAGGTTCGGCGCGATGTTCACCGCGGCGTCGCTGATGATCAGCGCCTGGGGATGCTCCGGGACATCCATCACGAAGCAGTGGCTGACCCGCCGCGCGGTGCGCAGGCCGGTTTCCCGACGGACTACCGCGCCCATCAGCTCGTCGGTGTGCAGGCTGCCCTTCATCAACGCCTCGGCCTTGGCCTGGCGCACCAGCTCCACGGCGCGGGCGGCGGCGGTTTCGCTGTCCGCCGCTTCCTCGATCGGCAGGCCGCCGATGTCGATCCCGTGGCGGGCGGCCAGCGCTTCGAGGGTCTGCCGCGGGCCGACCAGGATCGGCGCGATCAGGCCATGGCGCGCGGCATCCACCACGCCCTGCAGGGAACTCTGGTCGCAGGGCCAGGCCACCGCCGTGGGAGTCGGCGGCAGGCTGGCGCACAGCTCGATCAGCCGCTGATATTTTTCATGCCTGGCGGTCATGGTGATGCTCCGTCTTCGCTGCGTTGCTCCACCCCTTGGCGCGGCGGCTGGCGGCGCGCTGGCGGGGCGCGGGCTTGCCACCCAGTACGCCACGCAGGCGCTCCAGCATGGCGAGCTGTTCGGCGCTCGGCCCGGTCTGCTGGACGCGCGGGTCCTGCAGCAGACGGCCGAACAGTCCCAGCAGCCGCTCGCGGTCGGCGGGATCGGCGAGCAACTCGGGCAGGGTGGCGATGGCCTGCTCGCGCTCGTAGTGGACGACGATGTCCTGTACGCCACGGACGCGCCGCCAGTCCTCGAGCGCCAGCTGGGGCAGCAGGTCGGCATAGTCGGTGGCGATTTCGTGGCGGGTGACCAGCAGCGACAGCGGCAGATCGTCGCCGCGTTCGAGCAGGGCCGCCACCCGCGCGAAGGCCTCGCTGTAGCCGCCTTCGCCGATGGCGGCGAGCGCTTCCTTGACCAGAGGCAGCTCGCGCGGCTCTGTCGATCCGGCTTGCTGCTGCGTTTGCGCGCGGTCGGCCAGGTACAGGGCGAGCCCGCTGCCGTAGATCTGGAAGAACAGCGCTTCGCCGCTGGCGTCGCGCAGCGCCCGGTAGTAGTCGAGGGCGGCGCTGATCGTCGCCGCGCCGAACCTTTCCAGGCGCCAGGGCAGGCTGTCGGTCTCCGGCTTGGCCCGCTGCGCCTTGATGGCGGCGGCGGTCGGCCCCAGCCACCACAGCCAGGGATTGCGGTCGGAGCATCCCCAGTGCTGTACGCGCAGCGGATGCAACTCGCGCAGCAGTTCGGCGGAGAAGTCGTTGCTCAGCGCGCGCACCCACGGCTGGACGAACATCTCGTAGGCGCGCTGGTTGAACTCGGACAGTGCAGCCACCGCCTCGAAGGGCTTTTCGTCGGCGCGCTGGAAGCGGTTGAGGCGCGCGACCACCTCTTCCAGGCGTTTTTCATGGAATTCCACCTCGTATTCGATGCCGTCGTCGCTGCGCCGCTCGATGATCTCCATGCCGTACAGGCCCGGCGGCAGCAGCTCGATGTGCTGCAGCACCGAGACGATCTGCGTGTGTTCGCGGCGCGCCACCTTGCCGGACACGAAGATGCCCAGGTGGCCGATGTCCTCGTGCAGCAGGCCGACGATCACCTGGCCGCGCGCCTTGATCTCGTCGGTGCTGGCGTAGACGTCGGCGACCCAGTTGAAGGCCTGTTGCGGCGGGGTGATGTTGTCGCCCAGCGAGGCGAACAGCACGATCGGCGCGCGGATCTCCCGCAGGTCGAAGGGCGCGCCGCCGGAGTCGCCGGTTTCGCCCGACCACAGGCGGTTGCCGACGAACAGGTTGCGGGTGATCCACTCGATCTCCTCGCGGTTCATCAGGAAGTAGCCGCCCCACCAGCGCTCGAACTCCAGGAAGCGCGGCGGCTCGCTGTCGACGTGCGAGTACAGGTGGTAGTACTTGTCCCAGAAGGTGTTGGCGGGATTGAGGTTCTCGAAGTTCTGCACCAGCCAGGCGCCGTCGAACACTCCGTTGCCCAGGTCGGCGGCGAACGAGGCCGGCCAGGTGCCGCCGAGCAGACCGCCGGAATAGCGCATCGGGTTGTCGCCTTCGCCTTCCTGCCAGGCGCCGCCCCAGTAGGACATGGGCGCGCCGTTGATCACCACCGGGCCGGCCACCTCGGGCGCCGTGGCGGTGACCATCATCGCCGCCCAGCCGCCCTGGCAGTTGCCCACCACCACCGGCTTGTGGCTGTCCGGGTGCAGCTCGCGCACCTGGCGCAGGAACTGCTGCTCGGCGGCGCACACGTCGAGCAGGGTCTGCCCCGGTTCGGGATGGGGGAAGAACACCACGAAGTACACCGGATGGCCGGCGCGCAGGGCGACGCCGACCTGCGAGTCGTCCTTGAATCCGCCGATGCCCGGGCCGTGCCCGGCGCGCGGATCGATGATCAGGTAGGGGCGGCGCTTGGGATCGACCTTGACCCCGGCCGGCGGCACGATGCGCAGCAGTGCGTAGTTGACCGGACGCTCGAAGCTGCGCCCGTCGAGCACCGTCTCGTAGTCGAAGTGCAACAGCGGCGGCTGGCCCTGCTGCACGTGCTCCAGGTAGTCGTTGCCGCGCTGGCGCAGGGTGTCCCAGAACAGGATGCTGCGCTCGGCGACGTCCATCCCGTAGCGAAACCACGCGGTGCACAACTCCCAGGGATTGCCTGTCCTTGCGGCCGGAGCGGCCAGCTCCGCCTGGAACGCCTCGTTCATCCGTGTCTTGAGATTCTCCTGGGCGATGGCCCTGCGCTTGCTGAAAACCTTGCCGGTCTTGGCGGCGATCTCCTGGCTGCGTCCGAGTCTCGTGGCGATGTCCCGATCCATATCCCTGCCCTGTGGTGTGGGTTCGAAAACTGAAGCCTAGACGCTCTCCCGGCATGGGCTAGGCCACTGGTCGGCAAGGTCCGATGCAGAGCGCTTGTGGCATCGGAGGGGAACGCAAAGGGAAGCCTTCCGCCCACGCGCAGGAAATCGCGGCGCAGTGGCGTGGTGGCATGTGTTTTTTGGCTTTTTCGGTGGTCCTATGGTTAGGCGTTGCAGTTTGTATTGGCTGTACGCTTCTTTAACCACAATCGGATGGGAGTCGACAGATCATGCCCTACAAAACGATTAGCGACCTTCCAGAGGCGCAGGTGAAGAAATATACCTCACACCAGAAAAAGGCCTTTCTAGAGGCGTTCAATAGCGCATACGACCAGTACGATCACGATGAGAGCAAGGCTTTCGCGGTAGCTCATCACGCTGCTCAGCAGGCGAGCAAGAAGGCTAAGTAGCCGTGATTATTCCCAGATCGGATTAGCCAAGGTTTCAGGTCGATAACCAAGGAATATTGGCGGCCAAGGCTCGTTTTCAATGGCGTTCAGCGCACAGGCTTGGGTCCGATCCCGAGAAGTGAATTTTTAACTTGGTTCGCTATGCGCTTGGCGAAGTTCAATGCTTTTTTGTTATATGGATTAAAGGGGACCTCTTCAAAACCAAAGAATTAAGGGGAAGTTCTGTAGCTTTTCAGGCGACCTCGTTCCCTCAGTTCGGTACGTCCTGATTATTCAGTGGTTAATTCTATTCAATATCGCTATTAGGTAATTCGGGTAGAAGAATTGCGCGGCATCGATTATTTCAAGGGAGGCCTTGTTTAGCCGCAGGAGTCGCCTGCTCCTGAAGTTCGCTATCCGTGAAAACCGATTTCCCACTGTGAAAAAACGGGCGGCCCCAGGGCCGCCCGTTCTGCTCTCAGCTTCCCCGCAACGCCTGTTCGCGAATCTGGTCGAGGCTTTGCCGCGGGGTCAGGGCCTGCGGGTCGACGCGGATTTCCAGCAGCGCCGCCTTGCCGGCTGCGCAGGCGCGAGTGAAGGCGCCGGGGAAGTCGGCGGTGTGCTCGACCACCTCGGCGTACAGGCCGTAGGCGCGCGCCAGGGCGGCGAAGTCCGGGTTGTGCAGCTCGGTGCCGCTGACCCGGCCGGGGTAGTGGCGCTCCTGGTGCATGCGGATGGTGCCGTACATGCCGTTGTTGACCACGATGAAGATTGCCCGCGCGTCGTGCTGCACGGCGGTGGCCAGCTCCTGGCCGTTCATCATGAAGCAGCCGTCGCCGGCGAAGCCGATCACCGTGCGCTCGGGCGCCGCCAGCGCGGCGGCCACCGCCGCCGGTACGCCGTAGCCCATCGAGCCGTTGGTGGGCGCCAGCTGGGTGCGGAAGGCGGGGTACTGGTAGAAGCGGTGCAGCCACACCGCGTAGTTGCCGGCGCCGTTGCAGAGGATGCTGTCCTCGGGCAGGTGCTCGCGCAGCCAGGCCATGACCTCGCCCATCTGCACCGGGCCGGGCGAAGGCGGGCAGTCGAGGTTGGCGCGGTAGTGCTGGTTGAGGCGGGCGATCCAGTCAGCGTGGCGCTGCGGCTCCACGGCGGGCAGCGCGGCGGCCTGGGCGGCGAAGGCGGCCGGGCTGCTGGCGATGGCCAGCGCCGGCTGGTAGACGCGGCCGAGCTCTTCCAGCCCGGCGTGCACATGGATCAGCGTCTGCCGCGGGGTGGGGATGTCGAGCAGGCTGTAGCCGCTGCTGCTCACCTCGCCGAGACGGCTGCCGACCACCAGCAGCAGGTCGGCCTGCTGCACCGCCTCGCGCAGCTCGACGCTGGCGGCCAGGCCCAGGTCGCCGGCGTACTGCAGGTGGCGGTTGTCGAACAGGTCCTGGCGGCGGAACGACAGGGCCACCGGCAGGCGCTGGCGCTCGGCGAAGGCGCGCATGTCGGCCACCGCCGGGGCGTTCCAGCCGCCGCCGCCGAGCACCAGCAGCGGGCGGCGGGCCTGTGCCAGCAACGTCTGCATGGCCTGCAGCTGGGCCGGCGCCGGATGGCTGTCGATGCGCCGGCTGGGCAGGGCGTCCGCGACCTCGACCACGTCGGTGAGCATATCCTCGGGTAGCACCACCACCACCGGGCCGGGTCGACCGCTGATGGCGCGCTGGAAGGCCTGGGCGAGCAGTTCCGGCAGGCGGCGGGCGTCGTCGATCTGCACCACCGCCTTGGCCAGCGGGGCGAACATCTGCCGGTAGTCGACCTCCTGGAAGGCCTCGCGGCCCAGCTGGTCGCGCGCCACCTGGCCGATGAACAGCAACATCGGCGTGGAGTCTTGGAAGGCGGTGTGCACGCCGACCGAGGCGTTGGTGGCGCCGGGGCCGCGGGTGACGAAGCAGATGCCCGGCTGGCCGGTCAGCTTGGCGTGCGCCTCGGCCATGTAGGCGGCGCCGCCCTCCTGGCGGCACACCACCAGGTCGATGCGCTCGCGGGCGTCGTGCAGGGCGTCGAGCACCGCCAGGTAGCTTTCGCCGGGCACGCAGAAGGCGCGCTGCACGCCGTTGAGCAGCAGGGCATCGACCAGGATCTGGCCGCCGGTGCGGGGTTTGATAACGGAATTCACAGGTCACTCCTTCACAAACGAAACGGGCGCCGGTGAGGCGCCCGCGAGTGGGTGGTTACTGCGCCGCCGTTTCCGGCTTGAGGAATTTCGGGTTGGAGTTGCCCCACACCGTGTAGAGGTCGGCGAGCAGGGCGCCGTTGAACTCCTCCAGTTCGGCCTGGGCGATTTCCGCCTCGCCCTGCTTGCCGAACAGCACCACCTCGGCGCCGGGGTGCACGTCGGGGATCTCGGTGACGTCGACCATCAGGGTGTTCATCGACACCTTGCCGACCACCGGCGCGCGATGGCCGTTGATCAGCACCGCGGCCTTGTTGGTGAACAGGCGGCGGTAGCCGTCCGAGTAGCCCACCGAGATGTTGGCCAGCCGCGAATCGCGGGTGAGGGTGTAGGTGCCGTCGTAGCCGACCTTGTTGCCGGCCGGGTACTCGTTGACCGAGGCGACCCGCGACTTGAAGTTCATCACCCGCCGGTACTCGGTGTGGCTGGGCACGGTGTCGCCGTACAGGGCGCCGCCCGGACGGACCATGTCCAGATGCGCCTCCGGCACCTCCAGGGTGGTGAAGGAGTTGGCGCAGTGCAGCAGCAGCTTGCTGCGGTCCAGCTTGGCGTGCTCGATCACCCAGGCGGACTCCTCCTTGAACGTCTCCAGCCCCTTGAGCACTTCGGCGCGGTCCTCGACCGGGAAGTGGGTCATGATCCCGGCGACCTGCAGGCCCGGCATATGGACGATGTCGACGGCGGCCAGCTTGCCTTCGGCGGTGTGCATCTCCAGGCCGTTGCGGCTCATGCCGGCGGAGTTGAGGCCCAGGTGGATGCGTACGGTCTTGTGCTCGGTCTGCGCCAATTGGGAGACCTTCTCGGCGAACTCCAGGTCGCCGACCAGCTCCTCCATGTCGTACTGCAGGGCGTTCTGCACTTCGCCCAGGGTGGCGGTGCGCACGCGCATCAGCCGGCCCGTGAAGCCGTTTTCGCGGGCGATGCGCGCTTCTTCGTTGCTGGCGACGCCGATGCAGGGAATGCCGCTGGCGATCACCGAGGGCATCAAGAGGTCCATGCCGTGGCCGTAGGCGTCGGCCTTCATCACCGCGCAGATCTGCGTCTTGGCGCCGACCTGCTTCTGCAGCGTGGCGATGTTGTGCTCGAAGGCGAGCTTGTCGATTTCGATCCAGGCGTTGGCGGACTGCGCCGTGGCACTGGCGGCATCGGCGGCGTCGCCGGCGTTGATCAGGGTGGGAGCGGCCTGGCCGTGGCCGGCCAGCAGGGCGAGGGTCACCGCGGCGGCGAGGGTGCTGCGCTTGAACATCCTTGAATCTCCTTGGCGTTGTTCTTGTAGGAGCGGCACGTGCTGGGAGGGAGCAGGGGACGCCGGGCGCCGCCTGCGGGTAAAGCGATGGAAGGGGACGAGGTCGCCTGCCCGCGAATGCGGGCAGGCGCTCAGGCGCGCAGCCCGATCAGGCCGCTTCGCGGGCCTCGGCGGCGGTTTCCTCGTAGGCCTTGCCGAAGCGGTTGGCGAGGAAGTCGTCGAGGGCCACCTGCTCCTGGCTGATGAAGCCGGATTGTGGCAGGCGCTTGGCGCGGAACAGGTCCAGCGCGGCGCAGATGCCGGCGGCGGTGGTGATCTGGATGGCGCTGGTCAGGCGGCCGCCGCGCACGTCGGCGAAGATCTTGCGGCTGAACACTTCCTGCACCAGCTTGCCGTCCTTGAGGCCATTGACGGTGACGAACACCAGCACCACGTCCTGCATGGTGCTCGGCACGGCGCCGCGCAGGATGTCCTTGAGCTTGTCCTGGTTGCCGGCCAGGCGCAGGTCCTCGAGGAGGAATTTCATCAGGTCGCGGTGGCCCGGGTAGCGCACGGTCTTGTAGTCCAGGGTCTCGACCTTGCCGCTCAGCGTGTCGCACAGGGTGCCCAGGCCGCCGGAGGTGTTGAAGGCCTCGTACTCGACGCCGTCGAGGGAGAAGTGCTCCAGGCCTTCCAGCGGCTGAACCAGTTGCAGGCGGCCGTTGCGGATCGCCTCGCACGGATGGCAGTACTCGTTGACCAGGCCGTCGACGCTCCAGGTCAGGTTGTACTTCAGCGAGTTGGTGGGGAATTCCGGCAGCGCGCCGACGCGCATCTTCACTTCGCGCACGCTGTCGAAGCGGGCGGCCAGCGAGTGGGCGGCGATGCCGATGAAACCGGGGGCCAGGCCGCACTGCGGCATGAACGCGGTCTTGCTGTCCTTGGCCAGCTCCATGATGGTCTTGGTGGCGTGCACGTCTTCGGTCAGGTCGAAGTAGTGGGTGCCGGTGTTCTTGGCCGCCTTGGCCACGCCGATGGCCATGTGGTACGGCAGGGCGTTGAGTACGGCGTCCTGGCCGGCCATGGCCTTCTCCAGGGCGGCGCTGTCGGCCGAGTCCAGCTCCAGGGTGGCGATACCCAGTTCGGCGATGGCGCTCAGGGAATTGCGATCGCGATCGGCCACTACCACCTTGTAGTCGCCGGTGTTGGTCAGCAGTTGAGCGATGGTGTAGCCGATGTGGCCGGCGCCAAGCAGGAGTACGTTCATTGTTGTTGTCTCCGGGTTACTGGTTTGGACGGGAGCCAGTCTAGGAGGGGCGTCTGTTCGTCGATAAGACATGAAGTGCAGCATTTCGATGAGTCGATGGGATGATTCGACGAACCGGACGAGCAATGTGACGTAACGACCCGGAGTGGACGATTTTCCCTGCGTCGAGGGGCGACTGCGCCGGGGCGGAGGCGGATTGCCTGCGGGCGCTCGAGATCGCCGGCGACCGGGACGGCGATCATGGGGCGGCGATATGGGATGGCGCCGAAGGGGAGCGAGCGCGGCGCTGCGCGCGTCGACTCCGGGCCCGTTGCGGACCCGCTAGACCAGTACCTGGCGGGTGGTGGCGATCAGTTCATGCACCAGCTGTTCGACGTGAGGCTCCGTCGGCACCTCGGGCCCGCGCCCGCGCGGGCAGGGCAGGCTCGCCGTGGTGCCGAACAGACGACAGATCAGCGGGCGCTGGTCGTACACCTCGCAGCCCTGCGGGCCAAGGTGCACGCAGTTCCACTCGGCCAGCGCCGCGTCATGCTCGGCGTCGCTTTTCACCGGCAGCCGCGACATTTCCTCGGACGAGGCGGTGACCGGCCCGCAGCAGTCGTGGCAGCCGGGCACGCAGGCGAAAGCCGGGATCTGCCGGCGCAGGTGGTCGATCTTTCGGCTGGTGCAGCTCATCGGACGGTCTCTCGGAAAGTCGCCGGCAGTTTACCCCGCCATGCGCCCAGGCGCGCCGGGCGTCGGATCGGAGGGCGCTATTCCAGGCTGCCGTAGGGCCGGGTGATGACTTCGAGCAGATGGCCGTCGGGGTCTTCGAAATACAGGCCGCGCCCCCCAAAGTGGCGGTTGATCTCGCCTGGATAATGCTGGGCGGGATCGGCCCAGTGCTGCAGGCTGCGGCCTTGCAGGCGGGCGCACACCTGATCGAACTCGTCGTCGTCGATCAGGAAGGCATAGTGTTGCCGGGTGATCTCGCCGCTCCGCTCGTAGAAATCGAGCGACACACCGTTGGCGAGCTGGACGACCAGCATCGGCCCGAAAGGGGCAGGGCCGGGCAGGCCGAGCATTTCGGTGAGGAAGGCCGACGACTTCTGCTTGTCGCGACACCAGACGATGGTGTGGTTCAGTTGCACGCTCATGTCGGGTCCTCCCCGTCGCATCCACCACTACCCTGGATTCTCGGCCAGTCGGTCCGGCCTGTGAAGTCGAGGCCGCGCATGGCCGGACCGGCGATATGCCGCGCCTGAATACGCTCGGGCCAGCGGCAGCGTTGGATCGGCCGGCTGGCGCGGCGGCCGCTCGCCATGACCTTTTGCCCCGGCCGGCCCCGCTATCCTTCTCTCACCGGCGTGGGAGAGGCCCGCACATGCTGATCGTCGACAACGTCTGCAAGTCGTTCGCCACCGCCCAGGGCCGCCTGGCGGTGCTGCGCGGCGTCGATCTGCAGCTGCCGGCGGGCGAGAGCCTGGCGCTGATGGGCGAGTCCGGCAGCGGCAAGAGCACGTTGCTGCATCTGATCGCCGGGCTGGAGACGGTCGACAGCGGGCGCATCCTGGTCGATGATGTGCCGCTGCAGGGGCGCCGCGAGGCGGAGCTGGCGCGCTGGCGGCGCGAGGGCATCGGCCTGGTGTTCCAGCAGTACAACCTGATCGGCAGCCTCGACGTGGCGGCCAACCTGGCCTTCCAGGCGCGCTTGGCCGGGCGTCACGATCCGGCCTGGGTGGACTACCTGGCCGCGCGCCTGGAGCTGGCGCCCTTGCTCGCCCGCTATCCCGAACAGCTCTCCGGCGGCCAGCAGCAGCGCGTGGCCATCGGCCGGGCGCTGGCGCCCCGGCCGCCGCTGCTGCTGGCCGACGAGCCGACCGGCAACCTCGACGAAGCCGGCGGCGAGCGGGTACTCGACCTGTTGCTGGAGCTGGTGGGCGAGGCGGGCAGCAGCCTGCTGATGGTCACCCATAGCGCGCGTCTGGCCGCGCGGCTGGCGCGTACCCTGTACCTGCGCCAGGGCCGCGTGCAGGCGGTGGAGGCCTGATGGACATGCTGCGCCTCGGCCTGCTGGCGCTGCTCGGTCATTGGCGGCGCCACCGCCTGCAGCTGTTCGCCATCCTCACCGGATTGTGGCTGGCCACCACCCTGTGGACCGGGGTGCAGGCGCTCAACGGCCAGGCGCGTGCCGACTACGCCCGCGCCCAGGCACTGCTCGCGGGATCGGCGCAGGCCCAGCTGGCGCCGCGCCGCGGCGAGCGTTTCGACCAGGCCATCTACCTGCAGCTGCGCCGCGCGGGCTGGCCGGTATCGCCGCTGCTCGAAGGGCGCCTGTACTTCGCCGGCGCCGAGCCGCTCAGCGTGCGGCTGCTCGGCATCGAACCCTTGACCCTGCCGGCGGGCAGCGCGCTGGCCGGGCAGCCGGTCGCCGCCTTCGACCTGCGCGCCTTCCTCGGCCCGCCGGGGCAGGCGTGGATCGCCCCGGATACCCTGCAACGCCTCGGCCTGCGCGCCGGCGAAGCGGCGCTCACCCGCGATGGCCAGCGCCTGCCGCCGCTGCAGGTGCATGCGCAGCTGGCGCCCGGGGTGATCGTCCTCGATATCGGCTACGCCCAGACACTGCTGCAGGCGCCGGGACAGCTGTCGCGCCTGCTGCTGCCGGCGGATTTCGCCGCCCGCGCACCGGCGCTGCCGGCCGGGCTGGCGCCACTGCTGCAGTTGCAGCCGCCCAGCGCCGGCGACGACCTGCAGCGCCTGACCGACAGCTTCCACCTCAACCTCACCGCCCTCGGCTGGCTGGCCTTCGTGGTCGGCCTGTTCATCGCCCATGCCGCCATCGGCCTGGCCCTGGAGCAGCGCCGTGGCCTGCTGCGCACCCTGCGCGCCTGCGGGGTGAGCCTGCGCGGGCTGATGGTCGCGCTCACCGTCGAGCTGGGCCTGTTCGCCCTGATCGGCGGTCTGGCCGGGGTGGTGTGCGGCTACCTGCTGGCCAGCCTGCTGCTGGCCGACGTCGCCGCCAGTCTGCGCGGCCTGTACGGTGCGGAAGTCTCCGGGCAACTGAGCCTGGCGCCGAGCGGGTGGCTGCTCGGTCTTGCCATCGGCCTGGGCGGCGCGCTGATCGCCGGCGCCGGCAGCCTGTGGCGCGCCGCCCGCCTGCCGCTGCTGGCGCTGGCCCAACCGCAGGCCTGGCGCCTGGCGCAGAGCCGCTGGCTGCGTCGCCAGGGACTGCTGGCCGCAGCGCTCCTGCTGCTCGCCGCACTCTGCTGGCGCTTCGGCGCCAGCCTGTTCGCCGCCCTGGCGATGCTCGCCGCGCTGCTGTTGGCGGCGGCCCTGATGCTGCCGGTGCTGCTCGACGGCGCGCTGGCCCGGCTGGTCGGCTATTGCCGGGGCGCGCTGAGCGAATGGTTCGTGGCCGACAGCCGCCAGCAGCTGCCGGCGCTGTCACTGGCGTTGATGGCGCTGCTGCTGGCGCTGGCCGCCAGCGTCGGCGTCGGCAGCATGACCGAGGGCTTTCGGCGGACCTTCGTCGGCTGGCTCGACCAGCGCCTGGCCGCCGACCTCTACCTGATGCCGCGCGACACCGCGCAGGGGCTGGCGATCGCCGCCTCGCTGGAGGGCCGCGCGGGCGTGGAGGCGGTGCTGCCGAGCTGGCGCGTCGAGCTGCGCCTGCAAGGCTGGCCGGTGCAGCTGCAGGGCGTCGTCGACCAGCCCCTGCAGCGCCGGTACTGGCCGCTGCTCGAGCAGCGCGCCGACGCCTGGGCGCAACTGGCCGCGGGGCAGGGCGCGATGCTCAGCGAGCAACTGGCGCGTCGCCTCAAGGTCGGCCTGGGCGACCGCGTCTCGCTGCCGGCCGACGACGGCGAGCAGGGCCTGACGGTGGTCGGGGTGTACGCCGACTACGGCAACCCGCGCGGCCACGTGCTGGCGGGCGCCGACTGGCTGCGCCAGCACTGGCGCGCGGCGCGGCTTACCAATATCGCCCTGCGCCTGGTGGAGGGGCAGGTCCAGCCGCTCAGTGAGCAGCTCGAACAGCGCTATGGCGCGCAGGGCCTGCGGCTGACCGAGCAGGCCACGCTCAAGCGCTGGTCGACCGAAGTGTTCGAGCGCACCTTCGCCGCCACCGCCGCGCTCAACGCCCTGACCCTCGCGGTGGCCGGCGTGGCGCTGTTCATCAGCCTGCTGACCCTCGGCCACAGCCGCCTCGGCCAGCTGGCGCCGCTGTGGGCGCTGGGTGTCGGCCGCGTGAAGCTGGCCTGGCTGAGCCTCGGCCAAACCCTGCTGCTGGCCGGCCTCACCGTAACGCTGGCGATGCCGCTGGGCGTGCTGCTGGCCTGGTGCCTGGTGGCGGTGGTCAACGTGCAGGCCTTCGGCTGGCGTCTGCCCCTGCACGTGTTCCCCGGCCAGCTGCTGCAGCTGGGCCTGCTCGGCCTGCTCACCAGCCTGCTCGCCGCCGCCGGGCCGCTGTGGCAACTGGCGCGGCGCCAGCCCGCCGAACTGCTCAGGCAATTCGCCGATGAACGCTAGGCATATGCTGCTGGCCGCGGCCCTGCTGCTCGCCGCCTGCGAACAGCCCGCCGAGCCGCCCCAGGGCTTCGCCGGCCTCGGCGAGCAGGCCGCCGGCTTCGCGCCGGTCGAACGCGGCCGGCCGCTGCAATTTCCCGCCGATCACGGCGCCCATCCCGGATTCCGTATCGAATGGTGGTACGTCACCGCCAACCTGCGCGACGTCGAGGGGCGCGACTGGGGCGTGCAATGGACGCTGTTTCGCAGCGCGCTGCGTGCGGGACCGGATGCGCCCGACTGGAGCAGCCCGGACCTGTGGATGGGCCACGCCGCGCTGACGGGCCCGTTCGGCCATCAGTCGGGCGAAACCCTGGCGCGCGGCGGCATCGGCCAGGCCGGCGTCGAGGCGCAGCCGTTCCGCGCCTGGATCGACGACTGGGCGCTGCGCAGCACGGGCGGTAAGGGAATCCAGCATCTGCAGATGCAGGCCGCCGGCAAGGATTTTCGCTACCGCCTGCAACTGGACAGCGACGGCCCGCTGGTGCTGCACGGCGAGCGGGGCTACAGCGAGAAGTCCGGGCGCGGGCAGGCCTCCTGGTATTACAGCCAGCCGTTCTACCGCGTCGCCGGCGAGATCGAGCACGCCGGCCAGCGCCATGCGGTCAGCGGCCTGGCCTGGCTGGACCGCGAGTGGAGCAGCCAGCCGCTGGCCGCCGATCAGCAGGGGTGGGACTGGTTTTCCCTGCACCTGGACGGCGGTGCCAAGCTGATGCTGTTCCGGGTTCGCCAGGCCGACGGTCAGCACTACCAGGCCGGCACCTGGATCGCCGCCGACGGCCGCAGCGTGGCGCTGCGCGGCGCGCAGATCCGTCTCGACGAACTGGCCTGGACCCGCCAGGCCAACGGCCGCCGGGTGCCGACCCGCTGGCGCGTGCGGGTCGCCGAGCACGGCCTGGACGTGCAGGCCGCCGCCATCGAGCCGCACGCCTGGATGGCCACGCGGTACTCCTACTGGGAGGGCCCGGTGCGTCTGATCGGCAGCCCGGGCGGGCGGGGCTATCTGGAAATGACTGGCTATTGAGAGGCGGCGGCGGGACGACCCTCGAACGCTTCGCACCGAGCTATCGCGGGGCTCAGGGCTGCGCGGCGAGGCACTTCCCGAAGCGGCGCGGGCCGTGCGGGCATGGGCCGCCATTGCCTGACTACTATCAATCCCATGCCCAATTTCTATTGGATGGGCCGCGAGGCGAAATCCAAGCTGGGATAAAGAGGTTGTCTGAAAACAACAACAGGAGATAACCATGGGAAACGAAGCGAAGTGCCCGTTCGCGGGTAGCGAGGGCCAGCGGAAAACCACCAGAGGCAGGACCAACGCGGACTGGTGGCCCAATCAGCTGAACCTGAAGATCCTCCATCAGCACACGCCGCTGTCCAGCCCGATGGACGCCGGCTTCAACTACGCCGAGGAATTCCGGAGCCTGGATCTGGACGCGGTCATCAAGGACCTGCATGCCCTGATGACCGACTCGCAGGACTGGTGGCCGGCCGACTACGGCCACTATGGGCCGCTGTTCGTGCGCATGACCTGGCATGGCGCCGGCACCTATCGCATCGGCGACGGTCGCGGCGGCGCCGGCCAGGGCGCGCAGCGCTTCGCCCCGCTCAATAGCTGGCCGGACAACGCGGGCCTCGACAAGGCGCGCCGCCTGCTCTGGCCGATCAAGCAGAAATACGGCCGGAAGATTTCCTGGGCCGACCTGATGGCACTGGCCGGCAACGTCGCGCTGGATTCGATGGGGCTGAAGACCTACGGATTCGGCGGCGGCCGCGAGGACATCTGGGAACCGGGCGAGGACACCTACTGGGGTCCGGAGAGCACCTGGCTGGGCGACGAGCGCTACCGCGGCGACCGCGAGCTCGACAAACCCTTCGCCGCCGTGCAGATGGGCCTGATCTACGTGAACCCCGAAGGCCCCAACGGCAATCCGGACCCGCTCGCCGCGGCGCGGGATATCCGCGAAACCTTTGCGCGCATGGCGATGAACGACGAGGAGACCGTGGCGCTGATCGCTGGCGGACATGCCTTCGGCAAGGCCCACGGCGCCGCCGACCCGCGCCAGTACGTCGGCCCCGAGCCCGAGGGGGGCGAGATCGAGGCGCAGGGTTTCGGCTGGCTCTGTACCTACGGCAGCGGCAAGGGCTGCGATGTGGTCACCAGCGGCCTGGAAGGCGCCTGGACCACCAATCCCACCCGCTGGGACAACAACTATCTGGAAAATCTGTTCGGCTACGAGTGGGAACTCACCCGGAGTCCCGCCGGCGCCCAGCAGTGGCGACCCACCGGCAACATCGGCGCGGACACCGTGCCCGATGCCCACGATCCCGCCAAGCGTCATGCGCCGATGATGCTCACCACCGACCTCGCCCTGCGCGCGGACCCCGTTTACGAGAAGATCGCCCGGCATTTCCTGGCCAACCCGCAGGAGCTGGCCGACGCCTTCGCCAAGGCCTGGTACAAGCTGATCCACCGCGACATGGGACCGCTGGCGCGTCACCTCGGCCCGCTGGTGCCCAAGCAGCCGTTCCTCTGGCAGGACCCGATTCCCGAGGTGGATCATCCGCTGATCGACGAGCAGGACATCGGCGCGCTGAAGGCCAGGCTCCTCGCCTGCGGCCTGAGCATCCGGCAACTGGTCGGCACGGCCTGGGCATCGGCGTCGACCTTCCGCGGCAGCGACAAGCGCGGCGGGGCGAACGGCGCGCGCATCCGCCTGGCGCCGCAGAAGGACTGGGAGGTCAACCAGCCGGCCGAGCTGGCCAAGGTCCTGGAGAAGCTGGAGGGCATCCAGGAGGAGTTCAACGCCGCGCAGGTGAGCGGCAAGAAGGTCTCGCTGGCCGATCTGATCGTGCTGGGCGGCTGCGCCGCCGTCGAGCAAGCGGCGCGCAAGGCCGGCCACGATGTGAAGGTGCCCTTCATCCCCGGACGCATGGACACCACCCAGGAACTGACCGATGTGGAGTCGTTCGCCGTGCTGGAACCCGTCGCCGACGGCTTCCGCAACTACGTGCAGAAGGATTTCGCGCAGTGGTCGGCCGAGCTGCTGGTGGACAAGGCCAACCTGCTGACCCTCACCGCGCCGGAGATGACCGTGCTGGTCGGCGGCCTGCGCGTCCTCAATATCAACGTCGGCCAGTCCCCGCACGGCGTGTTCACCCAGCGGCCGGAAACGCTGAGCAACGACTTCTTCGTCAACCTGCTGGACATGAGCACCCAGTGGCAGAAGTCGACCAGCACCGAAGGCGTGCTGGAGGGACGCGACCGGGCCACCGGCGCGCTCAAGTGGACGGGCACCGTGGTCGATCTGGTGTTCGGCTCCAACGCCCAGCTGCGCGCGCTCGCCGAAGCCTACGCGTGCAACGACTCGGGGCAGGCGTTCGTGTGTGACTTCGTGGCGGCCTGGAACAAGGTGATGAACCTGGATCGCTTCGACCTGACGCGATTCAGCAAGTCCTGACAGGCCGCGAGTCGGCAACCCAGCACCGCCTCGGAATCATTCCGGGGCGGTTTCCTTTCAGGATGTCGGTGGTCATCCCGGTTAGCGTTGGCTCCGGGCGCAATCGCAGGGGCGGATTGCCGGCGCGGGTGTCCTGGCGAGGCGCCGGGCAGTTTCGCCTCGGCGAAGTGAGCCGGCGCAGGCAAAAAAAACCGCCCGTACCTTGCGGTACGGACGGCCAAGATCGGGTAACGCCTCCGAAAACCCGATCAGCTCACAACATGCTCATGCTACTTCTGCATTCTTGGCCGGCTGGATGTGCACCACCTGCACCGGCACCGCCTCGACCTTCGCCTGCGGCTTGGCGTAGCGCTGCGGGGCGAAGTCGTGCAGCAGGCGCGCCTCGCGGGCCTGGACGCGCTCGACGTTGGCCAGCTTGACGTGGCCGTAGCCGCGGATCTCGTCGGCCAGCGCGGCGATGCGCACGGCGGCGTCGAGGTTGTCGGCATTCAGCTGCGGCAGCAGCTCGCGGATGCGCGCGGCGTACTCCTCGATCAGCCGACGCTCCATGCGCCGCTCCTCGGTCATGCCGAACACATCCAGCGCGCTGCCGCGCAGGGCCTTGGCCTTGGCCAGCAGCGGGAACACCTTCGCCAGCCACGGGCCGATGGTGATCTTGCGGGCGCGACCGTCCTTGCCCGGACGCGCCAGCAGCGGCGGGGCCATGTGGAATTCCAGGCTGAAGTCGCCCTCGAACTGCGCCTCCAGCTGCTGCTGGAACGCCGGATCGCTGTACAGGCGGGCCACCTCGTATTCGTCCTTGTAGGCCATCAACTTGGCGTAGCCACGCGCCACCACCGGGCTCAGGCGCAGCTTGGCCTGCGGGCCGAGCAGGGCGCGTTCGGCCTTCGCCACCTCGTCGACCAGTTGGCGGAAGCGGCGGGCGTAGGCGGCGTTCTGGTATTCGGTGAGCAGCTGCTCGCGGTGGGCGACCAGTTCGTCGAAGTCCTCGATCAGGCGGAATTCCTCCACCTCGGCGCTGCGGCTGAGCAGCTGGCGCAGGCCCTGCGGGTTGGCGCGGGCCAGGCGGCCGAGGCCGAAGGCAGCCAGGTTCATCGGCACGGCGACGCCGTTCAGCTCGATGGCGCGCTGCAGCGATTCCAGGCTCAGCGGGATCAGCCCGGCCTGCCAGGCGTAGCCCATCAGCAGGATGTTGGCGCCGATGCTGTCGCCCAGGGCGCGCTGGGCCAGGCTCTGCGCGTCGCACAGGTCGAGGCCGGCTTCGCCCACGGCGTGGCGGATCTTCTCCAGCAGGCCTTCGGTCTGCAGGTTGGCGTCCGGGTTGCGCACGAACTCGGCGGTGGGCAGCACGTGGCGGTTGGCGATCACCTTGGTGCGGCCGTGCTTGACGCTCTGCAGGGCGTCGGCGGAGGCGGCCACCACCAGGTCGCAGGCGAGCAGGGCGTCGGCCTGCTGGGTGTCGATGCGCACCTGGTTGAGGCGCTCGGGCACGTCGGCCAGGCGCACGAAGGACAGCACGGCGCCGCCTTTCTGGGCGAAGCCCATGAAGTCGAGCACGCTGGCCGACTTGAACTCCAGGTGGGCGGCCATGCTGATCAGCGCGCCGACGGTGACCACGCCGGTGCCGCCGACGCCGGTGACCAAGAGGTCGTAGGGCGCGTTCCACACGTGGGCAGCCGGACGCGGCAGGTTGTTCAGCAGCTCGGCCAGGGCGCGCTGGCCGGCCTCGCCCTGCAGGGCGCCGACGCCCTTGCGCACGCGGCCGCCCTTGACCGAGACGAAGCTGGGGCAGAAGCCGTTGACGCAGGAGTAGTCCTTGTTGCACGACGACTGGTCGAGCTGGCGCTTGCGGCCCAGTTCGGTCTCCAGCGGCACCAGCGACAGGCAGTTGGAAGCCACGCCGCAGTCGCCGCAGCCCTCGCAGACCGCCTGGTTGATGAACAGGCGACGGTCCGGGTCGGGGAACTCGCCCTTCTTGCGGCGGCGACGCTTCTCGGCGGCGCAGGTCTGTTCGTAGATCAGCACGGTGACGCCGGCGGTCTCGCGCAGCTCGCGCTGGATCTTGTCGAGGTCCTCGCGCGGGTGGAAGGCGGTGCTGGCCGGGAAGCGGCCGCGCTGGCTGTCGTACTTGGCGATGTCGTCGCTGAGCACCACGACCTTGCGCGCGCCCTCGGCGGTGACCTGCTGGGCGATGGCATCGACGGTGATGGTGCCGTCCACCGGCTGGCCGCCGGTCATCGCCACCGCGTCGTTGAACAGGATCTTGTAGGTGATGGTGGCCTTGGCGGCGATCGACTGGCGGATCGCCAGGTAGCCGGAGTGGTAGTAGGTGCCGTCGCCGAGGTTCTGGAACACGTGCGGCACCTGGGTGAAGCGCGAGTGCGCGGCCCAGTCGACGCCTTCGCCGCCCATCTGAATCAGGCCGGTGGTGTCGCGGTCCATCCAGTTGGCCATGAAGTGGCAGCCGATGCCGGCCAGCGCACGCGAGCCTTCCGGCACCTTGGTGGAGCTGTTGTGCGGGCAGCCGGAGCAGAAGTAGGGCGAGCGACGCACGGCGTCGGCGAGGTTGCTCAGCTGCGACGGCGCGGTGAAGTCGCGGACCAGGTGGCGGCGGTCGAGATCGGCGGTCTGGCGGGCCAGCCAGTCGGCCAGCACCGGCATGATGCGCGACGGGCGCAGCTCGCCGAGCGCGGAGAGCAGCGGCTTGCCGGCGGCGTCCTGCTTGCCGAGCAGGCGCGGGCGCAGCTCGCTCGGCTGGTTGTAGAGCAGCTCGCGCAGCTGGCGCTCGATCACCGGCGCCTTCTCCTCGATCACCAGCACCTCGTCGAGGCCGCGGACGAAGTCGAGGGCGCGGTTCGGCTCGATGGGGAAGGACAGGCCGATCTTGTAGACGCGGATGCCGGCGCGGGCCAGGTCGTCAAGGGAGATGTCCAGGCGGCGCAGGCACTCGAGGAAGTCGAGGTGGGCCTTGCCGCAGGTGACGATGCCGAAGCGCGCCTGGTCGCAGGACACGATGGTCTTGTCGATGCTGTTGGCCTTGGCGAAGGCGCGCACGGCGTCGAGCTTGTCGGCCTGACGGGCTTCCAGTTGCAGCGAGGGCAGGTCCGGCCAGCGGTAGTGCAGGCCGCCGGCCGGCGGGGTGTAGTCAACCGGCGCTTCGAAGCGGGTCTGGATGCGGTCGAGATCGACGGTCGAGCCGCTTTCCACCACCTCGGAGAGGGCGGTGAAGCCGACCCAGGCGCCGGAGAAGCGCGACAGCGCCCAGCCGTACAGGCCGAACTCCAGGTATTCGGCGATGGTCGCCGGGGAAACGGTGGGCACGCTCCAGGCCTGGAAGGCCAGGTCGCTCTGGTGCGGCATGGAGGAGGACACGCAGCCGTGGTCGTCGCCGGCGACGATCAGCACGCCGCCGTTGGGCGAGGAGCCGTAGGCGTGGCCGTGCTTGAGGGCATCGCCGGCGCGGTCGACGCCCGGGCCCTTGCCGTACCAGTAGGCGAACACGCCGTCGACGGTGCGCGCAGGATCCGACTCGACCTGCTGGGTGCCGAGCACCGCGGTGCCGCCGAGTTCTTCGTTGATCGCGGGGAGGAATTCGATCTGGTTGTCGGCCAAGAGGCGCTTGGCCTTCCACAGGGCCTGGTCGACCATGCCCAGCGGCGAGCCGCGATAGCCGCTGATGAAGCCGGCGCTATTGAGGCCGCGCGCACGGTCGAGGGCGCGCTGCATCAGCGGCAGGCGGACCAGCGCCTGGGTGCCGGTGAGGAAGATCTGGCCGCTGGTGGCTTCGAGGCTGTCGCTCAGACGGTAGTCGCTGCGCAGCTGCACGGTGCTGGCGCGCTCGGTCGCATGGGTCATTGTTGTTGTCCTGCGGGAGGTATTGTTCTGTGGCGAATAGTGTTCCCCAGCGCAGGCGGTTTTTTGTTTCTCTTTTTCCCTTGTGGACGGTAGATTTGAGGATGAATTGCTATTCAAAAGCCTGATCGGAGAATGAAATGCTCGACAAGTTCGCCCGCCAGCTGCTTCGCGAGTTGCAGCGCGACGCCCGGCAGACCATGCAGCAGCTCGCCGAAAAGGTCGGCCTGTCGACCACGCCCTGCTGGCGGCGCATCAAGGAGCTGGAGGAGGAGGGGGCGATCCGCCGGTACACGGTGCTGGTGGATCGCGAGAAGGTCGGCCTGCAGAACTGCGTGTTCGCCGAGGTGGCGCTGAGCCGCCACGCGGGCGACGTGACCGCCGAGTTCGAGGCGGCGGTGGCCGCCACCCCGGAGATCGTCGCCTGCTACGCCACCACCGGCAAGGCCGACTACCTGATCAAGGTGGTCACCAGCGACATCAAGGCCTACGACGAGGTGTTGCAGCAGCGCATCTTCCGCCTGCCCGGCGTAGCCAGCGTGCACACCAGCGTGGTGCTGCGCGAGGTGAAGGACGAGGTGAGCCTGCCGCTGTAGCGGCGGCAGGGGCTACCAGGTCCGCTCGGGGGGGGCGTCGATGCTGCTGCCGTAGCGCAGCAGGCGTCCCTCCGGCACCGCGATGTCGGGCGCAGAGGGTTCGGCCTGGGCCGGTTGCGCCACGTTGTCGAACAGATGGCCCTCGACCTGGCCGGACAGGTGGCGGACCCCGGCCAGCACTCCGCGGTCGCGGTTGTTCAGCCAGTCCTGCCACTTCTGGTCGAAGGCGGTGTCCAGGTTCTTGCGCAGCATCTGCTCCACTTCCGGCCGCTCCTTCTCGCGCAGCATGGCGCTCAGGCCCGCCGTGCCCAGGGAGATCATCATCCCGGCCGCCTTGCCGACCGCCGTCGCGACCGCGCCGGCGACCCCGCTGGTGGTGCGTTCGTTGATCAGGCTTTTGCTGGTGCGGCGTGCCACCGACGACAGGCCGGGATCCTCCGCCCAGTCGCCCGGCCGCCCCGGCATGGCGCCGATGGAGGCCATCAGGCTCAGATAGGCCGGCTGCTGGTCGATCGGTTCGGCGTGCACCAGCTGGTAGAGCGAGGCGCTGTGCTCGGGGGACGTGGCCATCTTGATGGCGGAGATCTGCTGCAGGCGCTGGTCGAACTGGTCCAGGGGCACGCCGTAGCGCGGTGGAATCGCCTGGATGCGGTCGCGCAGCTGGCGGACGTAGAGCAGCGTCGTCTGGCCCATGATCCAGTCGGGGTTGATCTCCTTGGCGACGGGGTCGAGCACGCGCTCCTGGTATTGCTCGCGCAGGTAGAGGGCCAGGCGATTGACCACCGCGTCCTTCTCGCCGTTGGCGTTGAGCTGGTACCAGGTCACCTTCATGCCCATCCATTGGCGGGTCCAGTAGCTGGAGAACCAGGGGATGAACTCCGTCTCGGTGCGCTGGTAGACCAGGGTCCGCCAGCGGTTCATGCGCTCGCGGGCGTAATCCGAGGCTTCCTCGGCGGCGTTCTGCGAGGCGGCGAAGATATCGCGGTCGACCAGCCGCCAGGTGCTCGCGGAGACCACCACCTCAGGGGGAGGCGGCGGAGCGGGGCGGGGCTTGCTGGCGCAGCCGGCCAGGGCCAGCAGCAGGATGGCGATCAGGACGCCCAGACCCGCCAAGGCCGGGCGGCCACGCCGACCTGGCGTCCAGGGTGCAACTGCGCGCATGACAGTGTGCATAGGGATACGACCGCCCCGTAGACCGCAATCGGCTGCGTCTTCCCTCACCCCAAACTGCATGCGGAGCCTGTGCAGTTCTGCCGGCCTCTCCAGTGGAGCGTGCCGTACGCTCGGTTATGGATCGAGTGTATGCCTCCCCAGTGGGCGTCAAAAGCCTGGGGGCGGATGATGGGGCGTCCGTTGGTCGGCAGAAAGTCGCGATAGGGGATACGGGGCTGCGGGAAGAGGGGCGGAAAAGAGGCGGACCTCCCGGAGCGATGCGTGGGCGCAGGCTCCGGAAGGTCCGCGAGGGGTTACGGCTGGGCTTCGACTGCCGCTTCGACGCGGCGGTTGATGGCGCGGCCTTCCGCGGTGGCGTTGTCGGCCACCGGGCGGCTTTCGCCGTAGCCCACGGCATCGACCCGGTCGCCAGCCACGCCGTACTCGTTGACCAGCACCTCGCGCACGGCCTTGGCACGCCGCTCGGACAGCCGCTGGTTATAGGCGTCGGTGCCCACGGAGTCGGTGTGGCCTTCGACGGTGGTGGTGGTCCTCGGATACTCGTTCATGAAGTCGGCGACGGCCTTGATGTCGGCCTTGCTGCCTTCCTTGACCACGGCCTTGTCGAAGTCGAACTTGACGTCCAGTTCCACGCGTACCGGGGCGGGAGCTTCGGTCATCGGCTGGGGTTCGGGGGCGGGCGCCACCGGTGCCGGCAGCGGGCAGCCGTGCTCGTCCACCGCGGTGCCCCTGGGCGTTTTCGGGCAGTCGTCCTCCTTGTTCACCACGCCGTCGCCGTCGGCATCGCCGTGCACCCAGCAGTAGGCCGCGCCGGTGAGGGCGCCGATGCCCAGGCCGCCGGCGGCCCATTCGGCGCTTTCGATGGCGCCCAGGCCCGCGCCGATGACACCGCCAACCCCCGCGCAGGGCGGCCAGTCGCTCTGAACCAGACTGGCGCAGCCCGACAGCAGGCCGCTGACCAGAACCAGGGGTACCGCAGTCCTCACTATTGTTCTCATTCTTGGCTCTCCTCGATTGATCGGGCGCGTCGCTCTGCCGGCACTCGATAGATGGCAAAGCAATGTCAAAAAGTGTTGCACCGGAAATTACGTTGTCAAAAGGACGGACACTTTTATGTATAAAAAATGATGCATGTCATGCCGGAAGCGCCGGTTCGAAAGCCGCGCCTGTCTCCTCGGGATGGGGCGGCGCCCTGGGCGTTTGGCGAGAAAGCGCGGAACGCTTCCCCCGCCTGGGACACAGGCAAGTAAGCTGGATGTATCTCGGCCCGACCCTTGGAGGGAACGCACCATGAGTACCCATGAGTCCACCAGCCAGCTGTCCTCGTCCCTCGATTGCCCGCTGCTGCACGGCGAGCGTTTGATCCAGCGTGTCGAGGCGCGGCAGGCGCAGATCGGCGGCAGCATCGCGGTCAACCGCCTGCTGCCGTCGCGGCAGCGCCGGATGATCGGCGCCTGGTGCTTCCTCGACCATGCCGGCCCGGCGCGTTTCGAACCGGGGCAGGGCATGCACGTCGGCCCGCACCCGCATATCGGCCTGCAGACCTTCACCTGGATGATCGAGGGCGAGGTGCTGCACCACGACAGCCTGGGCTCGGAACAGGTGATCCGTCCCGGCCAGGTCAACCTGATGACCGCCGGACGCGGCATCAGCCACAGCGAGGTGTGCCTGGACGACCAGCGCGTGCTGCACGCGGCGCAGCTGTGGATCGCCCTGCCGGCCGCCGACAGCGAGTGCGCCCCGGCCTTCGAGCACTACCCGGATTTGCCGCGCTGGACGCGCGACGGTTGCGACTTCACCCTGCTGGCGGGCAGCTTCGAAGGGCACACGGCGCCGGCGCGACTGTATTCGCCGCTGCTCGGCGTCGAGCTGCTCAGCCCGGCCGGCAGCCGCCTGGACGTGCCGCTGGAGACGGAGTTCGAGTACGGCATCCTGCCGCTGGAAGGCGAGGTGCACGTCGGTGCCGAGACGTTCGCGGCCGACCAGCTGGCCTACCTGGGCCGCGGCCGCGATCGCCTGCATCTGGATTTGGCGCCGGGCAGCCGCGCGCTGCTGCTCGGCGGCGAGCCGTTCGGCGAGGAGATCCTGATCTGGTGGAACTTCGTCGGCCACAGCAAGGCGCAGATCGCCCAGGCGCAACGCGACTGGGAAGCCGGCAGCCCGCGCTTCGGCGGCGTGCCGAGCTACGACGGCGCCCCGCTGGTGGCGCCGCCGTTGCCGTGGCGGGAGGTCTGAGCCGGGGCGATCAGCGTTCGATGGCCAGCGCCACGCCCTGACCGCCGCCGATGCACAGGGTCGCCAGACCCTTGCGGGCGTCGCGGCGGATCATCTCGTGCAGCAGGCTGACCAGGATGCGGCAGCCGGAGGCGCCGATCGGGTGGCCGAGGGCGATGGCACCGCCGTTGACGTTGACCTTCTCGGTATCCCAGCCCAGTTCCTGGCCGACCGCCAGGGCCTGGGCGGCGAACGCCTCGTTGGCCTCGATCAGGTCGAGCTGCTCCAGCGACCAGCCGGCCTTGGCCAGGCAGCGGCGGGTGGCTGACACCGGGCCGATGCCCATGATCGCCGGATCGACGCCGGCGCTGGCGTAGGCGGCCACCCGCGCCAGTACCGGAAGACCGAGGCTGGCGGCCTTCTCCGCGCTCATCAACAGCACCGCGGCGGCGCCGTCGTTGAGGGTCGAGGCGTTGCCGGCGGTGACGCTGCCATCCTTCCTGAACGCCGGCTTCAGCTTGCCCAGCGCATCGGCGCTGGTGCCTTGGCGCGGTTGTTCGTCGGTGACGAAGGCCAGCGGCTCGCCCTTGCGCTGGGGGATCAGGATCGGGGTGATCTCGTCGCTGAAGCGCCCGGCCTCGATGGCCGCGCAGGCCTTCTGCTGCGAGGCGGCGGCGAAGGCGTCCTGCGCCTCGCGGCCGATGCCGTACTTCTCCACCAGATTCTCGGCGGTGATGCCCATGTGGTAGTCGTGGAAGGCGTCCCACAGGCCGTCGTGAATCATGCTGTCGACCAGCTGGGCGTGGCCCATGCGCAGGCCGGTGCGCGCCTTGGGCAGCACGTAGGGGGCGAGGCTCATGTTCTCCATGCCGCCGGCGATCACCACCTCGGCGTCGCCGCAGCGGATCGCCTGGGCGGCCAGGTGCAGGGCCTTGAGGCCGGAGCCGCAGACCTTGTTGAGGGTCAGCGCCGGCACGCCATGCGGCAGGCCGGCCTGGATGGCGGCCTGGCGGGCGGGGTTCTGGCCGGAGCCGGCGGTGAGCACCTGACCGAGGATCACCTCGTCGACGCTGGCCGGGTCGAGGCCGGTCTTCTCCAGCAGGGTGCGGATCACGGCGGCGCCCAGTTCGGGGGCGGGAATATTGGCCAGCGCGCCCTGGAAGGCGCCGATGGCGGTACGGGTGGCGGCGACGATGACGACTTCGTGCATGGAGTCTTCTCTTGTTTTAATTGAGGGCTGGGTTGGCGGACGAGGGGGCGTCAGGGCTGCTGTCGCTGCGCCGCCTGCGCGCTGGATGGTGGGAAATCGCTGCGCGAATTTCCCACCCTACGCCGGTTCGGAGCCTGCGCAGGCTTCAGGCGAACTGCATTTCCGGGACATGCTCCGGGACGATCAGCTTGCCGGCGGTCTTGGCGACGATCTCCTCGACGCTCACCCCCGGCGCGCGCTCCTTGAGCACGAAGGCGCCGTCCTCGATCTCCAGCCAGGCGAGGTCGGTCAGCACCTTGCGGATGCAGCCGGCGCCGGTCAGCGGCAGGCTGCAGAACGGCAGCAGCTTGGATTCGCCGTCCTTGGAGGCGTGGGTCATCACCACGATGATGTTGTCCGCGCCGGCCACCAGGTCCATGGCGCCGCCCATGCCCTTGACCAGCTTGCCGGGGATCATCCACGAGGCGATGTTGCCTTGGACGTCCACCTCGAAGGCGCCGAGCACGGTGAGGTCGACGTGGCCGCCACGGATCATGGCGAAAGATTGCGCCGAGTCGAAGATCGCCGCGCCGCGGCGCGCGGTGACCGTCTGCTTGCCGGCGTTGATCATGTCGGCGTCCAGCTCGGCCTCGGTGGGGAAGGCGCCCATGCCGAGCAGGCCGTTTTCCGATTGCAGCATCACGTCCATGCCCTCGGGCACGTAGTTGGCCACCAGGGTCGGGATGCCGATGCCGAGGTTGACGTAGTAGCCGTCCTTCAGCTCGCGCGCCACGCGCTGAGCCATTTGTTCGCGGGTAAGTGCCATCGCAGGTCTCTTCTTGTCAGGTAATCGCGGAAGCGGCCACGCCCTTCGCGGGGCGCAGCGGCGAGGGGATCAGCCGCGCACGGTGCGCTTTTCGATGCGCTTCTCGAAGCTGCCCTGGATGATCCGGTCGACGTAGATGCCGGGGGTGTGGATCTGGCTGGGCTCCAGTTCGCCGGGTTCGACGATTTCCTCCACCTCGACCACGGTGATGCGGCCGGCGGTGGCGACGATGGGGTTGAAGTTCTGCGCGGTATGGCGGTAGACCACATTGCCGAAGTGGTCGGCCTTCCAGCCCTTGACGATGGCGAAGTCGCCGGTGATCGCTTCCTCGAGGATGTAGTGGCGGCCCTTGATCTGCCGGGTTTCCTTGCCCTCGGCGACCTGGGTGCCGTAGCCGGTGGCGGTGAAGAAGGCCGGAATACCGGCACCGCCGGCGCGCAGCCGTTCGGCCAGGGTGCCCTGCGGGGTCAGCTCGACCTCCAGCTCGCCGTTCAGCAGCTGCTGCTCGAACAAAGCGTTCTCGCCGACGTAGGAGGCGATCATCTTGCGGATCTGCCGATCCTCCAGCAGCACGCCGAGGCCGAAGCCGTCCACGCCGCAGTTGTTGGAAACCACGGTCAGGCCCCTGGTGCCGCGCCGGCGGATTTCCGCGATCAGGTTCTCCGGGATGCCGCACAGGCCGAAGCCGCCGGACAGGATGGTCATGTCGTCGGTCAGCCCGGCGAGGGCCTCCTCGTAGCTGCCTACTCGTTTGTCGAGTCCACTCATGCTGGTTCGCCTCTTGTATTTGTCGATCCGGCAGACCGGCTGCCGGGAAATGCCAGGGCAACGCATGAAGCCTGTAGGGGCGAATTCATTCGCCTGGGGGGCCCGCTTGGCGAATGAATTCGCCCCTACAGCGGACAGGCGTTGAAGCCGTTCATGCGCTTGCCCTGTGGCACGTGGCGGAGAGCTTCACCGCTGGGTGGTGATTTGTTAAGTTTGTTTTTCAATCCGATTAATCAAAAAAACAAATCAATGACCGTCAAGCAACTGCGCGCCTTCCTCGCCGTGGCCCGCAGCCTGAGCTTCGCCCAGGCCTGCGAGCACCTGCATCTGTCCCAGCCGGCGCTGAGCCTGGCGATCAAGAACCTGGAGGATTCGCTCGGCGGGCCGCTGCTGGTGCGCACCACGCGCAGCGTCAGCCTGACCCCGGAAGGCGAGACGCTCCTGCCGCTGGCCCAGCGCCTGCTGGCCGACTGGGACAACACCGAGGAGCTGCTGCGCCAGCACTTCACCCTGCAGCTGGGCCAGGTGTCGATTGCCGCCATGCCGTCCTTCGCCGCCAACCAGTTGCCCGCTGCGCTGAAGGTGTTCCGCGACCGCCATCCGCGGGTCAATGTCGCCGTGCACGACGTGATCAACGAACAGGTGCTGGAGATGGTGCGCAACCACCGGGTCGAGCTGGGCATCGGCTTCGAGCCGGAGCCGTCCGACAGCCTGGAATTCACCCCGTTGTGCACCGACCGCTTCGTCGCCGTCGTGCCGGCGGATTCGCCGCTGGCCGGGCAGGCGCAGGTGCGCTGGGCGGAGCTTTTGCAGATGGACTTCATCGCCTTGCAGCGGCCGTCGGCGGTGCGCCTGCTGCTGGAGCAGAGCCTGGCCCGCGAGGGCCGCACGCTCTCGGTCGCCTTCGAGAGCCATCAGCTGGTGACGGTGGGGCGGATGGTGGCCTGCGGGCTGGGGGCGAGCGCGGTGCCGTCGCTGTGCATCCGCCAGATGCAGGAATTGGGCGCGTGCTGCGTGGCGCTGGTCGAGCCGAGCGTCGAACGGCGCATCGGCCTGGTCAGTCACGCCGAGCGCAAGCTGTCGAGCGCGGCGCAGGCGCTGCGCACGGTGGTCATGGAGGTTTCGCGGACGGTCATCACCGAGCTGGCGCCGCGGCCCTGATGGCCGCTGGGGCTACCCTTGCCCGAGCCTGCGGCCTTGGGCGGGACATGGTGGGCAGGGGGGAGAGGCGGGGCCCGGCAAACGGCCGGGCCGGCCTGAATAAAAAAGCGCGGAGTCCACCGCGCAATGGCTGGAGGACAGCGTGCTGCCCTCAACCGTGGAGAAGGGAATTGCATTGCGCCGCCCACCCTAGGGAGATGACCGGTAGCGGGCAATCAAAAAACGACCGCTGGTAGTTCTCGCGCGGTTTGCCCGGCGACTGGCGGACGGCCGGTAGTCGCGCGTCGTGCGCTCAGCGGGGAGCGGAGGGTTGGCAGCCCCCTCTCCCGCAGCAGGGAGAGGGGGCTGGCGCGGTTCAACGCGCCGGCAGCAGCACGCCGCGGCACTCGCCGAAGCCGATGGCGGGCAGGCCCTCGCGGCGGCAGCGGGCGCGCAGGATCACCTCGTCGCCATCTTCGAGGAAGGTGCGCGTCTCGCCGTTGGCCAGGGTCAGCGGCTGCTTGCCGCCGAAGGTGCTCTCCAGCAGGCTGCCGAACTGGCTGGGTTCCGGGCCGGACAGGGTGCCGGAGCCGAACAGGTCGCCCGGCTGCAGCTTGCAGCCGCCGACGCTGTGGTGGGCGACCATCTGCGCCACGGTCCAGTACATGTGCCGGGTATTGCTGAGCGCCAGGCGTTGCGGCTCCTGGCCCTGCTCGCGCATGGCGGCGGTGAGCAGCAGCACTTCCAGTTCGATGTCGAAGGCGCCGCTCGCCTGGTCCTGCTCATCGAGAAGGTACGGCAGCGGCTGCGGGTCGCCGGCCGGGCGCGCCGGCTGGGCGAGGCGGAAGGGCGCCAGCGCCTCGGGCATCACCACCCAGGGCGACACCGTGGTGGCGAAGTTCTTGGCCAGGAACGGGCCGAGCGGCTGGTATTCCCAGGCCTGCACGTCGCGCGCCGACCAGTCGTTGAGCAGGCAGAAGCCGGCGACGTGCGCGCCGGCCGCGTCGATGGCGATGGCCTCGCCCATCTCGTTGCCCTGGCCGATCCAGATGCCCAGTTCCAGCTCGTAGTCCAGGCGCTTGCTGGGGCCGAAGCTCGGCGCTTCCTGGCCCGGCGGCAGGGTCTGGCCGAGCGGGCGGCGCACCGGCGTGCCGGAGACGCACACGGTGGAGGCGCGGCCGTGGTAGCCGATCGGCACGTGCTTGTAATTGGGCAGCAGCGGGTTGTCCGGGCGGAACAGCTTGCCGACGTTGTTGGCGTGGTGGATGCCCACGTAGAAGTCGGTGTAGTCGCCGACCCGCGCCGGCAGGTGCAGCTGGCAGTCGTACATCGACGGCAGCAGGGCCTTGCCGAGGGCCTTCATGCGCTCCTGCGCGGCGCTGCCTTCGACCAGCAGCTCGCTGAGCGCGGCGCGCAGGGCGCGGCGGGCCGGGCCGCCCAGGGCGAAGAAGGCATTGAGATTGTCGCCGCTGGCGGCCTCGGCGGCGGTCTTCGCTTCGCCCTCGAACAGGCCCGCCTCGCAGGCGACCTTGAGGTCGAGGATGCGCTCGCCGATGGCGACGCCGCCGCGCGGCGCCTGGCCCTGCGGGCTGAAGATACCCAGCGGCAGGTTCTGCAGCGGGAAGTCGGCGTGGCCGTTGGCCGAGACGATCCAGCTGTTACGGTTGGCTGCGTTGCTCATCGATCAGTTTCCCTCCGGGGTGAATTTCTTGCTCAGGCCGGCCCAGCAGGCGTCGTAGTCGCGCTGCAGTTGTGGGCATTGCAGGGCGAATTGGCTCGGACGCAGCACCTGGCCGCTCTCGAACATGAAGGCCATGGTGTCGTCGATCTTGTGCGGCTTGAGCTGCGCGGCGATGGCCTGGGTGGTGGTGGCCTCGTCCGGGCCGTGGGCGCTCATGCAGTTGTGCAGCGAGGCGCCGCCGGGGACGAAGCCCTCGGCCTTGGCGTCGTAGACGCCGTGGATCAGGCCCATGAACTCGTTCATCAGGTTGCGGTGGAACCACGGCGGGCGGAAGGTGTTCTCGGCCACCATCCAGCGCGGCGGGAAGATCACGAAGTCGACGTTGGCCTTGCCGGGCGTGTCGCTCGGCGCGGTCAGCACGGTGAAGATCGACGGGTCCGGGTGGTCGAAGCTGACCGTGCCGATCACGTTGAAGCGGCGCAGGTCGTACTTGTAGGGCACGTTGTTGCCGTGCCAGGCGACCACGTCGAGCGGCGAGTGGTCCAGCTCGGTGGCCCACAGCTCGCCGCAGAACTTCTGCACCAGTGTGGTCGGCGCGTCGCTGTCCTCGTAGCGGGCGACCGGGGCCAGGAAGTCGCGCGGGTTGGCCAGGCCGTTGCTGCCGATGGGGCCGAGGTCGGGCAGGCGCAGCGCGCAGCCGTGGTTCTCGCAGACGTAGCCGCGCGCCGAGTCGTCGAGCAGCTCGACGCGGAACTTCATGCCACGCGGGATCACCCCGATCTCCAGCGGCGCGACCTCGAGCAGGCCCAGTTCGGTGGCGATGCGCAGGCGCCCGGCCTGCGGGACGATCAAGAGCTCGCCGTCGGCGTCGAAGAACACCCGCTGCATCGAGGCGCTGGCCGCGTACAGGTAGATGCTGATGCCGCTGGTGGCTTCGCCCGGGGCGTTGGCGGCGAGGGCGACCAGACCGTCGACGAAGTCGGTCGGCGCCTGCGGGATCTCCAGCGGGCTCCAGCGCAAGCGGTTGGGGTTGACCGGGCCGAGTACATTGCCGGCGATCTGCCGCTCCAGGCGCACGAAGCTGCCATGCGCGGCGGACGGGCGGATGCGGTACAGCCAGGTGCGCCGCGCCTCGCTGCGCGCCACGGTGAAGGCGGTGCCGGACAGCAGTTCGCTGTACAGCCCGTAGGGCACCTTCTGCGGCGAATTCTGGCCGACCGGCAGGGCGCCGGGCAGCGCCTCGCTGGCGAATTCGTTGCCGAAGCCCGACTGGTAGCTCAGGGCCTCGCTGGGTTGCTGGTTGCGCATAGGCATCTCGAATGCTTTTTGTTATTTGCGTAAATTAATTTCAATAAGCGTAATGACGTGCCGTAAAGGGCGTCAAGCGCACGCCAATCCCTGTAGGGGCGAATTCATTCGCCTAGCAGGCCAAAGGCCTGCGCCTTTGAAGGCTGGGGGTGCTGCGCACCCCTTGGCGAATAAATTCGCCCCTACAGGCCGCGAGATTGGCTTCGGCATCGGCCGCCGCGACTGCCTTACCGGAACATCTCCTTGTAGCTGCCGTCGTGCATCCACGCGGCGTGCTTGGGCGCGCGCTTGGTCTGCGCCCACTCCTCAAGCATGGCCCACTTCACCTCATCCAGCGCCGCGAGCATCTTCGGCGAGCCGGTGTTGGCCGCCAGCTCCAGGCGGTGGCCGTTGGGATCGAAGAAGTAGATCGACTGGAACAGCGCATGGTCGGTCGGGCCGATCACCTTGATGCCGGCCGCCTGCAGGCGCGCCTTGGCGGCCAGCAGCACCTCCATGGATTCCACCTGCAGGGCCAGGTGCTGGGTCCACACCGGGGTGTTCGGGTCGCGGCCCATCTCCGGCTGGGTGGGCAGCTCGAAGAAGGCCAGCACGTTGCCCATGCCGGCATCCAGGAAGATGTGCATGTACGGATCGGCCTCGCCGGTCGACGGCACGGCGTCCTCGGCGATCGACAGCACCAGCTTCATGCCCAGGTGCTGCTCGTACCAGCGGGCGGTTTCCAGCGCGTCCTTGCAGCGATAGGCCACGTGGTGGATTTTCTGCACGATCGGGTTCATGACGGTCTCCTTGCTTGAGATGGCTGCGGGCTCGCCGGTTCGGAAGAGGGACCGCTGACGGGCGCGCATTTTGTTATTCGTAATCAATTTACGCAAAACGTAACTCGCGTCTCCGAGAGCGTCAAGCGTAGAATTCGCCATCCATCGCCACGCACAGGAAGGACCATGACAAGCGAAACCGCGCGCGCGGAGGCTCCGCGCCGGCAGAAGGTGCAGTCCGCCGAGGTCGGCACCGACATCCTCAAGGGCCTGGCCGAACTGGCGCCGGCCACCTCGCTGTCGCGCCTGGCCGAGCACGTCGGCATGCCGGCGAGCAAGGTGCACCGCTACCTGCAGGCGCTGATCGCCAGCGGTTTCGCCGAGCAGGACGAGACCACCGGCCACTACGGCCTGGGCCGCGAGGCGCTGTTCGTCGGCTTGGCCGCCATCGGCCGCCTGGACGTCGGCAAGGTGGCGCTGCCGCGTCTGGTCGAGCTGCGCGATGCGCTCAACGAGACCTGCTTCCTCGCCGTGTGGGGCAACAAGGGGCCGACCGTGGTGCATGTCGAGCAGGCGGTGCGCGCGGTGACCGTGGTCACCCAGATGGGCTCGGTGCTGCCGCTTTTGGGCTCGTCCACCGGCCTGGTGTTCGACGCCTTCCTGCCGGCGGTGGAGACCGCCGCCCTGCAGGCCGAAGCGCTGGCCGAGCCGGGCGCTCCGGATGCCGCCGAGCTGGAAGCGCTGCGCGCGCAGATCCGCGCGCGCGGCCTGCACCACGTGCACGGGCTGCTGATGTCGGGCGTCAACGCGCTGTCAGCGCCGCTGTTCGGCGCCGGCGGCAAGCTGGTCGGGGTGGTGACCGTGGTCGGCACCGCGCCGGGCTTCGCCGCCGATCCGCAGGGCGCCCAGGCCGAGCGCCTGCTGCAGGTCGCCCGGGAAATCAGCGCGCGGATGGGCGGTTAAGACCGCCTGCCGTAAAGCACCGCTTGCAGACGAAGAGGCGAATGCCCACTATGTAGAGGTCATATCAACTTTGAGTTGATCTCTACATATGAAGCTTCTGGCTCTGATCCTTTCCCTGCCCACCGAGAACGCCACCGTTCGGCAACGGGCCTGGCGCGCGCTCAAGGCCAGCGGCGCGGCCGTGCTGCGCGACGGCGTCTACCTGATGCCCGAACGCGAGGACTGCCGCGCCACCCTGGAGGGCCTGGCGGGCGTGGTTCGCGAGGGTGGCGGCACCGCCCACGTGCTGCGCGTCGAGGAGCCGGCTGGCGCCGACTTCGCCGCGCTGTTCGATCGCAGCGACGACTACGCGGCCCTGCTGGCCGATGTCGCGCAGGCGCGCGAGGCGCTGGCGGCCGGCAATGTACAGGACGTCCTGCGCCAGGCGCGCAAGCTGCGCAAGGCCTTCGCCGGCCTGGTCGAGATCGATTTCTTCCACGGCGAGGCGCAGCGGCAGACCGACAGCGTCCTCCACGACCTGGAGCTGAACTGCGCACGCATCCTCTCGCCCGACGAGCCGCGCGCCATGGCGGCAGAGATTGCCAGGCTTTGCCCGTCCGACTATCGGGGCCGCAGCTGGGCGACGCGGCGCCGTCCCTGGGTGGATCGCCTGGCCAGCGCCTGGCTGATCCGCCGCTTCATCGATCCGCAGGCGCGCATCCTCTGGCTGGCCAGCCCCGCCGACTGCCCGGCCGAGGCGCTGGGCTTCGATTTCGATGGCGCGACCTTCAGCCATGTCGGCAACCGCGTCACCTTCGAGGTGCTGGCGGCCAGCTTCGGCCTGGAGCAGCCGGCTGTCGAGCGCCTGGGTCGCCTGGTCCACTACCTCGACGTCGGCGGGGTGCAGCCGCCCGAGGCCAGCGGCATCGAGAGCGTGCTGGCCGGCCTGCGCGCCACCCTCGACGACGACGATTCCCTGCTGACCGCCGCCTGCGCCGTATTCGACGGCCTGCTGGCCAGCTTCGACAAAGGAGTACCCGCGACATGACCCAGTCCCTGACCGAGGAGGCCGCGAGCGCGGCACTCCCGCCGGCTCCCGTCGGCTTCTGGCAGGCCTTCGCCTTCTGGCTCAAGCTGGGCTTCATCAGCTTCGGCGGCCCGGCGGGGCAGATCGCCATCATGCACCAGGAGCTGGTGGAGCGCCGGCGGTGGATTTCCGAGCGGCGTTTCCTGCACGCGCTCAACTACTGCATGCTGCTGCCCGGCCCGGAGGCCCAGCAGCTGGCCACCTACATCGGCTGGCTGATGCACCGCACCTGGGGCGGCGTGGTGGCCGGCGGACTGTTCGTGCTGCCCTCGCTGTTCATCCTGATCGCGCTGTCGTGGATCTATCTCGCCTTCGGCGAGGTGCCGGTGGTGGTGGGATTGTTCTACGGCATCAAGCCGGCGGTGACCGCGATAGTGGTGCACGCGGCCCATCGCATCGGCTCGCGGGCGCTGAAGAACAACTGGTTGTGGGCGATAGCCGCGGCCTCCTTCGTGGCGATCTTCGCCCTCGAGGCGCCTTTCCCGCTGATCGTGCTGGGCGCGGCGTTGATCGGTTACTGGGGTGGTCGTATCGCCCCGGACAAGTTCCGCGCCGGTGGCGGACATGGCGCGGCCAAGCACTCCTTCGGCCCGGCGCTGATCGACGACGACACCCCGGCGCCTGCGCATGCGCGTTTCCGCTGGCCGCGCCTGGCCGTACTGCTGGCTGTGGGCGCGCTGCTGTGGAGCCTGCCGATGGGTCTGCTGACCGCCCTCTACGGCTGGCACGGCACCCTGACGCAGATGGGCTGGTTCTTCACCAAGGCGGCGCTGCTCACCTTCGGCGGCGCCTACGCGGTGCTGCCCTACGTCTACCAGGGCGCGGTGGGCCACTACGGCTGGCTGAGCCCGGCGCAGATGATCGACGGCCTGGCGCTGGGCGAAACCACGCCGGGGCCGCTGATCATGGTGGTGGCTTTCGTCGGCTTCGTCGGCGGCTACGTGCACCCGATGTTCGGCGCCGACCAGGCGTTCCTCGCCGGCGCGGTGGCCGCCAGCCTGGTCACCTGGTTCACCTTCCTGCCGTCGTTCCTGTTCATCCTGGCCGGCGGGCCGCTGGTCGAGTCGACCCACAACGAGCTGAAGTTCACCGCGCCGCTGACCGCCATCACCGCCGCGGTGGTGGGGGTGATCCTCAACCTCGCGCTGTTCTTCGGCTACCACGTGCTCTGGCCGCAGGGTTTTGCCGGCAGCTTCGACTGGCCTTCGGCGCTGATCGCCCTGGCCGCCGCGGTGGCGCTGTTCCGCTTCAAGCGCGGGGTCATCCAGGTGCTGCTGGGCTGTGCGCTGGTGGGGTTGGCGCTGCATCTGCTGCGCGGCTGAGGCGGCGGGCCGCAAAGAAAAACGGCAATCCGGACTCAAGCTGCCAGGCCGTCCGGATTGCCGTAGGAGAAATAGGGGGCACCGTGAGAGCCCTCTCCTGGAGCCCTCACCCGCGAGCGGGTGAGGGGAAGGGTGGTTACTCGGTGCTCAGCACGCCGCGGCGGATCTGGTCGCGCTCGATCGACTCGAACAGCGCCTTGAAGTTGCCCTCGCCGAAGCCGCTGTCGCCCTTGCGCTGGATGAACTCGAAGAACACCGGGCCGAGCAGGGTCTCCGAGAAGATCTGCAGCAGCAGGCGGCGCTCGCCGCCCTCGGAGGTGCCATCGAGCAGGATGCCGCGCGACTGCAGTTCCTCGACCGGCTCGCCGTGGTTCGGCAGGCGGGTTTCCAGCATCTCGTAGTAGGTCGCCGGCGGCGCGGTCATGAAGCGCATGCCCAGGCCCTTGAGGGCGTCCCAGGTCTTGATCAGGTCGTCGGTGAGGAAGGCCACGTGCTGGATGCCCTCGCCGTTGAACTGCATCAGGAACTCCTCGATCTGCCCGGCGCCCTTGGAGGATTCCTCGTTGAGCGGGATGCGGATCAGGCCGTCCGGCGCGGTCATCGCCTTGGAGGTCAGGCCGGTGTACTCGCCCTTGATGTCGAAGTAGCGGATCTCGCGGAAGTTGAACAGCTTCTCGTAGAAATCCGCCCAGTAGGCCATGCGCCCGCGGTAGACGTTGTGGGTGAGGTGGTCGATCAGCTTGAGGCCGGCGCCCTGCGGATGCCGGTCGACGCCTTCGATGAACTCGAAGTCGATGTCGTAGATCGAGTTGCCCTCGCCGTGGCGGTCGATCAGGTAGATCGGCGCGCCGCCGATGCCCTTGATCGCCGGCAGACGCAGCTCCATCGGCCCGGTAGGGATATCCACCGGCTGGGCGCCCAGCTCCAGGGCGCGGGCGTAGGCCTGGTGCGAGTTCTTGACCCGGAAGGCCATGCCGCAGGCCGACGGGCCGTGCTCGGCGGCGAAGTAGGAGGCGAGGCTTTTCGGCTCCTTGTTGAGGATCAGGTTGATGTCGCCCTGGCGGTACAGCTCGACGTTCTTCGAGCGATGGTTGGCGACCTTGGTGAAGCCCATCATGGCGAAGATGGGTTCCAGGGTGTTCGGCGTCGGGGCGGCGAATTCGATGAACTCGAAGCCCATCAGGCCCATGGGGTTTTCGAAAAGATCGGTCATCTCGGTATCTCGCGTGAATCTTGTTGTATTTGAGTTTGGCAGGTCAGCGGAACAACGCTGGCGCCGGCGGCGCGCAGGGCACGCCGCGGACGCTACGGGCGAGGAAATCGCCGATCAGCAACTTGAGGCCGAGGATTTTCATGGGTGTTGGCTCAGGCCGGCTTGTCGGCCTGGGCGTCCGGGTGGGCCTTGATGAAGGCCGGGTGTTCGAGGGCCAGGCGCTCGACGCGGGCGATGCGCGGGTAGGCCGACAGGTCGACGCTGAAGCGCCGTGCGGCGTACAGCTGGGGCAGCAGGTAGACGTCGGCCAGACCCGGCTCGCCGAAGCAGAAGCCCTCGTCGCCGATCAGCGCCTCGACGGCGCGCAGGCCCTCGCCGATCCAGTGGGCGATCCACCCCTGCACCTGTCCGTCGTCCAGGCCCAGGCCACGCAGGCGGTTGAGCACCGCGACGTTGTGCAGCGGATGGATGTCGCAGCCGATCAGCGCCGCCACGCCGCGCCGCTGGGCGCGTTCGACGGGATCGCTGGGCAGCAGCGGGAACTGCGGATAGATCTCCTCGAGGTATTCGATGATCGCCGGCGACTGGATCAGCAGCACGCTGTCGTCGGTGCGCAGTGCCGGCACGCGGCACTGCGGGTTGATGGAGCGGTAGGGCGGCTGCAGCTGCTCGGTGACGTTCGGTGCCAGGTTGATCGGAATGTGGCGGGCCTCCAGGCCCTTGAGCGCCAGGGCGATGCGTACGCGATAGGAGGCGGTGGAGCGGTAATAGGTGTAGAGGTCCATCGATGCGTGCTCGTAACTAATTGTTTTATGCGTAACGCAATTCCGTTTTGAGGAATTTGCGGGTTGAGAGCGGCGCTGTCAAGCGGAAAGGCGCCTCGCCGGTCTATGCTCAGAAATTGACCGTATAGCTCAGGATAGCCCGGTGCTCGTCGGCGCCGTCGGCGTAGTCCGAGCGGTTCGTCGCGTAGCGCCAGCGCAGGCCGAGGTTCTTCAGCGGGCCGCTCTGCACCACGTAGCCCAGGTCGGTCGCTCGTTCCCACTCGCTGCCTTGCTTGCCGCTGGCGCGCAGCTGCGTCGCCTCAATGGTGCGGATATTGGTCGGATCGACCTCGTCGCCCTTCACGTAGCGCAGGCTGAAGGTCAGCCCGGGCACGCCGACGGCGGCGAAGTCATAGTCGTAGCGGGCATGCCAGACGCGCTCGTTGGCCAGCGAGAAGGTGCTCACCTGCATCTCGCTGAACAGGTTGGTGTCGCTGCCGCCGACGTAGGCGTAGGCGGTGTCGCCGTCGGCCTTCTGGTAGCCGCCGCTGAAGGTGTGGCCCTTGATGCTGTAGCCGAAGTTGCTGCTGAAGGTGCGGTTGTCCACCTCGCCGACCAGCTCGCGGCCGCTCTCGCGGGCGGCGTAGTAGCGCAGCTCGGCGAAGGCCTTGCCGGCGCCGAGCGGGGTGGAGAACTTGAGGCCGGCGAAGTCGCGGCGGTAGAAGTCTTCCAGTTCGCTGTGGTGGTAGCTCACCAGCAGGTGGGGCAGCAGCTGGTAGTCCAGGCCGCCGAAGGTGTAGCTGTCACTGGTGACGCTGGTGGAGTAGCCGCCCAGCTGGCTCATGGTGGTCAGCTCCTCGGAGTCGGAGGAGTCGCGCTGCTTGACCTTGTCGACCCGGCCGAGGGTTACGGTCAGTCTGTCGATGTCCTTGGACACCAACTGGCCGCCGGTGAACACCTGCGGGAACAGCCGGCTACTGTTGGCGAACAGCAGCGGCAGGGTGGGGCTGAGGCCCCCGTACTGCAGCACGCTGTCGGCGAATCTGGCCTTGGTGGTGAGGGCCAGCTTCGCGTAGTCGTCCTCGGCGCGACCGTCCGAGCCGCGCGGCAGCAGGCCGGTGCCGGTGCGATCCGGGCTGGAGTCGAGCTTGACGCCGAGCATGCCGATGGCGTCCAGGCCGAAGCCTACCGGTCCCTCAGTGAAGCCCGACTGCAGGCGCAGGGTGAAGCCCTGGGCCCATTCCTCGCGCTTGGACTGGCGGGCGCCGGCGTCGCGGAAATCCCGGCTGAAATAGAAGTTCTTCAGCTCCAGGCTGCCCTTGCCGTCCTCGACGAAGGCGGCGAAGGCGCCCGGAGCCAGGACGCCCAGGCCGATGCCCAGCGACGTACCGATCAGATGATGAGGCTTTATTATCATTGTCTTGTCTCATGCACTTCAGGTGAAACCCCAACTTCGGGGCGAGCGATCCCCGGGGAGCCGGGCGGGCCGGCTCCCTGGCAGAGCGGCGTTGGATCAGGCGGGTTGCGGGTTGCGCACGTAGCGGGCGATCAGCCCGGCGCTGAGCAGCAGCAGGGGGGCGATGGACAGCATGCCCATCCAGGTCTGCCCGGTGAGGTCGTTGATGTAGCCAACCCATACCGGCGCCACCATGCCGCTGAGCTGGCCGAGCGAGTTGATCGCCGCGGTGCCGCTGGCGATGGCCAGGCCGCTGAAGGTCGACTGCGGGATGGTCCAGAACACCGGGATGGCGATGAACGAGCCGGCGGTGGCCAGTACCAGGGCGAGCATCATCACCAGCGAGTTGCCGGAGAACAGGCAGGCGAGGAAGTAGCCGGCGGCCGAGGCCAGCATGCAGGCGAGCAGCCAGGACTTGCGGTCGCCGCTGCGGTCGGAGCACCGGGTGACCAGTACCATGCCGATGCAGGCGACGACGTAGGGCAGCGAGGTCAGCACGCCGACCCAGGTCGGCTCCTTGATGCCGGACTGCTCGATCAGGTGCGGCATCCAGAAGTTCAGGCCGTAGGCGGCCAGCTTGATGCTGAAGTAGATCAGGGCGAACAGTGCCACTTCGCGAGTCAGCAGCACCTTCCACAGCGAGCCGTGGGCGGCGGCGGTGCGCTTGCTGCCGTCCTGTTCCAGGTTGCGCTGCAGGATGGCCTTCTCGTCGCTGCTCAGCCATCGGGCCGACTGGATGTCGCGGTCCAGCTTCCACAGCACGATCAGGCCAAGCAGTACGCAGGGCAGGCCGGAAAGCAGGAACAGCCAGTGCCAGCCGGCCAGGCCGAGGAAGCCGTTGAGCTTGTCGAGGATCAGCCCGGCGACCGGGGCGCCAACCGCGCCGGCCAGCGGCACGGCGAGGAACCATAGGCCGTTGATGCGCGCCAGGTACTTCTTGGGGAACCAGCAGGCCAGGTAGAACAGGATCGCCGGGCCGAAGCCGGCTTCCATCACGCCGATCAGAAAGCGCAGGAAGTACAGCGTGTACTGGGTGTAGGCGAACATCAGCGCGGCGGTGGCCAGGCCCCAGGAAATCATGATCCGGCAGATCCAGGCAGGAGCGCCGTACTTCTTCAGGCCGACGGCGCTGGGCACCTCGAACAGCACGTAGCCGATGAAGAACATGCTCGCCGCCAGGCCGTAGGCGGCGTCGCTGAGGCCCAGCTCGGCCTGCATCTGCGCCTTGGCGAAGCTGATGTTGATGCGGTCGAAATAGGAAAACAGGAAGCAGACGATGGCCAGCGGCACGATGCGCCAGGCCACGCGGCGGTAGAGGAGCAGCTCCTTGAGCTGCTCTTCGTTGTGGGTGACTCCTACTACACCTGTCATGGCGACCATGGTGTTGCTCCGTTGTTGTAATTGTTGGAGACATTCGCGCTCGTGGCGCTGTTTTATTTGCAACGCAAGCCGGGATGCCGCGGCAGGCGGCAGCCCGGATGGATCAGGCGATACGCACCAGCTTCTGTTTGTGTTTCTGCCCGCGCGCCACGTAGTCCGCGGCATTGCTGTGGAACTTGGCGATGGTCGCCTCATCCAGCTCGCGCAGTACCTTGGCCGGCGCGCCGACGATCAGCGAGTTGTCGGGGAACACCTTGCCTTCGGTGACGAGTGCGCCGGCGCCGACCAGGCAGTTGCGGCCGATCACCGCGCCGTTGAGGATCACCGCCTGGATGCCGATCAGCGAACCCTCGCCGATGCTGCAGCCGTGCAGCATGGCCTGGTGGCCGATGGTCACGCCGTCGCCGACCTGGAGCGGAAAGCCCGGGTCGGTGTGCAGCACCGCGCCTTCCTGCACGTTGCTGCCGGCGCCGATGTCGATCAGCTCGTTGTCGCCGCGCAGTACCGCCTGCGGCCAGACGCTGGCGCCCTCGCGCAGCACCACCTTGCCGATCACCGTGGCGTCCTCGGCCACGTAGGTGCTGGCGTGGATGTCCGGGCGCTGTTCGTCATATTGGTAGATAGCCATCGGGTAACTCCGCTGTTTCTGGTGAGGCCGGCAGGCTCGGCTGCCGGCCATGGGTTTCAGTCTTCGGTGCGCAGCACGCCGGCGTCGCGCAGCATGTCGATCTGTGCGGCGGAGAGGCCGGCCTGCGCCATTACTTCGCGGGTGTGCTGGCCGATGCGCGCGATCGGCCGGCGCGGCTGCAGGCGTTGGCCGTCGAGGGCCACCGGCAGCAGCGGCATGTCGGTGGTCGAGCCGTCCTCCAGCTCCAGCTTGACCATGCCGCCGCTCTCGATCAGGTGCGGGTCGTCGAACAGTTCCTCGGGCTTGCGGATCGGCGCGAAGGGGATGCCGTAGGCCTCCAGCTGCGGCGCCAGAGCCTTGGCGTCGAGGGTGGCGAACACCTCGCCGAGGTGGGCGAGCAGGCGCGGGCGCTGCAGCACGCGGTCGTTGTTGGTGGCCAGGGTCGGGTCGTCGAGCAGCGCCTGCTGGTCGAGCAGCCTGCACAGGGTGGTCCACTGGCCCTCGCCGGTGGCGGCGACGAACATCTGCTCGCCGTTGGCGAACTCGAACACGTCGTAGATCGCCCAGGCGCTGATGCGGTTGGGCATCGGCGCGGCCGGCTCGCCGGTGACCGCGTACTGCTGCATGTGCTGGGCGGCGAGCAGCACGCAGTTCTCGTACAGCGCGCTCTGCACTTCCTTGCCCAGGCCGGTGCGATTGCGCTCGTTGAGCGCGGCGAGCACGCCGATGGCGCCGAACATGCCGCCCATGATGTCGTTGACCGAGGTGCCGGCACGCAGCGGGCGGCCGACCGGGCCGGTCATGTAGGCCAGGCCGGCCATCATCTGCACCACCTCGTCGAGCGCCAGGCGCTTGTCGTAGGGGCCGTTGAGGAAACCCTTGTGCGAGGCGTAGACCAGCTTGGGGTTGCGTTGGCGCTGGGTCTCGTAGTCGAAGCCGAGGCCGTGCATACGCCCGGGCTTGAAGTTCTCGATGAACACGTCGGCACTGTCGAGCAGGGCCTGCACCGCCTCGCGGCCGGCGGGGGCGTCGAGGTCGACGGCGATGCATTTCTTGTTGCGGTTGAAGGTGCGGAAGAAGCCGGCGCCGGCGCCGAGCAGACGGCGGGTGCCGTCGCCACGGATCGGCTCGACCTTGATCACCTCGGCACCGAGGTCGCCGAGGATCATCCCGCAGGTCGGACCCATGACCATGTGGGAAATTTCGACGACACGGATTCCGTCGAGCGGAAGTTGCGACATTGGGGGTTGTCTCCGAGTTATGCGGCGGGGGTGACGGCCTGCAGGGCGGCCTGGCGGAAGTTCCTGGGCAGGCTGGCGCGGGCGATGTAGCCGTACAGCGGCTCGCCGGGCAGCGCCTGGACGAGCAGGGCGCGCGAGTCGATCAGCCGTTGCAAGTCGATGCCGGTGTCGTAGCCCATACTTTCCAGCATGAACACCAGGTCCTCGCTCACCGCATTGCCCGAGGCGCCGGGCGCGAACGGGCAGCCGCCGAGACCGGCCAGGGAGGAGTCCAGCTCGCGGATGCCGTGCTGCACGGCGACCAGGCAGTTGGCGAGCGCCAGGCCGCGGGTGTCGTGGAAGTGCGCGGCCCTGAGCCGGTCGCCGGCGATGGCGCGCACCGCCTCGAGGGTCGCGCCGACCTGGCCGGGAGTGGCATAGCCGGTGGTGTCGCCCAGCGATACGAAGTCGCAGCCGGTTTCCAGCACCTGGCGGGTCAGCGCGCACAGATCGGCCAGCGGCACCTCGCCCTGACGGGTGCAGCCGAAGGCTACCGACATGCCGGCCATCATCTGCACGTCGTGGCGCCCGCAGCTGCTGCGCAGCTCGCACATGCGGGCAAACTCCTCGACCATCTCCAGCGGCGTGCGGCGCACGTTGGCCAGGCTGTGGGCGGCGCTGACCGAGATGGGCGCGACGATGCGCTGGGCGCCGCTGGCCAGGGCGTTCTCGACACCGCGCAGATTGGGAGCGAGGACGGTGACGAACAGGTCGGGGTAGGTGAGGGCGTGGGCCACCACCGCGGCGGCGTCGGCCATCTGCGGCAGCAGCTTGGCGGGAACGAAGGAGGCGACCTCCATGTGGCGGACGCCGGCGGCGTAGGCCGCGTCGATCCACTTGCACTTGTCGGCGGTGGCCATGATGCGTTGCAGGCTCTGCAGGCCGTCGCGCATGCCCACTTCGTTGATCGTTATTCTTGTCATTGCGTGGCTCTCAGTCTGGATTGACCTGGGCCAAGACTAGGGAGCCGCCCCCGCAGCGAAAAGACGTATTTGGCGGGGCGATCCATCGTCAACCGCGATGGATCGGGAGTCGCTCTAGGCCGCGCTTCCCGCAGCGGGAAGGCGGGCCAGCAGGTGGTTGAGCAGGCGCTTGGCGGACAGCGACAGGGCTTCGGCATCGCGAACGCAGATGACGAACTCGCCCTCGGCCCAGTCGTCCTCCAGGGGGATGACGTGCAGGCCGAACAGCCCGGCGTAGCGCTCCACCGCCTCGCGCGGGAAGATGCCCATGGCCAGGCCGGCCTGGATCAGCCGATAGGCGGCATCGAAGGACGACACGTGGGTGCGCAGACGCAGCTCGTGGCCGCTTTCGGCGGCGGTGCGGCGCATGAAGGCGTTGAGGGTGGCGTAGGCGGACAGGCCCAGGTGGTCGTAGTCCAGGGTCTCGCGAAAGGCGATGCTGGTCCGTCCGGCCAGCGGGTGGCTGGCGTTGACCACCACCGCCTGGTGGTCGCGGCGGTAGGGGATGAATTCCAGGTCGCCGGTGGCCATCGACCGGCGGCAGATGCCGAGGTCGGCGTTGCCTTCGGCCACGCCGCGTACCACGTCAGCGCTGAAGCGCTCCTCGATGTCGACCTGGATGTTGGCGTTGGCCAGCATGAAGTCGGACAGCTCCTCGGGCAGGAACTCCATGATCGCCGACACGTTGGCGAGGATGCGCACGTGACCGCGCGCGCCCTCGGCGTATTCGCTCAGCTCGCCCTGCAGGCGCTCCATGCTGCGCATCAGCTGGCGGGCGTGGCGCAGCAGGGCCTGGCCCGCCGGGGTGGGCACCACGCCGAGTTTGCTGCGGAGCAGCAGCGGCGTGCCGAAGGCGGCCTCGATATCGGCAATGCGCTTGCTCACCGCCGAGGGGGCAATGAATTCGCGCTCGCTGGCGCGGGCGATGGCGCCTTCCTCGCAGACGGCGATGAACAGCCGCAGGGAGACGGGATCGATCTGCCACATGGGTCTGACTCTGGTTGCTGGGCCGGCCCGCGAGTCTACGGCAAGGCCACGCCAGGCGGGAAACACCTGGCAGGCGCCGGCGCTGGCGAAGTGTCGGGTTCCGCATCACTGGTTGCCAGGCGCGTCACTTGCCACTGCCGGCCACGCCTTCGCCGCCCTTGGTCAGGTAGTAGGCGATCAGGATCGGCAGCATGGTCGCCAGCATCACCAGCATGGCCACCACGTTGGTCACCGGCACATCGCGCGGTCGCGCGAGCTGGTTGAGCAGCCAGATCGGCAGGGTCTTTTCGTGGCCGGCGGTGAAGGTGGTGACGATGATCTCGTCGAACGACAGGGCGAAGGCCAGCATGCCGCCGGCCAGCAGCGCCGAGCTCAGGTTGGGCAGGATGATGTAGCGGAAGGTCTGCCAACCGTCGGCGCCGAGGTCCATGCTGGCCTCGATCAGGCTGTAGCTGGTGCGGCGGAAGCGGGCGATCACGTTGTTGTAGACGATCACCACGCAGAAGGTGGCGTGACCGACCACGATGGTGAACACCCCCGGCTCGATGCCGAGCTGCTTGAACGCGGCGAGCAGGGCCAGGCCGGTGATGATGCCGGGCAGCGCGATGGGCAGGATCAGCAGCAGCGAGACGCCTTCCTTGCCGAAGAAGTCTCGACGGTACAGCGCCGCCGCGGCCAGGGTGCCGAGGACCATGGCGATCAGGGTGGCCAGCGCCGCCACCTGCAACGACAGGCGGATCGCCTCCAGTACGTCCGGGCGGGCGAAGGTGACGGCGAACCAGCGCAGGGTGAAGCCCTGCGGCGGAAAGCTGAACGCGGCGTCCTCGGTGCTGAAGGCGTAGATCAGGATGATCAGGATCGGGAAGTGCAGGAACAGCAGGCCGCCCCACGCGGCGATCCGCAGTCCCCACGAGGCGCGCTCAGAGTGCATCGAAGGCCCCCAGTCGCTTGACGATGGACAGGTACACGGCGATCAGGGCGATCGGCACCAGGGTGAAGGCGGCGGCCATCGGCATGTTGCCGATCGCCCCCTGCTGGGCGTAGACCATGCTGCCGATGAAGTAGCCGGGCGGGCCGATCAGCTGCGGCACGATGAAGTCGCCGAGGGTCAGGCTGAAGGTGAAGATCGAGCCGGCGGCGATGCCGGGCACCGAGAGCGGCAGGACGACGGTGCGGAAGGTCTGCCACGGCGTGGCGCCGAGATCGGCCGAGGCCTGCAGCAACGAGGGCGGCAGGCGTTCGAGGGCGGCCTGGATCGGCAGGATCATGAACGGCAGCCAGATGTAGACGAATACCCCGAAACGCCCCAGGTGCGAGGTGGACAGGGTGCTGCCGCCCACGCCGGGAATGCCGAGGACGAACTGCAGCAGCGGCTGCAGGTGCAGCGCCTCGAGGAACCACTGGGCCACGCCGCCCTTGGCCAGCAGCAGGGTCCAGGCGTAGGCCTTGACGATGTAGCTGGCCCACATCGGCAGCATCACCGCGATATAGAAGAACGCCTTGGTCTTGCCGCTGGTGTAGCGCGCCATGTGGTAGGCGATGGGGAAGGCCAGCGCGGCGCTGGCGATGGTCACCGCGATGGCCATCGCCAGGGTGCGCAGGATGATGTCGAAGTTGGCCGGCTGGAACAGCGCCTTGAGGTTGGCCAGGGTCAGCTCGGGCGTCACCGCCATGGTGAAGTCGTCGAAGGTATAGAAGCTCTGCCACAACAGGCCGAGCAGCGAGCCGAGGTAGACCACGCCGAACCACAGCAGCGGCGGCACCAGCAGCAGCGCCAGGTACAGGTTGGGGCGGCGGTACAGCACATCGGCCAGCTGGCGCAGCGGGCTGACGGATTCCCGGGGCGCGGGGGCAGGGCGCATCTCAGAGACCCTCGCCCTGCAGCGGCACCATGGCGGCGCGCGGCCAGCGCGCGGTGACCCGCTCGCCGGTGCGGTGGGCCAGCGCCAGGGGCGCGCAGCGGTCGTTGGACTGGTAGACGGTGAAGCGCTGGCCGTTTTCCAGCTGCAGCTCGTAGCGGGTGGCGGCGCCGAGGAAATGGATGTCGTGCAGCAGGCCGTCGACCTCCACCTCGTCGGTCGCCAACGGCTCGCCGCCAGCCAGACGGATGTGCTCGGGGCGGATCGAGATGAGCGCCGCGCCACCGGCCATGCGCTGGGCCAGCTCGCCGCGCAGCACGTTGGAGGTGCCGACGAATTCGGCGACGAAGGCGTTGACCGGCCGCAGATAGAGGTTGTGCGGAGTGTCGACCTGTTCGATGCGCCCCTTGTTGAACACCGCCACCCGGTCCGACATCGACAGCGCCTCGCCCTGGTCGTGGGTGACGTAGATGAAGGTGATGCCCAGCTGGCGCTGCAGCTTCTTCAATTCGCTCTGCATCTGCTCGCGCAGCTTGAGGTCCAGGGCGCCGAGCGGCTCGTCGAGCAGCAGCACGCGTGGCCGGTTGATCAGCGCGCGGGCCAGCGCCACGCGCTGACGCTGGCCGCCGGAAAGTTGCGCCGGCTTGCGTCCCCCCAGGCCGGAGAGGGCGACCATCCCCAGCATCTCCTCGGCGCGTCCCAGCCGTTCGGCGCGGGCCACGCCCTTGACCTTGAGGCCGTAGGCGACGTTGTCCCGCACGCTCATGTGCGGGAACAGCGCGTAATCCTGGAACACCGTGTTGACGTCGCGCTGGTAGGGCGGCAGGCCGGCGGCCTCCACGCCCTGGATGCGCACGCTGCCGGCGCTCGGCTGTTCGAAGCCGGCGATCAGCCGCAGGCAGGTGGTCTTGCCCGAACCCGAAGGGCCGAGCAGGGAGAAGAATTCGCCGTCGGCGATGTCGATGGAGACCCGGTCGATGGCCTTGACCTCGCCATAGATGCGCGAGACCTCGGTGAACTGCACGGCGCTGGCCATACCCTGCCTCCGCACGCGGGCGCCCAGGCCCGCCCATGTTCGAGATGTAGTCCCGGCTCCAGCGGCGGGGGAGGGCTCCTCGCCATCATCGACTTGGGGGCGCTCGGAAGACGATCCGCGCGTCTCGATCTTGTCCTTGATCCTGGACCAGGCCGCCTCGGGCAGCGCGGGTCGACATCCTTCCCCTGGGGATCGGCGCCGGTTCACCGACTGCACGGTGGCTCGCGAATTTCAGCTTAGTTGCTGTTGCCAGCCCCGTTCGCGCTGCCAGGGCGCCGGCGCCGTCGGCACGCCATAGGGGTGGGCGGCGGGGGGGCGCAGGCGGAACGTGATTTTCAAATGCGGTATTTAACATAATGATTTGGAGGGGCAGCCTTAGACTACCACCCACCGCATAAATTCCCAAGTTGGACAGGTCGTGGAGGGAGGGGTGGAGCGGGGCGGCACAAACCGGCACAACCCGCTAAAACTATGCGTTGGAGAGGGTGACGCGCATTGTAAGGTGCTTGCGCCCTCATTAGACTTGCCGCCCCAGAACCCTCCTATCGCTAAGGCTTCTCTCAGATGATCAAGAAGTGCCTTTTCCCGGCTGCCGGCTACGGCACCCGGTTCCTGCCCGCAACCAAGGCCATGCCCAAGGAAATGCTGCCGGTGGTGAACAAGCCACTGATCCAGTACGCCGTCGAGGAGGCTCTGGATGCCGGTCTGAACGAGATCTCCATCGTCACCGGTCGCGGCAAGCGCGCCATCGAAGACCATTTCGACATCAGCTATGAACTCGAGCACCAGATCCGCGACACCGACAAGGAGAAGTACCTGGTCGGCATCCGTCGCCTGCTCGACGAGTGCACCTTCTCCTACACCCGCCAGATCGAGATGAAGGGCCTGGGCCACGCCATCCTCACCGGCCGCCCGCTGATCGGCGACGAGCCGTTCGCCGTGGTCCTGGCGGACGACCTGTGCCTGAACCTCGACGGCGATGCCGTGCTGGCGCAGATGGTCAAGCTGTACAAGCAGTTCCGCTGCTCCATCGTCGCCATCCAGGAAGTGCCGCGCGAGGAGACCAACAAGTACGGCGTGATCGCCGGCGAGATGATTCGCGAGGACATCTACCGGGTCAACGCGATGGTCGAGAAGCCCAAGCCGGAAGACGCGCCGTCCAACCTGGCGATCATCGGTCGCTACATCCTGACCCCGGACATCTTCGACCTGATCGAGCAGACCCCGCCCGGCAAGGGCGGCGAGATCCAGATCACCGACGCGCTGATGAAGCAGGCCCAGGAAGGCTGCGTGCTGGCCTACAAGTTCAAGGGCAAGCGTTTCGACTGCGGTGGCGCCGAAGGTTACGTCGAGGCCACCAACTTCTGCTTCGAGAACCTGTACAAGTCCGGCAAGGCCTACTGAGGCTGAGCTTTCGCGACGAGGCCGCCCACGGGCGGCCTCGTTGTTTCAGAGCCAGTTCACGTTCTGGCGAGCTAGAACCAGGCAGCCCAGCGAAACCGATTGATTCGCTTCGCTCACCCTGCGGGCCAGCCTGCGGCTGTTACTCCGCTTCGCTGCGTTTCAACGCCGCATGGCCGACGCGTAGCAGATCGTGAGCTGGCTCTCAGGGAATCGGCATCGCCTCCGAGCCAGGCCCCAGCGGCTGGCCGTAGCTGAACTCCACATAGTTGCCGGCCGGGTCGCGCAGGCCGCAGTAGTAGCCGACCGGGTAGGGCTCGTCGCGCGGCGCCCAGATCAGGCAGCCGGCCGCGGCGGCGCGGGTGGCGACGGCGTCCACCGCCGCGCGGCTATCCATGGCGAAGCCGAAGTGGCTGTAGTCGTCCATCGCCAGCTCGCGCGGGGCGCCGCCGGGCATGATGACGAAGATGAACTGGTGCTCCTTGCCCGGTTCCGCCATCCACACGATGCGCGAACCCTTGCCGGCGCGCTCGTGGATCACCCGCATGGCGCAGAAGTCCTGGTAGAAGGCGATGCAGGCGTCGAGGTCCGGCACGTGCAGCGCGATATGGGTGAGGGTGGTGGCCATCGCTGCTCCTCCCGCTGGCGCCTGGTGGTCCCGCCCGCGCGGACCGCGGGCACGGTTTCCCGGTCCCTCTCGCCGTGATCCCATGCGGGCCGGACCGGGCATCGCGGCACTGCGGGCCAACGGTGGTCCCGCTGCGCCGCTCTGCCAGTATGCAGCCTGGCGGCGCCGGGCGCCTGCCTGCCCCTCATCGACCCACCGACATTGCCGACGGCCTGCGAGGGCAGGTGGGGGCGAGCGAGCCCCGTCCGGGATCGCTGGCAAGGGAAGGGAAACCCTTCAGCGGCTGGCGGGACCCGCGTCACGGGCTTTCAGGTAGGCCTCCTGCCAGGTCCAGCAATCGACAAGGGCTTCGCCGGGACGAGGATTGGGCGACGCCGCCACCGGCTCGGCCTCGCCTGCCGCCAGCCGCTGCGCCGCCAGCGCCCGCTTGCCCAGGTCGAAGGAGTGCCCCTTGCGCTCGATCTGCTCCGCCGCCGCGCCCAGCAATCCGGGCCATACGCCCGCCCGGCGCTGGCCGCTCGACATGCGCGCCCGCTCGCGCTCCAGTCTGGCGCTGTCGAGCGCTTCGGCGAGCCGGCGCAACGCCTTGCGGTCGATCTTCCCGCTGTCCGTCAGGGGCAATCGGCGGCGCCAATGCAATGCCGACGGCAGCATATGGCGGGGCAGCGACTCGCCAAGCTGCCTCTGCAGCGCAGCGGCGTCGAGCGGCCGCTCGCCGGAGTAGAACGCCACCAGGTGCCTGCCGCGACCGGGCCGCTCGGCGACCACCACGGCACCGTCGCGGATGCCGGACAGGCCCGACAGCCGGTCCTCGATCTCGTCGAGCTCGACCCGGAAGCCGCCGATCCTGATCTGCGAGTCCAGGCGACCGAGGAGTTCGAGCTTCCCGTCGGGCAACCAGCGGCCGCAGTCGCCGCTGCGGTGCAGCCGCTGCCCGGGTTTGTGCGGATCGTCCAGGAAGTCGCGTTGGGTACGCTTGGGATCGTCGATATAGCCGCGGCCGACGCAGATTCCGGAGAACACGATCTCGCCGGGCGCGCCGAGCGGCACCGGCGACAGCTGCTCGTCGACGACGTAGACATGGGTATTGTTGACCGGTCGGCCGAGCGGCACGCGCTCATGGCGGGGCACGTCCTCCATCACCTCGTGATGGGTGTCGTGGGAGGTCCCGATCAGCCCATAGCCGTTCACCAGGCGGATGCCGGGCTGGACCGCGAACCAGCGCCGCGTCAGCTCCTTCTTGAGCGGTTCGCCGGTGACCGCCACCAGGCGCAGATCCGGCAGCTCGCGAGGATGTCGATCCAGCCAGGAGAGCACGGCGTCGAGGTAGGAGGGCACGACCTGCAGCACGTTAACCCGGCCTTCGACGAGGGTGTCGACGAAGCGCGGGACGTCGAGGATCGCCTCCTGCTCGATCAGCAGGGTCCGTCCGCCGACCAGCGGTGCGGAGAGCAGTTGCCACAGCGAGATGTCGAAGCTCTGCGGCGCCGTCTGGGCTACCACGCTGTCGCTGTCGATCTGCAGGTCGTCGATCTTGGCGAACAGCTGGTTGAGCATGCCCGCGTGCTCGCACATCGCGGCCTTGGGCTCGCCGGTCGAACCGGAGCTGAAGCAGATGTAGGCGAGCTGGTGGGGCGCGACCGCGATGTCGAGGTCGGTGGCGGCGAAGCCCCCCACCTCCAGGGCGTCGGTGAAGAGCCGCTGGATTCTCCGCCGGCCGAGGGTTCCGCCAAGTATCGCGCGGGTGCCGCGCTCCACCAGCGCCAGTCGGCAGCCGGCGCGGCCGAGGGTCCTCGCGATGCGGCGGGCGGGAAAGTGCGGCTCGATGGGCAGGTAGACGCCACCGGCCTTGAAGATGGCGAGCACCGCGCTCATCCACTCCAGATTGCGCCCGGCCACCACCGCGACGACGCCTTCGCGCTGCAGCCCGTGGGCCCGCAACATGCGCGCCAGCCGGTTGGCGCGGGCATTGAGCTGGCGATAGGTCAGCTGCCGCCCGCCGTGCATGGCGACAATGCGGTCCGGGTGCATGCGAACCTGCTCCTCGAACAGCTCGTGGACCCGTCGGTTCGGCAGCTGCCGCGCCGGCCCGGCGAGGCCATAGAGCTGCAAGCGCAGCTCCTGCGCGGAGAGCAGGCACTGGCCCGCGTGCTCGGCGTCCGGATCGGCGGCGATCAGCGCAAGGGCGTTGAGATGGTAGCCGGCGATCCGCGCGGCGCATTGCTCGTCGAGCACGTCGGTGCGGTAGCGCAGGCGCAGCACCAGGCGCTCGCCCTGCGCGAAGCCGACGCGCAGCACGATGCCGGCGGCCGGTGCGCCCGCGTCGTCCGGCAGCGGCTCGAACACGGTTTCGAACAGCGACGCGGCGAGGCCCAGCTCGCGGCCGAGGGCGTCGACCGGAAAGTCCCAGTGCGACTGCAATCTCGCCTCCGCGCGGGCGATGCTGCGCAGGGTATCGCGCCAGGCGCCGGGTTCGAGGTCGATATGCAGCGGCAAGGGCGCGCGGGCCCCCACGGCGTAGCCGAGGGTTACCGCGCGCTCGCCACAGAGCACGCCGAGCACCTTGGCGTGCGCGCTCAGCAGCAACGTGCCGAACGGCAGCGCGAGTTCCTCCGCCAGGTCGCGCAAGGCCGCCACCAGGGCATCGGGCACCACCGTTTCGTGCTCGGCGACGCCGGGCCGCGGGGTGCGGGTCCAGCGCGGCAGGGCGCCGAAGCTGCAGTCGAGCAGGACATCGCGCCAGAACTGCCGGCCGCGGGCAATGGCGATGTCACGTTCGTGGAATGTGCGTGTGTTCATTTCGGTTCTCCCTTGCCGGTTTCCCGCTCCAGCGCATCGCGAAGTCCCTATTGCCGGTCTGCTGCCCGGCGCGCTGGGGGGTGTGTCGGCCTTGCTGCCGCAGTCCGGACGCAGGATTGGCGCCGTGGGCTTTCGGGATGCCCTCTTCTTCGGCGCCAGCCGCGTTGTCGCCATGCAGGTCCCGGCGCTGCAGCCGGCGACGGACCGTCCGTGGGTCATGAACCGTTTCCGGCATGCCCCGCGGGCTTCGTGCCCGGCTCTCAGGACGACCGCGGCGATTTTCGCCCCGCTCCGCAAGGGCGGAACGATGCTCGAGGCGCTGCCGGGAATATCCGCTGGGTGCGGCGCTGCCGCGCTGGGCATGGAGTGCTCGCGTGGGGCACAGGCGCAGCTGGAAGGACTCGTGGAAGGCGGCCACGGCAGGGACGCAGCGCGGCGTCAGCGAGCGGGTGGCAACGGCGCGGTCCTTGATGCTGCAGGGCGGGGTGACACCTTCGCGCGGGGCGGAGAGCCGCGTGCTCTGCAGCGCGTGTGGCGTGGGGTGCGGGGTGGGGCGGGGTATTTTCAGGCGAGCGTCGCGAGGCGATGTCGATGGCGGTGTTCTGCCGATTGCTGAGTTGTTTTCTTCTACTTTTGCTTCCCTGTCCTTCGTGAGTAACCGGTTAGCTGATAAATGCATTATTGGACTCCTGGAGGAGTGTCCTGCACTGTAATTATCCAGCGTCTTGGGAAACGCTGAAGTTGAATCCTGTCTTTGACTGACCTCTTCCTGTAGTGAGAGCGATCGGCATATCAGTAATTCCTCCCTGAGCTGGGATGCCGATCTTCCAGCTCTCCTTGATAAATATATCTCCTATAGAAGATGACCGGCGCCGGCGGCCGGGGTTCCCGCCTCGCCGGGTGGTCCTGAAAGTGCCGGATCTGGACGGCCTGCCAATCTGTCGAAAGCCCTTCAGGTGAGAATCCGCCTTGTTTGAGAAGTGAACAGCGGCGTATTCCGTACCTGGGGGTGCAAGCGCGAAGCCGCCTGGAACGGGCGCCGCAGGCGCATGGGGTGGTAGTGGCGAACGTGCCGTTCCCTCGTAAAGCAGGGTGTCTGCCTTTTATCCGGCAGACGAAATGGCAGGAACTGGAGGCCATGACCAATTGGCTCAGCAAGAGAAAACGATATTAAAAAATATCGCTTCTTCGCGCTCGAATGAACTTGCAGGCGCGATTCGGTAGACCGCTTTCTTTTCCAGGATGACATCCATATTCCAATCGTCCGTTATAGGGTTGGCGTGAGCAGAGCGCGGAGCACGGGAGTCGAGGCGGCGATAAAGGGCGGCTTTTGATGAAATAAATGCCGCTGCAGATAAGATGGGTAAGGAAATAACGGCCACGGTCCGGTGTGCAGGCACGACCGACGTCGAGCCTCGGCGGAGGGATGCCGGACGTGGCCGAAACCGTGTTCTGGAGGGGCCGCCCCGGTAGCCGGCCATGACCCGGAATTGCCCGATCTCCGGTATGCTGCCCAGCCTGCAAGGAGGTAAACATGTCCTACGATTTCGATCTGTTCGTCATCGGCGCCGGCTCCGGCGGCGTGCGCGCCGCGCGCTTCGCCGCGGGCTTCGGCGCCAGGGTGGCGGTGGCCGAGAGCCGTTACCTGGGCGGCACCTGCGTGAACGTCGGCTGCGTGCCGAAGAAGCTGCTGGTCTACGGCGCGCACATCGCCGAGGAGTTCGAGCAGGCGCGCGGCTACGGCTGGTCGCTGGAAGGTGCGCGCTTCGACTGGCCGACCCTGATCGGCAACAAGACCCGCGAGATCCAGCGCCTCAACGGTATCTACCGCAATCTTTTGGTCAACAGCGGCGTGACCCTGCTGGAGGGCCACGCCTGCCTCGTCGGCGCCCACGAGGTGGAAGTGAACGGCCAGCGCTACAGCGCCGAACGCATCCTGATCGCCGTCGGCGGTTGGCCGCAGGTGCCGGACATTCCCGGCCGCGAGCTGGCGATCACCTCCAACGAGGCCTTCTACCTGGAGCAGTTGCCCAGGCGCATCCTCGTGGTCGGCGGCGGCTACATCGCCGTCGAGTTCGCCTCGATCTTCCACGGCCTGGGCGCGCAGACCAGCCTGCTGTACCGCGGCGAGCGCTTCCTGCGCGGTTTCGACGAGGCGGTGCGCACGCATCTGGAGGAGGAACTGCGCAAGAAGGGCATGGACCTGCAGTTCAACAGCGACATCGCCGCCATCGAGCGGCAGGACGACGGCAGCCTGCGCGCCACCCTGCGCGACGGTCGCGTGCTGGAAGCCGATTGCGTGTTCTACGCCACCGGCCGGCGGCCGATGCTCGACGGCCTGGGCCTGGCGAATGCCGGCGTGGCGCTGAACGAGCGCGGCTTCATCGCCGTCGACGACGAATACCGCACCAGCGTGCCGTCGATCCTCGCCATCGGCGACGTCATCGGCCGTCTGCAGCTCACGCCGGTGGCGCTGGCCGAGGGCATGGCGGTGGCGCGCCGGCTGTTCCGGCCGGAGGAGTACCGCCCGGTCGACTACACGCAGATCCCCACCGCGGTGTTCAGCCTGCCCAACATCTCCACCGTCGGCCTGACCGAGCAGCAGGCGCTGGAGCAGGGCCACAAGGTCAAGGTGTTCGAGAGCCGCTTCCGGCCGATGAAGCTGACCCTCACCGAGTCCCCCGAACGCACCCTGATGAAGCTGGTGGTGGACGCCGAGAGCGATCGCGTGCTCGGTTGCCATATGGTCGGCCCGGAGGCCGGGGAAATCATCCAGGGCCTGGCCGTGGCGCTCAAGGCCGGCGCCACCAAGGCGGTGTTCGACGAAACCCTCGGCATCCACCCGACCGCCGCCGAGGAGTTCGTCACCCTGCGCACGCCGCGCGCGGATTGAGTCTGCGCTGAAAACGACGAGGCCCACCGGAGCGGTGGGCCTCGTCGTTCGAGTTAGGGGGTCAGTGACCCTGATGGTCGCCGTGCTCCATCGGCATCTGATGGTCCATGCCCTGGCCCATGTGATGGCCGTCGGCGCCTTCCACCTTGACCTGCACCTCGACCTTGCCCGCCTTCTCGAATTCCAGGGTCAGCGGGAACTGCTCGCCGGCCTTGAGCGGCTGGCTGAGGCCGAACAGCATCACGTGGTTGCCGCCCGGCTGGAAGGCCACCTCGCTTTTGGCGGGGATCTCCACCGCGGCGACCCGCTGCATCTTCATCAGGCCGTTCTGATGCACGTGGGTGTGCAGTTCGGCCTTCTGCGCACGCGGCGTATTGGCGCCGAGCAGGCGGTCGGCGGCGGCGCCCGGGTTCTTCAGGGTGAAGTAGGCGGCACCGGCCGGAGCGTTGGGCGGCAGCTCGCGGGACCAGGGATGGTCGATGGTCAGGTCGCCGGCCTTGTAGTCGTGGGCGAAGCTCGGCAGCGCAAAGGCGAGCAGGGCGGCGAGGCTCAGGGTGCGGATCAGCATCGGGGTTCCTTGTGATGGCAGGGCCCAGGGGGCGAAGCCCGTGCACCATAGCACAGCGTACCGGCCGCCCAGCAGGCGACCCAGGCGCGCATAGCGTCACGGTTACGCCCTGCACGCAAAAATCTATACAAATATCGTCCGCGATGCCGTGTTGCGATTCGTGTGGACGGCATATTCGCTGGGATAATCAGACGGCATGGCGAATCTTGTATAATTTTATTGTACAGATTTTATGTTCTGGTATAGGTTTTAGCCAGGGTTCAGCTGGAGCGTCGTCGCAACTTGTCAGGTACCCGGTGACGCAACACTGAGCCCTGCCATTTCTCTGCGAGGGCCTGTGCGATGAACGACTACCTGTCCGATCACTACCGCGGCATCCTCGTCGGCCTCGGCGAAAACCTCGAGCGCGAGGGGCTGCTGAATACCCCCGAACGCGCCGCCAAGGCCATGCAGTACCTCTGCCGCGGCTACCAGCAGACCCTCGAGGAGATCGTCAACGGCGCGCTGTTCGCCTCCGACAACGACGAGATGGTGATCGTCCGCGACGTCGAGCTGTACTCGCTGTGCGAGCACCACCTGCTGCCCTTCATCGGCAAGGCCCACGTCGCCTACATCCCCACCGGCCAGGTACTCGGCCTGTCCAAGGTGGCGCGCATCGTCGACATGTACGCCCGCCGCCTGCAGATCCAGGAGAACCTCACCCGGCAGATCGCCGAGGCGATCCAGCGCGTCACCAACGCCGCCGGCGTGGCGGTGGTGATCGAGGCGCAGCACATGTGCATGATGATGCGCGGGGTGGAGAAGCAGAACTCGGTGATGAACACCTCGGTGATGCTCGGTGCCTTCCGCGAGAGCTGCAACACCCGCCACGAGTTCCTCCAGCTGATCGGCCGGCGACACTGACATGCCCGGGTTGCGGATCGCGCTGCTCGCGCTCTGCCTGCTCAGCGGCAGTGCACTGGGCAACTGGCGCGAGGCGCTGCCCGGGGCCCGCCTGGTCGGCGAGGGCGAGCTCAGCGTGTTCGGCTTCCGTCTGTACAGCGCGCGGCTGTGGAGCCCGGCCGCGCGCTTCGCCGCCGGCAGCCCGTTCGCCCTCGAACTGATCTACCACCGCGCGATCGGCCGCGAGCGACTGGTCGAGGTGAGCCTCGACGAGATCCGCCGTCTGCATGGCGACCGCTACGACGCGGCGCGGCTCGCCGGCTGGGCCGCGCAGATGCGCCGCGCCTTCGTCGACACCGCGCCGGGCTCGCGCATCACCGGCGTGTACCTGCCGGGCCTCGGCGCGCGCTTCTACGCCGGCGACCGCCTGCAGCACGAGGTGCGCGACGAGGAGTTCGCCCGCACCTTCTTCTCCATCTGGCTGGATGCCCGCACGCGCAACCCCGAGCTGCGCGCCAGGCTGCTGGGCGCCGCCGCACCCTGAGGACATTCCATGCTGAACAAACTCCTGCTGTCGCTCTGCGTCTGCCTCGGCGGCTGCAGCCAGATCGACGTCGAGCACTACCGCGACCAGCAGCCGCAACTCGACCTGCCCGGCTACTTCGACGGGCGGGTGGACGCCTGGGGCATGTTTCAGAAGCGTTCGGGCGAGGTGATCAAGCGTTTCCACGTGGTGATCAACGGCCGGCGCGAGGGCGACAGGCTGATCCTCGACGAGGACTTCACCTACAGCGACGGCACCAGGCAGAAGCGCGTGTGGACCCTGCGCCCCGACGGCCCCGGCCGCTGGCGGGGCACGGCCGCCGACGTGGTCGGCGAGGCGCGCGGCGAGGTGGCCGGCAACGCCCTGCGCTGGCGTTACGTGCTCAGCCTGCCGGTGGACGGCAAGGTCTACCAGGTCGACTTCGACGACTGGATGTACCTGCTCGACGAGCGCACCCTGGCCAACCGCTCGTTCATGACCAAGTTCGGCTTCGAGCTGGGCCAGGTCACCCTGTTCTTCCGCAAGGAAGCGCCCTGATGGACTTCTTTCCCGAAGGCTGCCGCGCCCTGGTGATCGGGTCGGCGCGGGTCGAGGCGCTGCGTGGCGATCCGCGCTGCGCGGCGGTGCTCGGCCGTCGCGCGGCTCGCTGGTGACCGCTCAGCGGGCGATTGCCAGACGCAGGCGCAGGCCGTGCAGCAGCGGCACCAGCAGCGCCCAGATCAACGCCAGCAGAAGCAGGCTCGGCCACAGGCCCAGCGGCAGGCCGACGCCGGCCAGGCGCGCGCCAAGCAGGTAGGTCAGCGGCCCGCCGAGGGCGCCGAGCAGGCTGCCCAGCCACCACGGCCGGGCGCTCCAGGCCAGGCTGTGGCCGAGAGTGGTGGCGAACAGCGCCCACAGCATTGCCAGCCACGGCGGCAGCACGCGGCCGTCGCCGGCGAAGTCCAATACCCCGAGATTGAGCAGCAGGCTGTCGAGGGCGCAGCCGGCGAGGGTCGCCGCACCGACCACCTTCAGCTCGCCGCGCCGGTGCTCGACCAGGGCGAAGTGGGCCAGCAGGCAGGCGCCGGCGACCGGCAGCAGCGCGGGCCGTTGCGCACCCAGCACGCAGGCGAACCAGCCGAGCTGGAACAGCGCCGCGTTGGCCAGCAGGCGCATGTCAGGCCTGCAGGCGACCGAGCAGCGGCGCCGGGCGGGCCGCCGGCTTGGCCAGCAGCAGCTGCACGGTGCCGATGCTGCGCTCGAGGAAGCCACCCTCGCAGTAGCACAGGTAGAACTCCCACAGGCGGAAGAACTGCTCGTCGTAGCCGAGCTGCTCGAGGAAGTGGCGGGCGCGGCGCAGGTTGTCGTGCCACAGGCGCAGGGTGCGCGCGTAGTGCTGGCCGAACTCCTCCATGTGCAGCAGGTTGAGGTCGGTGTCGCGGCCGACGATGTCGAGCATGCGGGCCACCGAGGGTAACGCGCCGCCGGGGAAGATGTAGCGCTGGATGAAGTCCACCGAGCGGCTGGCCTGCGCGTAGCGCTGGTCGCGGATGGTGATGGCCTGCAGCAGCATCAGGCCGTCGTCCTTGAGCAGGCGGGCGCACTGGCGGAAGTAGGTCGGCAGGAAGCGGTGGCCGACCGCCTCGACCATCTCGATCGACACCAGCTTGTCGTACCGGCCCTGCAGGTCGCGGTAGTCCTCGAGCAGCAGGGTGATGCGCTCCTGCAGGCCCTCTTCCTCGATCCGGCGGCGGGTGTAGGCGTACTGCTCGTGCGACAGGGTGGTGGTGGTCACCCGGCAGCCATAGTGGGTCGCCGCATAGAGCGCCATGCTGCCCCAGCCGCTGCCGATCTCCAGCAGGTGGTCGGTGGGCTGCAGGTCGAGCTTGCAGCAGATGCGTTCGAGCTTGTTGAGCTGGGCCCGCTCGAGGCTGTCGTCTTCGCGCTCGAACAGCGCCGCCGAGTACATCATGGTCGGGTCGAGGAACTGCTCGAACAGCGCGTTGCCGAGGTCGTAGTGGGCAGCGATGTTGCGCCGCGAGCCCTTGCGGGTGTTGCGGTTGAGCCAGTGCAGGCCCTGCAGCAGCGGCCGGCCGAGGCGGGCGAGGCCGCTGTCCATGGCGTCCAGCACGTCGAGGTTGGCGACGAACACGCGCACCACGGCGGTCAGGTCCGGGCTGCTCCAGTAGCCGTGGATATATGCCTCGCCGGCGCCGATCGAGCCGTTGCCGGCGACCATCGCCCAGGCCGCCGGGTCATGGATGTGGATCTCGCCGTGCGGCTCGCTGCCGTGCTGGCCGAAAGTGCGGCGCTCGCCATCCTCGCAGACGGTCAGCTGGCCGTGGCGCAGGCCGGCGAGCTGGCGCAGCACGGCACGCTTGAGCAGGCCGGCGCCCAGTCCGTTGCCGGCGAGCAGGCCAGGGGTGGCCGGGGAAAGGCTAGTGCTCTTCATGACTGGGCTCCGTTCGGGCGGTACGGTGCTCGCCGTCCGCGGGTTGATGGTCGAAGATCGGCACGCGCTTGAGCGCCAGGCGCAGCGCCTGCCAGTAGATGGCGGCGACGGTCTTGGCGGTCATCGCGGGGAAGGCCAGCAGGTGGCGGTGCAGGCTGCGGCGGTCGAGCTCGATACGGGTCAGGCCGAGCGCGGCCTCGAACAGCCTGGCGTCGCCCTGCCAGTCCTCCATGTGGATGCGCAGCTGCTCCTCCGGGACGGTGAAACGCATGCGGTACTCCAGATCGCGCGGCAGGAAGGGCGAGACGTGGAAGCCCTTGGCCACCCGGTGGCGCGACTCGCCCGTGGCGTCGACCGGCAGCACGTAGTGGTAGCGCTCCAGCCAGGGCGTGTTGCTGACCTCGCAGAGGATCGCGGCGAGACGATCGTCGGCCTCGAAGCAGTAGAAGAAGCTCGCCGGGTTGAAGGCCAGGCCCCAGCTGCGCGGCTGGGCGAGCAGGCAGATGCGGCCCTGCGGCACACGGCCGAGCGCCTCGCCGACGCGCAGGCGCACGGCGTCGGCCAGCGGCATGCCGGTGGCGGTGAACTGCGGCAGGAAGTCCGTCTCGCGCAGGGCGAACGGCGCCCAGCGCGAACGCCCGGCCAGCGGCGACAGGGCCAGCACCGCATCCAGCTCGGCGAGATCCAGGTAGAGCAGGCCGATGCGGTAGCGGAAGGCGTGGCCGCGCGGCAGGAAGCGCCGGTGGCCGACCCAGCCCTGATAGAGCGCGCTGTTCACAGGCGCTCCCCGAAGGCATCGGCCACGCGCAGCGCGCTGACCACGCCATCCTCGTGGAAGCCGTTGGCCCAGTAGGCGCCGCAGTAGAAGCTGTGCCGCCGGCCATACAGCTCGCGCCAGCGCGCCTGCGCGGCGATGCCGGCGAGGCTGTATTGCGGATGGGCGTAGTTGTAGCGGCCGAGGATCTTCGCCGGGTCGATGGCGGCGGTCTGGTTGAGGCTGACGCAGAAGGTCTTTGCTGCCTCGATGCCCTGCAGGATGTTCATGTTGTAGGTCACCGCCGCCGGCTGGCGGGCCGGGCCGCCGAGGCGGTAGTTCCAGCTCGCCCAGGCCAGCGGGCGTTGCGGCAGCAGGCGGGTGTCGGTGTGCAGCACCACGTCGTTGTCGGCGTAGCGCAGCGCGCCGAGGATCTGCCGCTCGGACGGCGTCGGCGCGGCAAGCAGCGCCAGCGCCTGGTCGCTGTGGCAGGCGAACACCACCTTGTCGAAGCGCTCGCGGCCGGCCGGGCTGAGCAGGGAGACGCCCTCGTCGTCGCGCTCGACCAGCCACACCGGGCAGTTGAGGCGGATGCGCTCGCGGAAGCTGGCGGTCAGCGGCGCCACGTAGGCGCGCGAGCCGCCTTCGATCACCCGCCACTGCGGGCGCTCGTTGACCGACAGCAGGCCGTGGTTCTTGAAGAAGCGCACGAAGAACTTCAGCGGGAAGTCGAGCATGTCCTCGAGCGACATCGACCAGATCGCCGCGCCCATCGGCACGATGTAGTGGTCGACGAAGCGTCGCCCGTAGCGACCGCGCGCCAGGTAGTCGCCGAGGGTGACATCGCCGCCGATGCGCTCCTCGGCCAGATCGCTCAGCGCCTCGCGGTTGAAGCGCAGGATGTCGCGCAACATGCCGAGGAAGCTCGGCGACAGCAGGTTGCGGCGCTGGGCGAACAGGCTGTTGAGGTTGTTGCCGTTGTATTCGCAGCCGCTGACTGGATCGTGCACCGAGAAGCTCATCTCGGCGGGCTGCGAGGCGACGCCGAGCTGCTCGAGCAGGCGGATGAAGTTGGGGTAGGTCCAGTCGTTGAAGACGATGAAGCCGGTATCGATGGCGTAGTCGCGGCCGTCCAGGCGTACGTCCACGGTATGGGTGTGCCCGCCGACCCAGTCGCTGGCCTCGAACAGGGTGATCTCGTGGCGACGGTGGAGCAGGTAGGCGCTGGTGAGGCCGGCGATGCCGCTGCCGATGATGGCGATCTTCATGGACGGTCTTCCGTGGTGGTGCGGGACATGCGCCGGCCGAGGGCCAGCTGCAGGCGGCGCGGCAGGTGGGCGAGCAGCAGCAGGATGGCGACGAAGGCGCCGGGGAAGGCGATCTCGAACGGCCGCCGCGGCAGGCGCTCGGCGATGTGGCGGGCGGCGCGCTGCACGGGCCAGCGCATGGGCATGGGGAAATCGTTGCGGCGGGTCAGCGGGGTGTCGACGAAGCCGGGGCTGACCAGGGTGACGGCGATGCCCTCGGCGGCCAGGTCGAGGCGCAGCGACTGGCACAGGTAGCGCAGTGCCGCCTTGGACGCGCCGTAGGCCTCGGCGCGCGGCAGCGGCAGGAAGGTCACCGAGCTGGCCACCGCCACCAGTTGCGGCTGGTGGCCACGGCGCAGCAGCGGCAGCGCCGCCTCGATGCAGTGGGCGGCGGAGAACAGGTTGGCGCGCACCACGCGCTCGACCATGGCCGCCTCGAAGGCGCGCGCGTCGAGGTATTCGCAGGTACCGGCGTTGAGGATGGCGCAGTCCAGCGCGCCCCAGGCCGCGGCGATGCGCTGGCCGATGGCGCGCACCTGGGCGGCGTCGCCGAGGTCGCCGGGCAGCACCAGCACCTGCTGCGGCCAGCGCGTGGCCAGGGCCTGCAGGGGCGTCTCGCGGCGCGCGCTGAGGGCCAGGTGGTGGCCCTGCTGGAGGAGGATTTCCGCCAGCGCGGCGCCGATGCCGCTGCTGGCCCCGGTCAGCCAGATGCGTTTCATGCCAGCCTCCGTTTCAGCCAGGCGATGGCGCCGCCCAGCACGGGCAGGTGTTCGTAGAGCAGGGCGCCGGCATCGAAGTAGTCGCGGTGGCGGTACACCCGCTCGTCGTGCCAGCGCAGGTGCGAGCAGCCGTCGACGCGGATCGGCGCGCCGCGGCGCAGGCGCGGGTGGCGGTAGCTCAGGGTCCAGCGCAGATAGCCCTCGCCGGCGCTGACCTGGTCGAAGCCATGGAAGTCGAAGCGCAGGTCCTGCACGTTGGCGTACATTTCGCCGAAGTAGTCCCGCAGGGCGGCGAGCCCGCGGATCTCGCGCAGCGGGTCGCGGAACACCACGTCGCCGGTGTAAAGCCTGTCGAGCCGCTGCAGCTGGTGCTTGTCCAGGCGGGCGAACTCGTCGGCGAAGCGGTGCAGGAAATCAGCCATGGGCGGCGGCCTGCGGCGCCAGGTCCTTGAACGCCTGCAGCGCCCGCTCGCGCGAGCGCGCTAGGTCGACGATCGGCGCCGGGTAGCGGGGGGCGCCGGAGCCGGACACCCCGAACAGACCGAGGGCGGCCGGGTTATGGATGTCGCGGCGGTCGAGGTGGGCCAGCTCGGGCAGCCAGCTGCGGATGAAGGCGCCGTCCGGGTCGAACCTCTCCGCCTGGCTGAGCGGGTTGAAGATGCGGAAGTAGGGCGCCGCATCGGTGCCGGTGGAGGCGCTCCACTGCCAGCCGCCATTGTTGGCGGCCAGATCGCCGTCGATCAGGTGGCGCATGAACCAGCGTTCGCCGTGGCGCCAGTCGATCAGCAGGTTCTTGGTGAGGAACATGGCGACGATCATGCGCAGGCGGTTGTGCATCCAGCCGGTGGCCAGCAACTGGCGCATCGCCGCATCGACGATGGGAATGCCGGTGCGGCCCTGCTGCCAGGCCTCGAGATCGGCGGGGGCGTCGCGCCAGGCCAGCGCCTCGGTGTCGACGCGGAAGGCGCGGCCGCGCGAGACACGCGGATAGCCGACCAGGATGTGCTTGTAGAACTCGCGCCACAGCAGCTCGCTGATCCAGCTCACCACGCCGGGATTGCCGTCGGCGAAGTCGCCGGCGTTGACGCCGAGCGCCGCGTGCAGGCACTGGCGCGGCGACAGCACGCCGGCGGCCAGATAGGGCGACAGCGCGCTGGTGCCGGGACGCGCCGGGAAGTCGCGCTCGTCCTTGTACCAGGGCAGGTGCTGGTCGGCGAAGTTGGCCAGCTGGCGGTGCGCGGCGGCTTCGCCGGCCAGCCACAGCTGGCGAAGGCTGTGGCTCGGCGTGGCGAAGCCGTCGATGACCGCGGGCACGGGATCGCCGGCGATCGAGAGCGGCGCCTGGATGCGCGGCAGCGTTTGCAGCGCCGGCAGCGACTGGGCCAGGCGCGCGTAGCAGCTCTTGCGGAACTGGCTGAACACCTGGAAGTAGCCGCCGCTCTGGGTCAGCACGCTGCCGGGGGCGAACAGCACCTGGTCGACGTGGTTGTGCCAGGCGATGCCGGCAGCATTCAGCGCCTGCGCCACCGCGCGGTCGCGGCGACTTTCGTGGATGCCGTACTCGTCGTTGACGTGCACGGCGCCGATGGCGTGCTGGCGGCACAGCTCGAGCAGCGTCGCCGGGGCGTCGTCCCAGCGCTCGGCGCGGCGCACCAGCAGCGGGATGTTCAGCGCGGCCAGGTCGTCCTTCAGCGCGGCCAGGTTGCGCAGCCAGAAGTCGACCTTGCACGGCGCGTCGTCGTGCTCGCGCCACTGGCCGGGGCTCAGCAGGTACACCGCCACCACCGGGCCTGCCGCGGCGGCCGCGCTCAGCGCGGTGTTGTCGCGTACCCGCAGGTCGTTACGGAGCCAGATCAATCGGCACATGGCGCACGTCTCCTTGCAGGCCGAGCAGACCGAGCCTGTGCAGGCACTGCTGGGCGTCGAGGGGGTCGAGGGTCAGGTACAGGTCGGCGATCGCCGCCAGTTCGTCGTGCTGACGTTGCACCGCCGGCCCGCACAGCAGGCACGGGCAGGCGACGCCCTGCAGCAGCCGGGCGAGTTCATCGCGCTGCAGCGGATCGCTGGCGTAGAGCAGCACGGCGCGCGGCTGCATGCGCTGCACGGCCAGCGCCAGCTGCGGCGCCGGCAGCGGCCAGTCGAGCACGCTGACCGGGCATTCGGCGCTGCCGACCAGCCAGGCACACAGCCACAGCGCGGGCTCCAGTGGGACCGAGGAGCCGTTGACCAGCAGCAGCGGCGCGCCGCCGAGCATGCGGTTGCTGTGGTACAGCCGCGCGCCGAGCTTGCTGCGCAGCCAGGAGAAGAAGAAGGTGCGTTCCAGCTCGGCGTTCGCCCGGCTGGCCCAGCGCCGCTGCAGATCGTCGAGCAGCGGCAGCAGCAGATGGCGGCACACGGTCGCCGGCGGATACAGCGCCACCGCCTGGTTGAACGCGTCGTCGAGGGTCCGCTCGCTCAGGCCGACGATGGCGCCCAGCAACTGCGCGCGGCGCGCGGTCCAGCCATGGTCGTCCGCGCCGCTCGGCACCTGCGCGTCGCTGAGCAGGCCGCGCACCTGGCCGACCGACACGCCGCGCTCCAGCCAGTCGAGGATCTGCCGCACCTGCGCCACCTGCGCCGGCGAGTAGAGGCGGTGGCCCTTGGCGGTGCGCTGCGGCACGATCAGGCCGTAGCGGCGCTCCCAGGCACGCAGGGTCACCGGGTTGACCCCGGTGCGCCGCGCCACCTCGCGGATCGGCAGCAGGCCGGCCAGCTCGTCTTGCGGCAGGTCGTCGTGGGGTTCGCCGTCGTCGTGCATGGTCAGATCGCGTTGCGCAGGCTGAGGGTTTCCGGATGCGGCTGCAGGTAGGTCTGCTGCGCGATGTAGCCGTGCGGATGGCGGCGGAAGTGGTGCTTGAGCAGGGTGATCGGTACCACCAGCGGCACGATGCCCTGGCGGTAGCTGTCGATCAGCTGCTGCAGCTCGCGGCGTTCCTCGCTGCCCAACGCGCGCTTGAGGTAGCCGCTCAGGTGCTGCAGGACGTTGCTGTGCGTGCCGCGGCTGGCCGGGCGGCGCAGCGCGGCCATGAACTGGCTGAAATAGCGCCGGGCAAGCTCATCCAGCGGCTGGGCGCCGAGATCGGCGACCAGGCGGCCGAGGGTGCGGTACGCCAGCGGGTCGCTGGCCATCAGCTGGTACTTGTAGCGGGCATGGAAGGCCACCAGCGCCTGGCGGCTCAGCCCGCCGGCGAGCAGGCGCTGCCATTCGGCGTAGGCGAACACCCGGGTGAGGAAGTTCTCGCGCAGAACCGGGTCGTTGAGCCGGCCGTCTTCCTCGACCGGCAGCTCGGGGCGGGCACGCATCAGCGCGGCGGCGAAGATGCCGCTGCCGCCGCCCGGCTGGCTGTAACCGTTCGCGGCGTAGACCTTGACCCGCTGCATGCCGCAGGACGGCGACTTCTGCATCAGCACGAAACCACTGATGTCGTCGAGATGGGCCGCCGTCCGCTGGCCGAAGCCGTCGAGGGCCTCGGTGACGTCCAGCTCGGGGTGGCGGCTGCCGACCGCGCGCGGGCTGGCGGGATCGCCGACCAGGCGGATGGTCTCGCGCGGCGTGCCGAGACCGATCGAAACCTCCGGGCAGACCGGCACGAAGTCGAAGTGGCGGGCGAGCACCTCGCTGCACAGCTGCGACTGCTTGTGGCCGCCGTTGAAACGCACGGGATCGCCGAGCAGGCAGGCGCTGATGCCGAGCTTGATGCGGGGGGACGGGCGGGTCATGGCGGCCTCCAACTTGTACGTCGCAAGATTTCTGTACAACCTTGCTACAGCATAAGTCGTTGCCGCCGGTGGTCAATAGGTTGTGTATAGATTTTGTATAGATATTTTCGGCGACGGCGCGTCAGTGCCAGCCCATCCGCCAGTGCGCGCCATTGCGCAGCTCGCGCCAGTCCAGGCGCTGGCTGCGGCCGCTGTATACCGCCTGCAGCTCGACCGCGAGCAGGTTGCCCGCGTCGTCCTCGAGCAGTTCGACGACCAGGAAGTGCTTTTCGCGATTGCGCGGCTGGCGGGCGGTCCATTTGGACAGCCGCAGCTTGCGCGGATTGAAGCGGTTGGGCGGGCAGTCCGCGGCGGATGGGTCGGTCGGGCTCATCGCGTGGCCTCGGCTGGAAACCTGTACAGGCTACGCCGGTCAGCGAAAACTGTACAAGACGGCGAGTCGGCGGCAGCGCGGAGCGCGCCGTCCAGGGGCGCGGGCGGGAAGTGCGGTTCGGGGAGGGGGAAGAGGGCGGCGCTGCAGCTCGCGCGGCAGCGCCCGGGCGGTCAGCCCTTGGCCTGCAGGCTGGCGAGCTGGCCCTTCAGCTCGGCGACCTCGGCTTCCAGTTCGCGCACGCGCTGCTGCGCCTCGACCTCGGCGCTGACGTCCTTCTGCAGGCCGATGAAGTAGGTGAGCTGGTCGGCCTCGTTGAACACCGGGGTGATCGACAGCTCGTTCCAGAACACGCTGCCGTCCTTGCGGTAGTTGCGGATGATCTGCCGGCAGGGGCGGTTGTGCGTCACCGCCTCGCGGATCGCCGCGAGGCCCGGCTGGTCACGGTCGCCGTTCTGGAGGAAGCGGCAGTCCTGGTAGAGGATGTCGTCGACGCTGTAACCGGTCAGGCGCTCGAAGGCCGGGTTGGCGTAGATCAGGATGTTGTCGTCGCCTTCCTGTTCCGCGACCACGATTCCGTCGTTGGAGGCTTCGATCACCAGTTGCAGCAGCTTGGCATTGATCATCTTGCGGACCCCGGGTGGTTTCAGCGCATCTTAATGCAACTGCGCCACGCTGGGGCAGCTCGCTTGTCTTTCCTGGCCGCGGCAGACCGGAGCTTGAAGCAGGCACGCCTTGCAAGGCCGAGCTCTGCGATACAATGGCGCCTCATTCAACCCCCTCGAGCCATTGCCCATGACCGAATTCACCGCCCCGTCCCCTGCCAGGGGCTTGCCTTCGGGGGAGGAGCTGTTTCCGATTCGCGAGGTGGTGCGTCTCACCGGCGTCAATCCGGTCACCCTGCGCGCCTGGGAGCGGCGCTATGGGCTGATCCAGCCGGTGCGCACCGAGGGTGGCCATCGCTTGTATTCGCAGAGCGACATCGAGGCGATCCGCAGCATCATCGCCTGGACCGAGCGCGGCGTGGCGGTGAGCAAGGTCGGCAGCCTGCTGGCCCGCAACCACGAGGACAAGGCCGCGCAGCCGGTCGAGGAAGGCGCTTGCGGCGCCGATTGGGGCGAATGGCAGGAGCTTCTGCGCGAGGCGGTCCGCCACTTCGACGAGCTGCGCCTCGAGCAGCTCTACGGCCAGGTGTTCTCCACCTACCCGCTGGCCGTGGTGTTCCAGGACATCCTCATGCCGTTGTGGCAGGAGCTGCAGCAGCCGAGCGGCTTCGGTCAGGCCAGCCAGGGGCTGTTCCTCGACGCCTTCCTGCGTGCCCGGGTGCTGCAGCGTCTGCAGTTTTCCCGGGCCGGGGCGCGCGACTGCGTGCTGGTGGCGGCGATTCCCGAGCAGTGCCGCGAGCTGGAGCTGCTGGTGGCGGCCCTGCTGCTCGGCGGCGACCGCAATCCGGTGCGGGTCCTGTGCCTCGGTCAGCCGCTGGAGGAGCTGTCGCTGGTCTGCCAGGAGGTCAGTCCCCAGGCGCTGGTGCTGTATTCCACCCAGGCGCCCAGCGCGGCACTGCTGCGCCAGCTCGCCCGCCTGGTGCTGACTCTCGAGTGCCCGCTGGCCCTGGCCGGCGAGGCCTCGGTGCTCGGCGAGGAGAGCCTGGCCGGCAGCGCCATCGCCTGCCTGGGCAACTCGGCGCGGCTCATGCCGCAGCGCCTGGCGCAATTCGTCGCCGGCCATCTGGATACCTGAGGCCGGCGCTCTTCACTGCCCGTCGCCGCGCGGCGCCGGCAGTCGCTCCGGGGCGGCGGCCGCCTCGACCGGCTTGAGCGCCAGTCCACCGAAGGAAACCACCGGGTCGATGTAGCGCAGCGCCGAGTTGGCGTCCTTCCAGCCCACGTAGCTCATCAGCGCCTTGAGATCCCAGCCGTTGCGCGTCGCCCAGGTGGCGAAGCCGCGGCGCAGGGAGTGGCTGGTGTAGGTCTCGGCGGCGATCCCGGCGCGGCCGAGAATCTGCCGCAGCAGGGCGATCAGGCTGTTGGCGTGCAGGCCGTCCTCGGCCAGGTTGCCCCAGCGGTCGACGCCCCGGAACACCGGGCCGTGGTCGAGGCCCGCGGCGCTCAACCAGTTCAGGTAGGCCTCGACCGGGCACAGGCGGGCCAGCGCCGGGGCCTGGTAGGTGGTGCCGCGATGTTCGCGGTCGCCCTTGGCATAGGGCAGGAACAGCGTCATGCCGCTGCCGGCCTCGGCGCGGATGTCCTCGACGCGCAGCCGGCACAGCTCGTCGCTGCGAAAGCCGCGCCAGAAGCCGATCAGCAGCAGCGCGGCATCGCGCCGGCAGCGCAGCAGGAGGCCGCGCTCGCCGCGCAGGGCGGCGTCCGTCGCCGTGCGCTCCAGCCAGTTCACCGCCTGTTCGAGGTCGCGCAGCTGCAGGGGCGCCGCCTGTTTGGCCTGCGCCGGGTGCAGGGCGCGGATGCCCTTGAGCACCTGGCGCACCGCCGGCGCCTTGGTCGGATCGGGGAAGCCCTGGCTGATGTGCCACTGCGCCAGCGCCGCCAGCCGCTGCTTGAGCGTGCTGTAGGCGAGCTGGTCGGCGTGGGCGGCCAGGTAGCGCAGGATGCTCTCGCTGCTCGCCGGCAGGAAGCCACCCCAGCTCACCTCGAAGTGCTCGATGGCCGACTGGTAGCTGCGCCGGGTGTTCTCCCGCGTGCCGGCTTCTATATAGCGCTCGACCTCATTCATTGCCCTGGTCTCACGGCCAATGTGCTCCGAACTGAAATTAAAAAGATCAACCTGACTGCTTTTTCTTCGCAAACAAAAGATCGTTGCCCAGTCGTCGAGATTCGCTGCTGAAAATCGCGCTATTTATTTCGCGATCTTTCCCGGCTCTGGCGAGTTGTGCATCGCCAGCCAGTAATCTTTCCTGAAAAGCAGAAGACAAAGGCGGTTGGGGATGCTTTTTATAACTTTTCCCGGGTTGGTCGCAAGGATTCTGCTACTTGTATCTGGCTGAATCGTAAGGCTGTAGCCCTCCTCATCGGCATTGCAGTCTCGATCCGAGGCCTTTCAGGCAATAATCACTGCCGCCGGTTTTTCTTCAGCGACGGCAGGGGCGTTATCTCGTTTCCTGCGCTGAATTCAGCATATAAAGGTCATTAACCTCTTATGATCGACCAATTCGACGAGTGGTCGCAGTTTGCTGTCGCCAGCCATCGCTCATATTGAACCATTGCCGGTGAGGGGGACCCAAACCATCGGGTATCTGTGTTTGTTTCATATACCGATGAGGCTCCAGATGAACGCCATCGACTTGTTGACCAAAGACCATGACATCGTGAAAGCACTGCTCGAAGAACTTTCCTCCACCACCGAGCGCGCGACGAAGAAGCGCACCGAGCTGCTCGCCCGCATCCACCATGAGCTGCAGATCCATACCGCCCTCGAGGAGCAGATTCTCTACCCGGCCCTCAAGCAGGCGGGTGGCAAGGAAGAGGAGAGGATGTACTACGAGGCCAAGGAGGAGCACCGCGCCGTCGATTCGCTCGTGTTGCCCGACCTGATGCATACCGAGCCCGGTACCGTGGAATTCGCCGGCCGGGTCAAGGTGCTGAAGGAGCTCATCGAGCACCATATCAAGGAGGAAGAGGGCGACCTTTTCCCCAGCGTGAAAAAGCTGCTTGGCAAGCAGGCGCTCGAAGAGATGGGGATGGCCATGCTGGCCCACAAGAAGACCTTCAAGGCCGCCCCGCACGCCGCCTGACGACCGTGTGCGGCCGGGCAAGCCGGCCGCACCTTCATCCCTCGCCGCAAGCGCCGCCCATGGGCGGCCCTCCGGCTACCCTGCCGTCCCCACTGGCATCAGTGCTTCAAAAAATCCTGGCCGACGGCAGCGCGGCGCACTGAGCGGCCGAGGCCGCTCATTCCTGAGTGATGATCGAGATCTTGCCGTTGCGCTCGACGATGGCGAACTTGATCTGCTCGACGCTCTCCACGCCTTGGCTGTTGCGCGCCGATTCGAGGATGTCCTCCTCGGTCAGCCGTGTCCGGCGCATGCGCTCCGGCAGGAAGCGGCCCTGCTCGACCACCAGGGTGGCGTGGCCGTCGACCAGCTTGGCCACGCGGGGGGAGTGGAGCTTGGCCAGCGACAGGCCTACGTCGAGCACGATCAGGGTGGCGATCACCACGATGGAGTTGATGAAGGAGAAATCCTCACCCAGCAAGGCCTGTTGCGTCGCTTCGGCGATGATCAGCAGGAGCACGAAATCGAAGGTGGTCAGGTCGCCCAGCGAGCGCCGGCCGGCGATGCGGAACACCACCATCATCATGAGGTACATGCATGTGGCGCGCAGGAAGGAGTCCATGGCCGCCTCCTAGGGATAAACGAAGATGGTAAAGCGCACGGCGCTGCCGGCCCCGGCGCTCACCGTGCCTTCCAGCGCGCCGACGTGCTCGCTGCGCAGCGTGAGGTACAGCGTGGCCGTGCCGCCTTCCGGGGCGCCCAGATTCAGCAGCAGGGCCTCGCCCTGGGACAGCGAGGTCAGAGGCTCGGGCTGCAGCGTCTCGATGCTCGCCTTGCGCAGCAGCGAGCCGCCCAGCAGCACGGTCAGCGGCTCGCCGGCCGTGCCCTGTACGTGGATGCGCAGGTCTTCCAGGGTGCCGCTGCGGCTCAGGCGCTGGTAATCCACCGTCACCCGGCCGTCCGCGCTCTGCACCGTCGCCTCGCTCAGCGGGCCGTTGCCGAACAGCCCGGTCAGGCCCAGCAGCGCGATCAGCAACAGCGCGCACCAGCCCACCCGTTCGAAGCGCCATACCCGGCGCTGCGCGGGCATGTCTTCCTCGACCGGATGATGGCGGGACGCCAGCTCGTCTTCGTCCATTGCAGCCTCCTCACGCGCGCTCGCCGCGCAGCCAGCGTTGGTGGTAGTGGGCCAGCTGCGACAGGCCGTACAGCGCCGCCTCGTGCATCACTTCCGAGCGGTCGCCGGAGAAGCGCTGGGTGCAGGTGAACACGGCGAGCGGCTCGCCGGCGAAGGCCCAGGCGAAACACACGGTGCCGGGCGGGACGCTGCCTTCCGGGCAGGGCCCGGCGACGCCGGTGGTGGCGATGGCGACGCTGGCCTGGCTGTCCTTGAGTGCGCCCTGGGCCATCTCGCGCGCCACCGCCTCGCTGGTCAGGCCGTGGCGCTCGATGGTCTGCGGGTCGACCCCCACGAGGCGTTCCTTGGCGCTCGGCGCGTACACCACATAGCCGCTTTCCAGCACCTCGCCGATGCCCGGCGCCTCTGCCACCAGGGCCACCATCGCACCTGCCGTGCACGACTCGGCGGTGGTCAGCAGCAGCTGGTGCTGCTTGAGATAGTCGAGGGCCGTTTCTACAGGATCCTGTGGCATGGGTGTCCCCTCGCCAGGCTGTTTTGCGGTAGACGCCCGCCGCGGCCAATTGGTTCAGCGCACCCGCCGACAGGCGCCGCCCATCAGGGCGGGGAAGCTGGCCTGAACTTTGCGACGAACCGCGGCCTCTTCTGTTTACCAGCCTTCGTGGTTGGCATCCTGGAAGAGGAGAAACGACATGAGTGATCCCTTCACGTATTTCTGGATCGCCGTAGCGGTGGTCATTCTGCTGGTCGACCTGTGGGCCATCGTCAGCGTGTTCCGCAGCGACAAGTCCGACGGCGTGAAAGTGCTGTGGTCGTTGCTGCTGGTACTGTTCCCCGTGGTCGGCCTGATCATCTGGGGGTTCGCCGGACCGCGCGGGATCAAGCCCGGCACCGGACCGACTTCACCCGAACACAGCAAGGGCTAGGCAGATATGAGGGCCGCAGGCCCATGAACCCGCCAGGCGGCGGACCGGCGGTGAGGCGGAGCAGGATGACCACGCCCACTGCCCGGAACCGCCAACGGTTATCGCCTCATCCTTCGGCCTGGCAGAAACAAGCGGGCCTGCCTGCCTTCCCCTCGCACCGCCGTCACGGCTTGCATAGGCGAACGACTTCATTCGCTCACGGAAGTTGCCTGGCTCACGACAGCAGCAGCGTCGCCCCCTGCGCCTTGCGGGTGAACCACAGCACCCGGCTCACCCCGCGGGTGATCGCCACGTACGCCAGGCGCAGGCTCTCGTCGCGCATGGCCTGGTCGTAGCTGTTGCGGAAGAACCCCGAACGCGCGTACAGCGCATTGCGCAGCGGGTGCGGCTCGGGCGGCAGGCAGTCGTCGACGATCACCGCCACCTCGGCCTGCAGGCCCTTGGCGCGGTGGATGGTCAGCGCCTGGACCGGCAGCTTGCGGCCCAGCTCGCGCTGCAGCGCCTGCAGCGGCTCGTTGCGCCGGCTCAGCAGCAGCACCGCGGTGCGCTCGACACTCTGCCGACCGGCAGCGTATTCGCACTGGGCGCGGATCTGCGCGAGCAGCTCGGCCTGCTGGCCGTTCAGGTCGAAACCGCTGATCACCCGCACGCCGTGGTCGCCCGGCTGGGTCGCGCGCTGCGCCTGGCTGCGCTTGTCCTGCTTGATCGCCACCCCGGCGAGCACCTTCTCGCCGTCGCGGATCACCGGCGCGACCGAGCGGTAGTTGGCGGTCAGGCCGAGCAGGGCGCTGGCCTTCGCCTTGCCCTTGCCGGGGAAGTGGCGATCGAAGTCCATGAACAGCTCCGGCGAACTGCCCCGCCAGCCGTAGATCGACTGCCAGTCGTCGCCGATGGCCATCAGGCTGACCGTCTCGCCGGCGCGCGCCAGGCGGCCGTGCACGGCCTGCAACCACTGGACGATCTGCGGCGAGATGTCCTGGAACTCGTCGATCAGCAGATGGCCGAGCGGCGCCAGGTCGGCCGCCGCGGCCCCGTCGCGCTCGCCGCCCAACTGCTCGGCGAGGCGCTGGAAGGCGCCGTTGAAGGTCGCCAGTCCCTGCTCGGCGAGCAGCGCCTGGAAGTGTTTCCAGAACGTCACCAGCGCGGCGACGAACTGGCGCTCGCGCTCGGGACAGTCGAGCGCGCCGGCCTCCAGGCGGTCGATGCGCAGGCCGATGCTCTCGATGAAGCCGGCCTGCTGGTAGAAGGCCTCGTACAGCGGCACGGCGGCGAACTCGCCGGCCAGGCGCACGGCGTCCAGCGGCGCGCGCCCGCGCTTGCCCTGCGGCGCCGGCTGGCCGAGCAGGGCATGCACCTGCGCGGCGAACTCGGCCTCGGCGGCATAGCAGGTCTGGTAAGCCTGCTTGAGCAGGCGCAGCTGGGCCGGCCGCAGGCGACCGCCCAGCGGAGTGTCCGGTTCGTCGGCGGCGGCGCTCTTGTCGTCCAGCTGCTCGAACCAGACCGGCGCGCCGAGCCGGCTGCGCGCCAGCTGCGCCATGGCCGAGTGGAAGGTGCGCACGCACTGACGCGCCTGCGCCGCGCCGAACGGGTATTGCCAGAAGGCCAGCACGCGCAGCAACTGCTCGCGCAGTTCGGCGCAGGAGGCGTTGGTGAAGGAGATCACCGTCAGCCGCTCGGCCGGAATGCCCAGGTGGCAGAGCATGAACACCACGCGCAGCACCAGAGTGGTCGACTTGCCGGAACCGGCGCCGGCGAAGATGCGCGTGGCCGGCTGGCGGGCGAGGATCATTTCCCACTGCTCGTCGGAGGGCGCGCGCAGCACGCCGGCGGCTACCGCACGCGCCACCTGCTCGCGCATCGCCGCGACCTGCGCGGCATCGATCTTCAGCGCCGCCGGGCCGTAGATGCCGGCGGCCTGGCGCTGCCCGGCAGGTGCCGGCGTTTTCGCGGAGGCTTTTTTCGCGGTCGCCGGCTTCTTCGTCCTTGCTGAGGCGGCCGCATTTGTCTTCGCCTTCGCCTTGGTCAGCGGCGCCGGCGCCGCCGACTGATGGAACAGGGCGCCCCGGCGCTCGTCGCGCAGGTAGGCGCTGGTGCGCGGGAAGCAGCGCGCCAGGGCGCTGGAGAGCAGCGTGCGGTAGTGGCGGAGGGCGGTCAGCAGGTCGCGCTGCTTGCCTTTCCCCCGGCTCATCGCGCGTCCTCGTTCGCCGCCTCGTCCGCCGTTGTCGCAGGCTCCGGCCCTTCGGCGGGCGGCGCCCCATTCTGCTCGGCGGCATGTGCCGGCTGGGCGAGACGCAGCTCGCTGAAGCGCGCGGCCATCTCGCTCAAGCCGGCCCGCAGGCTCTCGACCTGGCGACCCTGCGCCGCCAGCGCTTCGCCCAGGCGCGCCACCTCGGCCTGCGCGTCGACGCTGCGCGCCTGCAGCAGCTCGCGACCCGCCTCGCTCTGCGCCAGGCGCGCGGCCAGGGTGGCCAGCTCCTGCTCGCGCTGCTGCAATTCCTGCTCGCGGCGCTCAAGCGCCTCCTGCTGCCCGGCCATGTCCTTGCGCAGTTGCCGGCTCTCGGTGACGAAGCGCTCGTTGTCGCGGTTCAGGCGGGTCAGTTCGTCCTGCTTGACGATCAGGCTCTGCTGCAGCTGGCGACCTTCCATCTGCAACTGCTGGATCTGCGCCTCGTGGCGGCGCTGGTCCTGCTCGCGCTGCTCCTTGCTGGCCTGGCGGTAGTGCTCCAGAGCTTCGCGGGCGTGGCGGTGCTTGTCCTCCAGGGACAGCAGCTGGGCGTCGCGGTCGGCGACGCGCGCGGCGAGAGCGATTTCGGCCTGTTGCAGGCGGGCACCCTCGATGCGCGCCTGTTGCAGTTGTTCCTGCTCCAGACGGTACGCCTCGGCGGTCGCCTGCAGCTGCGCGGTGAGGCTCGCGCAGTCGCCTTCCAGCTCGCGGATACGCGCCTCGGCCTGCTGCAGGCGCTGCAGATAGCCGGCGCGCTCCTGCGCCAGCGCCTCGCGATCGGCGGCCACCGCGGCATGGGCTTCCTGCTGGAGGCGTTCGGCCACCTCAGTCACCAATTCGGCGATTTCCTGACTGAGGGAGACCTCCTGCTTCAGATTCGACTCCAGCCCGGACTGCTCGATCTCGCGCAGATAGCGGTGGATGGTGCTTTTGGAGCCGGTATTGCCCAGCTCGATACGTATCGCATCGATGCTCGGATGCTCGCCGCGGGCGAGGACCGCCTTGCGAGCCTTCATTACCAAAGCCTTGTTGATGCCACCGCGCGCCATGCTCGCTCCTACGATTTCGTACTGTATTACGTAGTACGATTGTACATGGCACTAAACCGCTTTAGAAGCGAGCATGCACGCGAAAAATAGACATTGGATAAACAGGAATTATCTTGTGTGAGGACATCCAAACGCCGGGCGAGCGTTGAAACCCGGTACGGCAAGGCCTGAGCACTGTTTGGATGGAGGGGAGGAAGAGGGAGGCGAGAAGGAGATGGGGGCGCAGGCCTTCCGGGCGCTACTCGAAGCCCGGCGCGCCAACGAGAAGCAACGTCGCGTGACCTGCCCTCCCTGGGCCGGACGTAAGCGCTGCGTCAGAGCCCGGAGCGCAACCAATGGCGCTAGCGGCCCTGGCCGAAACAGGCGGCGATGGCCTCGCGCACCCGCAGCACCGCCGGATCGACCTGGGCCACGGTGCGCCAGCCCAGCTCGATCGGATAGCGCGGCAGCGCCAGCGGGCAGGGCAGCATCGCCAGCCCGGCGAGCCGGGACACCGCTTCGGCGGCATGGCCGGGAATGGTCGCGATGGCGGCCGTGCCGCGCAGCAGATAGGGCAGGGCGGCGAAGTGGCTGGTCGAGGCGCAGACCGTGCGCGACAGCCCCAGGCTGGCCAGCGCCTCGTCGACGATGCCGATGAAGCCGCCCGAGGAAATCAGGATCTGCTCCCGGGCGACGAACTCTTCCACGCTCAGCGCCTGTTGCCCCGGCTGCAGGCTCGCGGCGTCCACCACGCAGCGGTAGTCGCCTTGGCCCAGCACCTGGCGGCTGAGCAGGCGCTCGTTGAAGCCGCCGGCGGTGATCGCCAGGTCGATGCGGCGCTCGCTCAACGCCTCGGCGACGATCTGGCTGTGGGTCTGGCGGAAGATCAGCCGCAGCCCCGGCGCCCGGGCGCGCAGCTCGTCGATCAGGCGGCGGCCGTAGGCGATCTCGAAGTCGTCCGACAGCCCCAGGGTGATCGCGCGCCCCGTGTAGTCGCCGGCGTGCGGATCGAGCAGCGCCAGGCTCTGGCGGCACTTGTTGAGGGCCTCGGCGATCAGGGGCTTGAGCTGGTCGGCCTTCAGGGTGGGGGCCAGGCCGCGCCCGGTGCGCACGAACAGCTGGTCGCCGTACACCTCGCGCAGGCGGCGCAGCGCCGCGCTCACCGCCGACTGGGTGACGCCCAGGCGCAGGGCCGCGCGGCTGGCGCTGGCCTCGTCGTGCAGGGCTTCGAAGACCTTGAGCAGGTTGAGATCGAGTTGGGCGATATTCATATGGCTCATATCGTTAAGTGGCAGGGGCGGCTTTATTCATGATTCGCCACGGTTCGACAATGTGCAACGTCAACGCACAACGTCCATGCCCAGCGAGGAGTACCGTCACCATGCCCAAGTCCATCGTCGCCGCCCTGCAGATCGGTTCGCTGCCCGCCGGCAAGGCCGCCACCCTCGAGCAGATCCTCTCCTACGAGGACGCCATCCGTGCATCCGGCGCCAGCCTGGTGGTACTGCCCGAGGCCCTGCTCGGCGGCTATCCCAAGGGCGAGCGCTTCGGCACCCAGCTGGGCTACCGCCTGCCGGAAGGCCGTGAAGCCTTCGCCCGTTACCACGAAAACGCCATCGACGTGCCCGGTGCGGAAACCGAGGCGCTGGCCGCGCTGTCGGCGCGCAGCGGCGCCAACCTGGTGGTCGGGGTGATCGAGCGCAGCGGCCACAGCCTGTACTGCACCGCGCTGTTCTTCGACCCACAGGACGGGCTGGTGGCCAAGCACCGCAAGCTGATGCCCACCGGCACCGAGCGGCTGATCTGGGCCAAGGGCGACGGTTCGACCCTGCCGGTGGTCGAGGGCCGGGCCGGCCGGTTGGGCGCGGCGATCTGCTGGGAGAACTACATGCCGCTGCTGCGCACCGCGATGTACGCCAAGGGCGTCGACATCTGGTGCGCGCCGACGGTCGACGAGCGCGACATGTGGCAGGCGACCATGCGCCATGTCGCCTGCGAGGGCCGCTGCTTCGTGGTCAGCGCCTGCCAGGTGCAGGACTCTCCAAACGCCCTGGGCCTGGAGGTCGAGGGCTGGCCGGCGGAGCGTCCGCTGATCAACGGCGGCAGCGTCATCGTCGGCCCGCTGGGCGAGGTGCTGGCCGGCCCGCTGCTCGGCGAGCGCGGCCTGCTGGTGGCGGAAATCGACACCGATGAGCTGGTGCGCGCCCGCTACGACTTCGACGTGGCGGGCCATTACGCGCGGCCGGACGTGTTCGAGCTGGTGGTGGATGAGCGCGCCAAGCCCGGGGTCAGGTTCATCTGAGTTCCGACGCGCGGGGCGAGCGCACCGCGAGCGCGCCCGCCCGGCCGAGCCGCGCCTTCGCGGGCAACTTGCGGGGCGGATGGCCGGGACCTAAAGTCGGCAAGAGTCGATCTTTCCTGTCCTGAGTTCGGAAGCCACTAAACAATGAGTACCCGCCGCAGCGATCCCCTGGCCCAGGTCAGCGACTTCGATATCCGCCTGCTCAAGCTGTTCCGCAGCGTGGTGGAGTGCGGCGGCTTCTCGGCGGCGGAAAGCGCGCTGGGTATCGGTCGCTCGGCGATCAGCCAGCAGATGAGCGACCTCGAGCAGCGCCTGGGCCTGCGGCTGTGCCAGCGCGGCCGCGGCGGTTTCGCGCTGACCGAGGAGGGCCGCGAGGTGTACCAGGCCAGCCTGCGCCTGCTGGCGTCGCTGGAGAGTTTCCGCGCCGAGGTCAACGGCCTGCATCGCCATCTGCGCGGCGAGCTGGACATCGGCCTGACCGACAACCTGGTCACCGTGCCGCACATGCGCGTCACCCACGCCCTGGCGCGCCTCAAGGAGCGTGGCCCCGAGGTGCGCATCCAGATCCGCATGACGCCGCCGAGCGAGGTGGAGCAGGGCGTGCTCGACGGTCGCCTGCACGTCGGCGTGGTGCCGCAGGCCGGCGCGCTGAGCGGGCTGGAGTACCACTTCCTGTACGAGGAGCGCTCGCAGCTGTACTGCGCGGTCGGTCATCCGCTGTACTACGTGGACGAGGCCGAACTGGACGACGAGCGTCTCAACGAACAGGACGCCATCGCGCCGACCTTCCGCCTGCCGGCCGAGGCGCGCGCCCACTACCAGGCGCTGCGCTGCACGGCGAGCGCCTCGGATCGCGAAGGCATGGCCTTCCTGATCCTCACCGGGCGCTACATCGGCTACCTGCCCGATCACTACGCCCGCCAGTGGGTGCAGGAAGGCCGCCTGCGCGCGCTCAAGCCGGCGTCGCGCTACTACGACATCAGCCTGGCCTGCGTCACCCGCAAGGGCCGCCGGCCGCACCTGGTGCTGGAGAGTTTCCTGGAGGCGCTGGGCGTGAGCGGCTGAAAGGCGCTGCGCCGCTGAAGAGGACAGGTTGCGAGACAGCCATCGTGGCCATAAAAAGAAACCCCCGCCGATGGCGGGGGTGTTCTTTTGCGGTAACGCCGATCCAGGGAGACTGGATCAGAAGCGGTAGTTCGCGCTCAGCTCCAGGGTGCGCGGCGCACCGGGGGTGATCAGGTCCACCGAGCCGTGGGCGGAGGCGTAGTACTCCTTGTCGAAGACGTTCTTCAGGCGCAGGGCCGCATCCCATTGCGGCTCGGCGTAGAACAGCGCCGCGTCGTAGGTGGTGTAGCTGGGCATCACCACCTTGTTGTCCAGGGAGGTGAAGCGCTCGTCCACGTAGTTGGCGCCTGCGCCCACACGCCAGCCCGGGTTCAGGGAGCGCACCACCCACAGGTTGGCGGTGTTGCGCGGGGTCAGGGTGGGGGTCTGGCCTTCGTTGGCTACGCCGTTGGTCTTGGCGGGAGACTCGGTGATCTCCGCGTCCAGGTAGGCGTAGCCGCCGTAGACCTGCCACTTGTCGGTGAGCTGGCCGCTGAAGGTGGCTTCGAAACCGTCGGTGCGCTGCTCGCCGGCCAGCACCGTCAGGTTGGTCGCCGGGTCGACGGCCTTGATGTTGGTGCGCTCGAGACGGAAGATCGCCGCGGTCACCGCCAGGCGGTTGTCCAGCAGGTCCCACTTGGCGCCCAGCTCGTAGTTGGTGGTCTCTTCCGGCTCCAGGTGCTCGGCGGCGGTGCTCAGGGCGAAGACTTCACCCGAGGGCTGGTAGCTGCGGCTGACGGAAACGTAGTAGGACTGCACCTGGTCCGGCTGGAACACCAGGCCCGCGCGCGGGCTCCAGGTCTTGTCGGTACGGTCGAGGTCGACGTTCTGCGTGCGCCTGTCGTCGTACTCCTGGCCGAAGATGTCGTAGCGCACGCCGAGCAGCGCCTTCCACTGGGAAGTCAGCTCGATCATGTCCTGCACGTAGAAGCCGGCGGTTTCCTGGTAGTTGGTGCCCTTGGAGGTCAGGGTGCTGGCATGCTCCGGAACCGCCACCAGGGCGTCGCGGTAGACCGGCACCTGGGCCACGTTGCTCTGGCTGAACACCCGCTGGTACTTGTCCTGGTAGCCCACTTCCACGCCGTAGAGCAGGTTGTGCTGCATGCCGGCCAGTTGCAGCTGCTGCTTCAGGTCGGTCTGGTTGAACAGGCCGTACTCGTCGCGCGCCACGTTGCCGCGGTTCAGCTTCACCAGCAGTTCGCCGTTGGACGCGGTGACGAAGCGGCTCGCGCTGCTGTCGGCCAGGGTGTTGTTGCGGTCCAGGTCGTAGCGGTAGTAGCGGGTGGCGTTGGTCAGGGTCAGATCGTCGTTGATCCGGTAGTCCAGGCTGGCGGTGAAGGAGAACACCTCGCTGCGGGCGTAGTCCTGGTCCTCGTCGCCGGAGCCGAAGCGCTTGTCGCTGTCGACATCCACCGGGCGGTCGCCACGGGCGGGGATGCCGAAGTCGATCAGGCGCTTGTCGTAGAGATAGGTGGCGCCGACGTTCAGCTCCAGGTCGTCGGTCAGACGGAAGTAGGCCGAGGGCGCGATGGCCTTGCGGTCGATGTAGCCATCGTCGCGGAAGGTGTCGCTGTCCTCGTAGGCGCCGGTGACCCGGAACGCCTGGTCGCCCTGCGGGTCGGCGCTGCCGGCGTCGAACTGGGTACGGCGCTTGCCTTCGCTGTCGAAGCTGACCCCCACTTCCTGCTTGGGAGCGAAGCTCGGCTTCTTGCTCACGCTGTTGATCAGGCCGCCGGACGAGCCACGGCCATACAGCACGGCCGCCGGGCCCTTGATCACCTCGACCCGCTCGATGTTGGAGAGATCGCGGAAGTACAGCGCGTCGTCGCGCATGCCGTCGATGAACTGGTCGCCGATGGCGCTGAAGCCGCGGATGGTGATCTGGTCGCGCTGGCCATCGCCGTTGGACAGACCGACGCCGGGCACGTTCTTCAGCACGTCCTCCATGGACTGGGCGCCCTGGTCCTTGATCACGCTCTCGGGCACCACGTTGACCGTCTGCGGGATGTCGCGCAGCGGTGCGTCGGTCTTCAGCGCGCTCTTGCTCTCGCTGGCCTTGTAGTTTTCCTGCTCATTGGCACCGGTAACGCTGGTGGCCGGAATTTCCAGGGCCGCCTGCGATTCCGCGTGCAGCGCGGGAGCGACGAGCAAACCGAGTAGCGACAGACAGGCAGGGCTGATGCGGGCCTGGCGGGTGGTCTTGTTCATGGGGGATAACACTCCTGATTGTTAGTACAGCCATCCACCCTGCTCCGAGACGAGCAACGGCGGGCCCGCTCGTGCGGGCGTCGCGTCGGTGGCGTTAGGGGCAGGCGAAGGCTTCGTCCGGCGCAAGGCCGGGGCGAAGGGGATGGCTTCCTTGTAATGCAATTCTTTTTCTAATGAGAATTGTTATCGATCCGTAAAGGAATTGTAAAGCCCTGATTGGATGAAACATTCGCCATCCCGTGGCGAGCGCTCACGCCTCCAGGAAGACCATCTGCGGCGGCTCGTGCATCAGGAATTGCTGGTGCGAGATGTTCCAGGCGTAGGCGCCGGCGAGGGTGAACACCAGGAGGTCGCCGACCGCCAGGGCGGCCACCGGCTGCTGGCGGGCCAGCACGTCCTTGGGCGTGCACAGCTGGCCGACCAGGGTCACCGGCTGGTTCTCCAGTTCCGCCGGTTGGCTGCCGCGCACCACCACGAAGGGATGGTCGTGGCCCTGCGCCGCCGGGGTGCGGAAGTGGTGGGTGCCGCCGCGCGCCACGGCGAAGTGCTGGCCGTGGTTGCGTTTGAGGTCCAGCACCTCCATCACGTAGTAGCCGCAGGCGGCGGTCAGGAAGCGGCCGATCTCGAAGCGGATGCGCGTGCCGGCCATGCCTTCCTCGGCGATCAGCGCGGCGAGCCCCGCGCAGAAACCCGGCCAGTCGAAGGAGGAGGCGTGGTCCCGGTAATCGATACCCATCCCCCCGCCGACGTTGAGCAGGGAGAGATCCAGGCCGTGGCGCGCGTTGAGCTGGCGGAAGCAGCGCAGGTAGCTGCGCATCAGCTGCAGATGGGCGGCGCCGTCGAGTTGGTGGGAGAGCATATGGAAGTGCAGGCCTTCCAGCTTCAGCCAGGGCTCGCCGGCGAGCAGCGCCAGGGCGACGTCCAGGGCTTCCTCGTCGAGGCCGAAGGGCGTCGGCTTGCCACCCATCACCAGGCGGCTGTCCGGCGCCTGGTCGAGCTTGAGGTTGAGCCGCAGCAGCACCGGGGCCGGGCGGCCGCAGGCCCTGGCGACGACCGCCAGGCGGCGGAGCTCGCCGAGGCTTTCCACATGGAAGGCGGCAACTCCGCAGTCCATGGCCGCGGCCAGCTCGCTGTCCAGCTTGCCAGGGCCGCCGAAGATCAGCGGCTTGTCGGGGTGGCACTGGTGCAGCCAGCGCAGCTCGCCGCCGGAGGCCGCCTCGAAGCCGTCGACCCAGGGCGCCAGGGTGCGCAGGATCGGCGCCTCGGGGTTGGCCTTGGCGGCGTAGAACAGCGCGCAACCGGCCGGCAACGCCGCGCGCAGGGCGCGGGCGTGGCGCGCCAGCGCCGGCAGGTCGTAGAGATAGGCGCACAGCGGCTCGCGGTGCTGTTGGCGCAGTTCGGCGATGGCCTCTTGAACGGCAACGGGCAGGCTCATTGGCAGGCTCCAGGGGCGGCGGCGCCCGCAGCGGTCAACGGATTGGGCAGGGCGGTGTAGCCGGCCTCGCGGTCGGCCTTCATCAAGAGGCGAGTCATGAAGTTCTCCTTGCTCGGCAGGGGCGCGCCGGCGCACAGCTCGCGCAATGCCGGCGGATCGCCGAGCGGCGTGCGCTGTGTCTCGAGGATGGCGGCGATCTCGCGCCACAGGCGTTTCTCCAGCGCCAGGTCGCCGCCGGCCAGATGGAACACCGCCTCGCCGAGGTTGTTGACCAGGGCGCAGTAGGCGACCCGCTTCCAGGCCTTGTCGGCGTCGTAGTGCAACGAGGCGCGGGTGCGCGTGTCGAGGTGGGCGAGGCGCTCGGCCGGCCAGTGTTCGGGGACCAGCTTGGTGCCCTCCAGGTCGCGGATCCACACGCGGCAGGGCAGGCCCTGTTGGTCGAAGCCGAGCAGGGTGTTCTGCAGGTGCGGTTCGAGCACCACGCCGTGGCGGAACAGGCAGAGCAGCGAGCCGCCCAGCAGCAGCCCGGCGTAGGCGCGCAGCCAGCGCACGGCAGCTTCGCCCGGGTCGACGCGAAGCTGCGCCGCGCACTGCGCGACCAGCGGCTGGCAGGCGCTGGCGCCGTCCAGGGTCCAGGTGAACAGCGCCATGGCGACCCGCGGCTGGTAGCGCGCGCGGCTGGCCGCGTCGAGGTTCTGCCGGTAGAGGATGCCGAAGCACTCGGTGACCTCGCGGGCTTCCTCCACGCTGCCGTAGGCGGACAGGTCCAGGGTGCTGGCGGCCGGCTCGGGCATCAGCGCAAAACCCGGCACGCTGGCGTCCAGCTCGCTCATCAGCGGGCCGAGCAGGCGGGTCAGCGCCACCGCGCTGTCCAGCTCGTACCAGGCGTTCTTGCGCACGCAGTTGGTCAGCCGCACGTGGATCGAGAACTTGAGGAAATGGCTCAGCTCGGGATGGTAGAGGGTGCGCACCGAAGAGGTCGGGTAGAGCGCCAGGCCCTGCGGGCCGAGGTATTCCAGAAGGCCCCGCTCGCGCACCCGCTGGACCAGCGGGTCGGCCAGCACCCGGGCGACTTCCCAGGGATGGCACGGATAGAGGTGCTCGGCGCCGGCGACCTGGGCCAGCAGGCCGCGCGGGTCGTCGCCCTGGTGGCGGATCAGCGCCGGATCGACGCGGAACCAGTGCAGCGGGAACTGCGCGCCGACTTCCGGCGAGCAGGCCAGCAGGTCGGCCTCGGAAACGCCGTCGCGGCTCTTGGGCGTCGGATGCAGGGCGTGGCCCCAGACCTGACCCTGCTCGGAATGCAGCAGGCTGTCTATGGGCTCAGGGCTGTCCATGGGCTCATGGCTGTCCATGGGCTCGGGGCTGCCGGAAAGCTCATGGTTGGAGGCGCGGGCGTGGCCGAGGAAGGTGCGGGTGATGCGCAGGCTGTTGTCGATCTGCTGCAGCAGTTCGGCGTGGCGTTCCGGACCGCTCAGCGGGGTGAGCAGCAGGCGGGCGAGGCTGCTGGCGTCCAGCGCCTGCCAGCCCTGGCCGTGGCCCTTGAACCAAGGCGCGCTGAGGAAGCGGCAGCGGCCGAGCACGCTGGTGCGGTCGGCGAGCAGCGCCAGGCGGCTGCCGTCGGCCAGGCGCACCTGCACGCGGCGGCCGGGCAACTGGCGCAGCCCCATGGGCAGGTCCTGGGCCTGGCAGTCGAGGCTGGCCTCGCCGCGTGGCAGGGCGTATTCGCGCAGGTAGCAGTTGAGCAGGCAATCGATGGCGTGGCGCTGGGCGGCGCCGTCGAGGGTGCGTTCTTGGGGCGTACGAATGGCGAGGGTCATGGAGCGGTTTCCGGCGAACGGGAAGCCAGGGGGTGAGCCATGGCCAGCGCGGCGAGCGCGGCCAGGCAGGCGATCAGGAACGGCATGGCGTTGCCATGGAGCTGGACGGCGAGGCCGGCGGCCAGGCCAGCGGCGCTGCCGGCCCACTTGCCGCTGGCGTCGAACCAGCCGAACAGGCGGCCGGCGCCGCCCGGGTTGCGGCGCTCGGCGAGGCAGCGGTGCAGGCCGACGAAGGCGAGCAGCATGCCCAGCCCGGCGAGCAGGCGCAGGGCGACCAGCAGCTCGGCGGGCGGGTGCAGGAACTGCAGCAGGTTGGCCAGCGCCAGCACCGCCAGGCCCACCGCCAGCAGCGGGCCGCCGCGGCGCTGCACCCAAGGCAGGGCGAGCAGGTAGACCAGGTGCGGCAGGCTGTAGAGCAGGCCGATCAGCGCGTCGTTGCTCATCCCCAGCGATTCGCCGTAGGGCACGAAGTAGGGGAAGGTCACCACCATGGCGAAGCTGAACAGGAACTGCACGGCGAGCAGGCGCAGCAGGTCCGCCGGCAGTTCGCCGCCCGCCGGCGGGCCATCCGCGCTGCGTACCTGCTCGCGCGGCGCGTCGGCCGGCAGCGGCAGCACCAGCAGGAAGGCGGCCAGCGGCAGCCAGACCAGGTAGCGATACATCTCGATACCGAGGCCCGCGCTGGCCAGCAGGCCGACCAGCACCGGCCCGCTGAGCATCGCCAGGCGCGCCGAGTACTGGGTCAGGTTGAGCGCCCGCGCCAGGCCTTCGCCTTTGAGCTGGGTCGCCAGATAGGCATTCGACGCCGCCATGGCGCCGCCGAAGGTGCCCTGGACGACCAGCGCGAAGGTGAATACCGCCAGGTTCGGGCTGAACCCGGCGAGCAGGAAGCCCGCCGCCAGGCCGGCATGCGCGCGCAGCAGCGACAGCCGGCAGCCATGGCGGTCGGCCAGGCGCCCCCACACGGGCGCCGCCAGCGCGGTGCACAGGGTCGGCAGCACGTAGAGCACGCCGATGCTCCAGGTCGGCGCCGGGGCGTCGAGGTCGGCGAGGATGCGCGGCAGGAACAATGGCGCACCCAGGGCGGTGAAGGCCGACAGGTAGTGGCCGAGCAGCACGCTGGCGGTCAGTCGGCGGGACATGGGCTCGCCTCCTGCAGGAAGTTCGCCGCGCTGTAGCCGTAGAACTTGTTGATGTCCGCCGCACCCGAGTGCGCCTTGCTGAACAGGCTGCCGGCGCTGAGCAGGTATTTCACCGGCAGGCGCGGGGCGTCGAGCAGGAAATGGCGCGCCTCGTCGACCGCCACGCCTTCGTTCTCCAGCGCGTCCAGAGCGGCGGCCAGGCGCTCGCGCAGCAGCGCATACAGGCTCGCGCGCCCGGCGAGGCCGGCCGCGGCCATCGCCTCCAGCGGGGCGATCATGTTCAGCTGCAGGGTGATGGTGCAGAACATCTCGGCCAGCGGCCGCGTGCCGTCGACGCGAATCCGCTCGTCGCGCAGCTCGGCGAGATGCGCGACCAGATCGGGACAGGCGCTGGCGAAGCGCGCCGGCCACAGGCGGGCGGCGTCGTTGTCCTTCATCAGCAGGCGCAGCGGCCGGCCGGCCTCGAACAGCAGCACGGCGTTCTGCTGGTTGGCCTCCAGGGCGATGCCGTAGACCAGCCACAGGCGCAGGTGCACGGCCAGCAGCAGGTCGACATACTCCTGCCACCAGGCCAGCAGGTCGCCGGCGTGGAAGCGCTCGGCCAGCGCCGCGACCAGCAGGCGTCCGTCGGGCAGGCGGCTGGCCAGGGCGGCGACCGGCACCGGGGTCGTCCGCTCCAGGCCGTCCGGGTAACGGCGCAGGATATAGGCCAGGTGGCGCGCGTCGGCGGCGTGGCCGCCGTGCTGCTCGTCGACGTGGATATAGCGCGCGCCGAGCTGACCGTCGCGCGCGGCCAGCGCCTGCAGCACGGTCTGGAACCAGTGGCCGTCGTGGATGGTGCTCGGCTTGATCAGCCGCAGGTTGCGCGCGCCGAGGGTGCGTACCAGCAGCGGCAGCTTGATATGCCAGCGCGGCGCCTCGACGCACAGCACGGTGCGCACCGAGAGGGTCGGCTCCACCTCCAGGGCGGCATGCGGCGCGCGCAGGCAGCCGGCCGGCAGGCCGTGGTGTTCCAGTTCCGGCCAGGTCAGCGGATGCACCGGCAGCAGCGCGTGGCTGATCTCCAGCGCGGCCGGCAGGCCGACTGCGGCGAAGCTCGGCCACAGCGCCGGCGGCGCGCTGGTCTGCTCGAGCAGCGCCCTGGGCACCGCCAGCCAGCGCAGGTGGAAGCGCGGCGCGAACTCGGGGGCGTAGCCCTGCAGGGCGGCGGCGTCGAAGCCGCTCTTGGCCCGCGCGGTGGGGTAGAAGGGATGGTCCAGGTAGCTGGCCAGACGGTCGATGCCGAGCAGGCGGCGGCCCCAGTCGGCTTCGTCGAGGATCGTCTCCAGCGCGCCGGCCTGCGCGGCGTAGGCCGCGCCGCACAGGCGGCGGTGCTCGACCGCGCAGTCGGCCTCCTCCATGTAGTCGGCGAACAGCGCCAGGCTTTCGCCGTCCAGGCCGCGCGCCAAATGTTCCAGCCAGCGGCGATAACCCTGTTCCAGCGCTACGTGCTCGCCTTGGCGGCGCAGCCAGCGGTCGCCGACCGCGCTCCACGCCTGCAGCGGGCCGCCGCCGCGCACCGGCAGCCACAGCTCGCCGCCGCCCAGGTGGTCGATGCACAGCCAGTCGGGCTCCGCCGGCTGCGGCCAGTGGGCGGCCAGTTCGGCCGGCAGCGTTGTCTGGCGCGCGCGGCTGAGCAGGCCGCGGATGTCCTCGCGCAGGCAGCAGTCGAGGATGCGCTGGCCGATGACCGCGCGGTCGTGGTCCTGGCCCTGGTCTTGGTGAAGGTCGAGGTCGTGGAGATTCATGCCAGCTCCCAGCGCAGGTCGCCGCGCACGGCCGCGAACTGTGCCTGCAGCGCCGCGTCGTCGGGGGCGATCAGGCGCAGCACGCCGAGGTAGTCCTTGTTCGAGTGACTGAGGCGGATCTCGTCGCCGACCTCGCGCAGCGCGCAGTAGTCGGTCCAGTAGCCGGCGTCCTCGGCGCTGAAGCTGGCGGTGGTTCCGCGCAGCTGGCCGCCATGCGGAGCCACCAGGTAGTGGACCAGCGCCGCCGCGCTACTGGGCTGCGTCTCGTCCAGCGGCTCGCCCAGGTGCAGGGCGAGGATGCGCGCGAACCAGCCCTGCGGCAGCAGGCGGTCGAGCAGGAACTCGCGGCCGTCGCCGATGCTGCGGTAGTTGATCTCGACCAGCACCGGGCCGTCGGCGGTGAGGATGAACTCGCTGTGGCAGACGCCGAAGTTGACGCCGAAGGCGGCCACCTGGGCCAGCGCGGCGCTGCGCGCGGCGCGGCTCAGCGGGCCGTTCCAGCGCGCCTCCAGCTCGACGAAGTGCGGTGGCGGCGAGAGGGTCACGTCGAAGCCGCCGATGGCCTGCAGGCTCTGGCCGTCGCCGAGGGTTTCCAGGGTGAACAGCGGGCCCTCCATATAGGCTTCGAGCAGCAGCGCGCGGTTCGGCTGGCGTTGCCAGAAGGCCGCGCAATAGTCGGCCAGTTCGGCGGCGCTGCGGCACAGCTGCACGTCCAGGCTGGCGACGCCCTCGCGCGGCTTGGCCACCAGTGGGAAGGGCGCGTCGACGGGCAGCGCCGCGCCGGGCGTCAGGACCTGGAACCAGGGGCCGGGCAGGCCGAGGCGCTGCAGGCGCTCGCGCATCTCCGCCTTGTTCTTCGCCGCATGGCAGATCCGCCAGTCCTTGCCGGGGCAGGCGAAGGCTTCCGCCACCAGGGCGCAGCTGGTTTGCAGGTGGTCGCTGTTGGAAAACACCGCGCGCGGACGCTGGCCGTGGGCGTGCAGCAGTTCGATCACCGCCAGCGGGTTGAACACGTCGCACTCGAGGATCTCCAGGCCGTCGACCGCGATCTGCGCGTCGGCGAGGTGGCGCCAGTGCTCCTGGGCGTGGTCGGTGAGGATCAGCAGCGGCTGTCCGCTCTGCCGGGCGGCGGGCAGGAAGCCTTCGCAGACGGCATGGGTGGCGACGTGACTGAGGATGACGAGGGGCCTTTGCATGGGTTTCTCCTGGGCAATGGCGGGCCGACGGCAAGGCGGATGCGTTTGCCGGGGCAGGGGTAACGGAGGTGGGGCGGTATTCGGAGGCTAGGCGGACGCCCTTCAGCCCTCGACGGCGAAGTCGCGGCGCCGCGCCTTCAGGGCGTTGAGCAGCAGGCCGCGGTCCTCGCCGGCGAGAAAGGCGCGTACGCCGCGCTCGCGCCAGTGGCGAAGCTGCTCGGGCGTGCGCGGATTGGCGCAGAACGGCACCCCGGCCGCGCTGCAGGCGGCGGCGACCTGCTGCAGCGCTTCCCAGACCTGCGGATGCAGCGGATCGGCGCCGAGGCCCAGATCCAGCGCGAGGTCGAGGGCGCCTTCGAGGACCATGGCGATGCCGGGCAGGGCGAGGATCTCGGGCAGGGCGGCGATGCCGGCGGTGCTCTCGATCATCGGCACCAGGCGCGGCTCGACGTTGGCGAGATTGATGTAGTCGGCAAGGCCGAGGGCGCCGAAGCCGGTGCAGCGCCCGCCGCTGATGCCGCGTCGGCCCAGTGGCGGGAAGCAGGCGGCGGCCAGGGCCTGCTCGACCTGTGCGGCGCTTTCCACCCGCGGCAGGACGATCGCCTCGACCCCGGCATCCAGCGCCCGGCCGATCAGCTTGGCGTCGACCTCCGGCACGCGCAGCCAGGCCGCGATGCCGGCGGCCTCGCAGGCGCGCAGGCAGTGCATCAGCTCCTCGCCGGAGCGCAGCAGATGTTCGAGGTCGAGGATCACGAAGTGGTAGCCGGCGGCGGCGATCATCTCGCACAGCAGCGGCGATGGCACCGAGTTGAGCAGGCCGCAGACCGGCTGGCCGCGGTGCAGGCGCGCAAGGACAGGGGAGGGGCGCAGCATAGTAGATCCTTTACTAATTATTGGCTAATGAGAATTATTATCGTCATTGTGCCGCGCTGTAAAGCCCAGCCTTGTAGGGAAAGTGACAGGGTTGGCAGGTGGCGCTGGGCCGGGGGGCAAGCCGCGGGGAACGAGCGCTTCAGGTGGCCGCCCGTGCGTAGCCAGGGGACATGGCGCGGCGCGGCCAGAAGGGCGGATGGACGTAGAGGCGCGCGGGAGAGCGTCCCAGCGCAGGCCAGGCCGCAAGGGCGAGACAGCAGAAGCGGGTGCAGCGGGCCGCAGGAGGACGGCGCGCCAGACAGGGTCAGGCGGCGACTACGCCGGGCAGCGGCAGGTCGCGCAGGGGAAGCGCGTGCCCGCCACCAAGCGGGCCGGCGATCCGGCGGGTTCCGGCTGAACCGCGCGGAGTCCGTCGCGGCGGGCAGGGCGCCCGCCGGACGAGGGCGTTACGGTGCGCCGAACTGGATGCTGACCGACGACAGGGTATTGATCAGATACCAGCCGACCGCCGAGGTGGCCGCCACGGCCACGCCGCCGAGCCAGATGCCCAGGGCGATCTCGAAGGCCAGGCGCCGCTCGCGGCGCGGTGCCGCCGCGGCGCTGGGCCGGTAGTCGTCATAGTCGTCGTAGTCGTTTTCGTCTCGAATTGCTCGCATGGCCGCTCATTGCTGGGTGGTTCATTCGGCCGCGGACGGTAGACGCTTTCCCCGCCCGTTGCAATCCCCACTCGGCGCGTCGGGCTTTCAGGCCGCCAGGCTCTGCCAGTCCGCGCACCGCCCCTGACAGGTGCCCGGGCAGGCGCAGCCGGTGCGGCTCCTGCCGGTGGCCTGCTCCATGCGCCGCGCCACCTCCGGGTCGTCGGCGAACGGCAGCATGGTCGCCTCGTCGAGGTTGCGCTGGCTCCTACCGGACAGGCAGAGCTGCACCGCGATGAAGAACAGGGTCACGCAGGCCAGCGGCCAGAGTTCGTGGGTCATGGTGTATCTCCACAAATAAAAAGGCCCGGCGTGGGGACGCCGGGCGAAAGGTCATGCGCACTGCGCATGAGCCTGAGAGACGGCGGGGCCGGCCACGCGCACGGTGCGCCAGGTGTTGTAGGCCATCAGCAGCATGCCGGTGAGGAAGAAGGCACCGCCGATCAGGCGCACGATAAAGCCCGGGTGGCTGGCTTCGAGGGCCTCGACGAACGAGTAGGTCAGCGTGCCGTCCACGTTGGTGGCCCGCCACATCAGGCCCTGCATGATGCCGTTGACCCACATCGAGGCGATGTACAGCACCGTGCCGATGGTCGCCAGCCAGAAGTGCAGATTGATCAGCGCGACGCTGTGCATCTGCGCGCGGCCGAACACCCTGGGGATCAGGTGGTAGAGCGAGCCGAAGGTGATCATCGCCACCCAACCCAGCGCCCCGGCGTGCACGTGGCCGATGGTCCAGTCGGTGTAGTGGGACAGGGCGTTGACCGTCTTGATCGCCATCATCGGCCCCTCGAAGGTGGACATACCGTAGAAGGCCAGCGACACCACTAAAAAGCGCAGGATCGGGTCGGTGCGCAACTTATGCCAGGAGCCCGACAGCGTCATCATGCCGTTGATCATGCCGCCCCAGCTCGGCGCCAGCAGGATGATCGACATCACCATGCCGAGGGTCTGCGCCCAGTCGGGCAGCGCGGTGTAGTGCAGGTGGTGCGGGCCGGCCCAGATGTACAGGGTGATCAGCGCCCAGAAGTGCACGATCGACAGCCGGTAGGAATACACCGGGCGGCCGGACTGCTTGGGCACGAAGTAGTACATCATCCCCAGGAAGCCCGTGGTCAGGAAGAAGCCCACCGCGTTGTGGCCGTACCACCACTGCACCATGGCGTCGGTCGCGCCGCTGTACAGCGAGTAGGACTTGAACCAGCCGACCGGGATGGACAGGTGGTTGACGATGTGCAGCATCGCCGTGGCGAGGATGAAGGCGCCGAAGAACCAGTTGCCGACATAGATGTGCTTGGTCTGGCGCTTCATCACGGTGCCGAAGAACACCACCGCGTAGGCGACCCAGACGATGGCCATCACCACCGCGCCGGTGAACTCGATCTCGGCGTACTCCTTGGTGGTGGTGTAGCCCAGCGGCAGGCTGACCAGCATGATGGCGATCACCGCCTGCCAGCCCCAGAAGGTGAAGGCGATCAGCGGACCGCCGAACAGACGGGTCTGGCAGGTGCGCTGTACCGTGTAGTAGGAGGTGGCGAACAGCCCGCAGCCGCCGAAGGCGAAGATCACCAGGCTGGTGTGCAGCGGGCGCAGGCGGCCGAAGCTGGTCCATTCGAGGTCGAAGTTGAGGGCGGGCCAGACCAGCTGCGAGGCGATGAACACCCCCATGGCCATGCCGACGACGCCCCAGACCACGGTCATCACAGCGAACTGGCGCACCGCCCGGTAGTCGTACGCCTGTTCGGAAATCGTTGTGCTCATGTCGAAACCTTTCTGCTGACAGGGTGCTTGGCGGCCGCGGCGCAAGGCGCGGCACGTTGCACACTTTAGAAGTCGGGTTCGCTGCAAAACAGACTCAGATCGGCGCGATTAAACCGGATCAGAACGAGGCGAGGATGCGTCCGAGCACTTCCATGGCGCGCTCGCTCTGCGCGTCCCACGGATGGCCGTAGTTGAGCCGCGCGCAGTTGCCGAAGCGCCGGGTGGCCGAGAAGATCGGACCCGGCGCCAGGCTGATGCCCTGGGCCAGGGCCAGCTGGAACAGCTTGAGCGAGTCGACCTGCTCGGGGAATTCGAACCACAGGAAATAGCCGCCGCTCGGCCGGGTCACCCGCGTGCTGGCCGGGAAGTGCCGCGCCGCCGAGGCGAGCATCGACGCCTGCTGGCTCTCCAGCGCATGGCGCAGCTTGCGCAGGTGGCGGTCGAAGCCGCCGTGCTGCAGGTAGTCGGCGATGGCCGCCTGCGCCGGCACCGACGGCGAGATGGTGGTCATCAGCTTGAGCCGGCGGATCTGCTCGGCATAGCGCCCGCCGGCCACCCAGCCGACCCGGTAGCCCGGCGCCAGGCACTTGGCGAACGAGCCGCAGTGCATCACCAGGCCCTCGCGGTCGAAGCTCTTCACCGGCTTGGGCGGCTGGCTGCCGAAGTACAGCTCGGCGTACACGTCGTCCTCGATCAGCGGCACCTGGTGGCGCTGCAGCAGCGCGTAGAGGGCGCGCTTCTTGTCGTCGTCCATGCTCGCGCCGAGCGGGTTCTGCAGGCTGCTCATGAACCAGCAGGCCTTGATCGGCAGGCGCGCCAGGCTGTCCTCCAGACTGGCGAGATCGATGCCCTCGCGCGGGTGCACGGGAATCTCCACCGCCTTGAGCTCCAGCCGTTCCAGTACCTGCAGGGTGGCGTAGAAGGCCGGCGCCTCGATGGCCACCAGATCGCCGGGGCGGGTCACGCACTGCAGGCACAGGTTGAGCGCCTCCATGGCGCCGGTGCTGATCACCAGCTCCTCCAGCGGCAGCATCACGCCGCTGACCATGTAGCGCAGGGCGATCTGCCGGCGCAGGTCGGCGTTGCCCTCGGTCATGTCGGCGATCACCGCGTGCGGCGACAGCTCGCGCACGCCGTGGGCCATGGAGCGCGCCAGGCGGGCGAGGGGGAACAGGTCGGGACTGGGGAAGGCCGAGCCGAACGGCACGGTGTTGGGGTCCTTGAGCGAACCGAGCACCGAGAACACCAGCTCGCTGACGTCGACCGCGCTTGTCTGCGCCTCGCGGGCGCTGATCCCCGGCTCGGACAGCGGGTGGCGGGCCAGTTCGCGGACGAAGTAGCCCGAACGCGCCCGCGCCAGGATCAGGCCGCGGCTTTCCAGCAGGTAGTAGGCCTGGAACACGGTCGACGGACTGACCCCGTAGGTGCGGCTGGCGTGCCGCACCGAGGGCACCTTCTGGCCGGGGGCGAGCACGCCGGTGCGGATCAGCTCGGCGATCTCGTCGGCGAATTTCTCGTAGCGCTTCATCTTGTCCGGGTTCACCAGTGCCGGGATCGAGGCGTGAGAGTCTACCGAGTTGCTAGCGTTCATGGGATCGGCTCCGGGAACCCGAGTTGTACGGGCGAATGCATTGGCCCTGGCGCATCCCTGTAGGGGCGAATTCATTCGCCATGGGCCGCAACGCGGCCCCGATGTTGCCAAAGGCAGGCCGATGGCCTGCTTGGCGAATGAATTCGCCCCTACCGAGAGCCTCAGCGATGGCGCGGCGAGACGAAGGTGCTCTTGGCGGTGACGCGCACCTCGGACTCATCCAGGTCGGCCACCGCGAAGCGCAGCGTGGTGGCGCTGTCCGGGGCGTGCTCGGCGGTCAGCGCCACGCTCACCGCGACGTCGAGGATCTCGCCGGGGGCCAGCTGCAGCTCCTCGGCGCCCTGCAGCACGAAGGGGCCGGGCTCGACCAGCGTCACGGCGTAGCGGTGCGGCTGCTGGGTCTTGTTGATCACCTTGAGGCGGTAGATGTTCTCGATCTGCCCCGCGCTGTTCTCGCGGAACAGGCCGCGGTCCTTGGTCACGTCCAGCGACACCAGCGGGCGCGCGCTCAGGGCCCAGCCGAAGGCACCGAACATCAGCAGCAGCGCCGCCGCGTAGCCGACCAGACGCGGGCGCAGCCAGCGGGTCCGCTCGCCGGCCAGCTCGCGCTCGGAGGTGTAGCGCACCAGGCCGCGGGCGTAGCCCATCTTGTCCATGATGCTGTCGCAGGCGTCGACGCAGGCGCCGCAGCCGATGCATTCCAGCTGCAGGCCGTCGCGGATGTCGATGCCGGTCGGGCAGACCTGCACGCACAGGGTGCAGTCGATGCAGTCGCCGAGGCCGGCGGCCTTGTGGTCGATCTCCTTCTTGCGCGGGCCGCGGCTTTCGCCACGCGCGCTGTCGTAGGAGACGATCAGGGTATCGGCGTCGAACATCACGCTCTGGAAGCGCGAGTAGGGGCACATGTCGCGGCACACCTTCTCGCGCAGCCAGCCGGCGTTGACGTAGGTGGCGGCGCTGAAGAAGAACACCCAGAAGGCGCTGCCGGCGTCCAGCTGCAGGGTGAACAGGTCGTGCACCAGCGCGCGGATCGGCGTGAAGTAGCCGACGAAGGCCAGCGCGGTGACCAGGCTGACCGCCAGCCACAGGCCGTGCTTGGCGCCGCGGCGGGCGAGCTTTTCCGCCGACCAGGGCGCGGCGTCGAGCTTGATGCGCTGGTTGCGGTCGCCCTCGGTGACCTTCTCCGCCCACATGAAGATCCACGTCCACACGCTCTGCGGGCAGGTGTAGCCGCACCACACGCGGCCGGCGGCCACGGTGATGGCGAAGAGGCCGAAGGCGCAGATGATCAAGAGCGCCGAGAGCAGGATGAAGTCCTGCGGCCAGAAGGTGGCGCCGAAGATGTAGAACTTGCGCCCGGCCAGGTCCCAGAGCACCGCCTGGCGGTCGCCCCAGTTCAGCCAGGCGGTGCCGAAGAACAGCAGGAACAGCGCGCCGGCGCCGGCCAGGCGCAGGTTGCGGAACAGCCCGGTGAAGCTGCGGGTGTGAATGGCGCCGCCGGCTTGCGCGGGTGTCAGGCGCGTCGGTCGCGGCTCGATCGTCTCGACGATCTTCGCGGGAATGCGTTCGCTCATGGTGGGGGCTCCATCGGCCTACAAAAGATGGGGCCAATGATCCGCGCAGCGCTGCAGCGGAAACAGACTCAGATCCGTCGATAAAAAGCGGATCAGATGGGGCGGGTAGCACGGATAGACCAGGACAACCCCCGGCCTGTAGGGGCGAATTCATTCGCCAAGATGCCCCGCCAAGGCGAATAAATTCGCCCCTGCAACGGATTCCCTTCCTGCGCTGGCCCTGGCGGATGGCGGGCGGAGACTGCCGGCGGCGGGCGAGCCGCGTATATTCGCGCTCTTCAGCCACGACCACAGGACGATCCGCGATGGGCCCCATTCTGCTCGCCGACTCCCGCAACGCCGAGCTGCGCGCCGCCCTCCAGGCGCTGCGGCCCGATCTCGAATTCGTCGAGGAGTCCGCCGGCGCCGAGGCGCTGCGCCGCTGCGCGATCTGGCTGGGCGAGCCGGACCAGGCCGAGCGCCTGCTGCGCGGCGGCCTGCGGCCGCAGTGGCTGCAGTCGACCTGGGCGGGCTTCAAGCCGCTGCTGGCGGCGGACCTGCCCCGCGACTATCGGCTGAGCCGCGCCGTCGGCGTGTTCGGCCAGCCGATCGCCGAGTACCTGCTCGCCCATATGCTGGAGCGCGAGCAGCAGCTGCGCAGCCGCCGGGACAACCAGGCGCGCCGGCAGTGGGATGCGCGCATTCCCGGCTCGCTGTGCGGGCGTCGGGTGCTGATCGTGGGCGCCGGCGAGATCGGCCGCGAGGTGGCCCGCCTGCTCGCGCCGTTCGGCATGCGCCTGACCGGGGTCGCCCAACGCCCGCGGCCACTCGAACATTTCGAGCGGGTGGTCGGTCTCGACGGCCTGCACGAGGCCGCCGGCGCGGCCGACTATATCGTCAATATCCTGCCCGACACCGCGGGCACCGACGGCATCTACGACGACGCCTTCTTCGCCGCGCTCGATCCGGCGGCGCTGTTCCTCAACGTCGGGCGCGGCAATGCCGTGGTCGACGACGCGCTGGTCCGCGCGCTGCGCGAGGGACGGCTGGCCGGCGCGGTGCTCGACGTGTTCCGCGAGGAGCCGCTGTCGGCGGGACATCCGTTCTGGGACGCGCCGAATCTCACGGTAACCGGGCATATCGCCGGTCCCTTGGTGCCCGCCGCGGTGGCCCGCCTGTTCGTCGCCAACCTCGCACGCTTCGAGGCCGGCGAGGCGCTGCTCGGCGAGGTCGAGTTCGCCAGCGCCTATTGAGGCCGCAGGTGGCGCGCCGCAGCCGCTGAGCGGCGCATCTGATACGGTTTTTTCCGCCCGATCTGCCGCTGTTTTCGTCCGCCTCGTCCCGGCATAGTCGCCGCCAGATTGCCCGCCGCCGCGATGGCGCGGGCCGGCTGGACGAGGTGGCCCATGTACCAATACGACGAATACGACCGCGCCCTGGTGCTCGAGCGCGTCGCGCAGTTCCGCGACCAGATCGAGCGGCGCCTGAACGACGAACTCAGCGAGGAGGAGTTCCTGCCGCTGCGCCTGCAGAACGGCCTGTACCTGCAGAAGCACGCCTACATGCTGCGCGTAGCCATCCCCTACGGCACGCTGTCCAGCGAGCAGATGCGCACCCTGGCGCATATCGCCCGCCACTACGACCGCGACTACGGCCACTTCACCACCCGGCAGAACATCCAGTTCAACTGGATCGAGCTGGAGCAGGTCGGCGACATCCTCGAACGCCTGGCCGAGGTGGAGATGCACGCCATCCAGACCTCCGGCAACTGCGTGCGCAACATCACCACCGAGGCCTTCGCCGGCGTGGCCGCCGACGAGTTGCTCGACCCGCGGCCGCTGGCCGAGATCCTTCGCCAGTGGTCGACGGTCAACCCGGAATTCCTCTACCTGCCGCGCAAGTTCAAGATCGCCATCTGCTCGGCCGAGCAGGACCGCGCGGCGATCATGATGCACGACATCGGCCTGTACCTTTACCGCGACGAAGCCGGCGAGCTGCTGCTGCGGGTGATGGTCGGCGGCGGCCTCGGGCGCACGCCGATCCTCGCCCAGCAGGTGCGCGAGGCGCTGCCCTGGCGCCACCTGCTGTCCTACGTCGAGGCCATCCTGCGGGTGTTCAACCGCCACGGCCGGCGCGACAACAAGTACAAGGCGCGGATCAAGATCCTGGTCAAGGCGCTCGGCGTCGAAGCCTTCGCCCGCGAGGTGGAGGAGGAGTGGCAGCACATCAAGGACGGCCCGGCCGAGCTGACCGAGGCGGAATACCAGCGCGTCGCCGCGTTCTTCGCGCCGCCGGCCTACGCCGTGCTGGACGACACCGACCTCGGCTACGGCAGCGCGCTGGCCCGCAACCCGGCGTTCGCCCGCTGGGTGGAGCGCAACGTCCAGGCGCACAAGGTGCCGGGCTACGCCTCGGTGGTGCTGTCCACCAAGCCGGGCCCGGCGGCGCCGCCGGGCGATGTGACCTCGGCACAGATGGAAGGCATCGCCGAGCTGGCCGAGCGCTACGGCTTCGGCGAGATCCGCATCGCCCACGAGCAGAACGTGGTGCTGCCCGACGTGCGCAAGAGCGACCTGCACGCCCTCTGGCAGCGCGCCGGCGAGCTGGGCCTGGCCGCGCCGAACGTCGGTCTGCTCACCGACATCATCGCCTGTCCGGGCGGCGACTACTGCTCGCTGGCCAACGCCAAGTCGATCCCCATCGCCCAGGCCATCCAGCAGCGCTTCGCGGACCTCGACCACCTGCACGACCTGGGCGAGCTGAGCCTGAACATCTCCGGCTGCATGAACGCCTGCGCGCACCACCACCTGGGCAACATCGGCATCCTCGGCGTCGACAAGAACGGCAGCGAGTGGTACCAGGTCACCATCGGCGGCGCCCAGGGCAAGGCCGCCGCGCTGGGCAAGGTGATCGGCCCGTCGTTCGACGCCGCGCAGATTCCCGAGGTGATCGAGCGCCTGGTCGACACCTTCCTCGCCTACCGCGAGGGCGACGAACCCTTCGTCGACACCGTGCAGCGCATCGGCCTGGAGCCGTTCAAGGAACGGGTCTACCGCCAGGCGGAGGTGCCGGCATGAACAACCTGATCAAGCTGGGCGAAGGCGGCGCGCGCATCGTCGCCGACGATCCGTGGAGCTGGGTGCGCGAAGCGGCGGAGCCGCTGCCGGACGGCCCGCTGCTGCTGCCGCTGGCGCTGTGGCGCGCAAGGCAGAGCGCGGAAGTACTGGCCGGGCGCGCCGATACCCGCGATGGCGTCTGGCTGGCTCCCGACGACGAGCCGGAGGAACTGGCGCCCTGGCTGGCGGGCCTGCCGCTGATCGCCCTGGAATTCCCCAGCTTTCGCGACGGCCGCGCCTACAGCCAGGCCTACCTGCTGCGCACCCGGCTGGGCTGGCAGGGCGAGCTGCGCGCGGTCGGCGACGTGCTGCGCGACCAGCTCAGCCACATGCGCCAGTGCGGCTTCGACGCCTTCGCGGTGCGCGAGGACAAGCCGGCGCTGGATGCGCTCAAGGGCCTGACCGGCATCAGCGTGCTGTACGGACGCTCGGTGCTGGAGCCGCGACCGCTGTTCCGCCGGCGGATCGGCGTGGACGAGGAGGAGTAGGGCGTGAGCGTGCGCGGCCTGCTCCTGCTGCTGGTGTTCCAGCTGGCCGGCACCGCTCTGAGCCTCTGGCTGTTGCCGGCGCTGCCCGGGGCGATCCTCGGCATGCTGCTGGCCCTGGCCTGGCTGGGCATCGACGGGCGCGGCAGCGAGGCGCTGCGCCAGAGCGCCGGCACCTTGCTCCGGTATCTGCCGCTGCTGCTGGTGCCGCCGGCGGTGGGCATCATGGTGCAGTGGCAGCGGATCGCCGCCGATTTCTGGGCCATTGCCGCCGCGCTGGTGCTCTCGCTGCTGGTCGCCATCCCGCTGACCGGCGCGCTGATGCAGTGGCTGGTCCGCCGCCAGCTCGGCCAGGGAGAGCAGTCATGACGGCCATCTGGACGGCTATCGTCGGCCATCCGCTGTTCGTCCTCGGCCTGACCCTGCTGGCCTACCAGCTGGCCCTGGAGCTGTACCAGCGCAGCCGCTGGCTGCTGGCCCAGCCGGTGCTGGTGGCGACCCTGCTGCTGGTCGGCGCACTGTGGACCTGCGGCATCGGCTACCCGCGCTATCGCCAGGAGTCGAGCATGCTCTGGCTGCTGCTCGGCCCGGCCACCGTGGCGCTGGCGGTGCCGCTGCAGCAGAACCTGCCGCGCATCCGCCAGCTGTTCTGGCCGGTGAGCATCGCCCTGCTAGTCGGTGGAACGGTCACCGTTGTCCTGACCCTCGGCCTCGCGGCCCTGCTGGGCGCCGACCGGCAGATGCTGATGAGCCTGGCGCCCAAGTCGGTGACCTCGCCCATCGCCATCACCCTGGCCGAGCAGATGGGCGGAATTCCCGCGCTGACGGCGGTATTCGTGATGATCACCGGCGTTCTCGGCGCGGTGCTGGGCCCGCTGCTGCTCGACCGCGCCGGTGTGACCAGCCCGGCCGCCCGCGGGCTGAGTCTGGGGCTGTCGGCGCATGCGATCGGCACCGCCCAGGCCCTGCAGGAGGATCACGAAGCCGGGGGGTTCGCCGCCCTGGCGATGAGCCTGGCCGGGGCGGCCACGGCGATTCTGTTGCCGATGCTGATGGGGATTTGAGCGGGGATTGGCCTGCATAAACCGGCCCGTCCTGCCCCGCGAGAACGCGCTCCGCTCATTCAGCGCCTGTTTATTTCACCGCGACGAGTCGAACCAGCTAGGCCACGAACTCCGGTGGCGACTGTCTTCCTCGATGCACGGAATCAGCCGCTCGGTCAGCACGGCGGTCTGGTGCACCGCCTGGGCGGTGCGGTACTTGACGCTGTGGATGCATTCGCGATCGCCAAACTCGCAGCGGTTGAGCGAAGTGCCGCCGCAGGGGCCGTTGGCCAGGCCCTTGGGGCAGGTTTCCGGGCAGATGTAGAGGGTGTCTTCCAGGCGGCAGCGCCCGCAGGTGTCGCAGCCCACCAGCGGCCTTTTCACGCCGCGCTCCAGGCCGTGCAGCAGGCGGGCGCCCAGGGGCGTCGACCACAACGGCTGCTGCACGGTCCTGGCAAACGCCCGGCTCAGCCAGTGGGTGCGGTTGAACAGCAAGGAATGAGCGCCGGACAGCAGCTGGTAGCGCAGCTTCTCCTTGGGCGAGGCGGTGACGCTCGCCTCGCCCAGCCGCCAGTTCGCTTCGGGCGGGTGGAAGGTCACCGCGGGCAGCCCAGGCATCCGCCAGCAGGCCTCCCAGGCGGGAGCCCATTCTTCCAGGCAGTGGATGCGCGATTGCCAGTCGTCGATCGTCTGCTCCAGGGTCAGCAACTGCTTCACGTCATGAATGCCGGACAGGTGAATCCCGGCGTACCCCATCAGGCGCAGGCCGATGATCTGCAGGGCGAGCCTGTCGAGGCTGCGCGCTTGGGCGTGAGCCTTGGAGACGGCGGCCTCGGCTTCGAGCAGAGCGAGCATGGAGGGAGTGACCACGATGCCCGCAACCCGCTGGAAGATTCGCGCGCGGCCCAGGGTCAGGGCCATGACGCAGGCGAGCAGGGGCTTGGGCGAACGCTGGCGGCTCATCCACTGGATGGCTTCGTGGTGCTTGCCGGCGTCGTAGCCCAGTTGCAGGGACAGGAAGTCCGCGCCGGCGGCGAGCTTCTTCGCGGCCTTGAAGTACTGCGCGCCACCTTCTTCCTCGCGGTACTTGAACGGATGCATCCCGGCGCCGAGCAGCCAGTCCGGGCGTGCCTGGCGGACCATCTGCAGGGCGGCCACCGACTCCAGGTAGCGCACCGGGCGCTGACCGGGCTCGTGGCCCGGCAGGCGGTCGCCGGTGAGCAGCAGGAGCTGGTCGAGGCCGGCGGCGTCCATCTGTTGCAGCTGGGCCAGCAGGTCGTGGCGTTCGCGATCCTTGCCGGAGAAGTGCAGCAGTGCGGGAGGCGGGCGCTGGAAACTGGCGAAGGCCTCCAGCGGCGACATCTCGAAGGGGCTGCCAACGCGGTCGGCGATGGCCACGGTCATCGGCCAGCCGCACAGCTGCGAGCGGGCCATGAGTTCCTCGATGCCGGAGAAGCGCTCGCTGGAGGAATGGGGGACGAACTCCATGACGCAGACGAAGGTTTTCTCGTGCAGCGCCTTTTTCAGCAGGCTCATGGCAGTGGTCATCCCATTGGATCGTGATGACATTGTGGGGAGAAAGCGGGCGTGGGCAGATGCCTGATAGCGCAGGGGAATGTTTTGAAAGAGACATTCCGGGTGGGCGCGGCGCTCGGTCCGGGCGTGCGGTGCTCGGTTCCGCGAGCGGATCGGGGCGCCCAAGCTGGGTCAGGGCAGGGCGTTGCAGGTCGCGAACAGCAGCGCCCTGGCCCAGCGCTGGGCCGGATCGTGGTGGGTGCGTTCGTGCCAGGCGGCGATCTTGCTGAAGCCGGGGATCGCCAGCGGCGGCTCGACCTGCTGCAGCCCCTCGGCGTTCGTTAGCAGCCGCCTGGGCACCACGGCGATCAGGTCGCTGCTGCGCAGCACCTCGAGCAGCACCAGGAAGCTGGTCACCGACAGGCATACCCGCCGCTCGCGGCCCAGCTGCGCCAGCGCACTGTCGGTCACGCCGCGAAAGCCGCCGCCCGAATAGGAAACGATGGCGTGGTCCAGCGCGCAGAAGCGCTCCAGGGTCAACGCAGCGGCGGCGGGATGTCCCGCGCGCAGCACGCACACGTACTGCTCGTCGTACAGGTGCCGCGCATGCAGGCCCTCGTGGGCGATGTCGGGGGTGAGGATCGCCAGGTCCAGTTCGCCAGCCTCCAGTTGCCCGGTCACCCGTTCGTCCTCCACCGGTCGCACCGCCAGGCGGATGCCCGGGGCCTGCTCGCGCAGTGCGGCCAGGAACGGCACCACGATGCTGCGCTGGGCGTAGTCGGTGGCGGCGATGGACAGGGTCAGGCTGGCGGTGCGCGGATCGAAGGTCTCCGGCTGCAGCAGCGCCTCGATCTCGCCGAGCACCCGCTTGACCGGCAGGGCCAGCGCCAGGGCGCGCGGGGTCGGCACCATGCCGCGCTGGGCGCGGACGAACAGCGGATCGTCGAAGCTATCGCGCAGGCGGGTGAGCATGCCGCTCACCGCCGGCTGGGTCAGCGCCAGGCGCGCCGCCGCGCGGGTCACGCTTCCCTCGTCGAGCAGCGCGTCGAGGGTCTTCAGCAGGTTGAGGTCGAGGCTTCTGATATCGCGCATGCTTATGCGTTTCCTAAGAAAACCTGATTGGCCTTATGGATTCTGCCTCTCGACAATGGCCCGGTCAAAACGCAGCGACGGCTGCCAACCTGCCGAGGAATCCCCATGCACGCAATCATCTGGCCCGCCGGTTACCTGCCGGGCACCACCGAAAACTTCGTCTCCAACGAGATCATCGTGGCCGGCCTGAGCGCCGCCGAGCTGTGGCCGTGGCTCAGCATCGCCCCGCGCTGGCCGAGCTACTACGCCAACTCGGCGAACGTGCGCTTCCACGACGGCAAGGGGCCCGAACTGGAGGAGGGCGTGCGTTTCTACTTCGAGACCTTCGGCTTCCCGGTGCAGGCGCAGGTCGTCGAATACCTGCCACCGGCCGGCGACCAGCCGGGGCGGGTGGCCTGGCACGGCTGGGCGGGCGCGGGAGAAACCCGCCTCGACGTGCACCACGCCTGGCTGCTCGAAGACCTGCCGGGCGGCCGCGTGCGCGTGCTGACCCAGGAAACCCAGAAGGGCAAGCCCGCCGCGGAGCTGGCCAAGGCCAGGCCCAATCCGATGATCAACGGGCACCAGGACTGGCTGGAGGGGTTGGTCGAAGCGGCGCGCCGGGCGCGTGGCTGAGCGAAAAGCGTGCGGGCTTCCTGGCGCCTTATGCCGCCCTTGGAAGACTCCACTGGCCGGCGTCACAATGAGGCCTCGCCCCTGACGCTGACCTACCGGAGCCGCCCTTGCGTTACGACCTGACCAGCCTGGACCTGTTCATCGCCGTGGCCGACGAGCGCAACCTGACCCGCGCGGCGCGGCTCAGGCATCTCGCCGTATCGGCGGTGAGCAAGCGCATCAGCGAGCTGGAAGAGCAGGTCGGTTCGCCCCTGCTGGTCCGCTATGCGCGCGGCGTGGAGCTGACGCCCGCCGGCCAGTCGCTGCTGTTCTATGCCCGCCAGGTGCGCCAGACCCTGCAGAGCCTGGACAACGAACTGAGCGAATTCGCCAGCGGCATCAAGGGGCATATCCGCATCCACGCCATCACCTCGGCGCTGTCGCAGTTCCTGCCGCAGGACATCACCCGCTTCGCCGCCCTCTACCCGCAGATCCGTTTCGACGTCGAGGAACGGGTGGGCTCTGCCGTGGTGCGGGCGGTGGCCGACGGCCGGGCCGACATCGGCATCATCGCCGCGCAGACCGCCGCGCAGGGGCTGGAGACGCTGCCCTACCGCACCGACGAGCTGACGGTGGTGGTGCCCGCCGCGCATCCGCTGGCCGCCAGCAAGAGCCTGAAGATGAGCCAGGTGCTCGAGCACGAACTGGTGGGACCGCACCTGGAGAGTTCGGTGCACAGCCTGCTGACCCAGGCCGCCGAAGCGCTCGGGGTGCCGTTGAAGCTGCGCATCCGCATCAGCAGCTTCGACTGCATGTGCCGCATGGTCTCGGCCGGCATGGGCCTGGCCGTGCTGCCGCGCAGCGTGGTCCGCCAGTACCAGCGCAGCCACCAGCTCAAGGCCGTGACCCTGGCCGAGCCCTGGGCCGAGCGCTCGTTGCTGCTCATATTCCGCAAGTACGACGCCGCCTCGCCGACCCTGCGCACCTTCATCGACAGCCTGCGCAGCCCCAGCGCCTGAGCCGCCTAGCGTTCTCAATTGGAGAACGCTGCCTTGGCGAGACTTCAATTTTCCCCGGCCATGCCCGCTCGTAGTATCGGTTCAACGACGAGATAACCCAGAGCGTTCTCGTTGCGATAACAAGCCGAACCAATCGTGAGCGAGCCTGCCGTGGATCAATTCAGCCAGTTGTCCGTCGACGACACCACCTACGCCATCGTCGACCTGTACAAGATTCTCCCTCCGGAGCAGCTGCGCCGCCTGCCGTATTCCATCCGCCTGCTGCTGGAAAACGTCGCCCGCTGCTCGCCGGAGGCCCTGGCGCCGGTGCTGGCCCGCGCCACCGGCCAGGGGCCGGATTGCGAGGTGCCCTTCAAGCCCAACCGGCTGATGTTCCACGACACCACCTGCCTGCCCGCACTGGCGGACTTCGCCGGCATGCGCGACCTGGTGGCCGAGCTGGGCGGCGATCCGCAGCGGATGAACCCGCTGATCCCGGCGGTGCTGACCATCGACCATTCGGTGATCGTCGAGCGCTATGGCGACGCCGAGGCGGTCGAAGCCAACCTGGACATCGATTTCCGTCGCAACGGCGAGCGCTATCGCTTCATCAAGTGGGCGCAGCAGAGCCTGGACAATTTCCAGGTGATTCCGCCGGGTACCGGGATCATCCACCAGATGAACATGGAGGCGCTGGCCCGGGTGGTCTGGGAGAGCCCCGGTGCCGCCGGACAGCCCATCCTGCATCCCGACGACATGGTGGCCACCGACAGCCACACGCCGATGATCAACGGCATCGGCGTGCTCGCCTGGGGCGTAGGCGGCCTGGAAGGGCAGGCGGCGATGCTCGGCGAGCCGGTGCCGATCAGCTTCCCGCAGGTCATCGGCATTCGCGTGCGCAACGCCCTGCGCCCCGGGGTGACCGCCACCGACCTGGCCCTGCACGTGGCGCAGCTGCTGCGCCAGCGCGCGGTGGTCGGCAAGTTCGTCGAATTCACCGGCCCGGGGCTGGCCAGCCTCGGCTGGGCGGCGCGCGGCACGGTGGCCAACATGGCGCCGGAATACGGTGCGACCGTGGTGTTCTTCCCGTTCGATGCACAGACCCTGGACTACCTCAAGCTCAGCGGCCGCAGCGCCGAGCAGTGCCACAAGGTCGAGGCATACATGCACGCCCAGCCGTTCTGGCGCCGCGAGGACGAGGCGGAGCCGGACTTCGACGAGCTGATCGAGCTCGATCTGGCCGGCATCGAGCCCAGCCTGGCCGGGCCCCACCAGCCGCACCAGCGCCGCGCACTCGCCGAGGTGCCGGCCTCGTTCCGCGAGGAGGTGCTCGGTGGCGGTCGTCCGCTGGGCGAGGAACGCTTCTTCGAGCCGTCGTTCGGCGAGCCCATCACCCACGGCAGCGTGGTCATCTCCGCCATCACCAGCTGCACCAACACGGCGAATCCCCAGCTGATGCTGCAGGCCGGCCTGCTGGCCCGCAAGGCGCGCGCCCTGGGGCTGCGCGCCAAACCCTGGGTGAAGACCTCGCTGTCGCCGGGCTCGCGGGTGGTGGCCGACTACCTGGAGGCGGCCGGGCTGCTCGACGACTTTGCGGCGCTGGGCTTCCACCTCGCCGGTTTCGGCTGCATGACCTGCATCGGCAACTCCGGGCAGCTGGAGTCCCACGTGGAAGCCTTCGCCGAGCGCGGCCTGAAGGGCGTGGCGGTGCTTTCCGGCAATCGCAACTTCGAGGGCCGGGTCAATCCCAAGGTGCCGGCCGGCTACCTGGCCTCGCCGGCGCTCTGCGTCGCCTACGCCATCGCCGGGCGCATCGACATCGACCTGCTTCACGAGCCGCTCGGCACCGACCGCGACGGCAACCCGGTGACCCTGGCGCAGCTGATGCCCGGCGACGCGGAGGTCGCCGCCCTGGAGCGCGCGGTGGTGCGTCCCGAGTTCTTCCAGCAGCGCCTGGCGACCGTCTGGGACGGCACCCACCACTGGCAGGCGCTGTCCGCCACCGGCAGCGTGCGCTTCCCGTGGGCGGCCGAGTCGACCTACCTGCGCCGGCCCCGCTACCTCAGCGAGGTGGCGGCCGCGGCGCCGGACAGCCTGGCGATCCGCGACGCCAAGGCGTTTCTGGTGCTCGGCGACAACGTCACCACCGACCACATCTCGCCGGCCGGGGCGATTCCCGCCGACAGCCTGGCCGGCCGCTGGCTGCTGGAACGCGGCGAAGACCCACGCGACCTCAACCAGTACTCGACCCGGCGCAGCAACCACGAAGTCATGCTGCGCGGCGCCTTCACCAACCGCGCGGTGAAGAACCGCCTGCTCGGCGAACACGCCGGCGTGGGCGCCTGGGCCTGGGATGCCGAGCACCGCGAAGCGTTGCCGGTGTACGAGGCGGCGCAGAGCCACGCGGCCCGCCATACGCCGCTGGTGGTGTTCGCCGGGATCAACTACGGCGCCGGCTCCAGCCGCGACTGGGCGGCCAAGGCGCAGGCGCTGCTCGGCGTGAGGGCGGTAGTGGCGCGCAGCTTCGAGCGCATCCATCGCAGCAACCTGATCGGCATGGGCATCGTGCCGCTGCTGTTCGGTGCCGGCCAGGGCAGCGAGGCGCTGGGCTTGACCGGCGACGAACTGCTGGACTTCTGCGGGCTGGATGCGCTGCGGGTCGGCGACAACCCGATCGAGCTGCGCATCCGCCGCGCGGACGGCAGCCAGCGGAGCGTCGAGCTGTCCCTGCGCCTGGATTCCTCGCAGGAAATCCACTACCTGCGCCACGGCGGCGTGCTGCCCTACGTGGTGCGCAAGGTGGTCGGGCGCGCCGCCCGGTGACGGAATGACCCGGGCGCCAGGACCTGGCGCCCGCTTTGCCTGACGACAAGAACAAGAAGGAAAGCCCTCATGCACGACGACGACCCGCATCGCCCGGACCCGGCGCCAACCGCCGGCGGCAGCCGCCGCCAGGTGCTCAAACAGCTCGCCGGCGCGGCCGGCCTCACCCTGCTCGGCAGCCTGCTGCCGCCCGGCGCCGGCCTGGTGCAGGCATCCCCATCCGAACCGCGGAGAACCCATCCCATGTACGCCTATGTAGGTTCGCGCACCACGCGCGAGCGAAATGCCCGTGGCCAGGGCATCAGCGTCTACCAGCTCGACCAGACGCGCGGCAGCCTGGAGCCGGTCCAGGTGGTGAAGGATCTGGTCAACCCGTCCTTCCTGGCCCTGAATCGCGCCGGCGACCGCCTATATTGCGTGCACGGCGACCGCAGCGAAGTCAGCGCCTTCACGGTGGACAAGGCCAGCGGCAGGCTGGAGTTCCTCAACCGGCAGAGCTGCGAGGGCAAGAACCCGGTGCACCTGGCCCTGGACCCGACTGAGCGCTTTCTGGTGGTGTCCAACCACATCAGCGGCACCCTGGCGGTCATGCAGGTCGAGGCGGACGGTGCCCTGGGCGGCGTGGTGCAGCTGGTCGGGCTCGAAGGGCAGCCCGGGCCGCACCGGGTGGAGCAGCCGTTCGCCAAGCCGCATTTCAATCCGTTCGACGCCAGCGGCACCTTCGTGCTGGTGCCGGACAAAGGCCTGGATCGCGTGTTCAGCTTCCGCTTCGCCAACGGTCGGCTGCACCCGGCCGCGCAGCCCTCGGTAGCGGCCCGGGAAGGGTCGGGACCGCGCCATCTGGCGCTGCATCCGAAGGCGCCGTTCGCCTACGCGGTGAACGAGCTGGATTCCAGCGTCACCACCTACCGCTTCGATGCCGGCTCGGGCGCACTGCAGCCGCTGCAGATACTGCCGTCGCTGCCGGCGTCCTGGACCGGCAACAGCCGGGCCGCGGAAATCGAGGTCGATCGCAGCGGTCGCTTCCTGTACGCCTCCAACCGTGGCTACGACAGCGTGGCGGTGTTCGCCATCGACCCGGCATCCGGTCTGCTCAGCCCGCAGGAGTTCGTGCCGAGCGGCGGCAAGACCCCGCGCTTCTTCACCCTGACGCCCAACGGTCGGTTTCTGTTTGCGCTCAACGAGGACAGCGACAGCATAGTGGCATTCGCCGTCGACGAGCGTAGCGGCGGGCTGCGCCGCACAGGCTTCTCCATCGCCACGGGAAGCCCCGTGTGCATGGTGTTCAGTGCCTGAACCCGGTTTTACCGAACACGCGCAAGCCGGCGCCTCCGGCCCCCAACGAGGTCATCATGAATAACAACAATACCGCCGACCAACCGGCGATCATCCGCAAGGTCACCCTGCGGATCATTCCCTTCGTCTTCCTGCTCTACATCGTCTCCTACCTGGACCGCGCCAACATCGGCTACGCCGCCCTGCAGATGAACAAGGAGCTGGCCCTGACCAGCGAGGCCTTCGGCTTCATCTCGGGGATCTTCTTCATCGGCTACTTCCTGTTCGAAGTGCCGAGCAACGTGATGCTCAACAAGTACGGCGCGCGGGTATGGATCGCCCGCATCCTGGTGACCTGGGGCCTGCTCGCCGCGGCCACGGCCTTCGCCGAGAACGCCACCCAGCTCTACGTGCTGCGCTTTTTGCTGGGCGTGGCGGAGGCGGGCTTTTTCCCGGGCATCATCGTCTACCTGACCTACTGGTTCCGCTCCAAGGAGCTGGCCACCACGGTGGCGCTGTTCACCGCGGCCATCCCGGTCAGCTACATCATCGGCGCGCCGCTCAGCACCTGGATCATGGACAACGTCGCCTGGCTCGGCTGGAGCGGCTGGCGCTGGATGCTGTTCCTGGAAGGCATTCCGGCGGTGCTGCTGGGGATCGCCTGCTTCTGCTACCTGACCGACCGCCCGGAGCAGGCCAAGTGGCTGAAGCCGGAGGAGAAAGCGTGGCTGATCGCCGAACTGGAGCAGGACCGGCAGAGCCGCAAGAACGTCCGCCACCTGAACGTGCTGCAGACCATGGCCAACCCCAAGGTGCTCTACCTGGCCGTCATCTACTTCATCTACCAGTGCGGCAGCCTGGGGATCGGCTACTGGATGCCGCAGATCATCAAGGGCTTCTCGGAGAACCTGAGCCATACCCAGATCGGTCTGATTGCCATGCTGCCCTACATCGTGGCGACCGTGGCCATGGTCATCTGGTCGCGCAGATCCGACCGCCGCGGCGAGCGCAAGCTGCACTCGGCCATTCCGCTGTGCTTCGCCGCCCTCGGCCTGCTCGGCGCCGGCACCCTGCAGGATCCGGTCGTGGCCATGGCGATGATCTGCCTGTCGTTGTCCGGCCTGTACGCCTTCAAGTCGCCGTTCTGGGCACTGCCGACGCTGTTCCTCAGCCGCTCCACCGCTGCGGTGTCGATCGCCGTGATCAACTCCATCGGCAACCTCGGCGGCTTCGTCGGCCCCTCGCTGGTCGGCCTGGTCAAGGGGCAGAGCCAGAGCGCGGCGACCGGCCTGCTGTTCCTCAGCTCGCTGCTGGTGGTGGCGTTCCTGATGACCCTGTTCATGCGCCTCAACCACCCCGAGGCGGCCAACTCCGCCGCCGTGGCCGGTCGCCAGACCGGCTGACCCTGACAAGCGGCCCGCACCCGGGCCGCCTGTACCTGCCGTAGCCACCCGCCACGGCAGGGACTTTTCAACGCAGCACTTCCCGCCTCGCGGGCTCGAGCGGCGCTAGCGAACCTTCGCCGCTCTCTTTTCCATCGCCTGGAGTTTCAGATGTACAACAAGAACAAACTGCCCAAGGCCCTTTTCGCCATCCTCCCTGCGCTGGCGGTCGGCACCACCCAGGCCGAAGGCTTCCTCGCAGACAGCAAGGCCAACCTGCAACTGCAGAACTACTACTTCAACCGCGACTTCCGCGAGGCGAGCGGCCAGTCGAAGCGCGAGGAGTGGGCGCAGGGCTTCATCCTCGACTGGCGCTCGGGCTACACGCCGGGTGCCGTCGGTTTCGGCGTGGACGCCATGGCCATGCTCGGCGTGAAGCTGGATTCCGGCAAGGGCCGGGCCGGCTCCGGCCTGCTGCCGGTCCACGACGACGGTGAAGCCGCCGACGAGTTCAGCCGCTTGGGCGCGACCTTCAAAGCCCGCGCGGGCGACAGCGAGCTGCGCTACGGCACCCTGGTGCCCAAGCTGCCCACCGTCCAGGCCAATACCGGGCGCATCCTGCCGCAGACCTTCGAGGGCGGCCTGCTCAGTGTCAGGGAGATCGACGGGCTGACGCTCACCCTGGCGCGCCTGGACCAGGTGACCGAGCGCGACTCCACGGACCGCACTGACCTCAGCCTGAACAACAAGAACCGGCGTTTCGCCGCCACGGCCGAGGGCGATGACTTCCGCATCGCCGGGGCCGATCTGAAGCTGCCGCGCGACCTGCTGTTCAGCTACCAGTACGGGCAACTCCGGGACGTCTACGACCAGCACTTCGTCGGCCTCGGCCACAGCCTTGCCTTGGGCGCCGGCAAGCTGAAGAGCGACCTTCGCTATTCCCGCAGTGGCGAGGCGGGCTCCGCCCGCGGCGGGCGCATCGATAGCGACGCCTTCGGCGCCCTGTTCACCTACAGCCTGGCCGGGCATGCCCTGGGCCTGGGCTGGCAGAAGCTGGCGGGCGACACCTCGATGCCGTATCTCAACGGCACCGACCCCTACCTGGTGAACTACATCCAGATCAACGACTTCGCCGAACCCGGCGAACGCTCGTGGCAACTGCGCTACGACTACGACTTCACTGCCCTCGGCGTTCCCGGCCTGACCTTCATGAGCCGCTACGTGCGGGGCGACCACGCCGAGGCCGCCACCCAGGCCGGCGAAGGCCGCGAGTGGGAGCGCAACACCGACCTGCAGTACGTGATCCAGGGCGGCCCCCTCAAGAGCCTCGCCATTCGCTGGCGCAACGCGAGCTACCGCTCCAGCTTCGCCCGCGACGCCGACGAGAATCGCCTGATCCTCACCTACAGCCTTCCGCTCCGTTAACCCAGCAAGCAGGAGAACAGCATGACAGCAATCGACAAGGCGGTAATCGCCGATCTGGCGCCCACCGGCGTACTGCGCGCCGCGATCAACTTCGGCAACCCCGTCCTCGCCCAGCGCGGCCCGCAAGGCGAGCCGCAGGGCGTCTCGGTGGCGCTGGCCAGGGCGCTGGCCGCAGAGCTGGGCGTGGAGCTGCAGATGAACACCTTCGATGCCGCCGGCAAGGTGTTCGCCGCCCTGGAGGAGGATGTCTGGGACATCGCCTTCCTGGCCATCGAGCCGGTGCGCGAAGCGCAGATCGCCTTCAGCGCGCCCTACGTGATCATCGAGGGCACCTATCTGGTGAAGGCCGCAGCGCCCTGGCGCAGCGTCGCGGAGCTGGACCGGCCCGGCTTGCGTATCGCAGTGGGGCAGGGGGCGGCCTACGACCTGTTCCTGTCTCGCTCGCTGGCCCACGCCAGCCTGGAGCGCGCTGCCACCTCCGGGGGGGCGGTGGACCTGTTCATCGAGCGGGAGCTGGATGCCGCGGCCGGCGTGCGCCAGCCGCTGGCCAGGGTGGCCGCCGCCGATCCGCGCTATCGGGTGCTGGACGATGCCTTCACGGACATCCGCCAGGCGATGGCGGTGCCCAAGGGCCGCAGTGCCGGTGCTGCATACGTGCGGGCGTTCGTCGAGCGGCAGAAGGCGTCGGGGCTGGTGGCGGAAGCGCTGCGCCAGTCCGGCCAGGCCGATGTCGCGGTCGCGCCTGCGCAAGCCTGATTCCACCTGATCGCCGCCCGGCGAGGAGTACTGCGATGAACAAGCTTCCGATCATGGTTGCCGTGGCGGCGGCCCTTGCAGTCCTGTGGCTGTTGCGGCCGCGCGGCCAGCGGGACAGGGGGCAGCTCCCGGGCAGCTGGGGAGACGAACACCTGCACGTTCCGGCACGGCGCAGGTAAATCCGCGCAGGGTGGGTTCGGGGATCGGCCGGGTCGCGGCTCCGGCCCCCTTGCGGCTGTACACCCGGGTCATGCATGTTGATAATGTCAACAATATCCGCGATATAGCCGACAATATCTCCAAATGGCCACCTCCCTTGCCGAAGACGTCTTCGAGTCGATCCATTCCGTGATGCACCGCTATCGCGCCCAGCAGTACCGCGAGCTGCGCGATGGACCCAGCGATCTGACCCACATGGAGCACAAGGTGCTCGGCTTCTTTGCCAGGCATCCGCAGGCCACGCAGAGCGATCTGGTCGAGCATTCCGGGCGGGACAAGGCGCAGCTGGCGCGGCTGATCCGCGGTCTGCGCGACAAGGGTCTGCTCGACGGCCAGTCCGATCCCGCCGACCGCCGCAGCATCCGCCTGCAGCTGACCGCCGCCGGCGAGGCCATGCACCAGTCCCTCGCGGCGCGCGGGCAGCGCCTGTCGGCGGTGGCCGTGGCGGGACTGAGCGAGGAGGAGTGCCACCAGCTGCTCGCGCTGTTGGATCGGATCGACCACAACCTGCAGCCCGAGACACCGTAGCGCCAGGCGCTAGACCCGAATCAGCGCCTTGCCGGAGAACTGCCGGTGCTGCAAGGCCAGCAGCCGCTGCGGCAACTCGGCGAATTCGCCGACGAGCGCGGCCTCCGCTTGCAGGCGGCCTTCGGCCAGCGCCCGCAGCAGCGCTTCTCCGGCATCGGTCAGCCGCTGCCAGGCGGCGCGGTCGCCGAAGCGGTGCAGGGCGCCCAGGGCCACTTCGTGCAGCGACAGGGCGCGCCCGAAAGGGGCGTCGGGCCAGCGGGCAACGCGCCCCTGGATGCACACCAGATGACCGTTGGCGAGCACGGCCGGGGCCAGGCGCTCGGCATGGGCGGCGCTGACGCAGTCGATCACCGCGTGGAAGCGCGCCGGCCCCCAGTCCGCCCAGTTTTCCGACTCGGCCAACGGCCCGCCCAGCCATTCGCTGGCGCCCAGCGCGTACAGGCGCTCACGGTGCCGGGCATGGCACATCACGCTGACGACAAAGCCGCGCGCCGCCGCCAGTTGTACCAGATAGTGCCCCACCGAGCCGCCGGCACCGCTGATCAGCAGCTCATCGCCGGGTAGGGCGGACACCTTCTCCAGCGCCTGCCAGGCAGTCAGGGCCGGGCAGGGGAAGGCCGCCGCGGTGGCGAAATCCAGCGCCGCCGGCAGGCGGATCAATACCTCGGCGGCCAGCGGCGTGTATTGGGCGAAACTGCCCGGCCGCTCGAGGCTCTGGTGGTACGCCACGCGCCGGCCAAGCCAGTCGGCGGACACCCCCTCGCCAACCGCCACCACCGTTCCGGCACCGTCCAGGCCCGGCACCTTGCCCGGCCGGCCGCTCATGAACTGGCCAGCGAGCAGCTTCCAGTCCACCGGATTGAGGCCGATCACCGCGTTGCGCACCAGCACCTGGCCCGCTTCCAGCGCCGGCCGCGCGACCGTCTCCAGGACCAGGCCGCAGGGCGCCGCACTGCCGCGCCACACCCAGGCCCGATAAGCGTCAGGCAACGCCTCGGCTGGCGTGCAGTCGGCGCGGCAGGCAGCCGGGCAACTCATTCGCCCAGCTCCTCGTGGAAGCCCGCGGCGCCGTGGCGCCAGTAGGCGGCGACGCGCATCGCCTGCTTGGGATGGCCCTTGCCCTCGACCAGCAGCGCGCGGATGCGCTTCATGGCCGCAGCTTCGCCGGCGGCCCAGGCGAAGCCTTCGCCTTCGGGCAGCTCCAGGGCCTCGACGGCGGCAACCAGTTGCTCCGCGTCGTCCAGCCAGCTCAGCTCCACCTGCGCGCGGCTGTCGAAGTGGCGACGTCCGGCGGGATCGGCCATCTCCACCAGCACCAGGGCGCGGCTGCCGGCCGGCAGTTCTTCCAGGCGCCGGGCGATGGCCGGCAGGGCGCTGGCGTCGCCGACCAGCAGGTGCCAGTCGTAGTCGAGCGGCACGATCATCGAGCCGCGCGGGCCGGCGATCACCGCCGACTGGCCGACCTTCGCCTGGCTGGCCCAGTCGCTGGCCAGACCCTCGCCATGCAGGGCGAACTCGATGGTCAGCTCGCGCTTGTGCACGTCGAAACGGCGCGGCGTGTAGTCGCGGCGTACCTGCTCGCCGGCCGGGCTGTCGAAGATGAACTTGATGTGATCGTCGAAGCCGGCGCTGTGGAAGTCGGCCAGTGCCTCGCCGCTGAAGGTGATGCTGGCGAAGCTCTCGCCCAGCGACTCGATACGGCTGACCTGCACCGGGCGCGAGCGCAGCTCGTGGCGGACGCGCTGCACGCGGCGTTGTACTTGGAGGGAATCCATGGATGCTCTCTATATAGTTGATAGTGTCAACTACATTAAGAAGAATTGGTTGATGCTGTCAACCAATTTGCTGCCGACGCCGGCATCGCCCGACGAGGCTACCGTGCAGGCCGCCGCCAGCCCTGCAGCGCGGCGGCCACTGCCGCAGGAGCCGGCTCGCTGGCGATGTTCCCGGGGCAACCAGGAATCGCCGGCAAGCCGGCTCCGGCAGGGCGGGTATAGGAGGGCGCTCAGGCGAGGCCGGCCCACACCGCGGCCGGCACGCACACCTGGCCGTCGAACAGCAGGCGCGCGGTGCGCATCAGGCCGCAGCCGGCCGGCGCGCCGTCCTGCAGGCGCAGCTCGACGGTGAATTCGCCGCTGGGATGTTCCACCGACAGGCGCTGCAGCTCGCCGCCCGGCACGCGGGCGACGGGCGCGGCCACCGAGCCCTCGACCAGGCAGGCGGTCGCCGCGCTGACCGCGCCGAACACGCCGATCGAGGCGTGGCAGCGGTGCGGGATGAAGCTGCGGGTGGCGATGGCTCCGCCGGAACGAGCAGGAGCGATCAGGCACATCTTCGGCACGTTGCGCTGGGCGACGTCGCCGAGGTTCATGCGCGGCCCGGCCTGCAGGCGGATCGACTCCAGGCGCGCCTTCAGCTCGACGTCGGCGTCCAGTTCCTCGCGGCTCTCGTAGCCGCTGCGGCCCAGGTCCTCGGCGCGCAGCAGGACCACCGGCATGCCGTTGTCGATGCAGGTGACCTCGACGCCGTCGAAGGTATCGCGGGCATTGCCGGTGGGCAGCAGGGCGCCGCAGCTGGAGCCGGCCACGTCCTGGAAGTCGACCACCAGCGGCGCCGCGCTGCCGGGCACGCCGTCGATACGCGCATCGCCGTCGTAGGCCACCCGGCCGTCCGGCGTCGGCACGCGGGCGACGGCAATCTGCCCGGTGTTCTCCATATAGATGCGCACCGGCGTGAACGCACCGCACGGCTCGACCAGGCCGCGCTCGATGGCGAACGGGCCGACCCCGGCGAGGATGTTGCCGCAGTTCTGTCCGTAGTCGACGCGCGGCTCGTCCACCAGCACCTGGGCGAACAGGTAGTCGACGTCGGCGTCGGCGCGCTGCGACGGCCGCACGATGGCCACCTTGCTGGTCAGCGGGTCGGCGCCACCGAGGCCGTCGATCTGCCGGCGGTCCGGCGAGCCCATCGCGGCGAGCAGTACGCGGTCGCGCAGCGCGGGATCGGCGGGCAGGTCGTCGGCGAGGAAGTAGGCGCCCTTGGAGGTGCCGCCGCGCATCAGCAGGCAGGGGATGCGGGTCTGGCTCATGCTCAGCCCTCCAGCTCTTCCAGGCTGTCGACGTAGCGCAGGCCCTTCTCGGCCAGGCGCGGGCGCATGGCGTAGAGGTCCAGGCCCAGCTCGCCGCTGGCCAGGCGCAGGCGTTTCTGCTCCTCCAGTTCGGCGCGCTGGCGGCTGGCGGCGAGCACCTCGGCGGCTTCGCCACGGCGCACGATCACCACGCCGTCGTCGTCGGCCACCACCACGTCGCCGGCGTTGACCAGCTGGCCGCCACACAGCAGCGGCAGGTTGACCGAGCCGAGCACCTCCTTGACCGTGCCCTGGGCGTTGATCGCCCGCGACCACACTGCAAAGCCCATATCGCGCAGGGTCTGGCTGTCGCGCACGCCGGCGTCGATCACCAGGCCGCGCACGCCGCGCGCCTGCAGCGAGGTGGCCAGCAGGTCGCCGAAGTAGCCGTCGCTGCACGGCGAGCTGGGCGCCACCACCAGGATGTCGCCGGGGCGGCACTGCTCGACGGCGACGTGGAACATCCAGTTGTCGCCGGGGGCGACCAGCACGGTGACGGCGCTGCCGCTGATCGCGGTGCCCTGCTGGATCGGCCGCAGCGCGCAGTCGAGCAGGCCCTTGCGGCCCTGCGCCTCATGGATGGTGGCGACGCCGCAGCGGCCCAGCTCGTCGATCACCTCGCCCTCGGCGCGCGGGATGTTGCGCACCACGATGCCCTTCCTGCCGATCAGGCTGCTCATGCCAGGTTCTCCGTGACGCGCGGGAAGACGCTCTGGAAGCCTTCCGCGTAGACGATGTTGCGGCTGGAGGTGATGCCGACGTTGCGCTTGGCCTGCACGCCGCGCTGCAGGGCGACGCGGGTGTAGTACTCCCAGAGGTGTTCCTGGCCGGCCATGCACTGGATGGCGGCGTACTTCCTGTCCCACACCTCGGTGATGTCCAGGAAGGTGTCCGGGCGCCACTCGCACTGCTCGGGCTGGTGCGGCTCGAAGGCGTATACCGGCGGCGCGCCGACGATCTTCTCGCCCGGCTTGTAGCCCTCGGCCTGGGCGATGATGCGGGCCTCCTGGGTCAGGTTCATGGCCAGCGGGTGGTCGTAGTTGTAGGGATCCTTCAGCGAGTGGCTGAGGACGAACTGCGGCTGCACGCGGCGGAACACGTCGGCCAGGCGGAAGAGGGTGTCGGTATCGGCGCGCATCGGGTAGTCGCCGATGTCGAAGAACTCGACGCTGGCGCCGAGGATCTCGGCGGCGGCCTGGGCCTCGGTACGGCGCGCGGCCTTGACCTTGGCCTCGCTCATCTCGCCCTTGCGCCACAGCTTGGCGGACTCGCCGCGCTCGCCGAACGACAGGCAGACGATGTGCACGGCGTAGCCCTGGGCGGCGTGCAGGGCGATGGCGCCACCGGCGCGCCAGACGAAATCGGCGGAATGGGCGCTGACCACCAGCGCGGTCTTGGGGGATGCCTGGATCATTGCGGGTTTTCCTCCTGCGTTATGGCCAGGCAAGCATGTCACCCGCGATTGCAGAAGCAGTAATGCGTTCAGCTGCTTCAGGTATGCGTTTTACTTATTGTCACGCAGGAAAGCGGGTGGCATGGTGGGGGCCGATCCGTGCTTTGCGAGGCGCCCTTCCCATGCTGGACAGCGAACTGCCCAACCTCATGCAGGTGCGCGCCTTCGTCCGCGTCGCCGACCACGGCAGCGTGTCGAAGGCATCGGCGGCGCTGTTCCGCGCCCAGTCGGTGGTGACCCGGGCGATCTCCGACCTCGAGGCGCGCCTGGCGGTGCCGCTGTTCGAGCGGCACGCCAACGGCATGCGCCTGACCGAGCAGGGCAGCCGGGTGCTGCCGCGCGCGCGGCGGGTGCTGGCCGAGCTGGACAGCGTGCCGCGCCTGCTCGGCCAGGCCGCCGGCCACGCGGCCGAGCCGCTCTACCTGTTCCAGGCGCGCCGCCTGCAGGTGTTCGTCAAGCTCTGCGAAACCCGCCACATGCAGACGGTGGCCAGCCTGTTCGGCCTCACCCAGCCGGCGGTCAGCGCCGCCCTCAAGGTGCTCGAAAGCGGCAGCGGCCACGCGCTGTTCGAGCGCACGCCGCGCGGCCTGCAGCCCAGCCGCGCGAGTCTCGACATCCAGTTCCCAATCCGCCGCGCGCTCAACGAGCTGCGCCACATCGAGGCCGACCTTGCCGCCATGCGCGGCGCCGTGGAGGGCGTGGTGCGCGTCGGCGCGCTGCCGCTGGGGCGCACGCGCATCCTGCCCGAAGCCATCGTGCGGCTGACCGCCGCCCACCCCGGCGTGCGGGTGGCCACCGACGAGAGTCCCTTCGACCTGCTGGCCACCGAGCTGCGCGCCGGCGATCTGGACTTCGTGTTCGGCGCCCTGCGCGGCGCCCAGTACGCCAGCGACCTGCACGGCGAGGCGCTGCTCACCGAGGAGATGGTCCTGCTGGCCCGCCGCGGCCATCCGCTGCTGGCCGCCGCGCTCGGCCCCGCGGAACTCGCCGATGCCCGCTGGGTGCTGCCCCGCGCCGGCTCGCCGGCCCGCCAGCAGCTGGACGCCTGCTTCGCCGACTTCGGCATGCCGGCGCCCAACCCGGTGGTGGAAAGCGGCGACCTGGCGATCATCCGCGGCCTGCTGCTGCGCTCGGACATGCTGGCGGCGGTATCGGCGCACCAGCTGGAGCGGGAAATCGCCTCCGGCGAGCTGTGCGTGCTGCCGCTGCAACTCAAGCAGACCACCCGCGCCATCGGCCTGACCTATCGCAGCGCCTGCCTGCACTCGCCGGCGGCGCAAGCGCTGATGGAAACGATCCGTCTGGTGATTCGCGAACAGGCTTAGCTGGGCACAGTCTGAGCAGATTGAGCAGAGAGTGGTTAAGCAGACCTCCGGCGAAACACGGCTTTCCGTGGCATGGACAAGCCTGCGGCCGCTCGGTTAGTTTCGGGCTATCCGCTCGCGCAATGGAGCGAACGGCAAGGGCTTGCCAACCCGACTGACAGCGAGAAGCTGGAAGCGGCATCTGGAGAGGATGCGCCGGGTTTGACGAGGGAGTGTTGTACATCAGTTGGTGCGTTTGCTTGCACCATTTGGTGGTTAATAATAGTTAGGTGTAATCGTGGAAATCGCCAGCTTCGTAGAGAGCGCATATAAATTATTCGAAGCTTTCAGCAAACCGTTGCTCGCTACCGATATAAACCATTGCGAGGAGTGCCGAGATCACAATGATGAAGTTAACGGCGCAAGCAGAAGAGATCTTTCCCCTGAGCAAATTGGCACTGTATGCTGGGGGATTTCATCATTTCTTACCCCAGATGCCATGGGGTACTACATTCCTAGGCTTATAGAGCTAGCCGTTACAGGCCAAAAAGACAAAGATGGCACTCCATACATGTGCTTATTCATAAACCAAATTGGCTTAAATTCTGACTCCAAGCAGTTTTCGCTTTTTTCCAAAGAACAGCGGCAGGTCGTCCGCAACAGCTTGGTAATTCTCAAATCTCATCACATAAAAACGCTAGCCGAGCATTATTGGGATGATGGCGTGGAAGCCGCAATTAATCAGTGGAACACCTAGTGATGCGATCAACTGCCACTCATTTCGGTCGGCGGACGTCCGAAATCTGCGCCTTTGGACATCCGTTAGCTTAATCTTTATGTGAATTCAGATCACCTTCATGGCTAAGCAGAAGAACTTATACGCAAATGACAAGTGGTTTGAGTTCTCTAGGCGAGTGCGGCTGAGGGATGGCAATAAGTGTTTAAAATGCCATGGCTCACCTCCCGGCGTGGTACTTCAAGTTCACCATGAATTATATATGCCCAATAAAAATCCTTGGGAATACGCTCTAAGCGACTGCACAACACTGTGCAAAGGATGTCATGCGCGAGAGCATGGTCACGTAGAGCCAAATAGTGGCTGGCTCTTGATATCTATTGATGATTTAGGGGGTCTGATCGGCACTTGCGAACGAGTAGGGTGTGGCAAAGGAATAAGGTACGAGCATCTCACTTATCACCCGGGGTGGGGATACAAAAAAGTCGGTAGCACATGCATTGAGCATCTAACCCAAAAAGATAAGAATCTTAGCGAAAAGATTCTGGCTTGCTATGAAAATATCAGCTCGTTTGTTCACGGCTCAATTTGGCATAAAGGAAAAACAAAATCAGACAAGCCCTACGTAGGTGCACAGCACGGTCATGATTTAATTCGTATCTATGGCCAGGATGGCGGGTATGCATTTCAGGTTGCACTGAAGGAGAAAGGGCGAAAGTTTCATCACTTCAAGGATGTAGTGCGCGCTCCTAAGAAAACCTTGGATGAAGTTAAAGAGCTGGCATACATTACACTAAAGGGGTTAACCACTGAGGATGAGGAAGAAAAATCCATGCTCAGAAGCTTGTATAGAAGCATTAAGCAAACCACATAGCAGTTGGTTCAAATCATTCGCTTTTCTCACTCGGAGCGGGCTAAGGCCCGCCCCTTGCCCAAACGTAAGAGCTCCACTTGATAATATGAAATGACCAGAACCTATGATTGGAATCCTATGCCCCACCAAGTGGATGTTAAATGTCCGACTTGCGGAGAGCGCGCCGTTTTCGAGTTTGCAGAAATAGTCCGGATTTCAAAGAAAGAAGATGTTGAATTCTTTCAGAAGTCCAAGCAGTTTGAATACGGTCGATTTCAAGACTCATGCGGCCATTACTGGCATGCGGCGATCTATTTCGCCGGGCTTCATGGCTCACCAGAAAGGGCGTTGAGCAATTTGCCAGAAGGATATGCGCCAGCCAATTGGCAACATTCAAGATATATTAGCAGAAGTCATGGCTGCGACTTGGGGTCGGTGTCGTGCAGACAATGTGGAAAGCGGGTTATTCATAATTTACGATGGCCAGAGGATGCCTATTATTCAATACCCTACAAGGGGAAAGAGCTTTGGGCATTCAATCGCGAATCTGTAATTGAGCTGCGAGACTACATTGAAAGCAAGGCTCGCAACATATCCAAGCATCGTTGGAGGAGCTTTCTTCTTCATGTGCCCTCTGTATTCAAGAACCACAAGGCGCGCGGGGAGCTCACGAGGCTTATTAATAGACTAATTCAAGGCGCGTGAAGCGCTGGCTAGAGGTTCAAGTCGTCCGCTTCGCTCACTGGGGCGAGCCAAATTCCGCCGCTTAATAAAAATGTTGGGCTCTATGAGAAATATAGTTTCGGCATCGCTGATTTTTTGCACTCTGACCAGTTATTGCTTCACCCATGAGGATACAATGCTTAGTCTCGAAAGTAACGGGGCGATCGCTGGCCTGCCAGAACAGTATTCTCCAGCGAGTTTAGATATAAAATTTTCCGCTGAGGCCGGGGGCTCAGCAGAAGGAATTCGAATAAATATTGCGGGAAATGAATTAACCATCCCCCGGTGTGTTGTGAAATTGATTAAAACAACCAATTCGTCCGACATATCGCTATCTGCCTCTTGGTATCACAGTTCTTCTTCGCTTCCTCATTATATGAACATCGAGTTTTACGATCCTGGATACAACCCGGAGAAGTGGGCAAATTCCGGATACTCAATATTGCTCAGCCTTGCTAGCGCCAAAGTCATTAATATAGAGTATTCACAAGTTAATCCGGATGAAAGTAGCTCTCAGCACCTGTCGGTAGACTTATCCAGCCTTTGCCAAGAAAAAGAACTTGCGGATTTTCTAGATGGCGCACCAACATCGTAGGTGCCGCCTAACAAACGTATATGGACTTTCCTCACAATCGGTGAGCAGTGCCTTGCCAACTCTCCCCTCAGTGCAATTGCATTCGTATCTCCAGCCTTCGCTGCGCCAATCCAGACAAAAAAAGCCCGTCACATGGACGGGCAGAAGTCGGCCGGTGCTGCTTCCGGCCGGCAGGGCACAGCCCCCTCAGAGCAGGTTGAGCGGGTAGTTGACGATCAGGCGGTTCTCGTCGAAGTCGGTGCCGTTGTTGGCCCAGCTCTTGCGGATATTGGAGTTGCGCCACTTCACGTTGAGGCTCTTCAGCGGGCCGGACTGCACGGTGTAGGCCAGCTCGGTCTCGCGCACCCACTCCTTGCCGTCCTCGGTGACCGCGTTGTGCACGTTGTCGCCGCTGATGTAGCGGGTGGAGAAGGTCAGCCCCGGGAAGCCCCAGCCGACCAGGTTGTAGTCGTAGCGCAGCTGCCAGGAGCGCTCCTCGGCGTTGTCGAAGCTGGAGTTGTAGCTGTCGTTGGCCAGGGTGCCGCCGCTGGTGCCGTTGACGCGCAGCCAGGCGTCGTCGCCGCTGAGCTTCTGCAGGCCGACGTAGAAGCCGTGGTTGCCGGTCTTGGCCGAGAACATCCCCGAGGCGGCCTTGTTGTCCAGGTCGCCCGCCAGCGCGTCGCCGTTTTCCTTGCCGATGAAATAGCCGAGGTTGGCGCCCAGGGTCCAGGCGCCGACCGGCTGGGTGTGCACCAGGTTGTAGTACTGCTGCTGGTAGAGGTCTTCGAGCTCGGCGTACCAGGCGCCGAGCATCGTGCGCTTGTCGTTGAAGGTGTATTCGCCGGCGGCGAAGTTGAAGCGGTCGGAGGTGAAGGCCGGGCGGCCGAAGATCGTCATGTCCTCCATGCTGGCGTCGTTGCGCGGGCTGTTCTGGCGGAACTGGCCGGCGTAAAGGGTCAGGCCGTCGATTTCCTTGGAGGTGAGCTGGCCGCCCTGGAAGGTCTGCGGCAGGGAGCGGCCGTCGTCGGAGCGCAGGATCGGCAGCACCGGCATCCACTCGCCGACCTTCAGTTCGGTGTTGGAGAACCTGGCCTTGCCGGCCACCGCCAGGCGGCCGTAGTCGTCGGCCGGGCTGCCGTCGTCGTGCACCGGCAGCAGCTGGGTGTTGGTGGTGCCCTTGCCGCCGTCGAGCTTGACCGAATACAGACCCAGCACATCGGCGCCGAAGCCCACCGGACCTTCGGTGTAGCCCGAGCGGGCGTCGAGGATAAAGCTTTGCGTCCACTCCTCGGCGCGGCTCTGCGCTGAGCTGTCTGCATGACGGAAGTCGCGCCCCAGGTAGAAGTTGCGCAGGTTCAGGGTGGCGCTGGCGTCGTCGAAGAAATCCGCGGCCTGGGCGCCCAACGGCAGGCTGGCGGCGATGGCCAGGGCGCCGGGCAGCGGACGGGTGAAGACGGCTTTCATTGTTGTTGTTCTCCAATTCTTGAGCGAAGCATCCCCCGCCGGCCTGGGGCCGGAGTATCTGCAGGGCAGGGGATGCGGATGGTGCGAGGGTGTGGACCCACCGGGGCGGCAGGCCCAGCGCTTCAGCGCGCGGACTTGTCGGCGTCGGATTTGCCCGCCACGGAATAGACCACCTGCTGGTTGCGGGTCTTCATGAACTCTTCGAGGCTCTGGCCGCGCATCGCCGCGTAGATGTGCAGGTTGGAGACGCCGAGCACCGCGCCGAGCTTCTCCAGCATGAAGAAGATCGCCCCGTAGTGGAGCAGGCCGCGCCAGTCGCGGCGGCGCAGCAGGTTGCGCTCCTCCTCGCTGAGACCGGCCTCCTCGTAGAGCGCCTCGGGCGCTTCCAGGAAGCGTGCCCGCCAGGCCGGCTCGATCATCCGATGGAGGAACTTGTTCAGCCGGTAGCCCTTGGCGCTGCGCTCCAGGGTGAAGGGGTAGGTGCCCTCCAGCTTCTCGGCACCGGCCAGTTGATGGTTGATGTGCTCGCGGTGGCGGGCGTGCACGTCGGCGGGCACTTCCTGCGCCTGGTTCTCCAGCAGCAGGGTGGCGATGCCGGTCATCGACGGCAGGTAGTAGCCGTGGTGCAGCTTCTTCACGGTGCCGGACAGCGCGCCGCGCATGATCAGCCACATGATCACCTCGGCGCCCTCCATGCCGCCCAGGCTGGCGTAGTCGGCCAGGGTCAGCTCGGTGAGGCGCACCGGATCGTTGACCAGCAGGTCGACGAACTGGGCGTCCCACTCCGGGTTGTTGAAGCCGCAGCGCTCGCCGTGCACCTGGTGGGACAGCCCGCCGGTGGCGACGATGGCCACCTTGAGGTCCTCCGGGTAGCTCTCGATGGCGCGGCGCAGCGCCTGGCCCAGCTTGTAGCAGCGGGCGGCGCTGGGCACCGGGAACTGCAGCACGCCGACCTGCAGCGGCACGATCTCCAGCGGCCACTGGCCCTCGTGCGGCAGCAGCGCCGACATCGGCGAGAAGAAGCCGTGGTCCAGTGGCTTGTCGCGGAAGAAGCTCATGTCGAACTCGTCGGCCACCAGGCTTGCACCGATGTGCCGGGCCAGCGCCGCATGGCCGCCGATCGGCGGCAGGTCGCGCGGGTTGCCGCCCTCGTCGGCGACCTCGTAGCGCTCGTCCACGCCCAGCGAGAAGGCGCCGTAGTGGTCGAAGAAGAACGAGGTCACGTGGTCGTTGAAGACGTAGAACAGCACGTCGGGCTGCTGCTCCTCGAGCCAGGCGCGGATCGGCTCGAAGCTCTGGAAGATCGGCGCCCAGGCGGCGTCGTCCTGCTTGTCGTGATCGACGGCGAAACCGATGGTCGGGGTGTGCGAGACGGCCAGGCCGCCAATGATTCGTGCCATGTCGTTGTTGTCCTTGTTCGAGGTATCAGTGCGCCATCATGGTTTGACCGGCACGGCGGATGGCATGGCCGTTGGTCAGGATCGCCAGGGCCGCCACGAAGGCCGGCAGGCCGAGGATGGTGAACAGCACGGGCAGGCTCAGCCCCAGGCTGAGGATGGTGCCGCCGATCAGCGAGCCGAAGATGGCGCCGAAGCGGCCGATGCCCAGCATCCAGCTCACCCCGGTGGCGCGCGACTCGGTCGGATAGTAGCCCGGCGCGAAGGCGTTCAGGCCGGTCTGCGCGCCGCTCATGCAGAAGCCCGCGGCGATCACGCCTACCGCCAGCATGCTCGAATCCAGGCTGAAGGCGCCGAGCAGCAGCATGCAGCAGCCGCCCAGGGCGTAGGAGGTGGCGATCACCCGGTTGGGATTGCGCCGGTCCATGACCCAGCCGACCGCGATGGCGCCGACGGTGCCGCCGATCTGGAACAGGCCGGTGATGGTGGCGGCGCGTTCGATGGGCAGGCCGGATTCGCGCAGCAGGGTCGGCATCCAGCCCATGGTCAGGTAGATCACCAGGAGGCCCATGAAGTAGGTCACCCACAGCGCCAGGGTGCCCAGGCGATAGCGTTCGAGGAACAGGGTGCGAACCGGCGTCTTGCCCTGGACTGGCGCCTCGCTGACCACGAAGCGGGTCGAGGCCGAGAAGGTGCCGGCGCCCAGCTTGTTGAGTTCGGCGGCGATCTGCGCGGCCGGGGCGTTGCGCGCCGCCAGGAAGCGCGCCGACTCGGGCAGCAGCATCCACAGGAACGGCAGCAGGATCAGCGGCAGGATGCCGCCGGCGAGCAGCACCGACTGCCAGCCGTAGTGGGGGATCAGCCAGGCGGCGAGGAAACCGCCGCCGCCGGAGCCGAGGTTGAAGCCGGTGAACATGAGGGTGATCAGCAGCGAGCGCTGGCGCTCGGGCAGGTACTCGGAGAGCAGCGTCGTGCAGTTGGGCAGCGCCGCACCGAGGGCGATGCCGATCAGCAGGCGCAGGATGGCCAGCTCATAGGGCGAGCGGGCGAACGCACAGCCGAGGCTGATCAGGCTGAACGCGGTGACCGCGCCGAGCAGGACCTTCTTGCGGCCGTAGCGGTCGGCGTAGGGGCCGGCGACCAGCGCGCCGATGGCCAGGCCGACCATGCCCGCGCTCATCACCGGGCCGAATGCGGCCTTGGACAGTCCCCACTCCTGCATCAGCGAGGGGGCGATGAAGCCCATCACCGCCACATCGAAGCCATCGAACAATACGATCAGGAAGCACAGCCCCAGGATCAGCGCCTGGAAGCTGGTGATCGGCTGCTTGTCGATCCACTCTTTGACATCGACAGTTTGATTACTCATCTGCATCACCTTTTGTTTTTTTAATGGTGAGAATCCCTGCCGGCTTCGCAATCGTTGATGGCTGGCAGGAACCACCTGACCTCCGGGCGGCATTTGGCCTGGCGGCAGGAGCGGACTCTAAGGCCGAAAGGCCCTGCGCGGCGTCTGGGAAATCCTTAAGGGGGTATCGGTTTTTTTTATCGAGGCGATGAGGTGGGGTGGCGCGTGGGCCGGCGGGGCACGTGCCGGGCGGCTGGCGAGAGGCGCGGGTATCGTCATCGCGCCGAGGCGACGGGGGTGGTGGGAGACTGGCGGAGCGGGGGAAGGGTGGTCGGCTTGCGTGGGGAACGGCCAGCCGGAGTCCGGGCAGGCGCGCCTGCCCGGTGCTGCAGGGTGACTTACTGGGCGGCCTTGCGCCCCTCGCCACGGGCCAGCAGATCGAGCGTTTCCACGCCCTTGCCCAGGTACAGGCTGGCGCTGCGCGCGACTACCGCCTGCTCGCTGGCCTTCAGGCGCTGGCGAATGAAACTGTAGTTTCGCCACACTTCCTTCAACTGGTCGCCGGCGTCCGGAAGTTGCTCTTCCAGGCTCTTGTGGGTCGCGCCGATGCGCTGGTCGATCTCGTTGAAGCTGTTCTCGTGGACTTCGAACGAATAGATGCCGGTGCGGCTGAAGGCCTGGCTCTCGTAGAGCAGCAGCATGCGGCCGAGATCCAGGCTCAGTTGGTGCAGGTTGGCCACCGCGCCCGCTTGTCCGCTGGTCTTGCGATATTCCTCGGCGGCCAGCCTGTCCAGATCGCCCTGCACGCGCAGCACGGGATTGAGCCACATGCTGTACTCGACCCGGTTATTCTCCGGCTGCTTCTCCAGCTCGCCGATCACCGACTTCATCTCGCGCAGCGTGGTGGTCAGCTCGGTCTTGTCCTGCAGCGCCGCGGTGAGCGCGTCGAGTTCGGCGAGGTTCTGCCGATAGGCCTCGCGCGACGCGGGGTAGAACGCTCCCGCCGGGTCCTGGTTGTTGTAGTAGACGAGCAGATTCGAGCAGAGCAGGAAGCCCTGGGTGCGAATCTCGTGCAGGCGTTGCGCCAAGGCTGAATCCGCTCTTGCCGGGGCGGAAAGAATAAACAAGACCAATGCCAGAATTATCCCGTTCTTCATAGTTGTTATCCGTGGGTGCCAATTGGTATTCGTGCGCAGTTGTTTATCGCCGGATTTCGCCAATACCGAATAAGTGCCGACGCCAGCCCGGCGAAGTCCGTATTAGAGCCCCGCGCTTATTGACCTGGCATAGTCTGGATGGACGATGAACGTGGCGGTGGCGGCAATAGAATCGAACCCAGATACAGCGACTCCACCTGCTGGAAGGGTTCGCGATGAAAATAGAAAAACAAACGATATTGCTGCTGCTGTTATTCACCGGGATGCTCGCCATGATGGTTTTCGTGGCGGTGCACGATCCCTACGCCGAGCGGTCTCGCAACGAACTCATGAACCTGATGCTGCCCTTCGTGAACGGCCTGCCGTTCTTCAACTGAATTCACCACGGGCAAGCGATTGCCCACCCTAGCGCTGAGCGACTCGCGGCATTCCTTAACCGGGTGCCGCATTTTTTTTGCCCGAATTTCCGCTCCGTCAACTCGGCACTGGCGCGCAGCCGGGCGGTATACGCCGCCGGCTGCGCGCCAGCAGTCAGCTTTGGCTGACCGGTTGCAACGCCGGCACGCCGGCGCCGGTCCGCGACAGTCCGTACACCCGTACCAATAGCAGTACCGGCACCAGCACCGTCAGGCTGCAGGCCAGCAGCGCGTAGCGCAGCGATTCGGCGCCGAAGGCGGGCTGCAGCAGGTCGCTGAGCATGCCGGTGGCCAGCGGGCCGAGACCGACGCCGAGGATGGTGGACAGCATGGTCTGCATGGCCATCGCCGTGCCGCGGCGGTCGGCGGCGACCAGATGGGTGATCAGGGTGTAGGAGGGCGCCACCCACCAGACGCTGAAGAAGCAGGCCAGCGCGCACCAGAGCATCGCTGTCGGCACCGCCAGCGCGCCGAACTGCGCCAGGGTGGCGGCCGGCCACAGCAGGTAGGCGGCCAGCGCCAGAGCGCCGATCAGGTTGCCGAGCAGCGGAATGCCGATCAGCCACAGGCGATTGCGCTGCGCCAGGCGGTCGGTCAGCCAGCCGCTGCACAGGGTGCCGATGCCGGACACGCCGCCGGCGACCAGCCCGGCGAGCAGCCCGGCCTGCTGCAGGGTCAGGCCGTGGGAGCGCACCAGGAAGCTGGCGTTCCACATGGCGAAGGCGTAGCCGCTCAGCGTGGAGAAGCCGCCGGCGATCAGCATCCAGCGCAACGCCGGCTCGCGCCACAACTCCAGCGCCGTGTGCAGCAGACCCTGCGGCGCGGTCGGCGCATGGGACAGCTCCCACTGGCCGCGCGCGGGCTCGCGCACGCTCACCGCCAGCAGCGCGGCGATCAGCAGGCCGGGCAGGCCGATGAGGATGAAGGTCGTGCGCCAGCCGTGGGTTTCCACCAGCCAGGCGCCGACCGACAGGCCCAGCAGCGCGGCGAAGGTCGGCGCAGCGGTGAAGCAGCTGATGGCGAACGAGCGGCGGTGTGGCGGGTAGAGGTCGGCGATCAGCGAGAAGGCGGTCGGCGTCGCCGGCGCCTCGGCGGTGGCCACCGCCATGCGCGCCAGCACCAGCATTAGGAAGCCGCCGGCCAGCCCGCAGGCCATGGTCGCCAGCGCCCACAGCAGGCAGGAGACGGCGAGCAGACGGGTGCGCGGCAGGCGGTCGGCCAGGCGTCCGGCCGGCAGGCCGAGCACCGCGTAGACGGCGGCGAAGGCGAGGCCGGAGATCAGCCCCATGGCGCTGTCGCTGGCGCCGAATTCGCGCTTGATCGGCTCGATCATCACCGCGAGGATCTGGCGGCCGACGAAGTTGTCGGCGTACATCAAGGCCAGCAGGAACAGCAGGCCGTGGCTGCTCCACAGGCCGGGGGAAGGGGTGGCGCGGGCCATGGCGGCCTCCTTGCAGAGGGCCGGCCCGGCGGTCGGGCGGCTCGCGGTGCCGTCACGGCGCCCGGCCGGTCCGGTCGGGGGATGGCCAGGCCGCGTACTACCATCCGCGCGGCCGGGCCGGATACCACTGAACCGTCCTGGCGCCATGGCGGCGTCAGGACGGCAACGCTCAGACCAGCAGGCCGCGGGCGCGGGCCATGGTCATCGCGGTGTCCTCGATCATGTCCTCCTGGCCGCCGACCATGCCGCGGCGACCCATCTCGACGAGGATCTCGCGGGCCGACACGCCGTACTTCTTCTCGGCGCGCTTGGCGAACAGCAGGAACGAGCCGTACACCCCGGCGTAGCCCATGGTCAGGGCGTCGCGGTCGCTGCGGATCGGGAAGTCCATGATCGGCACCACCAGGTCCTCGGCGACGTCCTGGATGCCGAACACGCTGACGCCGGTCTCGATGCCCATGCGGTCGCACACCGCGACGAGGATCTCCATCGGCGTGTTGCCGGCCCCGGCGCCGAGGCCGGCGCAGGCGGCGTCGATGCGGGTGGCGCCGGCGCCGATGGCGGCGATGGAGTTCGACACGCCCATCGACAGGTTGTGGTGGCCGTGGAAGCCGATCTCGGTGGCCGGGTCGAGCACTTCGCGCAGCGCGGCGATCCGCGCGGCCACGTCGTCGGGCAGCAGGTAGCCGGCCGAGTCGGTGATGTACACGCAGTTGGCGCCGAAGCTCTCCATCAGCTTGCCCTGCTTGGCCAGGCCTTCGGGGCTGTTCATGTGGGCCATCATCAGGAAGCCGACGGTGTCCATGCCGAGCTTGCGGGCGATGCTGATGTGCTGCTCGGAGACGTCCGCCTCGGTGCAGTGGGTGGCCACGCGGATGGTGGAGACGCCCAGCTCGTGGGCCATGCGCAGGTGGTCGACGGTGCCGATGCCCGGCAGCAGCAGGGCGGAGACCTTGGCCTGCTTCATCAGCGGGATCACCGCCGACAGGTATTCCTCGTCGCTGTGCGCCGGGAAGCCGTAGTTCACCGAGCGCCCGCCCAGGCCATCGCCGTGGGTCACCTCGATCAGCGGCACGCCGGCGGCGTCCAGCCCGCTGGCGATGTCCTTCATCTGCTGGAGGCTGATCTGGTGACGCTTGGGGTGCATGCCGTCGCGCAGGCACATATCGTGGACGGTGATTTTCTTGCCGCGAAGATCCATGGTCGGCTCCTTAGGCGAGGGCGGGTTGCGGGGCGAGGGTCAGTTCGCCGCTGAGGATTTCCTCGGCGAACATCTCGGCGGTGCGCGCGGCGGCGGCGGTCATGATGTCGAGGTTGCCGGCGTACTTGGGCAGGTAGTCGCCCAGGCCCTCCACCTCCATGAAGATCGACACGCGGTTGCCGTCGAACACCGGGCCGTTGACCAGCTTGTAGCCGGGCACGTACTGCTGGACCTGCTCGATCATCGCCAGGATGGCGGCGGTGATCGCTTCGCGGTCCGGCTCGGACTCGGTCAGGCAGTGCACGGTATCGCGCATGATCAGCGGCGGCTCGGCCGGGTTGATGACGATGATCGCCTTGCCCTGTTTGGCGCCGCCGACTTTCTCGATGGCGCCGGCGGTGGTGCGGGTGAATTCGTCGATGTTCTTGCGGGTGCCCGGGCCCACCGACTTGGAGGCGGCGGTGGCGACGATCTCGGCGTACTCCACCGGCTGCACGCTGGACACCGCGGCCACCAGCGGGATGGTCGCCTGGCCGCCGCAGGTGACCATGTTGACGTTCATCGCGCCGGCCTTGAGGTTCTGCTTGAGGTTGACCGGCGGCACGCAGTAGGGGCCGATGGCGGCCGGGGTCAGGTCGATCATCAGCACGCCCAGCTCGTTGAGCTTGCGGCTGTTCTCGGCGTGCACGTAGGCCGAGGTGGCGTCGAAGGCGATCTGGATATTGTCTTCCAGCACATGCTTGAGCAGGCCGTCGACGCCGTCGCTGGTGGTCTTCAGGCCCATCTCGCGGGCGCGGGCCAGGCCTTCGGAGGTGGCGTCGATGCCGACCATCCACACCGGCTCCAGCACCGGGCTGCGCTTGAGCTTGTAGAGCAGGTCGGTGCCGATATTGCCCGGCCCGATCAGGGCACATCTGATCTTCTTGGTCATGGTTTCGCTCTCGAAAAAGGGGGCGTCAGGGCACGAAGCGCAGCGAGGCTTCGCCCAGGCCGCTGAGGGAGAGATGGATGCTGTCGCCGGCGGTCACCGGCACCAGCGGGGCGAGGGCGCCGGAGAGGATCACCTCGCCCTTGCGGAACGGGATGCCCAGCTCGCCCAGGGTGTTGGCCAACCAGGCCACCGCCGCGCAGGGATGGCCCTGCACCGCGCTGCCCAGGCCGCTGCCGGCCGGTTGGCCGTTCTTGGTCATCTCCAGGCGCACGGCGGCGAGGTCCAGGCTGCGCGGGTCGATACGCTGCTCGCCCAGGGCGAACACGCCACAGGAGGCGTTGTCGGCCACGGTGTCCTGGATGCGGATCTTCCAGTCGTGGATGCGCGAGTCGACGATCTCGAAGCAGGGCACCACCCAGGCGGTGGCGGCCAGCACGTCCTCGGCGGTGATGCCGGGGCCGACCAGGTCCTCGGCGAGGATGAAGGCGATCTCGCCCTCGGCGCGCGGCTGGATCAGGCGGTGCTCGGTGAGGCTGACGTCGCTGCCGTCGGCCACCTGCATGCGGTCGGTGAGGAAGCCGAAGTCCGGCTGGTGGACGTTGAGCATGTCCTGCACGGCCTTGCTGGTGACGCCGATCTTCTTGCCGATCACCTGCTCGCCCTGCTGCTCGCGCTGGGCGAGGAACCGCACCGAGATGCGGTAGGCGTCGTCCAGGGTGATGTCCGGGTGGCGCGCGGTGAGCGGCGCCAGGGTGCGCTGGTCGCGCAGGGCGGCGAACAGCTCGTCGCCGAGGGTGTCGATCAGGGATTCATTCATGCGAGTGCCTTTCCTGTGGGGCGGATTCGTCCACCGTGGCGGTTTTCTTGGCGAATGAATTCGCCCCTACAGCGGATGGTTCTATTGGCCGATTCGTTCATGCGCACGCCTTTCCTGTAGGGGCGAATTCATTCGCCTTGGCAGGGGCTCCAGGCGAATAAATTCGCCCCTACAGGCACGCGTTGGCCTCGGGCTTCAACCCGGCCAGACGCTGTTCTCGGCGCCGCCGTCGACCTCGAGAATCTTGCCGGTCACCCAGCGCGATGCCGGGCTGGCCAGGTACAGGGCGGCGCAGGCGATGTCCTCGACCTCGCCGAGGCTGCCCAGCGGGGTGCCGGTTTCCATCGCCACGCGCATCGCGGCGGGCATCACTCGGTTGAGCGCGTCGGTGAGGATCGGCCCGGGGGCGATGCCGTTGACCCGCACCTGGGGCGCGAAGTCCTGGGCGAGCAGGCGGGTCAGCTGGGTCAGCGCCGCCTTGGCGGTGCCGTAGGCGCTGAACTGGCGCTGGGCATAGCGCGCCGCGCCGGAGGTGATGTTGATGACGTTGCCGCCGCCGGCCTCGCGCATGTGCGGCACGCACAGCTGGGTGAGGTGGTAGGCGGAGGTGACGTTGAAGCGCAGGATCTCGTCCAGGCTCTCCGGCGTCAGCGTCAGCGGGTCGTTGGGGCCGGCGCCGCCGGCGTTGTTGACCAGGTGGGTGATGCGGCCGAACTTCTCGCGGGCGGCGGCCACCAGCGCCTCGCGCTGCGCGGCGTCGGTGACGTCGCAGGTCAGCGCCAGGGCGTTGCGGCCGAGGGCGCGGATCTCGTCGGCCACGCCTTCCACGTCGCCCAGGGTGCGCGCCGCGCAGACCACGTCGGCGCCGGCCTCGGCGTAGGCCAGGGCGATGGCGCGGCCGATGCCGCGGCCGCCGCCGGTGATCACGGCGACGCTGCCGTCGAGGTTGAAGCGCTGCAGTATGTTCATGCCGTATCTCCTTGTTTTTCTTAGCCTCTACGGGCGAATTCATTCGCCGTGAGCCGCCACGCGGCCCCAGGGGCGCCAAGGGCAGGCCGGTGGCCTGCCTGGCGAATTAATTCGCCCCTACAAAAACTTCAGCGGGCGCCCCACAGGTCGGGCAGGCCGGGATCGGTGGCGGCTACGAGGCGCTTGAGCAGCACCTTGAGCGCCATGGCGTCGGCGGCGTCCAGCTTGTCGGCGACCGTGCTCTCGACGGCCTTGGCCAGGGCGATCTCGTGCAGCGAGCGCTCGCGGCCGGCGGCGGTCATCAGGTAGCGGCGGGTGCCGTCGCTGTCCTGCTCGCAGGCGATCAGGTCGCTGCGCTCGAGGTCGGCCAGCGTCTGCGGGGTCACCCGGTGGCCGGTGTAGCCGACAAAGGCGTTGATCTCGTCGAGGGTCAGGTTGTCGCGGATGCACAGCACCGAGAGGATGAAGAACACGTGCTCGTCGAGGCTCTGCGCGGCCAGCAGGCGGCGCAGGGTGTCGAGCATCTGGTAGTGGGCGCGGCCGAGCAGGTAGCCGAGCAGGTCCTCGGTGTAGCTGCACTCCGGCGGCGGCGTAGCGCCCAGGCGCAGCTCCTGGCGCGGCTTGCGCGCGGCCAGCGCGTACTGGCCGCTCTGGAAGGCCAGCGGCGGGCGGGCGCTGCTGTCGAAGGCGAGCACCTCGCCGACGAAGATCACATGGTCGCCGCCCTCGTACTGGAAGGCGGTGCGGCACTGGAAGCGCGCGGTGCAGTCGGGCAGCAGCGGCGCCGGGCCGATGCCTTCGTCCAGCTCGATGCCGGCGAACTTGTCGCTGCCCTGGGTGGCGAAGCGCCCGGACAGCGGCTCCTGCTCGGCGGACAGCACATGCACGTTCCAGTGCTTGCCTTCGCTGAACGCCGGCAGGCTGCGCGCGCTCTTGGCCAGGCTCCACAGCACCAGCGGCGGGTTGAGCGACACCGAGTTGAAGCTGTTGGCGGTGATGCCGACCGCTTCGCCCTCGGCGGTGCGGGTGGTGATGATGGTCACCCCGGTGGTGAAGGTGCCCAGGGCGGCACGAAAGGCTTGCGGGTCGAAGGTAGCCGGAGCGCTCATGCTCTGCCTCGCTGGAGTCTGGGGATGATGTGGCGAGTATTCGCAACGCAGGCAAGGCGTGGCATCGTCTCTATGGACGAGGCGTCGGAAAGGCGGCCCTCGCCACTATCGCCGCAGGGCGCCGCACCGGCCGCCGCCGCAAGGATTCGAGGAGGTTCGATGAGTTCCGCAATTACATCCGTCGAGGGGTTGGCCGCGCTGCTCGCGGCGCAGAAGTCCGCCTTCAATGTCGAGGGTGCGGTGGACGCCGCCGAGCGCCGCCGGCGCATCCAGCAGGTGATCGACCTGCTGGTGGCCTGGCACAAGCCGCTGGCGGCGGCGATGGCCGAGGACTTCGGCAATCGCCCGGCGGGCTTCTCGCTGATGAACGACGTGCTCGGCTCGCTGGCCTCGCTCAAGCACGCCCGCGACCACCTGGAAGAATGGATGCAGCCGCAGGAGCGCCAGCCGTTCCCGCCCTACGACCAGCTCGGCGCCAAGGCGCGGGTGCTCTACCAGCCCAAGGGATCGGTGGCCATCGTCGGCACCTGGAACGCGCCGCTGTTCACCCTGCTCAGCCCGCTGGCCTACGTGCTGGCCGCCGGCAACCGGGCGATCCTCAAGCCTTCGGAAATCGCCCCGCGCACCGCCGCGGTGCTGGTCGCCGCCTGCGCCGAGCATCTCGATCCGCTCTTGGTCGGCGTGGCCGTGGGCGGTGCGGAGATGGCCGAGGCGGTGACCCGCCAAGCGTTCGACCATCTGGTGTTCACCGGCAGCACCGCCATCGGCAAGGTGGTGATGCGCAACGCCGCCGACAACCTGGTGCCGGTGACCCTGGAGCTGGGCGGCAAGTCGCCGACCATCGTCTCACGCAGCGCCGATCTGGCCACCGCCGCCTTCCGCATCGCCGCGGCCAAGGCCAGCAACGGCGGCCAGCTGTGCGTCAACCCGGACCTGGTATTTGTTCCGCGCGAACAGACCGAGGCCTTCCTCGCCGAGCTGAAGGGCGCCTACGCCAGCCTGTTCCCGCAGGTGCAGGGCAACCCGGACGTGGTGGCGGTGGTCAACGAGCGCCATCTGGCGCGGGTCGAGGGCCTGGTCGAGGACGCCATCGCCGCCGGCGTGCGCGTCGAGTCGTTGCCCGAGGCTTCGGCGGCTAATCCCGACGACCGCCGCCGGCCCCTGCGCGTGGTGGTCGACCCGCCGGCCGGCTGCCGCATCCAGCAGGAGGAGATCTTCGGCCCGGCCATGGTGCTGCTGCCCTACGACACCATCGACGCCGTGCTCGCCGACATCAACGGTCGCGACCGGCCGCTGGCGCTGTACTGGTTCGGCAGCGACGAGGCCGAGAAGCAACGGGTGCTGGAAAACACCCTGTCCGGCGGGGTGACCATCAACGACGCGATGATGCACGCCGCCATGCAGGACGCCCCGTTCGGCGGCATCGGCGCCTCCGGCATGGGCCACTACCACGGCCGCGAGGGCTTCCTCGAATTCAGCCACGCGCGCACCGTGTTCGAGGCCGGCAGCTACGACCCACGCCGCGAGTGGGGGCTGTTACCGCCCTATGGCGAGCATTTCCTGGCGGCGATGGAGGCGCAGGTTACCCCGTAGAGCGCGCAGTCGTAGGGTGGAAAACGACCGTAGGTCTTTTCCACCACTTGCGGGTGTCGCGGTGGAAGATCGCTGCGCGAGTCTTCCACCCTACGGGGCTTCCTGGCCGCCATGGAGTCGCAGGTCACTCCTTGGCGCGTAGAGGCGAGGGTCAGTTTGAGGCCCTCGTGAGTGATAGCTGAGGTGGCGGTCTGAATATCCGGGGCGGTGAGTGGCTCGCGGCGGCAATTGGCCAGGTGCCGTCATTCATCTTTCGAATGAGATAAAACCAGGCTTTATGGGGGCAACGGCCACTCAAACCATAAACAAGTGCACGTATAGCAAACTGGGTAATCAACCAAGAGCGGTACATCGAAAATTACTATGCCAACGGGTAGTATGACCTTCCATCTGTTTTGCAAGGAGACCCGCTATGACACGCCATTGGTCTAAAGACCCCTACTGGACGGAGGCTGCCGACCGCTTCTACGAGCTTCGCGAAGAAGGAGTGAAGCAGCTCGTCATTGACCTCGATGCTATCGACAAGACGCTCTACCATGGGGATGGCCCAGCTTACCGGGCGCTCGAGGCCATGTTGTCGGTGCATGAGCATGAAGGCATGGATGGATTCCGCGGAGCTCCTCGAATTGTCTTGGCACTGCTGCAAATACTCAGCGAGCAAGGCCGCAACTCTAAGGAATAAACTCCATGCCCAAACTCATCTACGTGCTGAAAAACGAGGCCATGCCCGGCCTTGTGAAAATCGGACTCACCACTGATAGCGTCGAATCCCGCATTTCCAATCTAAGTTCCAGTACTGGAGTACCACTACCGTTCGAATGCCACTTTGCCGCTGAGATACCGGAGGAGGTCAATCTGATCAAGCTGGAGAAGACACTCCACCAGCTATTCGCCGAGCACCGCATTAACCCAAAGCGAGAATTCTTCAAGGTGGAGCCAGAGAAGGTCGTGCTGGCACTAAGCATCGGCACCTTCAAGGAAGTCACCCCAGGCAAAGCCGACATCGACCCCGTCGAGGTGCAAGCCATGGAAAAAGCGAAGGAACAGCGTCGGTCGCGTATCAACCTTGCTGCGCTCGGCATCAAAGCTGGCGACACCTTGATTCTAGCTCGGGATGAGGCCATCACGGCAACAGTGCTCGATGGCGGTAAGGTCAGCTTCAAGGGCGAGATCATGAGCCTGTCAGGCGCCGCCCTGAAGGCCCTCCAGGACATGGGATACAAATCGACTTCGGTCAGCGGTTCCGACTATTGGATGTTCGATGGCGAGTTGCTGGACGAGCGCAGAGTTCGGCTCGAAGCGAAGCAATTCGAAGAGCAACCTACCTAACTAGTAGGGTCTCCGCCATCGCTAACTGACGCTATCAATCAGCCGAGCGTCTGCAAAGGCCAAGTTGTCGAGTTTAGGCTTCCGGCAGCTTCAGCGGCCCGATAGTCGTTTGGGTGATAGATTTCCGGAGTCGTCGAATGGCGGATACTGGCCAATTTCAGTTAGTCGCCATGGGACGTGTGGCGGGGGGGCGAACTTCGACATCATCCGGCAAGCTAGGAGGGATTTATTCGCAGCCGAAGTCCCTGGCAGCGATGCGGCCGTGGACTTGCTGGTTTTACTCCACGATCTGGATGGTCTGGGGTGTCCGTGCTCGGGCCGTACATGCGCAGAATGATATAAGCGTATTTCTCCGGAATCGGCAGGTAGCTGGGGTTGTTGGCGTCGCTTTGGCGGCCAGTTCGATGCTGTAAATGCCGTCCTTGCCCGGCGTCAGGGTGCGGTCACCGCGGCTGCGGCGGTTGATCGCGTTGTGCGCCATCAGGCGCTTTCCGGAGGCATACACCGTGAACGACCAGAACTCGCTGATCTGGGCTCTCAACCGCGGAGCGACCGGTTCTGTGGGAATGGAAAGAGGCTGCCGGCGCGCTGCAGCAGCTACAGGGGCCGGCCAGTTGCGTCCTTCGCTGGGCTGGAGGGTGGCGTGGCGCGGCAGGACGGTTGGACCCGGCCCCCCGCGCCATGCGTTCCGAACCCGTCAGCGGCTCAACTCATACGCACACATGTTGACCGTGGTGGCCAGGTTCAGCGATTCGATGCTGCCGCAGCCGGCAATCGTGAAGGGCTGGGCATGCAGGGCGGTCAGCTGTTCGCGGGGTACGCCGCGGGCTTCGTTGCCGAACAGGTAGCAATCGAAGTTCTTGAAACTGGCCGCCTGCACGCGCTCGCCCTGCATATCCAGGCAGGCGATGCGGGCGAAGCGGGTGCGCAGCGAGTCCAGCTCCACATCCAGCTCCAGCGGCGTATGGAAGATGGCGCCCATGCTGGCGCGCACGACCTTGGGGTTGTACGGATCGACGCTGCCGGGGCTGAGCAGGCAGCGGAAATTGCCGAACCAGGCCAGGGTGCGCAGGATGGTGCCGAGATTGCCGGGGTCCTGGATTTCGTGCAGGTAGATGGCGCGCTCGTGCCCTGCGGGAGCGGCAAGCGGCGCGGCAGTTTCCGGCATCGGCACCACGGCAAGAATGCCTTGCGGGGTCTTGGTGTCGGCGATCTGCGCCATCTGCCGTTCGCTGATCAGGTGGGTCCTGAACGGGCTTTGCCACTGCAGGTAAGCGTCGGTCACGTACAGCTGGCTGCTCAGCAGCCGCGGGTCGTGGACCGCGGCTTTCTGCAGCTCCAGCAGCAGGTGCTCGCCCTCCACCAGAAAATGCCCGAACTCGGCCCGGTACTTTTTCTGGTGCAGTTTCTTGATGTCGTCGAGTTTCATCGGGGCGTCGCTCAGTTGCTCGGCGCAGCGGCCAGCATCGACTTGGCCACTGCTTCGGCGACCTTGATGCCATCCACGCCCGCCGACAGGATGCCGCCGGCATAGCCGGCACCTTCGCCGGCCGGGAACAGGCCACGCAGGTTGAGGCTCTGCAGGGTCTCCGGGTCGCGGGTGATGCGCACCGGCGACGAGGTGCGGGTTTCGATGCCGGTGAGTACCGCATCGTTGCGGTCGAAGCCGCGAATCTGCTTGCCGAACACCGGCAGCGCCTCGCGGATGGCCTCGATCGCGTAGTCCGGCAGCGAGGGCGCCAGATCGCCCAGGCGCACGCCGGGCTTGTAGGAGGGCTCGACCTCGCCGAACTCGCTCGACGGCACGCCGCGGATGAAGTCGCCGACCAGTTGCGCGGGCGCGCAGTAGTCGCTGCCGCCCAGTACGTAGGCACGCGACTCCAGGCGCTCCTGGAACTCCACGCCAGCCAGCGGGCCGCCGGGGAAGTCCTGCTCCGGGTTGATGCCGACGACGATGCCGGCGTTGGCGTTGCGCTCGTTGCGCGAGTACTGGCTCATGCCGTTGGTCACCACGCGCTCCGGCTCGGAGGTGGCGGCCACCACGGTGCCGCCCGGGCACATGCAGAAGCTGTACACCGCGCGGCCATTCTTGGCCTGGTGCACCAGCTTGTAGTCGGCGGCGCCCAGTTCCGGGTGGCCGGCGTACTTGCCCAGGCGCGCCTGGTCGATCATCGATTGCGGGTGTTCGATACGGAAGCCCACGGCGAACGGCTTGGCCTCGATGAACACGCCCTGGCGGTGCAGCATGCGGAAGGTGTCGCGCGAGCTGTGGCCCAGCGCCAGCACCACATGGCGGCTGCGCAGGGTTTCGCCGCTCTCCAGCACCACGCCCTCGAGCTGGCCGTCGTCGATCAGCAGGTCGGTCACCTTGCTTTCGAAGCGCACCTCGCCACCCAGGGCGATGATCTCCTCGCGCATGGTGGAGACCACGCCGGTGAGGCGGAAGGTGCCGATGTGCGGCTTGCTGACGTACATGATCTCTTCCGGCGCGCCGGCGCGGACGAACTCGTGCATCACCTTGCGGCCGTAGAACTTGGGATCCTTGATCTGGCTGTAGAGCTTGCCGTCGGAGAACAGGCCGGCCCCGCCCTCGCCGAACTGCACGTTGGATTCCGGGGTCAGGGTTTTCTTGCGCCACAGCGCCCAGGTGTCCTTGGTGCGCCGGCGCACATCCTTGCCGCGCTCCAGCACGATGGGCTTGAAGCCCATCTGCGCCAGCAGCAATGCGGCGAACAGGCCACAGGGACCAAAGCCCACCACCAGCGGCCGCTCGCTCAGGTCGGCCGGGGCCTGGCCCACGGGGTAGTAGCCGGTGTCCGGGGCCGGGCGGATGTTCCTGTCGTCGGCCAGGCGCGCGAGGATCGACGCCTCGTCGCGGGCCTCCAGGTCGATGATGTAGATGAACAGGATGACGCTGTTCTTCTTGCGGGCATCGTAGCTGCGCTTGAACACGCTGAAGTTCAGCAGGTCGGCGTCGCGGATGTTCAGGCGCTTGACGATGGCCGCGCGCAGCTCCTCGGGGGAGTGGTCGAGGGGCAGGGACAGTTCGTTGATGCGAATCATGGCGGTAATCCTGGCCGGTGACTCCGGCAAAGGAAGCAAGGGGGAGGGGAAAGGCGCGGATTGTAGCCGCTGCGGCCCCCTCTGTCAGGCCGCCCCGGCAGGGGCGAGGCGCGCGGATTTAGCCTGCTCAGCCCTATCGGCGTATACTTGCCGCCATTTTGCGACCCGAGGCCTCCTGCGTCGGCCGCTCCTCATTTGATTTTCGTGGTTGGCTCCATCATGAAACGCTCCAAAAGCAGCAGCCGCTGGCTGAACGAACACGTCAACGATCCCTACGTCAAAATGGCGCAGAAGGATGGCTATCGCTCGCGCGCGGCCTACAAGCTGCTCGAGCTGAACGAGAAGGACAAGCTGATCCGCCCCGGCATGCTGCTCATGGACCTGGGTTCCGCGCCCGGTGGCTGGTCGCAGGTGGCGGGCCGTCTGGTGGGCCATCAGGGCCGCGTGCTGGCCAGCGACATCCTGCCAATGGACTCGCTGGAAAACGTCGATTTCATCCAGGGCGACTTTTCCGACGACAAGGTGTTCCAGCAGATCCTCGACAAGCTCGATGGCCGGCAGCCCGACCTGATCATCTCCGACATGGCTCCCAACATCAGCGGGGTCGCCGCTGCCGATCAGGCCTCCTCGATGTACCTGGCCGACCTCGTCCTCGACATGGTCCGCCAGGTGCTCAAGCCCAACGGCAACTTCGCGATCAAGATCTTCCAGGGCGAAGGCTCGGACGAATATCTGAAGGATGTGCGCAGCTCGTTCGAAAAGGTCGTGGTCCGCAAGCCCGATGCCTCCCGCTCGCGCTCGCGCGAGGTGTATTTCGTGGCCAAGGGCTTTAAAGGCTAAGCCAGCCGCGGCGCTGCTCCTGCAAAGCCGGCGAGCCTCCACCTTCGAGGCGGCTCGCCTCGCAGGTATCGCCTGACGCGTCCTCCCCGCTACATCGCCGCCGACACCCCATCGCCCGCATCCCAAGGCCCGGCCCCAGCGCCGGGCCTTTTGCCGTCTGCCGCCTGCGTGTTCCTGCCTAGTCCGGTTTGACGATGAGCGCAGCCGGGCCGCGCCGGATCATCGAGTCATGAGCAGATTCGCTCGACGAGATCGATGGAGGAGTTGGCGATGCATGACATGCGAGTGAAGACCGCGGAAGAGATCGAGCTGATCGCTCGTGCCCGTCGCCTGGTTCCGGTCCTGCGCGAGCGGGCCGAGCAGGCCGACCGCGACGGCAAGGTGCCCGACGAGACCGTTCGCGAGATGCAGGAGGCCGGCCTGTTCCGCGCCCTGCAGCCGAAGAAGTGGGGCGGCTTCGAGGTCGATCCGCGGACCTTCTTCGAGATCCAGATGACGCTGGCCGAAGGCTGCATGTCCACCGCCTGGATCTACGGCGTGATGGGCGTGCACCCCTGGCAGCTGGCCCGCTACCCGGTCGAAGCCCAGCAGGACGTGTGGGGCGAGGACACCTCGACGCTGATCTCCTCCACCTACATGCCGGTGGCCAAGGTCACCCCGGTCGAAGGCGGCTACCGCATCAGCGGGCGCTGGGGCTTCTCCAGCGGCAGCGAGCACTGCCAGTGGGGCCTGCTCGGCGGCATCCTGCCGCCCAGCGGCGACCTGCCGGCGGAGCACGGCACCTTCCTGGTACCGCGCAGCGACTACCGCATCGAGAAGAACTGGGACGTGCTGGGCCTGCGCGGCACCGGCAGCCACGACATCGTGATCGAGGACGCCTTCGTCCCCGCCCACCGCGTGCAGCGCACCAACAATTCCAGCCTGGCGGCCACTCCGGGCCGCGAGGTCAACACCAACCCGATCTACGCGCTGCCCTTCGCCCAGGTGTTCACCCGCGCGGTGTCCAGCTCGTGCATCGGCGCCCTGCAGGGTGCGATCAACCAGTTCAGCGACAACGCCAAGCAGCACATCGGCAAGCACGGCGCCAAGACCGCCGAGGACCCGGTGGCGCAGACCGCGGCGGCCGAGGCGATCATGACCGTCGACGCCCTCAAGCTGGTCCTGGAGCGCAACTTCGCCCACATGCTGGAGCTGGCCGAGAAGGGCGAGATCCCCGACACCGAGACCCGGCTGCTGTACCGCTACCAGTCGGCCTACGTCACCAACATCTGCGCCGAGCGCGTCAGCGACCTGCTGCGCTCGATGGCCGCCTCCGGCCTGTACAACACCAACCCGGTGGCGCGCACCTTCCGCGACCTGCACCAGGCGCGCGGGCACATCTCCAACAACGTGGCCGCCTACGGGCGCAGCTACGGCGCGGTGCAGCTCGGCCTGCCCAACCCCGATCCGTACGTCTGACTCCCAGCGATCCCGGCACAGGACACCACAACAATGACAACACAGGTTCAGCCACAGGCCGCCTACGACGTGATCGTCGTCGGCTCCGGCGCGGGCGCGATGTCGGCGGCGGTGGTCGCCGCCGACCAGGGACTTTCCGTGCTGGTCGTCGAGAAGAGCGACAAGTACGGCGGCACCTCGGCGATCTCCGGCGGCGGCATCTGGATTCCCAACAACCACTACTTCGCCGACATGGGCGGCAAGGACAGCTTCGAAAAGGCGCTGACCTACCTGAAGGCCTCGACCGCCGGCAAGATCGACGAGGAGCGCCTGCGCGCCTACCTCGAATACGCGCCGCGGATGATCCACTACCTCGAGACGCGCAGCCGCGTGCGCTACGCGGTGGCCGAGAAGTACCCGGACTACTACCAGCACCTGCCCGGCTCGCTGCCCGGCGGGCGTAGCCTGGACCCCGAGCTGTTCGACACCAGCCTGCTCGGCGACGAATACGACAACATGCGCAAGCCGTCGCCCACCACCCTGCTGATGGGCTGCATCGCCTGGACCGCGCGCCACGCGCACAAGGCGATGTCCCGCGAGTTCGGCTGGCGGCTGATGATTCTCGGCCTGATCGCGCGCTACAAGCTCGACTTCAAGTGGCGGCGCAAGACCAGGATGGACCGCCGCGCCGCCCTCGGCGCCTCGCTGGTCGCCGCGCTGCGCCGCTCGCTGATGGATCGCAACGTGCCGCTGTGGCTGAACACCGACTTTCGCACCCTGCTGGTCGAGAACGGCCGGGTGACCGGCATCCGCGCCCTGCGCGACGGCCAGATGGTCACCATCCAGGCGCGCCGCGGGGTGATCTTCGGCAGCGGCGGCTTCGAGCAGAACCAGGCGCTGCGCGACAAGTACCTGCCGCAGCCGACCCAGGTCGGCTGGAGCGCCACGCCGCCGGGCAACAACACTGGCGCCGCGCTGGAGGCCGCCCAGGCCATCGGCGCCGCCACCGACCTGATGGACTGGGCCTGGTGGGCGCCGACCATCAAGGTGCCGGGCGAGGAGAAGCCGCGCGGCATCTTCGCCGAGCGCGCCTTCCCCGGCGCCATCGTGGTCAACGGCCACGGCAAGCGCTTCGTCAACGAGGCGGCGCCGTACCTGGAGTTCGTCGACGCCATGTACCGCGAGCACCAGAAGGACGGCAAGAGCATCCCGGCCTGGGTGATCTTCGACGCCCACTACCGCTTCAACTACGCCATGGGCCCGCTGATGCCGGCCCAGGTGGCGCCCGACAGCCGCCTGCGCAAGGAGTGGCTGAACACCGTGTACTGGAAGGCCGACACCCTGGCCGAGCTGGCCAAGCAGATCGGCGTCGACCCGGCGGGCCTGGAGGCCACCGCGCAGCGCATGAACGACTACGCGCGCACCGGCATCGACGTCGACTTCGGTCGCGGCGGCAACGTGTTCGACCGTTACTACGGCGACAGCAACGTCAAGCCCAACCCGTGCCTGGCGCCGCTGGCCAAGGGGCCGTTCTACGCCATGCGCCTGGACGCCGGCGACATCGGCACCAAGGGCGGCCTGCTGACCAACGCCAGCGCGCAGGTGCTGCACGAGAATGGCCAGCCGATCCCCGGCCTGTACGCCATCGGCAACACCTCGTCCTCGGTGATGGGCACCAGCTACCCCGGTGCCGGCGGCACCCTCGGCCCGGCGATGACCTTCGGCTACATCGCCGCCCGGCACATCGCCGCCAACAGCTGAGGAGATCGGTCATGGCGCACGATGAGATTTCCACCTGCACCGACATCCAGCTGCCGCTGCAGGTGGCCGACGCCGCCAGCCTGGCCTGGGCCGAGCGCTGCGACGTGCTGGTGATCGGCTGGGGCGCGGCCGGCGCCTGCGCGGCGCTGGAGGCGCGCGCCCAGGGCGCCGCCGTGCTGGTCGCCGACCGCTTCACCGGCGGCGGCGCCAGCGCCAAGAGCGGCGGCGTGGTGTACGCCGGCGGCGGCACCCGCCAGCAGCGCGACGCCGGCTACGCCGACACGCCCGAGGCGATGTTCGACTACCTCAGGCACGAGACCCAGGGCGTGATCGGCGACGCCACCCTGCGCCGCTTCTGCGAAAACAGCGTGGCCAACCTGGAATGGCTGGAAGGCCACGGCGCCCGCTACGAGCACAGCATGCCGCCGGGCGGCGGCAAGACCTCGTATCCGCCGGACGGCTACTTCCTCTACTACTCGGGCAACGAGATGGTGCCCTCGCACCGTGGCGTGCACGCGCCGGCGCCGCGCGGCCACCGCACGGTCGGCAAGGGCCAGTGCGGCGCGGTGCTCTATGGCCACCTCCAGCAGGCCTGCCTGAAGGCCGGCGTGCGCGCGCTGACCCAGTCCGCCGCGCGCCGCCTGGTGCTGGACGCCCGCGGCCAGGTGATCGGCGCCGAGCTGTGGTGCCTGCCGCCGGGCAGCCCGGCGGCCAGGGAACACGCCAAGCTGGCGGCGCGCGCCGAGCGCCTGCAGAACTTCGCCCCGGCCTACTGCGACGGTCTGCGCCGCAAGCTGGCGCGCATCGAGCAGCAGCACGCCCGGCCGCAGCTGGTGCAGGCCCGCCGCGGGGTGATCCTCAGCACCGGCGGCTTCATCTTCAACCGGGCGATGATCGGCGAGCACGCGCCCAAGTACCGCAGAAACTTCAAGGTCGGCGCCACCGGCTGCGACGGCAGCGGCCTGCGCCTGGGCCTCTCGGCCGGCGCGGCCAGCGACCGCCTGCAGCAGGTCTCGCCGTGGCGCTTTATCAACCCGCCGCTGTGCTGGCCGAAGGGCATCGTGGTCAACACCGCGGGGCAGCGCTTCGTCAACGAGGAAGTCTACGGCGGCACCCTCGGCTATCCGCTGTGCGAGGAGCAGGGCGGCAAGGCCTGGCTGGTGCTCGACGCGCGCCTGCGCCGCCAGGCCATCAAGCAGGCGCTGTTCGGCGGCTACTGGTGGTTCCAGAGCGTGCCGGCGCTGGCGCTGATGCTCCTCAAGGTGCGCAAGGGCCGCACCGCTCGCGAGCTGGCGGGCGCCACCGGCATGCAGCCGGCGCTGCTCGAAGAGTCGCTGCGCGCCTACAACGCCGCCGCGCGCGGCACCGCGGCGGACGCCTTCGGCAAGTCGGAAGGCAGCCGCCAGGTGCTCGACCAGGGGCCGTTCTACGCCTGCGACATCTCGGTAACCAATCCGGTGTTCCCGCTCGGCGCGCTGACCCTGGGCGGTCTCAAGGTCGACGAGGACAACGGCGCGGTGCTCGACGGCCAGGGCCGGGCGATTGCCGGCCTGTACGCCGCCGGCCGCACCGCCATCGGTATTCCCTCGCATCTCTATATCAGCGGTCTGTCGCTGGCCGACTGCGTGTTCTCCGGCCGCCGCGCCGGGCAAGCGGCCGCCCACGCCGGCCGCGCCACCACCACCCAGGCAGCGCCGGCCGGCGCGCTCGACTGAAACCAGCAGGAGACGAACATGACAGGACGGGTACAGGACAAGATCGCCCTGGTCACCGGCGGCGCCAGCGGCATCGGCCGCGCCATCGTGCAGGCGCTGGTGGGCGAGGGCGCCAAGGTGCTGATCGCCGACATCAATGCCGACGCCGGCCACGCGCTGGCCGACGAACTCGGTAGCGCGGCCAGCTTCATCCGCCACGACGCCAGCAGCGAAGCCGGCTGGGACGAGGTCGCCGCCACCGTGCGCGAGCGCTACGGCCGCCTCGACGTGCTGGTCAACAACGCCGGCATCCTGCTCAAGGGCTCCATCGAGGAAACCAGCCTGGCCGACTGGCACAAGCTGCTGCGCGTCAATTCCGACAGCGCCTTCCTCGGCTGCCGCATGGGCGTGGAGCTGATGAAGGACCACGGCGGCTCGATCGTCAACGTGTCGTCCATCGCCGCCCTGGCCGGCAAGGACGACTACGCCGCCTACTGCGCCTCCAAGGGCGCGGTGGCCGCCCTCAACCGCGCGGTGGCGGCGCACTGCCGCCGGCAGAAGTACCGCATCCGCTGCAACTCGCTGCACCCCGACGGCGTGCTGACGCCGATGACCGTCGCCAGCTACCCGCCGGGCATCGACCCGCAGCAGTTCACCATCGACCGCGACCCGATGAACCGCATGTGCCTGCCCGAGGACGTCGCCTCCGCCGCCCTGTACCTGGCCAGCGACGAGTCGCGCGCCATCAACGGCATGGAACTGCGCATCGACAGCGGCCAGTTCGTCATGAGTATCTAGCTATGAACAGTCCCCAATACATCTCCCTGCGCGTGGCGCAGGTCATCGAGGAAACCGCCGACGCCCGCTCGCTGGTGTTCGAGGTGCCGGCCGAGTTGGCCGGCCAATTCACCTACAAGCCGGGGCAGTTCCTCACCCTGCGCATTCCCTTTGAGGGCAGCTGGCTGCCGCGCTGCTACTCGCTGTCCAGTACGCCGCTGCTGGACGAGCCGCTGCGCGTCACCGTCAAGCGCGTCAGGGACGGCCGCGCCTCCAACTGGCTGTGCGACGTGCCCAAGGCCGGCGACGCCATCGAGGTGATGGCCCCGGCCGGGGTGTTCGTGCCGCGCAGCCTGGACGGCGACTTCCTGCTGTTCGGCGGCGGCAGCGGAGTCACCCCGGTGCTGTCGATCCTCCGCTCGGTGCTGCACGCAGGTCAGGGGCGCGTGCTGCTGATCTACGCCAACCGCGACGAGGCCTCGGTGATCTTCCGCGACGAGCTGAAGGCACTGGCGAGCGCCTACCCGCGCCGTCTGCAGGTGATCCACTGGCTGGACTCGGTGCAGGGCATCCCCGCCGTCGAGCAGCTCGCCGAACTGGCGCGGCCGTTCAAGCACGGCGAAGCCTTCATCTGCGGCCCCGGCCCGTTCATGGACGCCGCGGTGGCCGCGCTGCACAGCCTCGAAGTGCCCAATGCCAAGGTCCACGTCGAGCGCTTCGTCTCGCTGCCCGGCGAGGGCGAGCAGGGCGAGGCGGTGGTCAGCGAGGCGGCGGTGGCCGCGCGCCTGGAGGTGCGCCTCGACGGCGCCGAGCATGCCCTCGACTGCGCGCCTGGCGAGACGCTGCTCGACGCGATGCGCCGCGCTGGCGTGCGCGCGCCGCACTCCTGCCTGGTCGGCGCCTGCGCCTCGTGCATGTGCACGGTGGAGCAGGGCGAAGTCGAGTTGCTGCGCAACGAGGCGCTCGATGCGCAGGAGCTGAACGAAGGCTGGACGCTGGCCTGCCAGGCCGTCGCCACCAGCGCGCACGTGCGCGTGCGCTTCCCCGATTGAGACACGGAAGGCCGAGATGACCGATATTCCGCTGACCACCGCGGCCGCCGAGGGCGTGCCGCCGACCATTCCCGCCCTGGTGTTCGCTGCCGCGCGCCGCCACGCCGGGATCTGCGCCCTGGCCGACGGCGAGGTGCGCATCGACTACGCCGAGCTGCCCGAGCGGGTGCTCGCGGTGACCCGCGCGCTGATCGCCGAGGGCATCCAGCCCGGCGACCGCGTCGCCGTGTGGGGCCCGAACCGCTACGACTGGATCCTCGCCGCGCTGGGCCTGCACTGCGCCGGCGCCACCCTGGTGCCGATCAACACGCGCATGAAGGGCAACGAGGCCGCCGACATCCTCGAACGCAGCGGCACCCGCCTGCTGTTCTGCGTCGGCCAGTTCCTCGGCGTCGACTATCCGGCGATGCTCGAACCCCACCGCCCGGACTGCCTGGAGCGCGTGGTGGTGCTGCCCTGCGAGGCGCCCTCGGCGCATGGCGACCTCGGCTGGGAAGGCTTCCTCGCCGCCGGCGAGGCGGTCGATATGGACGAGGCCCGCGCGCGCGCCCTGACCGTGCGCCCGGACGATCTCTCCGATCTGCTGTTCACCTCCGGCACCACCGGCAAGCCCAAGGGCGTGATGAGCGCCCACGGCCAGAACGTGCGCGCCTTCGCCGAATACGTGCAGGTCATCGGCCTGCGTCCCGGCGACCGCTACCTGATCGTCAACCCGTTCTTCCACGCCTTCGGCTACAAGGCCGGCTGGCTGACCTGCCTGCTCGGCGGCGCGACCATCCTGCCGCACCCGGTGTTCGACGCCGAGGCGGTGTTCCAGCGCATCGAGTGCGACCAGATCACCGTGCTTCCCGGCCCGCCGACCCTGTACCTGTCGATGCTCGCCCACCCCAAGCTGGCAGAAAGCGACCTGTCCAGCCTGCGCATCGCCGTCACCGGCGCGGCGACCATCCCGCCGGTGCTGGTCGAGCGCATGCGCCGCGAACTGGGCTTCGAGGTGGTCACCACCGCCTACGGGCTGACCGAGTGCGGGGGCCTCGCGACCATCTGCGACCCGGCCGACGACGCCGAGACCGTGGCCACCACCTGCGGCCGCGCGCTGCCCGGCACCGAGGTGCGCATCGTCGACGAAGGCAACCGTCCGCTGCCGCCGGGCGAGGCGGGCGAGGTGTGCCTGCGCGGCTTCCACGTCATGCAGGGCTACTTCGAGAACCCGCAGGCCACCGCCGAGACCATCGACCTTGAGGGCTGGCTGCACACCGGCGACGTCGGCACGCTGGATGCGCGCGGCTACCTGCGCATCACCGACCGCCTCAAGGACATGTTCATCGTCGGCGGCTTCAACTGCTACCCGGCGGAGATCGAGGCCGGCCTGCTCGAACACCCGGCCATCGCCCAGGTCGCGGTGATCGGCGTGCCCGACGAGCGCATGGGCGAGGTCGGCTGCGCCTGCGTGGTGCTGCGCCCCGGCCACGCCCTCGACGAACCCGACCTGATCGCCTGGTCGCGGCAGCGCATGGCCAACTACAAGGTGCCGCGCCTGGTGCGCTTCTTTGACGCGCTGCCGGTGAATGCGTCGAACAAGGTGGTGAAGGGGGAGTTGCGGGCGGCGGTGGGGTGAGGATTGACCGGGGCCAGTGGGCTGGCCCGGGCCTTTCGTGGTGATCGCCGTGTCACCGTCCCGAGCAATCCCTGTAGGGGCGAATTCATTCGCCAGCGCGGCCCCGTCAGGCGAATGAATTCGCCCCTACAGGCGGGGAGCCTGCATTACCTCCGCGGGGCCCGCTTCATCAGCGGAGGCGGACAGCGCGGTCGCCGATTGGCCGATGCTGCCCAGCGCCTTGCCGATCTCCGTCCATTGCATTGCCGAGTCCCTCACGCGAATCCCTGCACGCTTGTCGATGGCGGCTGCAGCCTCCATTCGCAAGAGGGTGTCGTAGGCGGAAAGAATGCGCAGGCTGGCACAGTGGAAGTCGTGCAGTTTGCCGCACAGCTCGGCTGCCAGTGCTTCCGCGCGGATGATCTCCTTGTGCCGCGTCGGTGGGATCGACGCGATCAGTCCATCCAGACGCTCGGACACCTTATGGGCTCGCGCAGTGTCGCCCATCGTCAGCAGCTCCTCGGCCAGATCGGTGAGGGCGGCGATGTCATAATCCGAAATGGCGTGTTGCGGCGCTCCCAGGTATGGGGCCAGCGCCGCATCGTAGGTCTTCAGTGCTTCCGGCAGGTTGCCGCGTTCCCGTTCGACCCGGCCGATTCCTGTCAGACCTCGTGCCCGACTGCGCCAGTCCCATTCGGGCATTTCGGCCAAGAAGCGCCGCGCGGTCGGCAGATCCTTGCGTTCAATCGCCTCCATGGTGATGGCCCATATCGTGCTGGTGCGATGGTCGACATACAGGTTGGCATTGAACCCCGAGATCATCTGCATCGCCCTGGCGTAGTCGCCGGTACGGGCCGCCTGCTTGGCGTAGGCGGGTGCCAGCCTGTCCGGGTCGCCGAACTTGCGGGCCAGGTCGAGTTCCCCTGTTTCGATGGCGGTTTCGCCGAGCGCCTGCAGGGCGACGTTCTGCATGCCCGAATCGATGCTCCGCGCTACCTTAAAACCCTGCACCAGCGCCGCGCGGGCCGCTTGCGCGTTGCCGCTGCGTCGCTGCAACTGGCTTAGGGCGCGGTAGGTGAATGCGGCCTGGAAGGCATCGGGCATTTTCCCGATGCGCTCGGCCAGCGGTTCGGTGAACCACGGCTTGATCGGCAGGTCCTCCTTCTCATCGAAGGTCTCGACCAGCCTGCGATACTCGCCGGGGTTGGCGTCGGCCAGTTGCAACGCCTGCTCATAGACGCGCCGGGCCTCCGTCTCGTTGCCCAGCTGCAGGTAGCGGGCACTAATCAGCGGCAGCTCCAAGGGCGGTGAGGCCGAAAGCCAGGCAGCCTCCTCAGCCCGCTTTAGCAGGGCCATCCGCTCCTCGGCCGCCATGTCCGGAGCCTGTCTGCCGATCTCGATAAAGGCCCAGTCCCGGAAGGTGGGCTCCAGGCGCATCGCTGCCTCGATGGCTTCAGTTGCAAAACCGACCTGCGCTCGCGAACGGGGTAGCTCGAGGGCCTTGGGGTCGGCGTTTTCCGCCTTGCTGAAGGCCGCCAGCGCGGCCTCCCGCCACTGCCCGCGCGCCACCAGCTCGTCGATGCCGGGTGTTTGCGCCAGTGCGTCGCCGCACATGAAAGCCATGAACATGCCCGCCAAGAGCAGCCAGGCACTTTTCTGTTGTCTCTTCAAGATGGAAGTCCTTTTCATCTCATCGTGGGCGTCGCGGCCTGTCAGCCGCGATGGTAAAGGCATTTTGCATCTTCGCAGTACGGGGCATTGCTGGTGTGATCACGAGGTAGGCAGTCCGCTCGTGATTTCCACCGCCAACATCACCATGCAGTTCGGCGCCAAGCGGTTACCCCGTCATCGCCTCGGCCCCCGCTCGGTCACCCCGATGGCCACCACCATGATCGCGATGCCCGCCAGTTGCAGGCTGCCCAGGCTCTGGCCGTAGAACAGCCAGTCGATGAGCAGCGCCACCGCCGGGTAGAGGAACTGGAGTACCGCGATGCGGTCGGTACTCAGCCGCGCCATGCCGGCGTAGAGCAGGGCGTAGACCAGCCCGGTGTGGAGCAGCCCCAGGCCCGATAGCCACGCCCACGCTGCGCCCCATTCCGGCCAACCCTGGCTCAGCGGCCAGGCCAGCAGGGCCAGGCTGCCGACCGCGCATTGCCACCAGGCCAGGATGCCTGCCGGCAGGTGCCGCAGGCGTCGGGCGATCACGGTGACGCAGGCCGTGGAGAAGGCGCCGACCAGGCACAAAACGACGCCCAGCCAGTAGTCTGCCGGGAAGGCCGCGTCGCCGCCGAATGGCGCGAGCTGCTCCAGTATCCCGGTCGCCAGCAGCAGGCCGACCATGGCCACCAGCACCGAGGCGATGCGCCGCTTGGCAATCGGTTCCTTCAGGTAGCAGGCGCCCAGGAGCAGCACCCACAGCGGCTGGACATGGAACAGCACGGTCGCCACCCCCGCGGAGGTGCGTTCGATGGCGGCGAAGAACAGCACCCAGCCCAGCACCATCAGAGCGCCGGCGGCCAGCACCGAGATGGCGGTGGCCCTGCTCAGGCGCAGCAGGCCCAGTTGCCCGCGCAGCATCGCCCACAGCGTCAGGCCGAGCAGGCCGAAGGCGCAGCGAAACCAGGTGGTGGTCAGCGGGTCGGCGGCGGCTTCCTGGACGAAGATGCCGATGGTGCCGAGGAGCAGACTGCCCAGGGCGAAGGGCAGCGTCCCGCTCAGTCGGGTCCGCTTGCCATTGAAATTGTCGAGGCCGGAATCGACGGTCGTTGGTGCCGGCAGCTGCTGATGCGTAGTCATGGCGCGATGGTGCGGCTGGATCGTCGGCACGAAAAGCGCATAATCCATCTGGCTTGTATTTGATTATCGAATGGATGGCCGCCGCCGATGACCCCTCGCGATCTGCAGATGGACTGGCTCAAATGCTTCGTCGCCGTGGTCGACGCCGGCTCGCTGTCGAGTGCGGCCGGCGAGGTGCATCGCTCGCAGTCGGCGGTGAGCATGCAGCTCAAGAAGCTCGAAGCGGCCCTCGGCCGCCAGCTTTTGGTGCGCGGCCCGCGCCATCTGGAGCTGACCGCCGACGGCCAGACCCTGCTGGGCTACGCGCGGCGCATGCTCGATCTGCACGGCGAAGCCCAGGCCGCCTTCCACGGCGAGGAACTCACCGGCCGCGTGCGCCTCGGGGTGCCCGACGACTATGCCGCCAAGTACCTGACCCCGGTGCTCAAGCGCTTTGCCCCGCGCCACGGCGCAGTGGAGATCGAGCTGGACTGCGAGCAGTCGACCTCGCTGATTCCGCGTGTGACGCGCGGCGATCTGGACCTGGCGCTGGTTTCCCGCGACCACCCGCGGCGCGGCACCCTGCTGTTCCACGAACCGCTGGTGTGGGTCGGCTCGGCGCAGTTCGAGTTATGGCGGCGCGATCCGCTGCCGATTGCCGTCTACGAGGACACCAGCATGGCGCGGCGCAGCGCCATCAACGCGCTGGCCCTGCAGGGGCGCCGCTACAAGGTGGTCTACAATAGCTCCAGCCTGGCTGGACAGATCGCCGCGGTGGAAAGCGGCCTGGCGGTGGCGGTGGCGACCCAGTGCAGCGTCCCCGAACACCTGCAGATCCTCGGCAGCGAGCACGGCCTCGGGCCGCTGGAGCCCATGGAAGTGGCGGTGTACCGGAGCCGGGCCTCGCAAGGCTCGCCGGCCGTGGACAGCCTCTACAGCCTGCTGATCAAGACGCTCAGGCTGGCGGGGCAGGCCTGAGCCCAAGGCCGCTCGCTCCCGGTCGGGGAGCGGCGAACTCGAGTCGAGTGCCCGATCGCACCAGCGCATGGCCAACTACAAGGTCCCACTCCTGATGTGCTTCTTCGACGCGCTGCCAGTGAATGCGTCGAACCAGGTGGCGAAGTGAGCGTTGCGGGTGGCAGTTGCCTGACTCACACGCCAACGATCCATGCGGCCGCGGCGGCACCGGTCGTTGCTTTGCTTTCACTGCTCACACCGCTCAGTTGCAGTCTTTCAGGGTGAGAGACGACCCGGAGCAGGCCATGCAATCTGTGTACGGACTATCAGTTGGTGCAGCCGGAAGTCTCCGGGTACAGGTAGACAAGTCCGTGCTTCTCGCCCTTGGAGTCCTCGTAGGTCAGCGCCGCGGGAACGACTCCGCAGAAGGTCTTTGCCTTTTCGGGAAGGAAGTACTCGACCTTGATCACCTTGGAGATGTCCAACGGCATTCCGTACTGATACTGCTTGAACTCCGGCGTCTGCACGTCCTTGACCCCATGAACCACAACCATCGGGGGTGGGGGCGCGGGTTCGGTTTCGGCGATGGCCAGGGACGCAACGGACACGGCTGTAATCACGGCGAGGGCACAGCACAGTTGCAATGGACGGCTATGCAGCAGGTTCATGAGATGCTTCCTCGAACAAACTCTCGGGCTCCATCATGACTGTTCGATGCAGGGCAATGGCTTTGCTACAAGCGTTGGATAACCCCACATAAGTTCCGTCAATCGTAACGGTAGCAGGCTGAACTGGCCCTGCTTTCCTAGCCGCCGCCATTCGTCCGCTTCCGGCGCGCCTTGCCGGGCCATATCGCTAATTGCCTGAGCGGTGGGGCTGTCAACTCGAGTTGGGCTGAGCACGTTCCCAAACCAGGCGCCGCTCCTCGCCATAGCGGGTTATGGCGAGAAGAGACGACGCCGTTTCGGCCCATGGGCGCCGAAATTGACTGACTGAAGCTGATTAACCGAACCAACCAGACAGGTCACTAAACGTAGGGTTGCCCCTTGAATCCACGCGGCAGTCGCTGGAGTCCGGGCATCTCGGTGAGTCTCTGCAGCCAGGCGGCGCGCCACTGGTAGCCGCCGTGAGCGCCCTTGCCGGCTGTCCGTGCTCGGCGCGCGGCGTTGCGCTCGGTTCGGCGAGCCTCCTTGAATGCCTCGGTGTCGCGGCAGTTGCGGCATTTCACTCGTCCGGTTTCCGTGGTGGAGAGGAGCGTGCCGCTCTGGCGGCCGCAGGCGAGATGCCCGTCGACCATGTAGTGGGTAACGTAAGTCGCCATCTATGGATCTCCTGCGCACAGGGTGCGCGATCGGACGAGCATCGGGGCCGGGCCCGGCGCACCTCATGGTTGGACATGCCGTCTCCCTGGCTGCAACAGCGTTTCCCTGCAGCTGAAACCCTGGCGGGCATTGCTCGTTAGACCACGCCCGGCGCGCGAGCTCGCACTTCCGCCATCCATTTCCCGCACAACCGTCCCGCCGGGGCCAGCAGGGGCGATCAACTCTTCGGATCGGCATCGGTATCGGCAGGGGGCGGCGTAGGCGGAGGCGGCTTCGCAGCGGCGCCGCTTTCCTTGCTTTGCTGTTCGGCGGCGATTTCCACGGCGATGGCAGCGGCCTGCTCGGCGGGCTTGCCTTCGGCCCGGCGCTCGTACTCCGCCTCGCTGCGCTTGTCGAGAATCTTGGCCTTCACATCCGAGAGCATCTCCTGCTTGCCCGGCAACTCGACTCGCAGTTCCTGGACGAGCATCAGCAGCGTCGCCGCGAGGGGGAGGGAAAGCAGTGCGCCGAGGATGCCCGACAGCACCGCCCCCGCCAGAATCGAGAAGAAGATCACCGACGGCGGCAGACGCAGCGCCCGCCCGTACACCTGGGGAACGAGGACATGGCCCTCGAATTGCTCGTAAGCGAGCGTCAGCACCAGCACCAGCATCATGACCTCGATGCCCTGGGTGGCCGCTGCCGCCACTACCGCGATCATCGACAGGATGCTGCCGATGTAGGGCAGCACGTCGGCAATGCCGGCAAACAGGGCGAGGGCCACCGCGTTGGGAACCCCGCAGGCGGTCAACAGCAGGAACACGAAGAGGGCCATGCAGCACGAGACGATCACCTGCCCGCGGATGTAACCGCCGACGATGGTCTCCAGGCCGAGCATGATCCGTGACAACCGCACGTGGTGGGACATGGGGACCAGCAGAAACAGACCGCCGCGCACGCGATCCCGGTCGAGCATGATGTACAGGGCGAGGAATACCGAGCTCAGGATATACGCCAGGACCGCCACGGCATCGCTGGCCAGCTCCAGCGCATTGGAGACACCCAGCCTCGCCACGTCGGAGACACGCAGGGCGCGGACCCTGTCCGCCAAGGGGATGCTCAGCTGGAGGTCCTCCAGCCAGTCCGCCAGGCGCGCGCGCAGCAGAGGCGCCTCATCGAGCAGATTGGTCGTCTGTTCGATCACGGCGGGAATCGTCAGGGTGATGAACAGCACGGCAGCCACCATCAGCCCGGCGAACACGATGGCGATGCCCAGGTTCCGGGGCAGGCCGCGTGCTTCCAGCCAGCGCACCGACGGGCTCACGGTGCCGACGATGCTCAGGGCCGCCACCAGCACCAGCACGACGGGCATGGCGCGGATCAGCAGCCACAGGCCGAAGATGGTCACGATCAGAACAATGAGCGTGCGGGGCGAAAACTCGATGCGAATCGCTCGGCGCCGGTCATCCTCTGGAGGACGCTCATCGGTTCCGCGAGTTGACACGGGGTCGCCTCCATTGCTGCGGGGCCATTCGGGGCATCGACCGGGGCATCCCCTCCGATGCCGGGCCGAGACCTCAAGAACGGCCAGTGGCATATGCCGCTCGCCGTGCCCCCACCGCACCCGACAGCCAGGGGATGGGGGCTGCAGCTCGATATTCCCCAGCCGGGACGCTCAAGGCTTCCAGGGTTGAGCGGCCCCGGGCTGTTTTTCAGCGATTGATCAGGGAAATCTTGGTGCCCTCGATGCTGACACCGGCCATCAATCCCTGCTGGTCGAACACGTAGGCATAGGCGTCGTCCTTGGCCGAGGTGGTCGACAGGTTCTTGGAGACCCCTTCGTCCACCACGACCACGGTGGGGCCTACGCCGAGCTCCCAACCCTTGGTCTTGTGCACGTAGTCCACGGCCTTGTCGGTCATCAGGAACAAGGCGTAGGCGTAGGATTGGGCGCCCGCCTGCAGACCCCAGGAGCCGGTCACGGAGTTGTAGTAACTGTGCACCTTGTCGCCATGGAACATCACGCCCTCACCATAGGCCCCCCCGAATACCAGGCCAGCCTTGACCATTTTCGGGAATACGATGATTGCCTTGGCGCTTTTCGACAGGGTTTGGGCAGAGGGGTTGGTCTTGTAGAGGATTTGCAACGCCTGGCGGGCATCGGCATCCAGTTCGTCGGAAGTTGCAGCGCTGGCACTGTTCAGCAAACTTGCTGACGCCAGTGCTACCGTCGCGAAGATGATCGCGAGAAAGAGTCGCAGTGACTGGGTCATTTTCATTCTCCGATAGAGAGATGGTCCGCATGTAACGAGCTGCGGTAGCAGCCCGCACATGCAACGAGCAAGGCAGCAACCTGCTAAAGAGCAGCTGCCCGCATCACGGCCGGCGGCCTTGGATGAACTGGACCAGGACCATCACGATGGCCACTACCAGCAAGATGTGGATGAAGCCGCCCATGGTGTAGGTCGAAACCAGGCCCAGCAGCCACAGGACAAGCAAGATAATCGCGATCGTCATGAGCATGTTTGTACCTCCGATGATCGTCAGGCAGTCATCTGCCTGTCCCCAGATTTAACGTAGCCGCCAGTCAGGGTCTGTTCGGTAGCAAACATAAGCGCGGCCGATGGCGGCGCCCGCACCCTTCCTTGCTGCGCCGAACGGGCCAACCGGCCGGCCTCGTCGCCACGCGGTCGCCTCCCGGATGCCAGCTTTTCAAGGTGCAGGGCGGCCGCCTCGCGAACAGGCACCCCTGCCGCTCGAGAGTCCGGGAACCTCCTGCATCGCCTTGCGCCGAGGTCGGGAGGCGACCGCGTGACAGGCGAGCGCTATATGGTGCCCATCACCACCAGGATGATGACGATGAGCAGCACCAGCCCCACGCCACCCACGGGGTAGTAGCCCCAGGAGCGGCTGTGCGGCCAGGTCGGCAGGACGCCGAGCAGCATCAGGATCAGGAGGATTATCAGGACGGTACCCAGGCTCATGGCATTTCTCCACGGAGTCGTCAGGGACAGGTGCGCCGCAGCGGGGGACGGTCGCGCTCGGCTGGCGGCACGGCTACAGAATGGACATATCTCCCGGCCGGCTCTGTTCGTCAGCACACACAAGGCGCCGGGATCGCGCGCAGGATGCGGCTTTCGCATGGCTTCACAATTCAGCGGGGGCGCCCAGACGCGCCCGCGCACGAACGGCCCGCCAGGGTTCGCGGAGGCACGAGGGCGACCGGTGCCCGCGTGCCACGTTGCGGTGGCACGCGTAATGCACGTCATGGAAGGATATGTATGATCCGAACCAGCCGGCTGTGGATGCCGGTGGTACTGGAGCTGCACGGGTGCCGGTGGGTGGTCGAAGGCGCCACAGGCTTCGCTCCACTGCTTTGCTCGCACGTCCGATGTTTGCCGAACCTTGGCTCGGGGCCGTCCGGAGCCGAACCGCACTTCCCGAAATCTTCTGCAGGAACCTGTTCATGGAAGCCAACAGCCGTCCCCTGATGCGCATTTTCGAGCCCACCGTGTCCTACCAGATCCCACTGTTCCAGCGCCCCTACGTGTGGCGGCGCGAGGACAACTGGCAGCCGCTGTGGGATGACCTGGAGCGCCTGCTCGGCCTGGCGCTGGCCGGCCAGCGGCTGCGCCCGCACTTCCTCGGCGCGGTGGTGCTCGAACAGGTGTACGACGCCACCGGCTGGGTGCAGCGCCGCCAGGTCATCGACGGCCAGCAACGCTTCACCACCCTGCAGCTGCTGCTGATCGCCCTGCGCGACCTGTGCCGCAGCCAGGGCAGCGAGCGTTACTGCGAGCGCTTCGACTCGCTGGTTTCCAACCGCGCCGCGCTGGTCGACAAGGCGGAGGACATCCGCAAGCTGCTGCCGACCAACTTCGACCGCCAGGCCTATGCCCGGGTACACGAGGCCGGCAGCCCCGACGCGCTGCTGGCGCAGCTTGAGGAGGAGGGCGAGGCCGTCGACCCGGAGCAGGGCATCCTCGGCGCCTACCTGTATTTCCACGAACAGTTCGCCGACTGGCTGGCGCAACCGCTCGCGGAGCGCGGCTACCGGGAGCGGGAGAACCGCCTCGAGGCGCTCTGGGCGGTGGCGCAGAAGGGCCTGCAGCTGGTGGTGATCGAACTGGGCGAGCACGACGAGGCTCAGGTGATCTTCGAAACCCTCAACGCCCGCGGCACCCAGCTGCTGCCGGCCGACCTGATCAAGAACCTGCTGTTCCGCCGCGCCCAGGACGAGGGCGACGACATCGACCTGCTGTACCGCACCTACTGGGCGCAGTTCGACGGCGAGTTCTGGCGCGAGGAAACCCGCCAGGGCCGCGACAGCCGGCCGCGCATCGATATCTTCATCCGCCATTTCCTGACCCTGGCCATGCGCCACGACATCCGCTTCGTACACCTGTTCGAGGAATACAAGCAGTACGTGCAGTACACCGATGATTGGCGCTCGTGCCTGATCGGCGAGGCCACCAGCGCGCGCGAACACCTGGCGCTGCTCGCCGAGTACGCCGAGCACTTCCGCGAATTCGCCAGCCCGGCGCCGGGCTCGCACCTGGCGCGCTTTCTCAAGCGCCTGGAAGCGGTCGACACCTCGACCCTCCACCCGCTGCTGCTGCTGCTGTGCAGCCAGCACCTGCGCCCGCAGCAGGAGGACGAGTTCGAGGCGATCCTCGACGTGCTGGAGTCGTTCCTGTTCCGCCGCATGATCTGCGGGCTGACCAGCAAGAACTACAGCCGCCTGTTCCTCGACCTGATCCGCCATCTGGAGAACCAGGGCAGCATCACCGCCCGCGCGGTCGAGCATTTCCTGCTGGCCAGCGAAGGCGAGGGCGCGCGCTTCCCGACCGACGCCGAACTCAAGCGCGCGATCCTCGACCAACCGCTGTACCAGTGGTGGCCGCAGTACCGGGTGCGTACCGTGCTGGAAGCCCTCGACGCCGCCCTCGGCAATGCCGCAAGCGAGGCGGACAGCCCGCTGGCCATCGAACACATCCTGCCGCAGAAGTGGGACGACCACTGGCCGGTGCCCAAAGCCCTGCACAAGAACCCGCAAGGCAAGCAGGCCTTCATCGAACAACGCGACCGCCTCAAGCACACCCTGGGCAACCTGACCCTGATCGCCGGCAGCCTCAACCCGGCGCTGTCGCGCTCGCCGTGGGAAGTGAAGAAGGCGGAGCTGCTCAAGTGCAGCCAGCCGGGGCTGAGCCGGGAGCTGCATGCGGTGGAGGACTGGGCGGAGCGGGAGATTCTGGCCAGGGGGGAAGTGTTGGCGGAGGTGGCTTGTGGGGTTTGGCGGTATCCGGTGGGGGAAGCGTGAGTAGGTAAGGCTGATCGCTTGGCCCCGTCAGTGCAGGGCCAACCGCAAAGCGACCATGTTGACGGGGTTCCTCAAAATGCGGCCGGCGACTGTAGCTTTTCTAGGAGGATGGGGCTCAGTAGCTTCGAGCCACCGTTCTATGCTTCCGGTCTTGCTCCTCTCCCTGGCAAGGGAACGAGAGCCTTGGCCCTCGAAGACGAGAGGGCATTTGAGTGCAATAAAGTCTATGGACAGGTAAACTCACGACCTAGCTGATTTGGGTTTCAGTTGATATTGACCGGGAAAAAGACGTACTAAATCGATGCCAAACCAAACGAAAAATTCGTCCTCAATGTCGCTTCCTGATGTAGTAGCTCCCCGGTCCGTAAATGGCATTGACACTTCTCTTCTATATAGCGAGCTCAAAGCACAGTTCAGACGATCTGGCGAGCCTGTGGAGGTTAGCTTTCGCCAGTTGGTTAAGTGGGTGACTTTAGGTGACCAATTTACGCACCAACTACATCCATATCCGGCCAAATTGCTCCCGCATATAGCAAACTTCTTTATTCGAGCCAAGGCTGCAAGAGGGGATAGTGGTATTGTCTTAGATCCTTTCTGTGGGTCGGGGACAGTAGCGCTTGAAGCTTCATTGGCAGGCCTTGTCCCACTTGTGGCAGACGCAAACCCATTTGCGCTGCTTTTGACAAAAGTTAAAACTCATCCCTATGATGTTGATGGGTTGCGAAAAGAGCTAAAACTCCTTGCATTAAAGTGCAGGCGCTATAGAAAAGCGCCAGAAGTCGATATTATAAATCCGCAGATTTGGTATAAAAAAGAGCACAAAGAAAAACTCGATGTAATTGCTCGCGCTATCTCGGAGATAGACAATCTGGATCAAAAGGATTTTTTTAGATTAGCCTTTTCCGTTGTTGCAAAAAAGGTCAGTTACTCTGATCCGGCTGTTAGTGTTCCAGTTAGGCTCAAGCAGAAAGAGAGTCTAAGCAAAGAGGCGAACGCTCGAGTGCAGAGCCGTCTCGATTGGATTGAGTCATTGAACGTGGTGAATGAGTTTGTGTCAACCTGCGAGCAAAACATCCAAAGAGTAGCCGAAGCAAATAGTTTCTTTCCGGGTCGCAAACAAGCCATTCAGGTCGGAGATGATGTTAGAAATCTTTCCGATAACTTGTTGTGCAAGTTAAAGCCTTCTTTGATACTGACTTCTCCTCCATACGGTAGCGCCCAAAAGTACGTCAGAGCCTCAAGTCTTTCCCTGAACTGGCTTGGCTTGGCGAAGCCTAGCGATCTATCGATGCTTGAGGGGCGATCCATTGGACGCGAGCATCTGCCCCAGTGGAGGGAAAAGAGCGGTAATAGCTACGAGCTAGGCGGGCGTTACGAATCCATACTGAGTAAGATCCGAAGTGTTAATCCTCTAAGGGAAAGGATAACAAGGCAATATCTTCTCGATATGCAGAATGCCGTAGTGGAAATGCATAATACTCTGTCAGCGGATGGTCATATTGTTTTTGTGGTAGGAAACAACACGGTATGTGGTGAGGTTTTGTGTAACGATGAATTCTTGATTGATGCGTGTCTTGCTCACGGAATGAAGTTAGAGTTAAGTCTTATTGATCACATAAAATCAAGAGGACTTATGACTAAAAGGAATCAGACGGCATCTGTTATCTCTAGGGAGGCAGTGCTCGTTTTTAAGAAGTAGGTGGATATGGCAATAGATCTTTTGGAAGATAAGATTGCAACTCTCACGCAGCATGCTTGGGACGAAGAGGTCCGTTGGCCACATATAGAGGCTTGGCTGGATAACTTTGCAGGAGAGGTTCTAACTAAAGATTTAGAGCGTAAGTACGCGCTCTTTGCCCTTACTCGATTTATGTACTTTAGCCGGCGAATGGTTCGGGAGATGTTGCGCTCACTCTATCGAGATCATTTTAAAGCTCCAATGATTCAGAGGATAAGAAGGAATTTCAAGGGCACGAGGGATGGCGACTTTCTCCAGCGTCAGTTTTTACACGAGCTGAGTGCCACGAGATTCTTAGGTGTTGGCAATCCATCCGAAAGCGGTGCTCACCTATTGTATTTTTTTCGGCAAGTGAATTATCTGAGAAAAGACTTATTTGTTGATTTTTCGTCCGCATTTGAGGCGCGCAGTGTGCGAGGAAAGCCGGGGATTACGGTCGGCTATGCTCCAAGAGAGCCTGGCGTCCACCGGTTTGTGTTTTTTGACGATCTAGTTGGATCTGGAACTCAAGCGAGTCAGTATTTAACCCGTCAGCTAAGAAAAATCCGCAGCATTAACAGTGGGCTAGATATTAGATTTATGTCCCTTTTCGCGACTGCCAAGGGGCTGGAAAAATTAAATCATCCATCGTTATTTGATGGCAAGGCTATGAGCCTTTTCGAGTTGGATGATACATTTGAAGCTTTTAATATAAATTCTAGGTATTTTTCTTATCCGCCGCCTTGGTTCGACAAAGTGGAAATGGAGAGGGTCGCCACTCATTATGGCAACAAGCTCTGGTTTCCGCATGGATTAGGATATAAAAACGGCCAATTGCTGCTTGGGTTTTCTCATAATACCCCTGACAATACGTTGCCAATTTTCTGGTACGATGGGGTTAATCCATCTTGGTCGCCGGTATTCGTTCGATACCAAAAAATGTATTAGAGAGCGTTTATTATGGTTGATAAAGCTAATCCATTCTCGCTAGTGCGAGCCTCTGACATTACGGATGCTCAAATAAACTCACTGTGGGTTGAGCTAGGTGCAGCGATAATAAATGCTGTAATGGAGCCCACCTCTCCAATCTCAAAATACATATTAGGGGGAAAGGGCACGGGAAAAACCCATTTACTTCGATATCACTCATACCAGGTTGCCAGGCTGCGGAGGCCTAACTTGAGTGGTGTCGACTCTGTTAAAGAGATGGGATATCTGGCTGTTTTCTTGAGGGCGACAGCACTTGATTCGGCGAGATTCGAAATGCCAGGGGAGCCCCCCGTCAAGTGGCAAACTCTATTTGGGGTCTATTTGGAGTTAAAGCTGACAGAGCTGGTTCTTGATGCATTGTCAGAGATAAAGAAGACGTCGCCGGATGTGTTTTTTGACGAGATCTCTTTTTTGCGCTGTTTAAACGAGTCAGTGGGCAACCCGGGCGTGACTCAATGTCAGTCTATAGAAGAGTTAAGAGCCTGGATTGAGGGGGAGCGTAGGTCTATTGATCAAGCGGTAAATAATGCGGCGTTCTCGGGGGCGCTTGACATACGCGCACCTTTTGGAGTTGGCGCTCTGTGTCTGCCTCTTAAGCGAGCAATGTGTGCGTTAAGTGACGACTTCAAGGATATCCCTTTAATATACATGCTTGACGAGATCGAGAATTTCTCAACTTCTCAGCAAGTTGTAGTGAATTCGCTTATTAGGTATGGCGAAGGTTTGGCTACTTTCAGGGTTAGTGGGCGGCTCTATGCAAGACGTACAACAGTAACTATAGGGGGCGAGGAAAACCGCGAGGGTTCTGAGTTTAAGACCGTTCGTCTGGATGATATGCTGACGAAAAATATAAAATTTGGCCAGTTTGCGCGGAAGTTTGTTCAAAATAGATTGGGATTTGGGCGTCGTGTTGGGAGAAATATAGGACAGTTTGAGCCAAGTAATTGCTTGCAGGAAATTGACTCTTCAGACTTTTATGAGGCTTCTTTTTCGAAAGTTGGAATTGATCCAACTGATAGGGTGTTCATTAAGAATTTCGAGGACATGCTCAAGTCTTATTTCATTCTTCAAAAGTGGGATATTGGGCTGGTATCTGAGATTGTGGATTTGCTGGTTTCCGGTCATCCACTAATTCTGCAGAAGTTAAATATTTTGCTTTTCTGCAAAAAATTTAAAGCCGCAGTCGCTCCTCTTGAAATGGCGAAGGAGATATCGCGGCAGGCAAAAGAATTCGTTCTACGAGCGCCAAGAGGTAAAAGTGGCTATGCCAATGCATATGGGCACTATAAGCTTGATCTGTTTGCCCAGTTATGCCGCGAGTCCAAGAAATCGCTAGGGGTTCCCTATGCAGGATTTGACACTTTTATTGGTATGGCATGCGGAAATCCAAGAAATCTTTTGATTTCGCTCGGGCGCATCTATGAAATATCGGCATTCAAAGAATTGGACTTTGTAAGCGGGCCGCCGGCCGATATCGCCCTTCAAACAACTGCTGCTGCAGAAGCTGCTAGATTCATGTTTGAAAGAGATACCAATTACGGTGCACCTTCAGACGTTGCAAGAAGGGCAATCGAGAGGCTTGCCTCTCTGCTGCGTACTGCGCGGTTCGCTGTAAAAATTCCCGAAGTGTCTCCGCTGACAGTTAGCTTTTCGGATGAGGATTTGAATTCGGAGTCCAGAAAAGCGTTGGATTTGGCTTTAAAGTATTCTTTTTTGTTTGAAGTTGACGAGGGAAGACCTGATAGGAATAGTGATCGGGTAAACCGAAAAGTACAACTGAATCCCATGCTTTCTCCGCGTTGGCAACTTCCGATAGCTAGGCGCGGGGACATAAGCCTTAGCTCAGAGTTGGTGAACTCGATTTTCGATGGTGAGAAGGTTGCGGAGTTTGAAGTCCTTCTCCGGGGGCTTGCTAACAAATGGAATAATCCATTCTTTCAGTCCAATTTTTCAAGTCAGCAAAAAGATCTTTTCTCATGATTGATTATTCGATTTTTTATCGTCGATCAATAAGCGCTGGCAGGATAAAAAAAGAGCTAGCGGCTTTTGACGTATTTATATCAGCGTACAACTCTAGCGACAGGGTTATTAGAGTTTTTCAAGATGTGGTTGCAGGGCAGAAATTTTGGGTGCTGCACCCCGAATATCGTTATGCACCCTTGGATGAGCCTCATGGCGCTCCTTTAATCAGACCTTGCGACCTCGACGAGGTGGCTCAGGTTAACAATATAGTAAATGCTCTCGGCGGAAGTGTTGCTCTTGGTGGGTTGTCGCTATGTATAGATACCACCGGATTCATGCGGCACGTGTTGGTTTTTCTTGTAGCGAAGCTTGCACACAGTGGTGTGCAGCGAGTTACTTTTTTGTATTCTGAACCAGTTTCATATGTCCAGCAAGAAGACACCCCCTTTAGTACAACTACTACGGGCCGAGTTCGCCCTGTAAGGGGGATGTCGCTTGTGAATGCCTCCAACGACAAGGATCATCTTATTCTTGGTGTCGGCTATGATCATAAGCTTATTTCGGAAGTTGTAAACAATAAAGACGACGCTGAGGTTTATCCGGTTTTTGGCTTCCCATCTCTTGGGCCAGATATGTACCAACAGAGTGCTCTTCGTGCGTCGGAAAGTGGGGATGTTGCGCTTAGTAGCAAGTGGGTTAGTAATCGAAATTTTGCTCCAGCAAATGATCCTTTTGCTACAGCTGAAGCGATTAGAGATATTGTCTTGAGGATTGATTTTAAATATGGGTCCCCAAACATTTATTTGGCACCCCTCTCTACCAAAGCTCAAACTCTAGGATTTGCACTTTACTGGCAGCTCGAGGGGCGTCAAAGAGGAGGCGTCTCTCTTTTGACGCCCGAATGCACAACTTATTCAAGAGAGACAAGTCTTGGAATAAAAAGGCTCTGGGCGTATGAAGTGGAGTTTTTTTGATTTTTTATAATTAGCCCATGCTCAGATCGAGCGACTATCGTCGCCGGTATACGGTGCGAGACAAGGTGCGAGCGGTTCTGCTCGATTACCTCGAGCTTTCACAAATCCGTCAGTGACGGTACTTGACCCTGAATTGGATTAGCCCGGTATGGTTTGAAAAAACTATCCGGGCTTAACTGGGTGTCCGTGAATTTTGGGGAAGTTCGTGGCTTGTCCAAGAGAACGGGCTTGTCGAGCGCTCGCCAAAAGCAGCTGGACGCCACTACCTACAATCTACAATCCGAACATCCTACCTTGGCGTGGTGCCCGCGACCCCGCGCCGTTATAGCCATCTACCACGCGCTGCGGCTATCCACCCTTCAGCAATTGCTCCAGATCAACAAAACCCCCACTACCCGCGCGGCTACTCCATTCGGATGATGTCGCCCCCCGGCCCCCGACAAAGAATCCAGCCCGTGTCACACAAGGCGAGCCGCCGCTGAATGCTGGGCGGTTCGCGACTTCTTCCCGCACGACCATGGGTGAGTCGATGGAGCAAACAACAAGAATTTCCCCCGAGGAGCTGGTTGCCCGCGCCCGGGCGCTGGTGCCGCTGCTGGCCGAGCGTGCCGCGCAGGCCGAGGCCGAGCTAAAGGTGGCCGATGACGTGATCGCCGCGCTGCAGGAGGCGCAGTTGTTCCGCGTCATGCAGCCCAAGCGCCACGGCGGCTTCGAGTACGGGCCCAAGGTGTTCGCCGAGATCCAGCAGACGCTGGCCGAGGGCTGCATGTCCACGGCCTGGATGTACGGGGTGGTGGCGGTGCATCCGTGGCAGCTGGCGCTGTTCCCCGAGCAGGCGCAGCAGGAGGTATGGGGCGAGGATGCCTCGACGCTGATCGCCTCGACCTACATGCCGGTGGCCAAGGTCACGGAAGTGGAGGGCGGCTATCGCATCAGCGGGCGCTGGGGCTTCTCCACCGGCTGCGAGCACTGCGAGTGGGTGTTCCTCGGCGGCAACCTGACGCCGGGCGTGGGCAAGGGCAACAGCTACCGGACCTTCCTGGTGCCGCAGAGCGATTTTCGTATCGAGCGCAACTGGGACGTGATCGGCCTGCGCGGCACCGGCAGCCACGACATCGTGGTCGAGGACGCCTTCGTGCCGTTCCACCGCGCCCACGCCACCCAGCAGCACGACGACGCGGCCAACCCCGGCCGCGAGCTGAACAGTGCGCCGCTGTACCGGGTGCCGTTCGCGCAGATGTTCATCCCAGCGGTATCCAACGCCTGCATCGGCGGCCTGGCGGCGGCCATCCAGCACTTCAAGGACTACGCCAGGCAGGGCATCAGCAAGAACGTCGGCATGCGCACGGTGGACGATCCCAACGCGCAGCTGGCCTACGCCCGCGCGGTGGTGGCCCACGAGCAGATGGTGGAGAACCGCAAGCGCCACTACGACGTGCAGATGGCCTGGGCCGAGCGCGGCGAGGCGGCGCCGGTCAACGAGCGGCTGCGCCAGCGCTACCAGCTCGCCCAGGTGGCCAACGAGTGCGCCCACCACATCAACGAGCTGCTGCGCTGCTGCGGCGCCACCGGCACCTACCGCAGCAATCCGCTGACGCGAATCTTCCTCGACGTGTTCACCGGCCGCGCGCACATCGCCAACAACGTCGACCTGTTCGGCCGCGCCTTCGGCTTCATCGCCCTGACCGACCAGACCACCACCGACAGCTTCCTCTGAGCCCTGGAGACCCGACCATGTCCATGAATCGCGCAAAGATCATCGCCGACCCGATCCCCGAGCGTTACGCCCGCGGCTGGCACTGCCTGGGCTCGGCCCTCAAGTACAAGGACGGCAAGCCGCACACGGTGAACGCCTTCGGCTACCGCCTGGTGGTGTTCCAGACCTCCGACGGCGCGCTGCAGGTGCTCGACGCCTGGTGCCCGCACATGGGCGGCGACCTCAGCCACGGCCGCCTGGAGGGCGACAACGTGGTCTGCCCGTTCCACGGCTGGCAGTTCGATCGCGAAGGCAAGGCGGTGAGCATTCCCTATTGCAAGCGCGTGCCGCCGAAGGCGCGGGTGGGGCGCTGGGCCACCGCCGAGCTGAACGAGGCACTGTTCATCTGGCACGACCCGGACGGCAACCCGCCGCTCGACGGCCAGGAGATCCCGCGCCTGGAAGAGCTGTACTCGCCGGAGTACAGCCAGATGCACTGGGCGGAGTGGGTGATCAACGCCAACAGCCGCGAGCTGGTGGACAACATCGTCGACATGGGGCACTTCGACGAGACGCACCAGTCGCCGTCGCTGTTCTTCGCCAACCTGTTCGAGGGCCACAAGGCCACCCAGGTGCAGATCTCCGGCTCGCGGATCATGAGCGAGGGCGAGCCGGTGGTGACCTACGCCACCTACTACGGGCCGGGCGTGCTGCTGGTGTCGCTGAAGGGGCCGTACAAGGGCCACTACATGGAGACCATCTACATCGTCGGTAACACCGCCATCGACCACAACAGCTTCACCCTGCACTTCGGCGTGGCCACCAGGAACATCCCGGGCCTGAGCAAGGCGGAGAACCAGCAGCTGATCGCCGAGTGGACCGAGCTGCAGTGCGTCGCCCTGGGTACCGACGTGGCTATCTGGGACAACAAGGTGCGCATCGGCAACCCGATGCTGTGCGAGAGCGACGGGCCGATCTACCACGCGCGCAAGTGGTACGACCAGTTCTTCCAGCCGATCAACGAGGCGTCCGAGGAGTCGACCCGTCGCTACGAGCACGAGATCGACATGGACTACATCGGCGTGAAGCCGGAACTGCGCCACCTGCGCGGCTGATCAGCCAAGGCAGCGCAGGGTTCTTCTGTAGGGGCGAATTTATTCGCCATGGGCCGCAGCGCGGCCCCCGATGTTGCCAAGGGCAGGCCGCTGGCCTGCTTGGCGAATGAATTCGCCCCTACAGGGAGTCCCGCGCCGCGATTAGGAGAATCCGATGATGGACATTCGTGGACTGGCCTACGTGGTGGCGAGCAGCCGCGACCTGGCCGCCTGGCGCCGGCAGGCCGAGCAGGTGCTGGGCATGATGGTGGAGGAGGGGCCGCTGGGCGACCTCTATATCAAGATGGACGAGCGGCCGTTCCGGCTGTTCGTCTCCAGCGGACCGGCCGACCGCTACGTGGCGAGCGGCTGGGAGCTGGCGGGCGAGGAAGCCTTCGAGCAGGCCTGCGCGGAACTGGAGCGCGCCGGCGTGCCGTTCGAGCGCGGCTGCGCCGAGCTATGCGCGGTGCGCCGGGTCAACGGCCTGGCCAGCCTGCGCGACCCGTCCGGCAACCTGCACGAGCTGGTGTGGGGCGTGCGCTCGGACTTTCGCCGCTTCGTCTCGCCGGCCGGTGTGCCGGGTTTCGTCACCGGCGAGCTGGGGATGGGGCACACGGTGCTGCCGGCACCGAACTTCGCGGAAACCTGGGCGTTCCTGCGCGATGTAATGGGCTTCGGGCTGTCCGACATCCACCGCTTCCAACCGGCGCCGGACGCCCCGGCCATCCCCATCTACTTCCTGCACTGCGGCAATGGCCGTCACCACAGCCTGGCGCTGTTCGGCGGGCCGGTGCCCAGCGGCTGCGTGCACCTGATGGTGGAGGTGGAGAACCTGGTGGAGGTCGGCCGCGCCCACGACCGCATGCAGCGCGCGGGCGTGAAGCTGATGGCCACCCTCGGCCAGCACGTCAACGACCGCATGACTTCCTTCTATATGGACACGCCTTCGGGCTTCGCCATCGAGTACGGCTTCGGCGGCCTGGTCCTCGACTGGTCGCGGCACAGCGTCTATGAGGCGAGCGAGGTGAGCGTGTGGGGGCATGACTTCGGCGTGGGATTCAACGCACCGGAGCGGTAAGGCCCGGTCGCCAAGACCGCGGGCGGCTGGCAACGGGCCGGCAATCCCGCTTCGGCGGGAATCCGGCAAGGCGTGGCACCCGGGCTCCCGCCTGCGCGGGCGCGTTTTGGTCGCTACCGCACGCGCAACACCCCCGGACGTGCTGCCAGCCCATCACGCCCGGATCTCCCTCAAATGGATGATGTGTCATCCCCCCGACCCTTCCCACACTGGACTCGTCCACGGCGCGCCGGCTTTACGCGCGCCGCGGGCTGAGGACCTGCCCGCGTGGCGTATGCCTGAGCGCGGGCCTGCAATGCCAGAACAACAAAAATCAGGAGGCAGAATGCCCAAGGCAGCAAGAAAGGATTGCCGGCGCGCCGGCCAGCGCGAGTTGCTGGCTCTGGCCGTGGCGTTGGCCAGCGGAACGGTGCAGGCGTTGCCGACCGTCGAGCTGGGCGAGTCGACCACCCTCGAGTCGTCGCTGACGGTCAACTACACCGCCTCGATGCGCGCCGAGAAGGCCGACGACGAGTACCTCGCCGATCTCAACTACGACGACGGCACACGCAACTTCGACCGCGGCGCGCTGATCACCAACCGCGTCAGCCTGTTCGGCGAGATGTTGCTGCGCCACGACAACCTCGGCGCCATGCTGCGTGCCAGCCACTTCTACGATGCGGCCTATCGCGACAGCAACGACAACGACTCGCCGGAAACCGTCAACAAGATCGGCGCGCACGACCACTTCATCGAGAAGACCCGCGAGCGCAGCGGCGGCGAGTTCCGCCTGCTGGACGCCTTCGTGTTCGGCAACTGGGACCTGGACGGCCACTACCTGTCGGCCAAGGCCGGCCGCCACCTGGTGGCCTGGGGCGAGAGCCTGTTCTGGCCGAACATCAGCCAGGGCCAGGCGCCGGTGGACGCCACCAAGTTCAACGTGCCGGGCACCGAGGCCAAGGACGCCTACCTGCCGGTCGGCCAGGTGTCGGCGTCCTTCTCGCTGACCGACGACCTGACCCTGATCGGCTTCTGGCAGTACGAGTGGGAGGAAACCCTGCTCAACCCGGTGGGCGACTACTTCGGTAGCGACTACTTCGGCCCCGGCGCGCAGTTCTACCGCCTGGCGCCAGGGGTGATCGGCAACCTGCCGGACCAGACCTTCCGCGTGGCCAACTTCGCCGGCGAGGTGGAGCCGGGCGACGACGGCCAGTGGGGCTTGGGCCTGCGCTACCGGCTGGGTCAGGACACCGAGGTTGGCCTCTATCACTATCGCTATCACGACCGGGTGGCGGCGCTGTTCTTCGACTTCACCGGCGACACCCAGTACTCCTCGCTCAAAGACGTCGGCCGCGGCACCGGGGCGGGCAACGCGCCGGCCTATCAGCTCGGCTACTTCGACGACATCGCCCTCACCGGCGTGAGCCTGAGCACCAAGCTGGGCGATGCGGTGCAGATCGGCAGCGACCTCAGCTACCGCGAGGATGCCGCCGTGTACCTGTCCAACGGCGCGCCGACCCGCGGCAACCTGATCCAGGGCAACCTCAACGCCGTCTACATCATCGGCCCGAGCGCGCTGGCCCACCAGACCACGCTGATGGGCGAGGTGGTGCACCAGCGCATCGACAGCGTCGAGGACCTGGTGGTGACCGGGGGCCTGCCGGGGCAGAACGGCACCTTCGACGACTACGAGTACGACGGCCAGACCCGCGGCAGCACGCTGGTCGGCGTCGGCGCGATGTTCGACTACCCGAGCCTGTTCAGCGGGTGGGACCTGACCACCAAGGTGTTCTGGAACCAGAACGTGTCCGGCAGCGCCTACTCGGGCCTGGGCCGCGACGAGCGACGCATCACCGTGGGCGGCGACTTCAAGTACCTGGGCAACTTCCAGGTCGGCCTGACCTACGTCGGCTATCTCGGCTCGGCGGACATCGCCAACGGCCGCACCCTCGCCGATCGCGACTACGTGTCGCTGAACGCCAAGTACACCTACTAAGAAAAAATGGGGACGGAACCATGAAGCACACGAAACTCGCCAGTGCGCTCGCCTGCGGCGCGCTGCTGCTGGCCGCCGGCCAGGCGCTGGCCAAGGCCACGGCCGATGAGCTGGCCAAGCTGGGCAGCACCTACACCTGCATGGGCGCCGAGCGCGCCGGCAACGCCGACGGCAGCATTCCCGAATATTCCGGCAAGTGGCTGGGCGTGCCGCCGGGGGTGAACTTCGCCGGCACCGGCAGCCATCCGGTGGACGCCTATCCGGACGACAAGCCGCTGTTCACCATCACCGCGCAGAATCTGGCGCAGTACGCCGACCGCCTGAGCGCCGGGCAGAAGGAGCTGTTCCGCCTCTACCCGGACACCTTCCAGATGCCGGTCTACCCGAGCCGCCGCGACTTCCGCTACAGCGATGAGGTGTGCGCATCGATCCGCGACAACGCCGCCAGCGCCACCCTGGTCAACGACGGCATGGGCGTGGAGGCGATCACCGGCGCACCGCCGTTCCCGTTCCCCAAGTCGGGGCTGGAGCTGCTGTGGAACACCATCCTGCCGGCGCGCGCGCACACCGAGGAGGCCACCTACGACAACGCCTTCGTGCAGCGCGACGGCAAGATCAACTGGGGACGGGTCAAGTCCAACTACCTGGCGCCGGCCAACGACCTGACCCACCGCGGCAAGACCGAGGGCGTGGCGAGCTACTACCTCAACGAAACGCTGCTGCCGCTGCGCGACAAGGGCGAGCTGAACACCGGTCTGGACTTCTTCAACTACGCCAAGGACCCGCGGCAGAGCTGGCGCTACGATCCGGGCACCCGCCGCGTGCGGCAGAGCCCAGGCTACGGCTATGACATGTCCTTCCCGGGCACCGGCGGTTCGGTGACGGTCGACGAGATCCGCCTGTTCAACGGCGGCCCGGACCGCTTCGAGTGGACCATCGTCGGCAAGAAGGAAATGTACATCCCCTACAACGCCTACCGCCTGCACTCGGAGAAGGTCGGTTATGACGAGCTGATCAAGCCCGGCCACGCCAATCCGCAGTTCATGCGCTACGAGCTGCACCGCGTCTGGGTGGTGGAAGGCAAGCTCAAGGAGAACTACCGCCACCTGTACGGCAAGCGCGTGCTGTACATCGACGAGGACACCTGGCACGCCGTGCTCGCCGACAACTACGACACCCGCGGCAGCATCTGGCGCACCTCGATGGTCAACTACTACTACGCCTACGAGATGAACGCCTGGCAGGCCGGCGTCGGCCTCTACCACGACCTGCTGGAGAACACCTATCTGGCGCTGAACCTGATCAACGAGCAGCCCAAGGGCTACAAGCTGAACGCCTCGAACTTCCGCCCGGCGATGTTCGGACCGGAGGCGGCCCGCCGGGGAGGGCTGTGATGGAAGGGGCAGGGGGCGCGTGCGCCCCTTGCCTCGCCGCGGCCACCAGCTATGCCGAGCTGCAGGGGCTGATCGGCCTGGTCTACGACGGCCTGCTCGAGGACAAGCCGTGGAATGGCCTGCTCGATGCCCTGCGCCGGCAGTTCGGTGCCAACTACGTGTCGCTGACCATCCGCCTGCCCAGCGCCGAGGATCGCGGCCTGGTGGTGTTCGTCGGCGAGGCGCGGCCGCACATCCACGCCATCTACAGCAGCTCGCTGTATACGGTCGATCCGTTCGTCAATCTGCCGCGCGACACCGTGGTGATGCTCGAGGAGCTGATCGACGAGCGCGAGTGGCTCGATAGCGTGATCTACCGCGACTTCCTCGAACCGCTGCAGGTGCGCTACATGATGGGCGCCGACATCCGCAGCGACGACGGTCGCGAGCGCGAGTTCCGCCTGCGCGTGAGCCGCCCGCCGCAAGGCAGGCCGTTCAGCGAGACGGAGCGGGCGCTATGCGGCCTGCTGCTGCCGCACCTCAAGCGCGCGCTGCGCCTGTACGCCCACCTCGACCGGGTGGAGAGCGCCTGTCGGCTGTACGTGGGCACCCTGGAGCGCATGGGCATCGGCTCGATCCTGCTCGACGAGGACGGCGCCATCTGCCGGCTCAACAAGGTCGCCGAGGACATCCTCGCCGCCGGCGACAGCCTGCAATTGCACAACGGCCTGCTCGAAGCCATCTCGCCGCGCGACGACCGCCGCCTGTGGCGGCTGATCCGCCAGGCGACCGCCGGACGGCGCGGCATGGGCCTGGTGGAAGCCATCGCCCTGGACCGCGGCGGCCAGCGCGGCAGCCTCAGCGTGCTGGTGCGCAGCATCCCGCTGACCGTCAGCGCCGAAGCCGGCCGCGCGGCCGCCGTCGAGCTGATCCTGCGCGACAGCGCCCACCCGGCGCTGCCCTCCGAACCGCTGCTGCGCCAGCTCTACCAGCTCACCCCGGCCGAGGCCTCGCTGGCCGTGCTGCTCGGCGAAGGCCTGACCCTGGAGGAAAGCGCCAGCCGCCTGGGCATCAGCCGCAACACGGCGCGCACCCACCTGCGCGCCGTGTTCGCCAAGACTGGCGTGAAGCGCCAGACCGCGCTGGTGCAGCTGCTGCTGTGCAGCGTGGTGGCGCTGGATTGAGGGGCGCCGCCACGCTGCCCGGTTGAGCGGGAGGGGAACGCCGAGGCTGGCCGGAGAAGGGTCGATTCCGTAACATCCGCAGCCTTTTTCCCACTCCCCGGGGCTGGTTTCGCCGGCCCGGATCGCAGGAACACCATGAAACCAGCCCGTCTGCGCGCCGATGTCCTGGCCGGACTCACCACCTCTTTCGCCCTGGTGCCCGAGTGCATCGCCTTCGCCCTGGTGGCCCACCTCAACCCGCTGATGGGCCTGTACGGCGCCTTCATCATCTGCACCCTGACCGCCCTGTTCGGCGGCCGGCCGGGCATGGTGTCCGGCGCCGCCGGCTCGATGGCCGTGGTGATAGTCGCGCTGGTGGTGCAGCACGGTGCGCAGTACCTGCTCGCCACCGTGCTGCTGGGCGGGCTGCTGATGATCGCCTTCGGCCTGCTGCGCCTGGGCAAGCTGGTGCGCATGGTGCCGCATCCGGTGATGCTCGGCTTCGTCAACGGCCTGGCGATCGTCATCGCGCTGTCCCAGCAGGAGCACTTCAAGGCCGGCGAGGGCTGGCTGACCGGCGCGCCGCTGTACCTGATGCTGGGACTGGTGGCGATCACCATGGCCATCGTCTACCTGCTGCCGCGCCTGACCCGCGCGGTGCCGCCGGCGCTGGTGGCGATCCTGAGTGTCGGCCTGGCGGTCTGGCTGCTCGACCTGCCGACCCGCACCCTGGGCGATATGGCGAACATCGCCGGCGGTTTGCCCGTGTTCGCCCTGCCGGACATCCCCTGGAACCTGGAGACGCTGGCCATCGTCGCGCCTTACGCGGTGCTGATGGCGCTGGTCGGCCTGCTGGAGACCCTGCTGACCCTCAACCTCACCGACGAGATCACCGAGAGCCGCGGCTACCCCGACCGCGAGTGCACGGCGCTGGGCGCGGCCAACGTGGTGTCCGGGCTGTTCGGCGGCATGGGCGGCTGCGCAATGATCGGCCAGACCATGATCAACCTCGGCTCCGGCGGGCGCGGCCGGCTTTCCGGCGTGGTCGCCGGGGTGATGGTGCTGCTGTTCGTGCTGTTCCTCTCGCCGCTGATCGAGCGCATCCCGCTCGCCGCGCTGGTCGGCGTGATGTTCGTGGTGGCGCAGCAGACCTTCGCCTGGGCTTCGCTGCGCGTGCTCGACAAGGTGCCGCTGAACGATGCCCTGGTGATCCTCGCGGTGACCATCGTCACCGTGTTCACCGACCTGGCCACCGCCGTGCTGTGCGGCATCGTCATCGCCGCGCTCAACTTCGCCTGGCAGCAGGCCCGCGAGCTGTACGCCGATAGCCATCTGGAAGCCGACGGCAGCAAGCTCTACCGCCTGCACGGCACGCTGTTCTTCGCCTCCACCACAGCCTTCCTCAACCAGTTCGACGCCGCCAACGACCCGGCCGAGGTGGTGCTCGACTGCCGCCACCTGAGCTTCGTCGACTACTCGGCCATCGCCGCGCTGAAGACCCTGCGCGAGCGCTACGCCAAGGCCGGCAAGCACCTGCGCGTGCTGCACCTGTCCGAGCGCTGCAAGCAGTTGCTCAAGCGCGCTGGCGTGCATCAGGGGTGAGATAGGAGAAGAAGGGCGCGCGGGAAAGTTTCGGCATCCGCTGCAACACCGCGCGCCGCCCGCTGCGCACGGTGTTGGCCAGGATCGGAGTAAAGCGCCCGGTGACGCTGGATCGAGGGGGCGCAAGGCCCCCGGATCACATCAGCCCTTGCAGGCCTTCGTATGCCACGTACAGCCCGACCAGCGTGATCAGCGCGCCGGAGAAGTAGGGCGCGCGGCGGGCGAACTCGCCAAAGCCGTTCCAGCGCCGGGAAACATGCTTGATGCTCAGCGCGGCCAAGGCCCCGGACGCCACCATGGTCAGCGCCAGGCCAATGCTGAAGCTCAGCACCAGCGTGGCGCCGAGCGCGACCTGCTTGAGCTGCAGGCACAGCAGCAGGACAGTGATCGAGGCCGGGCAGGGGATCAGCCCGCCGGTCAGGCCGAACAGCACGATCTGCCCCGTGGTCACCTGCCGGTTGGCGAAGCGCCGGCGAATGTCGTTGGCGTGGGCGAGTTCGTGCGGGTCCTGATAGCCGGGCGCGGAAACATCCAGCCCCGCGTAATCCGGGATCGCGTGGTGATGGTGGTCGTGCTCGACGAACTCCACGTCGTAGTCGTGACTGTGGTGGGCGTGGCCGAGGCGCAGGCGGGCGACGAAGGAGTGGGGCTCGGGAATTTCCTGCACGGATTCCAGGAAGCCCTCGCGCTGGGCAAAGTCGAACGCCTGGCGGCTGCCGTCCGCGCGCTCGGTTTCGAGGGCGACCTGCCCGGCAGTCCACGCATGGCCGTGTTTGCTCTCCCGGAACAGCCGGAAGCGCGGCGGCACGCCGTCCTCGAACACCTGCAGACGCACCGTGCCGTGGCCGGTATCGATAAGCTTGTCTTCGTCGTGCGAGTGATCGTGGTCGTGATGATGGTGGTCATGGGCGTGGCCGGCGCACTGATTGCGCCAGGTCCGCCACAGCATCCAGACGGCCACCGCGACGATGAGCACACCGGAGGCGAGCTGGAAGTACGGCTCGGTGGTCTCGGCGTCCCAGTTGCGGCCGAAGTACAGCCCGGCCATCGCCACCGCCCACACCACCGCGGTATGCGAGAGGGTGGCCGACAGGCCGAGCAGCACGGCTTGCGTCAGCGTGCCGCGAATGGCGACGATGAAGGCGGCCATCATGGTCTTGGAATGGCCAGGCTCGAGACCATGCAAGGCTCCCAGTAGAATGGCGCTGGGAATGAACAGCCAGGCATTGCCTTGCTGCAACAGGGAAGCGAAGTCGGTCATGGCGGGCTCGGAAAGGGTTTTCTAGCGGCGCCATGATACTGCCCTACAGTATAAATATACTACCCACCAGTATGGCGTGGGACACACAGGAAGTTGCTACATGCACATAACAAGAGACAAGGCGAAGCTGCTGACCCGGGTCCGGCGCATCCAGGGCCAGGCCGCCGCGCTGGAAAAGCAACTCGACCAGGGTGGTGACTGCAGCGCCGTATTGCAGCAGATCGCGGCGATTCGCGGCGCGGTGAACGGCTTGATGGCCGCGGTCATCGAGGGCCACCTCATCGAGCACGTGGTGCAGGAGCCCGAACTGGAACAGCGCCAGCAGGACATGGACGTGGTGCTGCAGGTCATCAAGTCCTATCTGAAATAGCGGGAGGTAGAGGGGCGGTCCCGGCCCTGGGATGCCGCCCACCGGGCGATGCGTCGCCTGTAGGGGCGAATTCATTCGCCAATCACCGGACCAGGGGCCGCCCGACGGCCGCCGTATCCCGGCTTTTGCCCATGCAACACGAGGTCAAGGAAAGATGAGCGTCAGGGATTGGGCGGTACGCGCGCCGCAATCGACCCGGCTGGAGCGCATGGAAGCCTATTTCGGCGGCCATGGCTTCGCCCCGCACCGGCACGACACCTACGCCATCGGCCGCACGCTGGCCGGCGTGCACTGCTTCCGCTATCGCAACGCGATGCGCCACAGCCTGCCGGGCGGCACCATCGTCCTGCACCCGGACGAACTGCACGACGGCGAGGCGGGCACCGATGAGGGCTTTCGCTACCGCATCGCCTACCTCGAACCGGCCTTGCTGCAACACGCCCTCGGCGGCAAGCCGCTGCCGTTCGTGGCCGACGGCATCTCCCGCGACCCGCGCCTGTACGCGGCCACGCAAACGCTCATGCAGGGCATGGACTGCCGGATCGATCCGCTCGAAGAGGACGATGCCATCTTCGATCTGGCGCAGGCGCTGGCGGCGGTCGCCGGGGCCCGCCGCGGGCGTCGGGCGCTGGATTATCCGGCCGCCGAACGAGCCCGCGAATACATCCACAGCGCGCTGGATCGCACCCTCACCCTCGATGAGCTGGAGCAGGCCAGCGGCCGCGAGCGCTGGAGCCTGTCGCGGGATTTCCGCGCCCTCTACGGCACCAGCCCCTATCGCTACCTGACCCTGCGCCGCCTGGAGCGGGTACGCGCGCAGATCGTCGCCGGCCGGCCGCTCATCGAGGCGGCGTTGAACGCCGGTTTCGCCGACCAGAGCCACATGACCCACCATTTCACCCGTGCTTACGGCATCCCGCCGGCGCGCTGGTTGCGGCTGCTGCAGCGCGACTGACCCGGCGCAGCAAGCTGCACGATCCTGCAAGACCGCGCCGCGCCATCTCCTCCAGACTCGCCCCCTCAAAACGCTCACCGCTGCGCGCCCGCGCAGCGACCGGCCGACTTCGAATCCGACTGCGAGGGATACCCGATGAACATCGTCATGGTGCAGCCGCACGGCATCCTGCGCCGCGTGGCCCCGGCGGCGCTGGCGATAGTGCCGGTCAGCCTGCTGTTCGGCGTGCTGGCCGCGCGCGCCGACTGGTCGCCTCTGGAGGTGCTGGCCATCGGCCTGCTGGGCTTTTCCGGCAGCGGCCAGTTCGCCCTGCTGCCGCTGGCCGAATCCGGCGCGGGCTTTGCGACCATGCTGCTGGTCACCGCCTCGATCAACAGCCGCTACCTGCCGATCGCCTATGCCTCGGCCACCCGCCTGCCGACGCCAGCCGGCCAGCGCGTCTGCCTCGCGCACATGCTCGGCGACGAGGCCTACGCCATGGAGCGCCCGCACGACAGCGGCGCCAGCCTGTGGGCGATCCGCACCAGTCTCTTCGTCGCCTGGGTACTGGCCGGCCTGCTCGGCGCACTGCTCGGTCACCTCGTCCCGGCCGCCTGGCTGGGCCGCGAGGTGAACCTGGGCTACCCGGCCAGCGTGGTGCTGATGTACCTGTCGGCCGCGCAGCTGCGCGCGCGGCTCTGGTTGCAGGTGCGGGGTCGGGGTCGGGGGCGGGGTCGGGGTCGGGGAAGGGTGCTGGCCGCCTCCGCCTTGTGCGCAGGACTATCCTTGCTGCTCATCCACCTGCTGGGCCCGGTGTACTTCTGGATTCCCGGCATAGGGCTGGCCAGCCTGATCCTGTGGCGGGCGGGGCTATGAGCGACCCGGTCCAGACCGCCATCGCCGCGCTGTTCTGCACCAGCTGCCTGGTGCGCATCCTGCCGGCGTTCGTCCCGCTGCGGATCGGCCCGCGGCAACGGCGTTATCTCGAGCGCCTGCTGCCGGCGGCGGTGTTCGTCAACTTTGCGGTTTATCTCGTCTACAGCGAGGCGCTGCGCGAGCCGGTCGCGGCGCTGGCGTCCTTGGCGGTGGTTGCCGGCATGGCCTGTTTCGACCGGCTGGGGGTGCTCGCTACGGCGGTTCTGGGGACGGCGATCTACTTCGGGCTGGTCCGCGGACTGGGCTGAGGCCGCGCTCTACAGCGCATCGGGCCAGGCGACCTGGTAGCGCGTACTGCGCCCACCGCCCGGCAGGCGAACCAGGCAGCCCTTGGCGAGCAGGTCGGCCAGATGGCGGGTGGCGGTGGCCTTGGAGACCTTGGCGACGGCCTGGTACTGGGCGGCGCTGATGCCGTCCGCGAAGCCGCGTTCGCCGCCGTCGAGCAGACGGTTGAGCACCTTGATCTGCTCGGCGGACAGCGCCTGCCCGCGGTGCCGCTGCCAGAAACGCGCCTTGGCCAGTACCCGCTCGATGCGCGCCAGCGCCTGCTGCAGGCTGGTCAGCAGGGTGTACAGGAACCATTCGAGCCAGGCGGTGACGTCCAGCCCGTCCTTCTGGCTGTTTTCCAGGATGCGGTAATAACCCCGGCGGTCGTCGAGGATGCTCGCCGCCATGGCGTAGAAACGGATGGACTGGCGCTCGCCCTGGGCCAGCGCCAGATCGGTGATGGCGCGGGTCAGGCGACCGTTGCCGTCGTCGAAGGGGTGCAGGGTGACGAACCAGAAGTGGGCGAGGCCGGCGCGCAGCAGCGGGTCGAGGGCGGCATCGCTACGACTGGCGGCGAACCAGTCGAGGAAGGCCGCCAACTGCTGCTCCAGCCCATCGCGCGGCGGCGCCTCGAAATGCACGGTGGGACGGTCGAGACGGCCGGACACCACCTGCATCGGTTCCTCGCCGCGCAGGGCGCCGACACGGATGCGTCGTGGCAGCAGGTCGAGTTCCTGCTCGGGGAACAGCAGCGCGTGCCAGTGCAACAGGCGCTCCAACGTCAGCGGCTGCTCGAACTGTTGGGTGGCGTCCAGCATCAGCTCGGCCAGCCCCTCGCTGCGCGGACTGACGCGGGCCTGCGCCTCGGCTTCCAGGCCCAGGCGGCGGGCCAGCGAGGAGCGCACCGAACCGACGTTGAGCTGTTCGCCCTCGATGGCCGAGGAGGTGACGATATTCTGCAGCAGGGCATCCAGCTCGCTCTGCGCGCCGAACTCGCCACCGACGGCGCCAGCCATGCCGAGCAGCCGGCCCTGGGCCTGCGTGCAGTCGCGCAACAGGGGCGCCAGGCGTTCGGCCTGCCAGCGGAAATGCGGCCAGTCGGGCTGCTGCCAGATCCAGCGGGTTTGTTCCATCGTCTGCCTGCCCGTGGGTGATGAGCCGAATAGAGACTTTATTCGGCTCATTGGGTGAGCCGATTATGGCGACTATTCGGCTCAGGGGCCAGCCGAGGTGCTTGCCCGAGCGCCGTGCAAAGGCGAATGAATTCGCCCCTACAGGTATGAGCTGGCCATACGAACGCCTTCATTCCCCACAGGGCAATGTGCCACCTGTAAGGGTGAATCCCTTCGTCGAGTAGGCGACGTGCTGCCTGTAGGGGCGAATCCCTTCGCCGACGAGGCGACGTACTGCCTGTAGGGGCGAATTTATTCGCCGACGGAGCGGCGTGCTGGCTGAGCGGGCGAATCCCTTCGCCCACCCGAACCCATTTGCCCACTCGGAAGGTGGGTTTCAGCATCCATCGAAGCGCGGCTTGCGCCTGCCGGTGAATGCCTGCATCCCTCCCTTCCGATGGTGCGATGCGCTGGCTACCGCCCAGCCCGGCGAAGTCCCAACACCGGGGCAGGGCGGCGGATCTCAGCGCCGGTCGGCTTCCCGCGCCGATCCGCTCAAGGCGCGCCGACCCCGGCATAACGGATGCCGGCCAGGCTGGCCATTTCCGTTTTCCAGGTAGAAAGGTCGGCCGGCGAGAAGTCCCGCAAGGCAGGGTGCCCGCAAGCCCGCGCCATGATCTCCATCAGGTGCACGCTGCCGGTGAAGAACATCGCCAGGTCGCGCGCCCGGGCCTCGACGTCGAGCTTGTTGACCAGGTGCTGGGTTTGCGTGGCGATGCCGGCCGGGCAGTCGCCGGAGCCGCAGATGCGCGCGCCGATGCAGCCGATCGCCTGCAGGACGCTGTTGGACAGCGCGATGCCGTCGGCGCCCAGGGCCAGCGCCTTGATGAAGTCGGCCGGCGTGCGCAGACCGCCGGTGACGATCAGGGTCACCCCGTCCCGGGCGCCCTTGCGGTAGCCGGCGCCGTCGAGGAACCTGCGTGCCCGGGCCAGCGCGGCGATGGTCGGCACCGAGATGTGGTCGCGGAAGATCGCCGGCGCGGCGCCGGTGCTGCCACCGCGACCATCGAGGACGATGTAGTCGGCCCCGGCCTCGAGGGCGAAGCCCAGGTCTTCCTCGATGTGGTTGGCGCTGATCTTGAAGCCGACCGGAATGCCGCCCATCGCGCTGCGGATGTCGTTGGCAAAAGCGGCGAAGTCGCGGGGCGTGTGGAAGTCGGCGAAGGTGGACGGCGAGATCGCATCCTGGCCGGCCGGAATGTTGCGCGCCCGGGCGATTTCCTCGGTGACCTTGCCGGCCGGCAGATGGCCGCCGGTGCCGGTCTTGGCCGCCTGGCCGCCCTTGAAGTGGAAGGCCTTGACCCGGCCCTTGAAGCGCTCGGCGAACTGGGCGAGGTCGGTGTCCTTCTTCAGGCCGTTGCGCGCGCTGCCCAGCTCGAAGATGTAGCGCGAGTTGAGATCGAGCTCGTCCTCGAGAATGCCGCCTTCGCCCGAGCAGATCGCCGTATCGGCCAGGTCGGCCCCCTTGGCCAGCGCCATCTTGGCGTTGCGCGACAGCGCGCCATAACTCATGTCGCTGACCAGCAGGGGAATGTCCAGCGCCAGCGGCTGGCGGGCGCGCGGGCCGATCACCAGCCCGGTGTCCACCTGCGCGCCGTCCGCCAGGGGTTTGGTGTGGAACTGGGCGGTGAGGATCTGGATGTCGTTCCACCTGGGCAGGGTGTCCTTGGGAACGCCCATGGCGACCATCGGGCCGTGGTGGGTGGCGTTGGGTTGGGCGAGCAGCTGCCGACCGAGTTCGATGGTCTGCAGGATGTCGATCCGGGTGTTTTCGATGCTGGCGGCGATGCTCTTTTCCAGTTCTGCGTTCATGGCGATGTCCTTTTATTTGCTGCGCAGGTAAGCGGCCAGGATGTCCAGGGTCGAGCCGGGCAGTTGCCCGCTGGGCGGCATCGGATAGGTCGGCTCGTTCAGGCGGGCGATGATCCGCTCGGCCACCGCCGCCTTGCGGAAGTCCGTTTCGGTCTGCAGCAGCGGCTCGGCCATGCCGGGGGCATGGCAATAGCTGCAGCGCTCCTGCAGATACTGGAGCGGCTCTTCCTGCACCCGCGCCACTGTCCAGTGGCGATCCCACTGGCAGGTTTGCGGATCCAGGCCGCAGTCGTCGATTTTCAGCAGGGCCTGCTGGTAGCGCTCCAGCGACTGTTTGGCCCGCGACTCGTTCTCTTCCTTGGCCGATGCGCTGTCGACCTTGATCGGCAGGATCGCTTCGTGGGCGATCTTGTTGTCGTGGTAGCTGTAGCTGCGCTGGCTCGCCGAGACGTTCGACAGGTACAGCCGGGTGCGCCACAGCTCGTCGCCGGCCGGCTTGAAGGCGCCGTCCAGGCGCTTGTGCAGGGAGAACAGCGAGTTGATGAAGGTGCTGGCGTACACCGCGTTGCCGATTTCGTGGCACTGCGTGCAGGCCTGCACTTCCTGGCCGACCAGGCGCTTGGGATCGTTCCAGGGCGTGGTCATCAGTTCCTTGTAGTAGCCGTCGCTCTTGTCGGCATCGCTCATCGACAGCAGGAACTTGTTGAGTTCGCTGCTCGGATCGAACGGCGACACCACCGAATAGAGCATCCCCGGCTGGCGCTTGGGCTTGAGCACCCGGCACTGGTATTTGAGCCTTTCCTTGCCGGCGTATTCCTTGGCCAGATGCGTTTCGCAGGCTTGGGTGCTGGAGAAGCTGATGCTGCAGTTGTCGCCGCCGCCGTTCACCAGGCAGACAGGCTCGTTGAAGGGATAGCGCACGAAGGGGCCGGCGGAGTGGCAACCGGTGCAGCCGCCCAGGGTCGGCACCGACCAGTGGACCACCATCCTTTCATCAAACTTCGCGAAGCCCGGCGCGGGCAGCTTGTCGCCGGCGATCAGCGGGATGTCCGCCTCGGTACGGGTGGTTTCGACCGTCTTGCCGTCCTCGGTCACCCGGACCTTCCACTCGCCCTTGATCTTCAGGGTTTCCGTCGGCTGGCCGGCGAAGAAGCAGGTCTTGCCGGTGCTGCGGTTGTAGCCGATCAGGCCGAGTTCGTTGTAGTGCTGGTCCTGGCCGGGGAAGTTGCTGTTCTTGCGGCACATGTAGACCCAGTCGACCACTTGACCGCCCTTGGTCTGGCCGGTCAGGTGCTTGACGCGGTTGCCGGGGACGCAGCCGGCATTGCGCATGTCGCGGAAGATTCCGCTGGGCTTGTCGCAGGAGGTGATGTCGTCGAACAGCTGGGTGTCCGGATTGTGGGTGAGCTGGCCGGTTTCGAGGTTGCGGAACCGGGGGACGCTCGCCGGCAGATCCGCGCCGACCTCGACCACGCTGCCATCGCTCAGCGTGCGCTGGGTGGGAATGAGCACCGCATCCGGGCAGTTGACGGTTTCCTGGGGAAACGGCCCCAGTTCCGCTTCGCAGGCTTCGAAGTATTCCTTGTTGATGGCGACTCTGACCGCGGACGGTGCGGCCACCGGGGTCATTTCCGGCTCGTCGATGGTGGCCGGTTGCGCCACTAAGGCGACAGGGCTGAGCAACAGCGGCAGGAGAATTAGCCTGGATAATATTTTTGTATGCATATCGACCTCCTTGTAGATGAAGTGGCTTGAATCGACCCCTTCCGCACGGCATCCGCCCGCACCACCACGGACCCAGAGGCCACGGGAGAGGTGCGAGACGAAAAATAGACTGCAGAGGATCTGGTCGAATCCAATTACCTGGAGACCGAAAGCATCCATGCCGGGCGGGTGAATCGGCTCGAACAGCCGGTTCGCGAAGCGAGCGGGCGATATTTACAGGAGTGGGCGCGGAGAGTCGAGCGGCGGCCGAAGGTCTGTGATCCGGTGCAAGGGCGAATGAGTGCGCCCCTACCGTGCCGGTGTATCGCCCCAACTCCCTGTAGGGGCAATTTTTTCGCCAAGATTCCCGGCAAGGCGAATGAATCCGCCAGGCCTCAACGCCCCTCGAAGCGCGGCTTGCGCTTGTCGATGAACGCCTGCATGCCTTCCTTCTGGTCGCGCGAGGCGAACAGCAGGGCGTTGGCCTTGCGCTCCAGGGCGAGGCCCGCCTCCAGCGAGGCGTCCATGCCGGCGAGGATCACCTCCTTGATCTGCTCGGCGGCCAGCGGCGGCATGGCGGCGATGTCGCGGGCCATCTCCAGGGCGCGCTCCTGCACCTCGGCGTCGTCGACCAGTTCGCTGACCAGCCCGGCGACCCACGCTTCCTCGGCGCTGATCGGCGCGCCGGTGAGCGCCATGCGCATCGCCTTGGCCTTGCCCACCGCGCGCACCAGGCGCTGGGTGCCGCCGATGCCGGGCATGATGCCGATGCGGATTTCCGGCTGGCAGAACTTGGCGCCGCGCCCGGCGACGATGATGTCGGCGTGCATCGCCAGTTCGCAGCCGCCGCCGTAGGCGTAGCCGCACACCGCGGCGATCACCGGCTTGGGGCAGTGCTGGATCGGCGCCCAGACCCGCTCGGTATGCCGCTGGTAGATGTCGATGGGACCGACCCCGGCCATGCTGGTGATGTCGCCGCCGGCGGCGAACACCTTGTCGCCGCCGGTCAGCACGATGCAGCGCACCGCAGGATCCTCGCCCAGCTCGGCGAAGTGGCGGGAGAGCAGCGCCTGCAGCTCCAGGCTCAGGGCGTTGGTGGCCTGCGGGCGGTTCAGGCGCAGGCGCGCGACCCCTTCGGCGGGGAAGTCGAGAAGCACGGGGAGGAGGTTGTCGGCGGCCATGCGCGACCTCTCTATAAGGCAGGAGGGATGGCCGCATTGTTCGCAGGTACGCCGCCCTCACTCATCGTCCATTTGAACGACGAGTTCGGCGAAGGCCAGTCCCTAGAGTGAAGCCATGCAGCCATGAAAGGAGCCTGCAATGGCCACTCAGAACCTCGATTTCACCGGCAAGGTGGTGCTGGTCACCGGCGGTACCAAGGGCATCGGCGCCAGTATCGCGCAGAGCTTTCTCGCCGCTGGCGCCCGCGTGCTGGTGTGCGGTCGCAACGCCCCGGAGACATTGCCGCAAGCCGACGGCCGCCAGGCCGAATTCCTCGCCGCCGACGTGCGCGACGCCGACTCGCTGGCCACCCTGTTCGCGGTGATCGAGGAGCGCTGCGGGCGTCTCGACGTGCTGGTCAACAACGCCGGCGGCAGTCCGCACGTGCTGGCCGCCGAGGCTTCGCCGCGCTACCACGAGGGCATCATTCGCCTCAACCTGATCGCCCCGCTCAACGTCGCCCAGCACGCCAACCGGCTGATGCAGCGCCAGGAGCAGGGCGGGGTGATCGTGTTCATCGGCAGCATCAGCGCCCTGCGTCCCTCGCCGGGCACCGCCGCCTACGGCGCGGCCAAGGCCGGCGTGCTGGCGCTGGTGACCTCGCTGGCGGTGGAGTGGGCGCCGAAGGTGCGCGTGGTCACCGTCAGCCCGGGCCTGGTGCGCACCGAGCAGGCGCACCTGCACTACGGCGACGAGGCGGGCATCGCCGCGGTCGCCGCCACCATCCCGGCCGGGCGCATGGCCAGCCCCGAGGACATCGGCAACGCCTGCCTGTACATCGCCTCGCCGCTGGCCGGTTACGCCAGCGGCTGCAACCTCCTGCTGCACGGGGGCGGGGAAAGTCCCGCCTTCCTCGCCGCAGCCAATTCCGCCCATCAATGACCGAAGCCGGCGCGCCCGCCGCGCGGCGGGGCGCCCTCAACTCCGAGGAGAACATCTTGGCCGAACAAGAATTCATGCCCGCCGTGCGGGCCATGGTGGGGCGCGAGTACGGTCGCGTCTACGCCTGGGACGCGGTCAACGCGCCGATGATCCGCCAGTGGTGCGAGGTCATGGGCATCGACAACCCGCTGTACCTCGACGCCGACTATGCCGCCAGCAGCGAGCACGGCGGCCTGGTCGCACCGCCGGCCATGCTGCAGGCCTGGTGCCTGGAAGGCCTGCACATGAACAACTATGCGCCGGGCTCCACCGACGAGAACCCCTACGAGGTGCTCAAGCTGCTCGAAGCCAACGGCTTCGCCTCGGTGGTGGCGGTCAACTCGGACCTGAGCTTCGACCGTTACGTGAAACTCGGCGAGAAGCTCTACTACACCACCCGCCTGGACGCGGTGGGTGACGAGAAGACCACCGCGCTGGGCACCGGCTACTTCGTCACCCTGAAGATGAGCTTCTTCTCCGAGAAGCCCGAAGGCGACGAGCAGGTCGGCCAGCTGCTGTTCCGCGTGTTCAAGTTCCGCCCGGCCAACCCGGTCAAGCCGGCCGCCGAGGGCGACAGCGCCCCCGCCGTGCCGAAATTCAAGCGGCCCAAGCCCGGCATCAGCGACGACACCCGCTTCTTCTGGGAAGGCTGCGCCGAGGGCAAGCTGCTGATCCAGCGCTGCACCGCCTGCAACACCCTGCGCCATCCGCCGGCGCCGGTGTGTTCCAGCTGCCATTCCTTCGACTGGGACAGCGTGCAGTCCTCCGGCAAGGGCACGATCTATTCCTTCGTGGTCATGCACTACCCGGAAGTGCCGCCATTCGACTACCCGAACCCGATCGGCCTGATCGAGCTGGAGGAGGGCGTGCGCCTGACCGCCGGCCTGGTCGGCGTCAAGCGCGACGAGCTGGCCATCGGCCAGGCCGTGCAGGTCGAGTTCCACACCTTCGACGACGAACTGATCCTGCCGCTGTTCCGGCCGGTGGCGCAGTGAGGAGCGGACCATGGACTTCGAACTGAACGAGGAACAGCGCGCCATCGCCGAGATGGCCGGCAGCCTGTTCGCCGACTACTGCACGGACGACCGCCTGCGCGCCTTCGACGGCGCCGGCGAGCCGTTCATGGCCGGCCTGTGGCAGAGCTGCGTGGAGACCGGCCTGCACGCCCTGGCCATCCCCGAGGACTTCGGCGGCAGCGGCCTGGGCATGACCGAGCTGATGCTGGTGCTGGAAGCCCAGGGCCGCGCGCTCGGCCAGGTGCCGCTGTGGCGCCACCAGCTGGCCGCCGCGACCCTGGCCAGATTCGCCGCAGGCAGCAGCGCCGAAACCGTGCAGGCCGCCGCCGAGAGCCAGCGCCTGCTGACCCTGGCGCTGGACGGCCTGGCCAACGCCCGTGGCATCGCGCTGCACGCCAGCGAAGTCGAAGGCGGCTGGCGACTGGACGGCACGGTGAGCGCCGTGCCGCTGGGCGCCAACGTCTGCCAGGCGCTGCTGTTGGCCAACGTATGCGGCGCGCCGCGCCTGCTGCTGGTCGACCTGCGCGTCGCCGGCATCGCCAAGACGGCGGGGGTGTTCGCCCAGGGCGAGGCGGTCGCCGACCTGCGCTTCGATGCCGTGGTGGTGCCGAGCGACGCGCTGCTGCCGGTCGCCGCGCTGGACTGGCTGGAAAGCCGCGCCATCGCCGCGTTGGCCGCCCTGCAGCTGGGCGTTTCCGCCGAGCAGATCCGCCGCACCGTGGAGTACGTCAACGAGCGCCGCCAGTTCGACCGCGCCATCGGCAGCTTCCAGGCGGTGCAGATGAGCATGGCCGACGCGCACATCGCCGTCGAAGCGCTGCGCTCGGCGCTCTGGCAGCTGGTCTGGCGTCTCGACGCCGGCCTGCCGGCGACCTCCGAGGCGCTGGCCACCAAATACCTCGCCTGCGAGGCCGGCCACCTGGTCGGCCACAAGGCGCAACACGTGCACGGCGGCATCGGCGTCGACCTGACCTACCCGATCCACCGCTACCTCTACTGGAGCCGCGCCCTGGGCATCACCCTCGGCGGCAGCGCCGCGACCCTCGAGCGCCTCGGCGACTGGCTGGCCAACAACGACAAGCTGGGATGGAAATATGACCTCGAAGAAAACCAAGGCATTTGACGAAGTGCTCCCCGGCCAGGCGCTACCGGAGCTGGCGATCCCGATCACCGTGCAGTTGATCACCGCCGGCGCCATCGCCACCCGCGACTACTTCCCCGGCCACCACGACAAGGACGCCGCGCGCGAGCTGGGCTCGCCGCACGTGTTCATGAACATCCTCACCACCAGCGGCCTGGCGCAGCGCTACGTGGAGGAGTGGGCCGGCCCCGCGGCGCGCTTCGCCGACCTCAAGATCAAGCTGGGCGCGCCCAACTATCCGGGCGACACCATGACCTTCACCGGCGAGGTGAGCGGTCGCGACGAGGCCAGCCGCACCGTGCAGGTGACGCTGAAGGGCAAGAACTCCATGGGCAACCACGTGACCGGCACGGCCACGCTGGTGCTGCCGTAAGGCGCAGGAGAGACAGGATATGACCAGCAATTCGATTTCCGGACGCGCGGCCATCGTCGGCCTCGGCGCGACCGAATTCTCCAAGAACTCCGGGCGCACCGAGCTGCGCCTGGCCATGGAAGCCACCCTGGGCGCGCTGGCCGACGCCGGCATCGACCCGTCCGAGGTGGAGGGCTTCAGCTCCTACACCATGGACAACGTGCCCGAGTACGAGGTGGCGCGCCTGCTCGGCTGCAAGAACGTCAAGTTCTTCTCGCAGATCCCCCACGGCGGCGGCGGCGCCTGCGCGCCGCTGATGCACGCGGCGATGGCCGTGGCCACCGGCGTGGCCAAGGTGGTGGTGGTGTACCGGGCGATGAACGAGCGCTCCTGGTACCGCTTCGGCAAGCCGCACGACTTCGGCGGCGCGCCGATCTTCGACGCGGTCAACTACGGCTGGTACATGCCGCACGGCTTCCACACCCCGGCGGCCTGGGTCGGCATGTTCGCCCAGCGCTACATGCACACCTACGGTGCCACCAGCGAGGACTTCGGCCGCGTCGCCGTGGCGGTGCGCGACTTCGCCGCCACCAACCCGGCGGCATTCTTCTACGGCAAGCCGATCACCCTCGAGGAGCACCAGGCCTCGCGCTGGATCTGCGAGCCGCTGCACCTGCTCGACTGCTGCCAGGAGTCCGACGGCGCGGTGGCCATGGTCATCACCTCGGCCGAGCGCGCCCGCGACCTCAAGCAGAAGCCGGTGATCATCAAGGGCGCCTCGCAGGGCATCGCCGAAGGCCAGCAGAGCATGACCTCGTTCTACCGCCAGGACATCACCGGTCTGCCGGAGATGGGCGTGGTGGCCCGCGAGCTGTACGCGCAGTCCGGCCTCGGCCCGCAGGACCTGCAGACCGCGGTGATCTACGACCACTTCACCCCGTTCGTGCTGCCGCAGCTGGAGGAGTTCGGCTTCTGCAAGCGCGGCGAGGCCAAGGACTTCATCCGCGACGGCCTGCATGCCCGCAGCGGCAGCCTGCCGATCAACACCCACGGCGGCCAGCTCGGCGAGGCCTACATCCACGGCATGAACGGCGTGGCCGAGGGCGTGCGCCAGGTGCGCGGCACCTCGGTCAACCAGGTGGCCGGCGCGCAGAACGTGCTGGTCACCGCCGGCACCGGCGTGCCCACCAGTGGCCTGATCCTGGGCGCGGCCTGAGGAGCGCAACATGTTCGTCGACCTGACTCCCGAGCAACACGCCCTGCGCCTCAAGGTGCGGGACTACTTCCAGAACCTGATGACCCCGGAGCTGCGCAGCGAGCTGCGCGGCAAGGAAGGCGGCGACCTGTACCGCCAGACCATCCGCCAGATGGGCCGCGACGGCTGGCTGGCGGTCGGCTGGCCGAAGGCGCACGGCGGCCAGGGCTACGCGGCCACCGAGCAGCTGATCTTCTTCGAGGAAGCCAACATCGCCGGCGCGCCGCTGCCCTTCGTCACCATCAGCACGGTGGGACCGGCGCTGATGGAGCACGGCAGCGCGGCGCAGAAGGAGAAGTTCCTGCCCGGCATCGCCGCCGGCGAGATCATCTTCGCCATCGGCTACTCCGAGCCGGACGCCGGTTCCGACCTGGCCATGCTGAAGACCACCGCGCGCCCGGAGGGCGACCATTTCGTGGTCAACGGCAACAAATTGTGGACCTCCGGCGCCGAGGCGGCCGACTACATCTGGCTGGCCGCGCGCACCGACCCGGAGCGCCCGCGCCACAAGGGCGTGTCGATCCTGATCCTCGACACCAAGCTGCCGGGCTTCTCGACCACGGTGATCCCGACCTGCAGCAACCCGACCGCAGCCACCTACTACGACAACGTGAAAGTGCCGGCCGACATGCTGGTGGGCGAGCTGAACGGCGGTTGGAAGCTGATCACCGCCCAGCTCAACCACGAGCGCCTGGGCCTGGGCTCCTGGTCGGACAAGGTCGCCGGGCTGTTCCGCCGCGTCTACCTGTGGGCCAGGAGCGCCGACGAGCAGGGTCGCCGCGCGGTCGACCACGGCTGGGTACGCAGCGCGCTGGCCGAGTGCTACGCGCGTCTGGAAGCCATGCGGCTGATCAACTTCCGCATCGCCGCCGACCTCGAACGCGGGCAGATGGGGCCGGCGCTGGCCTCGACCACCAAGGTCTACGGCTCCGAGTCGGCCATCGAGATCCTCCGTCGGCTGTCGGAGATCGTCGGTGCCAACGGCCTGATCCGCGAAGGCTCGGCGGCCTCCCTGCTGCACGGTGAGCTGGACTACGAAGTGCGCGCCTCGGTGACCCTCACCTTCGGCGGCGGCACCAACGAGATCCAGCGCGAGCTGATCGCCCAGTTCGGCCTGGGCATGCCGCGCGCCCGCTGAGGGCAGGCGCACGGGCAATTGCATGACGGGCTTCCGGGCCCGATCCACTGTAGGGGCGAATGAATTCGCCCCTACAGGTCGGCAAATGGGCCCCATGCGAATGCCCGAGTGCACTGCCCGGAGATACCTCCCGTGGCGAACTCCGTTACATTGCCCGTCGGGGGCCGCCTTGCGACAGCCCCCGACGTACGACAGAAGGACAACAAGAGATGAGCGCAATCGACGATTTCCGCCAGGAAACGCGGGCCTGGCTCGAAGCCAACTGCCCGCTCTCGCTGCGCACGCCGACGCCCGAGGGCGAGCTGGTGTGGGGCGGCAGCAAGGTCGAATTCCCCGGCGAAGACCAGCGCCTGTGGTTCGAGCGCATGCGCGACAAGGGCTGGTTCTGCCCGGACTGGCCGGTCGAGTACGGCGGCGGCGGGCTGTCGCCCGAGCAGGTCGCGGTGCTGGAAAGCGAGCTGCGCCGCCTCAAGTGCCGGCCGGCGCAGATCAACCTGGGGATCTGGATGCTCGGCCCGGTGCTGCTCGAATTCGGCAGCGAAGAGCAGAAGCGCGCGCTGCTCACGCCCATGGCGCGCGGCGAGATCCGCTGGTGCCAGGGCTTCTCCGAGCCCAACGCCGGCTCGGACCTCGCCAGCCTGAAGACCAGCGCCCGCGACGAGGGCGACCACTTCGTGGTCAACGGCACCAAGATCTGGACCTCCTACGGCGACAAGTCCGACTGGATGTACGCGCTGGTGCGCACCGATCCGCACGCGCCCAAGCACCTGGGCATCAGCCTGATCGTGCTGGACATGCGCTCGCCCGGCATCAGCGTCAGCCCGATCGACCTGATCAGCGGCAAGTCGGCGTTCTGCCAGGTGTTCTTCGACAACGTCAAGGTGCCCAAGAGCCAGCTGATCGGCCCGCTCAACGGCGGCTGGACGCTGGGCAAGAGCCTGCTGCAGCACGAGCGCAAGGCCATGTCCAAGTTCGGCGAGACCAGCCTGCCGAACCACTTTCACCTGCTGCCGCTGGTCGAGCGCTACCTGCCCGAGCCGCGCAGCGTCGCCGACCAGGCCCTGCGCGCCCGCGCGCTGGCCTGTGCGATGGACGAGCACGCCTACGCCCTCACCGTGCAGCGCATGGGCGAGGAGGCGCGCAGCGGCCAGGACATTTCCGGGCTGATGGCGATCATGAAGCTGGTGCACAGCGAGCAGGATCGCGACAAGTTCGAGATCCTCCTCGACGCCCTCGGCTATCACGCCCTGGGCTGGGAAGGCGACGCCTTCAGCGGCGAGGAGCTGGCGATCACCAAGGCCTGGCTGAACGGATTCGCCCTGACCATCGCCGGCGGCGCCTCCGAGGTGCAGCTCAATGTCATCGCCAAGCGGGTCCTCGGCCTGCCGGACGCCAAGTGAGGAACACGCCATGAGCCTGATTTTCAACCAAGAACAACGGCTGCTGGCCGACACCGCGCGCGAGTTCCTCGCCGCGCGCAGCCCGGTGGCCGCGCAGCGCCGCCTGCGCGACGAAGGCGCGCCGCTCGGCTTCGACGCCGCCCTGTGGGGCGAAATCGTCGGCCTGGGCTGGAGCGCCATCCCGTTCCCCGAGGATTTCGGCGGCCTGGACTTCGGCTGCCAGAGCCTCGGCCCGCTGTTCGAGCAGATCGGCCGCAACCTTAGCGCCAGCCCGCTGCTGTCCAGCGTGGTGCTGGCCGGCTCGCTGCTGCAGCTGGCCGGCAGTGCCGCGCAGCAGGAGCGCTGGCTGCCGGCGCTGATCGGAGGCGACAAGCGCCTGGCCCTGGCTATCGACGAAGGCGGCCGCCACGACCCGCTGGCCACCGAGCTGCACGCCGAGCGCTGCGAGAGCGGCTGGCGGCTGTCCGGCGCCAAGCTGTTCGTGGTCGACGGCGTGCAGGCCGATGGCTACCTGGTGGTGGCGCGCACCGCCGGCCAGAAGGGCGAGGCCGCCGGTCTCAGCCTGCTGCTGGTCGAGGCCGGCACGCCGGGGCTCACCGTGCGCCCGGCGGCGCTGATCGACTCGCGCAACTGCGCGCGCCTGCAGTTCGATGGCGTGCTGGTTGGCGCGGATGCGCTGGTCGGCGAGGCCGATGGCGCGCTGGCCGTGCTGGAAACCGCGCTGGATCGCGGCCGCGTGTGCCTGGCCAGTGAGCTGCTCGGCGCCGCCGAGACGCTGTTCGCCACCACCCTCGACTACCTGAAGACCCGCGTGCAGTTCGACGCGCCCATCGGCTCGTTCCAGGCCCTGCAGCACCGCGCCGCGCGCCTGTACGTCGAGCTGGCGCTGGCGCGCAGCGCGGTGATGGCCGGTCTCGCCGCGCTCGACGACGCCAGCCTGTCCGCCGCCGAGCGTGCCCGTCTGGCCAGCCTGGCCAAGTGGAAGGCCGGTCAGGCCGCCGACAAGGTGAGCAACGAGGCGGTGCAGATGCACGGCGGCATCGGCGTCACCGACGAGCTGGACGTCGGCCTGTACCTCAAGCGCATCCGCGTCGCCCAGGCCTGCCTGGGCGATGCCGACTACCACTGCCAGCGCTATGGCGTGCTGCTCAGCACCAAGGCCTGAGAACGGGAGACTGTCATGACCGTGGAAAACTGGCAGGGCGCCTGGCGGCAACTGATCGGCCCCGGCTCGCCCTACGAGGTAACCAGCGCCGGTGACGGCGGCCCGCGTGCCTTCCGCAACGCGCAGCCGGACCTGCTCACCGCGCTGAACGCCGGGCGCGCGCACGGCGAGCGCGAGTTCGTGGTCTGGGAGGCAGAGCGGCTGACCTTCGCCGAGTTCTTCGCCCAGGTCGACCGCCTGGCCGCGCAGCTGCGCAGCCGCTTCGGCGTGCACAAGGGCGACCGGGTGGCCATCGCCATGCGCAACCAGCCGGCCTGGCTGGTGTCCTTCGTCGCCGCGGTGGCCAGCGGCGCCATCGTGGTGCCGCTGAACAGCTGGGGCCAGCGCGAGGAGCTGCTGCACGGCCTGGAGGACAGCGGCGCATGCGTGCTGTTGTGCGACGCGCAGCGCCTGGCGCTGCTCGCCGATGACCTCGCGCCGCTCGACCTGCAGGCCATCGCGGTCGACGCGGGGGAGCAGGGCGCGCGGGTGCACGACTACGCCGCGCTGCTCGCCGAGGACGTGGCGCCGCTGCCGCCGCTGGCGTTCCAGGCCGGCGACCCGCTGCTGATCCTCTACACCTCCGGCACCACCAGCAAGCCCAAGGGCGTGCTGTCCACCCACGGCGCGGTGTGCCAGGCGCTGGCCGCCTTCGAGTTCCAGGGCGCCTTCGCCGCCATGAGTTCGCCGACGCGCATCCGCGCGCTGCTGGACAGCGGCTTCGCGCCGACCTCGCTGATGGCGGTGCCGCTGTTCCACGTCAGCGGCCTGCACGCGCAGTTCCTGCTGGCCCTGCGCAGCGGTCGGCGCCTGGTACTGATGTACAAGTGGGACGCCGAACGGGCCATCGACCTGATCGAGCGCGAGCGCTGCACCCAGTTCAGCGGCTCGCCGGCGATGATGCAGCAGCTCCTGGCCGCGCCGCGCTTCGCCAGCCCAGCCACCGCCAGCCTGTTCGGCCTGGGACTGGGCGGCGCGGCGGCGACGCCGGGCCTCTTGGCGACCCTCACCGAGATCAAGCCGAGCCTGATCGGCGGCAGCGGCTACGGCATGACCGAAACCAACGGCGTGGCCGCGGCCATCGGTGGCGACCAGTTCGTCTACAAGCCGGCCTGCGTCGGCTGGCCACTGCCGATCGTCGAGGTGCGCATCGGCGATGCGCCCGATGCGCCGCCGGCGCCCGGCGTGGAAGGGCAGATCTGGCTGCGCTCGCCGACCCTGATGAGCGGCTACTGGGACCAGCCCGACGCGACCGCCGAGGCGTTGCACGATGGTTGGCTGGCCACCGGCGACGTCGGCTGCGTGGACGAGGAGGGCTTCCTGCGCATCACCGACCGCCTCAAGGACCTGATCAACCGCGGCGGCGAGAAGATCGCCGCCGCCGAGGTCGAGGCCTGCGCCAGCGGCCTGGACGGGGTGATCGAGGCGGCGGCCTTCGCCGTGCCGGACGAGCGCATGGGCGAGGCGGTGGCGCTGGTGGCGCGGGTACGCGAGGGCAGCGGGGTGGACGAGGTGACGCTGCACGCGCACCTGGCCGCGCACCTGGCGGCCTTCAAGGTCCCCGAGCACCTGCAGGTACAACACGCAGAGCTGCCGCGCAACGCGTCCGGCAAGCTGCTCAAGCGCGAACTGCGCGAGGACTTCGTGCGCCGCTTCCTGGCCTAGAACTGCCGTTTTAGACGCGTTCCCCATAGCGCCCGCACCCGAGCTTCCCCGGAAGTCTCGGGTGCGGGCGTTGGCGTTTTTCCGTCGCCGCAACAGCGCACGCGAACTCCCGACGGACGCGATTTTTTCTAGTCCTGACGGACGATGAGTTGGAGAAGCCCCATTGGGAAACATGGGCCACGGCTCGATTGCCGGACCACCCCATCGGAGACCTACAACAATGAACAGAAAAGGTGTTGTGCTAGCGGTAGCGCTGGCGATCAATGCAGGCCTGATCGCCAGCGCCCATGCCAAGGTAAGCCCCGAGGAGGCTGCCAAACTCGGCAAGGAGCTCACCTGCACCGGTGCCGAGCGTGCGGGCAACGCGGACGGCAGCATCCCCCCCTTCACCGGCAAGTATCTGGGCGAGGTGCCCGGCTGGAACCACGTGAAGTACTCCGGCAGCCAGCCGGTCGATCCCTATGCCAACGAGAAGCCGGTGCTGGTGATCACCGCGCAGAACATGGCGCAGTACGCCGAGCGCCTGAGCGAAGGCCAGAAGGCGCTGTTCAAGCGCTATCCGGAAACCTACAAGATCAACGTCTACCCGGGGCACCGCGATTACCGCTACCCGGACTACGTCTGCGAGCGCGCGAAGAAGAACGCGCTGACCGCCGAGATCGAGAACGACGGCATGGGCGTCAAGGGCCTCGGCCAGGTGCCGTTCCCGATCCCCAAGAGCGCCATGGAAGTGCTGTGGAACCACCAGCTGCCGGTGCGCGCCTTCACCGAGGACAACATCCGCGACATCGCCAGCGTGCTGCCCAACGGCAAGATCGCCTGGGGCCGCACCTGGCAGCGCAACCTGTCGCAGGCCAACGATCCCAAGGTCGAGCCGGACACCGCCACCGGCATGCAGGCGATGAGCTGGAACACCACCCTCTCGCCGCAGCGTGAGAAGGGCACCATGAACATCGCCCACGAGCCCTACAACTTCGTCACCAGCGACCGCCAGGCCTGGACCTACAACCCGGGCACCCGCCGCGTACGCCAGCTGCCGGGCTACGGCTTCGACCAGCCGATGATCGGCACCAACGGCACCATGATCATCGACGAGGACCGCCTGTTCAACGGCTCCCCCGAGCGCTACAACTGGAAGCTGCTGGGCAAGCGCGAGATGTACGTGCCCGCCAACACCTTCAAGGCCAACAGCGGCGCGATCAAGTACGCCGACATCCTCACCCCCAACCACCCCAATCCCGATGTCATGCGCCACGAGCTGCGCCGCGTCTGGGTGCTGGAGGCGACCATCAAGGAAGGCTTCCGCCACCTGTACAGCAAGCGCGTGATGTTCGTCGACGAGGACACCTGGAACGCGGTGATGGCGGACAACTACGACTCCCGCGGCGAGCTGTGGAAGTTCGCCTTCATCAACTACTACTACCACCCGGACATGAGCGCCTGGCAGGCCGGCTCGTCCTTCTACCACGACCTCAACTCCGGCCAGTACGTCGGCTACACCCTGACCAACGAGTCCAAGCGCGGGCCGATCCTCAACGAGGGCAAGTTCGTCCCCACCATGTACACGGCCGACGCCATCCGCGCCCAGGGCCGCTGAGGCTCAACGAGTCGCTCCGTTTGGCCGCTCGCCCTCGGGCGGGCGGCTCTTTTTTGTCGAGAATCGCCACGAAGGGTCCGCAGGACTGCCGCGCTTTCCGGCGGACTTTTCGTACGTGCCGTCATCACGAAGGAGAGAGGGATGGGCAAGCTGCAGGACAAGGTCGCCATCGTCACCGGCGCCGGCATGGGCATCGGTCGCGGCATCGCCGGGGCGCTGGCGCGCGAAGGCGCCAAGGTGCTGGTGGCGGAAATCGACGAGCAGGCCGGCGCCGAAACCGTGGCCTGGCTGCGCGACACCTGGGGCGTCGACGCCGCCTTCCAGCCCGTCGACGTGACCGACAAACAGCAGGTGCAGGCCATGGTCGCCGCCGCCGTCGAACGCTTCGGCCGCCTGGACATCCTGGTCAACAATGCCTGGCGCGGCTCGGGCTTCGCGCGCCTGGAGACGCTCAGCGACGAGCGCCTGCGCGGCGCCTTCGACATGGCGGTGATGGCCGCCTTCTGGGCCATGCAGGCGGCACTGCCGGAGTTCAGGAAGGTCGGCGGCGGGCGCATCATCAACCTGTGCTCGCTCAACGGCGTCAACGCCCACCTCTATACGGCCGACTACAACGCCGCCAAGGAGGCCCTGCGCACCCTGACCCGCAGCGCCGCCCGCGAATGGGCCGCCGAGCAGGTGTGCTGCAATGTGATCTGTCCCGGCGCGGTCAGCGAGGCCTATCGCAAGTTCGCGGCCGCCAATCCGGACAACGCCACAGCCATCGCCGCCACCAACCCGATGGGCCGGGTCGGCGATCCGCTCGACGACATCGGCCCGGTGGCCGCCTTCCTGGCCAGCGACGACGCCCGCTACCTGACCGGCAACACCCTGTACGTCGACGGCGGCGCGCATATCAACGGCGTGGCCTGGGCGCCACAACTGAAAGACTGACCGCGCAATCCATTCGCCCTGGCGGAGTATTTTGGGCGAATCGATTTGCGCGAACGACGATGAACTGCGGGGCGCTGTAGGGGCGAATTCATTCGCCTGACAGGGCCGCGCTGGCGAATGAACTCACCGCGCCGATGCCTTGCGTCGCGGCCCCGGCAACCGAGCTAAACACAATTATTAGAAGAGGCGAGAATCATGGAAAAGGCGGGTGGCCCGCAGGGGCATCAACAGATCGAGGCTGGCGACGGACTGCAACTGCAGCGCCGGCAACTGCTCAAGGCCGGCGCGATCCTCGCCGGCGCCAGTCTATTGCCGCGTTTCGGCTTCGCCGCCAGCGGGCTGTCGCAGGGCGAGTACCTCGAACTGGACGCCACGGCGATGGCCGAGCAGGTGCGCCGCGGCGCGATCAGTCCCGAGGAGCTGCTGGCCGCCGCGCTGGCGCGCTGCGATGCGGTCAACCCCAAGGTCAATGCCGTGATCATGCGCCACGACGACTACGCCCGGCGCCTGCTCGCCGCGCGCAGCGGCCAGGGGCTGGCCCGCGAGGGCGCGCTGGCCGGCGTACCTTTCCTGCTCAAGGACCTCAATACCTACCTGGCCGGCACCTCGACCACCAACGGTTCGCGCTTCTTCAAGGACGCCGCGCCCGCGCCACACACCAGCACCCTGGCGGCCCGCTACGAAGCGGCCGGCGCGGTGACCTTCGGCAAGACCGCGGTACCCGAGTTCGGCCTCACCACCACCACCGAATCGCTGCTCTGGGGGCAGACCCGCAACCCCTGGAACCTGGCGCACAGCGTCGGCGGCTCCTCGGGTGGCGCGGCCGCCGCGGTGGCCGCCGGCATCGTTCCGGCCGCCCATGCCACCGACGGCGGCGGCTCGATCCGCATCCCGGCGTCCTACTGCGGCGTGTTCGGCATGAAGCCCAGTCGTTACCGCACGCCCAGCGGCCCGGGGCGTTTCGAAGGCTGGTTCGGCGCCAGTGTCGCCCACGTGGTATCGCGCAGCGTGCGCGACTCGGCGCTGCTGCTCGACGTCGGCCAGGGCCACGAGCCGGGCAGTCCCTACTGGCTGCCGCCACTGGAGCGGCCCTTCGTCGACGAGGTCGGCCGCGATCCGGGCAAGCTGCGCGTGGCGCTGCTCGACCAGTCGCTGACCGGCGTGGCGCTGGACGCCGACGTTCGCCGGGTGCTCGACGAGACGGTCAAGCTGCTGCTGTCGCTCGGCCACGAGATCGAGCAGATCCCGCTGCCGGTGCAGCCGCAGCAGGTGTTCGGCGCCCACGGCGCGGTCACCGGCACGGCCCTGCTGAGCTCCATCCGCGACCGCGAGCAACTGCTCGGCCGGGCGGCCGGCGAGGCCGACCTGGAAAAGGTCACCCACAAGGTGATCGAGCGCGCCCGGACCGTGACCGGCGAGGGCCTGTACCGCGCCCGCCGCTCGTTCGAGGAGATCAGCCTGGCGATGGAGACGCTGTTCGAGCGTTTCGATGTGATCCTCTCGCCGGTTACCGCCACGCTGACGCCCGAACTGGGCAGGCTCAGCCTCGACCAGCCGTACGAGAGCTACGCTCAGGCCGCCATGGGCAGCGCCGCCTTTACCGTGGTCGCCAACGTCAGCGGCCAACCGGCCATGTCGGTGCCATCCGGCTGGAGCGCGAGCGGCCTGCCGGTGGGCATGATGTTCACCGCGCGGCTGGGCGGGGAGGGGCTGTTGTATCGGCTGGCCGGCCAGCTGGAGCGCGAGCGGCCGTGGCAGGGGAGAAGGGCGGCGATCTGAGGATCGCTGCTGCCAGCGCCGCCCGGCCATGGGCGACGCTTTGCGCGCCCTTGTGGCGCGCCTGCTTTCGGGGGCTGCCTGAAATTTCTATGTTCCAGTGTTGACAATGGCCGGAATGGCTGTATTATTCGCGGCCCTGCTTAGCCGTGGTTGTTCACCGGCAAAGCATAAGCGATTGATTTTGAAGATAAATTTTCTGAAATCAACGCTTGACGAAACGAAAAGCCGCTGTAGAATGCGCGGCCTCGGTTGAGACTCAGCGACAAGCTGAGTTGGCGATCGAAACGCTCTTTAACAAGTTGAATCAAGCAATTCGTGTGGGTGCTTGTGAGGCAAGACTGAGGATCGCAAGATTATCAGCATCACAAGCAACACTCGTGAATTCGAGAGTTTTTTTGCGATTGCTGAGCCAAGTTTAGGGTTTTCTCAAAACCCGATCAGTATTGAACTGAAGAGTTTGA
>NZ_JAJHPU010000041.1 GCF_020831405.1 Pseudomonas oryzagri | reverse complement strand
CTGCTCAGGTCGGCCTCGTAGTAGCCGTAGCCGAACCAGTCGTAGCTGCTGTAGCTGGAGTCGTACACATAACCGTTCTCGTACCCCAGACCGTAATACGTGTAGGCATCAACGTAGTACGCGTACTGCCCGGACTCGCTGTCGTAATAGTTATAGACGCCGACCTGGCCGATCAGGGCATCACTATAGCCAGAATAGTTCGCCGTGACATAGTAGTAGCCATAATTACCAGTCTCGTTATAGCTGTACCAATACTCGCCGGCATAATACTCGCCACTGGCCGAATAGCCGTACCCGGAATAACTGTCCCCATTATTGTAATAATAGGTAAAGTAATAAAGATCACTCATAGGATTAACCACCTATTGCTTTTCACTTCACTGTAAACCGGCCTTCCAGGCCGGCGCCTAACAACCCTGTTGCGCGCAGTCCAAGGTGGTATGCACCCATGCTTTCCTAGCGCACGAAAAATCGTGGCAATATGCTACCCGGCCCCACTGAAGTCAAGGTCGCCAGCCTCTGCCGAAGCCCCCGTCCGACGGGCTTCCGAAGCGCCAGCCAGGGACGCCGCAAAAATCGACAAGCGCGCCCCAAGAGTGAGGGGGTAGCGCCCGACTTTGCATGTACCCCGGGCGATTCCCCGACATTGAAACTTCCGGACCGGATTCGCTCGACACTGTCTTTGTAAAGTTCCTCGTCGGATTACAGATTTCTCCTATTGACAGCGAAAAATGAAACACTTCGTCGATCTGACCAGAGCCGAACCACACCTTTTGAAATAACCCACTACTACTTAATAACAATACCAGCGCAGCTCCACCTGCACCTCGCTCGCCGGCGTGCTCAGCTGGCTGAATTGGCGCGTGGCAGACAAGCGCAGGCCGAGGTTGTCGCCGAGCTCGATCTGCTGGCTGAGTGTCAGGCTGCGGCGTACCTCGCCGTTGTGAAAGTAGTCGCCGCGCGCCTCCAGCAGCAGGTTGCCGCCGCGGTTGCGCCATAGCAGGCCGCCGTCGAAGCCGGCAGCCGGGCTGAGCCAGGCGGCGAAGTCGCGGTTGTGCTCCAGGCGCGCGGTGGCCAGGGCGAAGGCCAGCAGCTCGTCGCCGAGCTGCCAGGTGAAGCCGCCGCCGCCGTCGAGATGGCCGACCAGGCGCTCGTCATCCCCTACCCCCGGCACCCGCTCCAGGCCGCCGGCGAGCTGCCAGGACCAGGGCTTGAGCAGCGGCGTGCGCGGGGTCAGCGAGCGGATACCGGCCAAGTCGAGCCGCTGCAGCTGCCAGTGGTTGCCCTCGTACTGACGCAGCTTGAGCTGGGCGATCTCGATCTGCGCGCCGAGCGGAAAACCGTACAGATTGTCGGTGAGATCGTGGTAGGCCATGCGCAGGCCGTACTCGGCGAAGGCGCGCTGGTCGCGGCTGCCCACCCCGAACTGCAGGGTGCGCGAGTCGTGGCCGTCCTCGGGCAGACCGGGACGGGCGATATCCAGGCGTGGCGGCGGATTGTGGTTGATCGCCTGCAGCAGGCGGTAGCTGCGCGCCGCGCTGGCCGGATCGCGCTCGGCGCCGGCGACCTGGTAGCGCACCAGGCGGTAGGCGCCGTCCTGGATGAGTGCACGCCGTTCGGCCGGCAGGGCCTGGAAGTCGGCGGCCTGCAGTGGCGCGCTGTCCGCCGCCAGTTGCTGCACCCACAGCTGCTCGGCCGGCGCCAGCGGCGCGGCGCGGCTCAGCAGCTCGCGTTCGCGGGACGGCCGGTAGTCGATACGCTCGACCAGCTCGGCGCGCTTGACCGCGCGCACGGTGTCGGCCGGGATGGCGGTGAGGGGGAACTGTGCGGTCAGGCGCAGGCCCGGCCGGGCGATCTCCAGCAGCTCGAGCAGACGGTAGGAGCAGTTCTCGTCGAAGAAGAAGTAGTCGAAGCGGATCTGCCTGAGCTCCCAGACGTGCTCGAGCATGCGCCCGGTTTCCTCGGGCGTCAGGTTGAGGCGGTACTCCCACAGGTCGCGATTTTCCAGGCGGCTGTACTCGCCGATCTTCTCGCGGTAGGGCAACAGCGCGAACAGGCCGGGATAACCGCCCATCAGGCCCTTCCAGGCATAGAGGATACTGTTGTCCATGCCCTCGATGGTGGCGCCGAAGTTGAGCGCGTAGCTGAGCAGCGCGGTGCCGTTGGCGTCGCTGCCGGGCGGATCGATGCGCAGCAGGGTGTGGCCGAACATCGACGACGGGCTGTTCAGGTAGGCGGCCGGGAACACCAGCACGCTGGAGTGCGGATCGATGTCGGCGTACCAGGCGCGGAACTCCGGGCACTCGACCAGCGGCAGGTCGGCAAGCGCCAGGCGCTCGCGCAGCCAGCGGGTACGCGCCGGGTAGATACATTGCGGATGGCGGTCGCCCAGCGCCGGATCGCGATACAGCGCCTCCAGCGTAGCGCTCAGCTCGGCGGCCGGGTCCTCGGCGCCCTGCGCGGCGAGGAAGAAGTCGTCGTCGTCGACGTAGCTGCGCCAGCCGCCCAACTTGCCGCTCTCGTAGTGGCCGAGGGCGAGCCAGTAGGGATCGCCGGCCAGGGCGGCAAGACGGGAACTGTCGATGGGTTGAGCGGCCTGCAAGGCGGTGCAGGCGAGCGATAGCAGCAGCGGGAGCAGGCGTCGCAGCATGGAGAGTCAACGGCGGGCGAATACGACGATGCCCGCGGCAGCGGGCATCAGGGCAAAGGGCGGCCAGCGGCCGCCCGCGGGCTCAGGCCTTGTCGGCGTACTGGGCCAGACGTGCGTCGCCCTTGAGCACGTTCAGGGTGGCGGCGTGCACCTGCTCGGCGGTCACGTCGGCGGAGCTGAAGATTTCCGCGAAGTGCTCGTGGGTCACCGCGGCGAAGTGGGCGCGGTCCTCGGGCTTGACGCCGAGCACCACGGCATAGGTGGTCAGGGCTTCACCCTCGCCCTGGGCCATGTCCTCGGACAGTTCGGTCATGATGCCGCTCAGCACGATCAGCGACTTGCCGGCGTAGGTCAGGGTGCCTTTGGTGGAGCAGCCGTTGGTGCCGGAGGTCATGCCGAAGGTGGCGTTGCCCGAGGTGCCGTTGGTCAGCGAGGCGACCAGGTGCGACGGCAGGCCCTTCTGGCCTTCGAACAGCATGTTGCCCCAGCCGCAGCCCGGGCCGCCCGGGGCTTCGGCGAAAGCGTTGAGGGAGGCGACGGCGAACAGGGAACCCAGCAGAATCCGTTTCATGGTGTTTCTCTTCTCTGTGAATGAGCCGGCCGGCATCCGCGCCGACCTGGCGGGGGAGCTTTTTGTAATCTTCCCGTCATGTCAACGCGACGAACGGCGCGCTGTGCGGCACTTCGCGCTCAGAAGCGCAGGCCCAGCTCCAGACTCAACTGGTCGCGGTCGACCAGGGTGCTGTAGCGCCCTCCGCTGTAGTCGGTCCACGCCAGGCTGGCGGTCCAGGTATCGCGGTAGTCGGCGTCGACGCCCAGGGTCAGCGCCCGCCGCCCCTCGACGAACACCGCCTCGGGCGCCGGCGAGTGGCCGTCGACGTCGTGGGACCAGGCCAGACGCGGAGCCAGGCTGATGCCGGAGAAGCGCTGCGGATATTCCCAGCGCGCCTGCAGGCGGTAGCCCCAGGCGTCGCGCGTGGTGAAGCCGGCGTTCTCGCAGTGGCGGCCGCTGGCGCCCGCCGGCAGCGCGCAGCCGCCGGCCTGCGGGCCGGGACCGAACAGCGGGTCGCGACCTTGGCGGCCGTTCGCGGCGCCGACATGGATCCACGCCAGCTCGCCGGTCAGGGTCAGCGCCGGGGCGTCGAAGCGATGTTCGAGGCTGGTCTGCAACTGGCTGACCGCCTCGCGCCGCCAGGCGGGCTGCGGCGTGCCGGCGACCAGGCCGTCGGCGATCGACGGTTGCAGCGGCGCGTCCGGGCGGTGACTGAGTTCGCCGCGCCAGCGACTGCCGCCGGCCAGGGTGGTGGCGAAGCTCAGGCCGTACAGGCGGATGTCCTCGGGCCAGGCGAGGAAGTAGCTCCCGCCGCTCAGGCCGAGCAGCGGCAGACGGCTGTGGTAGTTGAGCGCATAGGCGGCGAGCTCGGTGTCCAGCGCTTCGGCGTGGTAGCGCAACGCCACGCCGAACTGGCCCTGGTCGCGGGCCTCGCGGTCGGCGCCGCGCACCAGCGGCGCGCCCAGGGGCTGCGCCAGACGGTTGCAGCCGTCGGCCAGGTAGTCCGCCTGGGCGGTGAAGCTGGCGCAGTCGTCCAGCGTGGTCGGCCGCCACTCCAGCTGATAGAAGGCCTCCAGGCTCAGCGCGTCGTCGAGCGCCTGCACGCCGTGCAGCAGGTTCACCGGAACGCGCCCCTCGCTGAGCGGCGCGTCGGGACGGCGCCAGATCGCCGCGTCGAACGGGTTGATGACATCCATACCGCCGGGGATCAGCACGCCCTCGCCCCAGTGCAGCAACTGACGGCCGAGACGCAGGCGGCCGGGCTGCCCGGCGAGCTGATGGTTATGCCAGACGAAGGCCTCCAGCCACTGCGCCCCGGCGGGCTGCGCCCCCGGCGCACGGCCCGGGCCGCCGGCCTCGGCGAACGGCCGCGCCTCGTCCTTCAATTCGAAGTCGTACCAGTAGCGGCCGCTGACGAACAGGCCGCTGTCGCCCGCCTTCAGCTCCAGGCCGTGCCAGCCGCTCAGGCGCTTGCTGAAGGTCTCGCCGCGCTTGAAGTTGAGACGGCCGTCGTCGCCGCTGGCCGCCGGCGCGCGGCCGCCGTTGGCGGCGCCGATGAGGTCGCGGTCGGCATCCTCGCCGGCCCAGCGCGCGCTCAGCGTCAGCTCGCTGTCGAGCTGGCCTTCCAGCGCGCCCAGGTTGAACGGCACCGCCGCGGCCGGCGCGGCCAGGCCGGCCGTCAGCGTGGCGGCCAGCAACGGGCGGATTCTGTTTATCGACGACACCTCGGCTCTCCGTGTAGGCGTGCGGATCGGCTGGCGGGCGTGCAGCCCGCTGCGCGGCATTATCCGACAACTGGCCGGCCGCGGGGTTTCGCCGCTGCCGGCCGACGGCTTGCGGCCGGCCCGCCAGGGTGTAGAGTCGCACCTAGTGCACCGCAGCAACCACGCCGAGAGCGCGAGGAGCCTCCCATGTCCGAGATCGTGATCGTCAGTGCCGCCCGCACCCCGATGGGCGGCTTCCAGGGCAGCCTGTCCGCCCTCAGCGCCCCGCAGCTGGGCGCCGCCGCCATCCGCGCCGCGGTCGAGCGCGCCGGCGTCCCTCCGGCCGAGGTCGACGAGGTGATCATGGGCTGCGTGCTGCCCGCCGCCCTCAAGCAGGGCCCGGCGCGCCAGGCCGCCCTGCAGGCCGGCCTGCCCGCCGCCACCGGCTGCACCACCATCAACAAGCTGTGCGGCTCGGGCATGAAGGCGCTGATGCTGGCCCACGACCTGCTCAAGGCCGGCAGCAACACCATCATGGTCGCCGGCGGCATGGAGAGCATGTCCAACGCGCCCTACGTGCTGGAGAAGGCGCGCGCCGGCCTGCGCATGGGCCACGCCGAGCTCAAGGACCACATGTTCCTCGACGGTCTGGAGGACGCCCGCACGGGCCGGCTGATGGGCTCCTTCGCCCAGGAGACCGCCGACCGCTACGGCCTCACCCGCGCGGAAATGGACGCCTATGCCATCGAGTCGCTGCGCCGTGCCCAAGCCGCCATCGCCAGCGGCGTGCTGGACGCCGAGATAGTCCCGGTGACGGTGACCACCCGCAAGGGCGAGGTGACGGTCAAGGACGACGAGCAGCCGCTGACCGCCAATCTGGAGAAGATCCCCACCCTCAAGCCGGCGTTCAGCAAGGACGGCACCATCACCGCGGCCAACTCCAGCTCGATCTCCGACGGCGCCTCGGCGCTGCTGCTGACCACCGCCGATGAGGCCAGGCGCCGCGGCCTCCGGCCGCTGGCCCGGATCCTCGGCCACGCCACGCAGAGTCAGGAGCCGGGCGAATTCACCACCGCTCCGGTCGGCGCCCTCGCCAGGCTGCTGGCCAAGACCGGCTGGAGCAAGGACGCGGTCGACCTGTTCGAGATCAACGAGGCCTTCGCCATGGTCACCATGCTGGCGATTCGCGAGCACGACCTCGACCCGGCCCGCGTCAACGTCTACGGCGGCGCCTGCGCCCAGGGTCACCCGATCGGCTCGACCGGCTCGCGGATCGTCGTCACCCTGCTCAACGCCCTGCGCCAGCGCGGCGGCCAGCGCGGCATCGCCACGCTGTGCATCGGCGGCGGCGAGGCCACGGCGGTGGCGGTGGAGCTGCTCTGAAGGGCTGGTGCGCACGGCGCACCCTGCCCGGCCGCAGAGGCCCGTAGGGTGCGCTGTGCGCACCGCCACTGTCTTATCCCACCTCGCTGAGCGCCAGGCGCACGCCGAGGGCAACCAGCACCGCGCCCATCACCCGGTCGAACCAGTGGCCCAGGCGGGCGAAGCCGGCGCGCACCCGAGACTGGCTGAACAGCAGCGCCACTGCGCAGAAGAACACCGCGGTGGCGCCGGCCAGGTAGAGGCCGTAGCCGGCCTGGATCAGCCGCGGGGTGTGCGGGTCGATCACCACGCTGAACAGCGACAGGAAGAACAGCGTGGCCTTGGGGTTCAGCGCGTTGGTCAGAAAGCCCGTGGCGAAGGCGCCGCGACCGCTGCGCGCGCTGCCGTCGGCCAGCGCCTCGAACGCCGCCGGATCGGCCGGCCGGGCACGCAGCGCGCGGAAGCCGATATACAGCAGGTAGGCCGCCGCCAGCCACTTGAGCAGGGAGAACAGCACCAGCGACTGCGAGACGATCAGGCCGATGCCGAGCAGCGAATAGGCGACGTGCAGGAAGATCGCGCAGCCGACGCCCAGGGCGGTGAAGATGCCGGCGCGCCGACCATGGCTGACGCTCTCGCGGATCACCACGGCGAAATCCGGGCCGGGGCTGGCCACGGCGAGCAGGTGGACGAGCGCCACGGTGAGAAATTCCGTCCAGTACATGCGGGGCTCCTTGGCAGGCTTGAAGGGGTGGGCGGGCTGCCCTCGCCCGGCCCTTTCCGCTAGGCTGCGCCGATAATAGCGCGCCTGTCGGTCGCGCCGCTCCCGCCCAAGGACCGTCCCATGACCCGAGCCGTATTCCTCGACCATCCCTCCCTCGACCTCGGCGACCTCGACCTCGCGCCGCTGCACGCGGTGTTCGACGAGCTGGTGCTGCACGCGCAGACCGCCCCCGAGCAGGTCGCCGAGCGTCTGGCCGGCGCGCAGGTGGCGATCAGCAACAAGGTCCGGCTGGACGCCGCCACCTTCGCCGCCTGCCCCGAACTCAAATTGGTGCTGATTGCCGCCACCGGCACCAACAACGTCGATCTGGTCGCCGCCCGCGCCCACGGCGTCACCGTGTGCAACTGCCAGGGCTACGGCACCCCGTCGGTGGCCCAGCACACCCTGATGCTGCTGCTCGCCCTGGCCACCCGCCTGCCCGACTACCAGGCTGCGGTGCGCGCCGGGCGCTGGCAGCGGGCCAGCCAATTCTGCCTGCTCGACTTCCCGATCGTTGAACTGGAGGGCAAGACGCTCGGCCTGCTCGGCCACGGCGAGTTGGGCGGTGCGGTGGCGCAATTGGCGCGCGCCTTCGGCATGCATGTGCTGCTCGGCCTGCTGCCGGGCCGTCCGGCGGCCGACGGCCGCCTGCCGCTCGCCGAGCTGCTGCCGCAGGTCGACGCCCTGACCCTGCACTGCCCGCTGACCACCGAGACACACAATCTGATCGGCGCCCGCGAGCTCGCCCTGATGAAGCCCGGCGCCTTCCTGGTCAACACCGCGCGCGGTGGCCTGGTCGACGAACAGGCGCTGGCCGACGCCCTGCGCGCCGGCCATCTCGGCGGCGCGGCCACCGACGTGCTCAGCGTCGAGCCGCCCCGCGACGACAACCCGCTGCTGGCGCCCGATGTGCCGCGCCTGATCGTCACTCCGCACAGCGCCTGGGGCAGTCGCGAGGCGCGCCAGCGCATCGTCGGCCAGCTGGCCGAAAACGCCGCGGCCTTCGCCGCCGGCAAACCGATGCGGGTGGTGTCCTGACGATGATTTCGTAGGGACGAATTCATTCGCCTGACGGGGCCGCGTCGGCGAATGAATTCGCCCCTACAGGAGCGGACTCGGCGCCAATGGTGTGCTCGTCTTGTAGGGGGGAAAATGCCCCAGGCATTTCCCGCCGTAGGTAATCGGCGGCGGATCGCTGCACAACCGGCCCCGTGGTGGACAAGATCTGCGGTCGTTGTCCACCCTACGCCGCTAAACGATTGCACCTTGCCATGGCGAATGAATTCGCCTCTGCAGGCGCGGGCCCTGCGCCAATGGTTTGCCAGCCGCCGGGCCTTTGCCTAAGCTGCCCGCCCTTTTGTTCCGGAGGTGTCCATGGATCCGCGTAGCGAAGTGCTGTTGCGTCAGGCCGAGCTGTTCGAAGGCGATGTGCTGCTCGCCGGCCTGCCGGCCGACGGCCTGCTCGGCGAACTGCCCGAGGCCCATGGCTGGAGCTGGCTGTGGGACGAGCACAGCGGCGTGGAAGCGCGCTATCCCGGACGCTGCCAATTCGGCACCGCCGCGCCGGCGCAGGCGTTCGCCGCCGCCGTGCTGTTTCTGCCCAAGTCGCGCGAGCTGACCGACTACCTGCTCGCCGCCCTGGCCGCGCGCCTGCCCGGCGCACCGCTGTACCTGGTCGGCGAGAAGCGCGGGGGCATAGAGCGCGCCGCCAAACAGCTGGAACCCTTCGGCCGGCCGCGCAAGCTGGACAGCGCGCGCCACTGCCAGCTGTGGCAGGTGACGGTGGACAACCCGCCCGCCGCGCCGGATCTCGACGCCCTCGCCCGCCGCTATCCGGTGGCCAGCGAAGATGGCGAACTGCAGGTGGTCAGCCTGCCCGGGGTGTTCAGCCACGGCCGCCTGGACGTCGGTTCGCGCCTGCTGCTGGAACACCTGGGCGACCTGCCGCAGGGCGAGATGCTCGACTTCGGCTGCGGCGCCGGGGTGCTGGGCGCCGCCCTGCAGCGCCGCTATCCGCACAGCGCGCTGCACCTGCTCGACGTCGATGCCTTCGCGGTGGCCAGCAGCCGCCTCACCCTGGCCGCCAATGGCCTGGCCGGCACAGTGCAGGCCGGCCGCGGCATCCAGGACGCGCCGGGCGGACTGGCCGCCATCGTCAGCAACCCGCCGTTCCATCAGGGCGTGCACACCGACTACCACGCCACCGAACAGCTGCTGCGCGAGGCCGCCGCCCATCTGCGCCCGGGCGGCGAGCTGCGCCTGGTGGCCAACAGCTTCCTCAAGTACGCGCCGCTGATCGAGAAGCACCTCGGCCCCTGCCGGGTGCTCGCCGAGCGCGACGGCTTCCGCATCTATTCGGCGCGCCGCGTCTGATCTTCCGTAGGGTGGACAACGGCGCAGCCTTGTCCACCACCCGGCAACGCAGTCCGTAGGCTGGAAAACTCGTGCAGCGACTTTCCGCCAGCTCCTGTTCCACCCCAACGCCAACGGTGAAAAAGACCTGCGGTCGTTTTCCACGGGGTGGCCATCCACCCTACGCCTTGCCTGCCTCATCCCGCTTGGGCACAATGCGCGCCGTCCTGAGGGAGTAGTCTGTCGCCGAGCGATTCGGCGGCGTGCGCGTCAACATACTTGGTCCGCAGACCATGGCGCGCACAACCCGCACCGGCCCCGCCGGCGCCGCGGTTTGACAAGACTCATGACACTCACGAGCCGACCCGGGGCGGGCAGGCTGTGCGTGTCATGTCTTTGTCGACCCGCCCCCTATGGATTATCCGATGGAAGCCCTGCAATCCCTGTTCGTCCCCACCGGCCTCGTGGCCCTCGCCGAAATCGGCGACAAGACCCAGCTGCTCGCCCTGCTTCTCGCCGCCCGGTTCCGCAAGCCCTGGCCGATCATCTGGGGCATCCTCGCCGCCACCATCGCCAACCATTTCGCCGCCGGCGCGCTGGGCAAGTGGGTCGCCTCGTTCTTCAGCGAAGCCACCCTGAGCTGGGTCCTCGCCGCCAGCTTCCTCGCCGTCGCCGCCTGGATGCTGGTGCCCGACCAGATCGACGAAGAAGACGAGGCCTCGCACTTCAAGCGCTACGGGCCGTTCCTCACCACCTTGATCGCCTTCTTCCTCGCCGAGATGGGCGACAAGACGCAGATCGCCACGGTGATGCTGGCCGCGCAGTACGAGTACTTCTGGCTGGTGGTGGCCGGCACCACCCTGGGGATGATGATCGCCAACGTGCCGGTGGTGCTGGCCGCGCACTTCTCCGCCGACAAGCTGCCGATGACGCTGATCCACCGCGTCTCCGCGCTGTGCTTCCTGGCCCTGGCCGGCTACGCGGCCTGGCACGCCGCCAAGCTCAGCGGCCTGGTCGGCTGACCGGCGCCTGATGCGGGATGGCGACCTGGTCATCCCGCGTCGACCCGCTCGCGTATTCCACCTCCGTCCGATAGCCGCTCACCGACAAACGGCTTACCCTGCCAGACAGTGGGGAAATAAAACGGAGTACAAGAATGTCCCGACTCGCCCGCGTTCCACTGTTCACCGCCTGGCGCCAGGCCCTGCTCGCCGGCTACGGCCGCCAGGCCCTGCGCGGCGACCTGCTCGCCGGCCTGACCGTCGGCATCATCGCCATCCCGCTGGCCATGGCGCTGGCCATCGCGGTCGGCGCGCCGCCGCAGCACGGCCTGTACACCGTGCTGATCGCCGCGCCCCTGATCGCCCTCACCGGCGGCTCGCGCTTCAATATTTCCGGTCCCACCGCCGCCTTCGTGGTGATCCTGCTGCCCATCGTCCAGCAGCACGGCCTGTCCGGGCTGCTGCTGTGCAGCATGCTCGCCGGACTGATCCTCATCGCCCTCGGCCTGCTCAAGGCCGGCCGGCTGATCGAGTTCGTGCCCTACCCGGTGACCCTCGGCTTCACCGCCGGCATCGGCATCGTCATCGCCGGCCTGCAGCTCAAGGACGTCCTCGGACTGACCGTGACCGCCAGCGCCGCGCACTTCCCCGAACAGATGTTCAACCTGCTGCGCGCCCTGCCGAGCGCGCATGCCGGCGATGCGCTGGTCGCCGCCTGCACCCTCGGCGTGCTGATCGCCTGGCCGCGCCTGGTCCCCCGGGTGCCGGGCCACCTCGCCGCGCTGGCGGTCGGCACCCTGCTCGCCCTGCTGCTGGAATTCGGAGGCCTGCCGGTCGCCACCCTCGGCGAGCGCTTCAGCTATCTGGCGGACGGCGTCGCCCATCCGGGCATCCCGCCCTACCTGCCGGGCTTCGCCCTGCCCTGGCAACTGCCGGACGCGGCGCCGCTGAGCCTCAACCTGATCCGCGAGCTGCTCGCCCCGGCGATGGCCATCGCCATGCTCGGCGCCATCGAATCGCTGCTCTGCGCGGTGGTCGCCGACGGCATGACCGGCAGCAAGCACGATCCCAATGGCGAGCTGATCGGCCAGGGCATCGGCAACCTGGTGGCGCCGCTGTTCGGCGGCATCACCGCCACCGCGGCCATCGCCCGCAGCGCCGCCAGCGTGCGCGCCGGCGCCTTTTCGCCGCTGGCGGCGATCGTCCACGCCGGCGTGGTGCTGGCCGCGATGCTGCTGCTCGCGCCGCTGTTCAGCTATCTGCCGATGGCCGCGCTGGCCGCGCTGCTGCTGATGGTGGCGTGGAACATGGCCGAGGCGCCGCACGTGGTCCACACCCTGCGCATCGCCCCGCGTAGCGACGTGCTGGTGCTGCTCACCTGCCTGGTGCTGACCGTGGCCTTCGACATGGTGCTGGCGGTGGGCGCCGGCCTGCTGCTGGCCGCCGGGCTGTTCATCCGCCAGATGAGCGCGCTGACCGACGCCGCGCCCTTGCCGCGCCACTTCCACCAGGCGCTCGGCGACCTGCCCGAGCATGTGGCGGCCTACGCGATCCGCGGGCCGCTGTTCTTCGGCGCGGCGGAGAAGGCGCTGAACACCCTGCGCCGCTTCACGCCGGGGGTGAAGGTGGTGATCGTCGATCTGAGCGCGGTGCCGCTCCTGGACATGACCGCCCTGGCGGCGCTGGACACCGTGCTGCGCGACTACCGCCACCACGGCGTGGGGCTGATCTTCAGCGGCACCAGCTCGCGGGTACGCCTGCAGCTGCGCCGCGCCGGCATCCACCGGCACAACCACCAGCTGGCCTACGTGCACGATCTGGAGCAGGCACGCGGCAAGGCGCTGCGCTGGCTGGAGGGGCGGGAAGAGCAGGCGGAGCCGGCGGTCGCCGGCTCCGTGTAGGGGGGTTAGGCCACAGGCCGTAACCCACCGACCAAGCCGCAGGCTTGGCATGGCCATGCGCGACCTGCGGTCGCGATGGCGGGTTACGCCGCGGCGCGGCTAACCCACCCTGCACAAGGTGATCACATGCCCTTGACCGCGAAGATCCCCGGCGCGTTGCGCCAGTAGCCCTTGTAGTCCATGCCGTAGCCGAAGATGTAGCGATCGACGCAGGGCAGGCCGACGTAGTCGGCGTTCATATCGGGGCGCGCCTTGCGGTCGTGTTCCTTGTCGATCAGCACCGCGGTATGCACCGCGCGCGCGCCGGCGTGCCGGCAGTAGTCGACGATGGCGGCCAGGGTGTGGCCCTCGTCGAAGATGTCGTCGACGATCAGCACGTCGCGGTCGATCAGCGACACCTCCGGCTTGGCCTTCCAGAACAGCTCGCCGCCGCTGGTTTCGCCGCGGTAGCGGGTGGCGTGCAGGTAGGACAGCTCGAGCGGGAAGTCGAGCTGCGGCAGCAGCTTGCCGGCGAAGATCAGCCCGCCGTTCATCACACAGAACACCAGCGGGTTGCGCTCGCCCAGGTCGCGGTTGATCGCTGCGGCCATGCGCGCGATGGCGGCGTCCAGCTCCTCGGCGGTGTACAGGCGGTCGGCTTCCGCCATCACCTGGCGGATATGGGCGAGATCGACGGACATGGCAGGTCTCCCGGTGAGTGGGCCCGGTGCGGGCCGGCAAGGGGGCGAAAGGTACTGGCCCGCCGGCCATCCGGCAACCCTCGGCGGGCGGCCGCGGCGCGGCCCTCGGCCGCCCGTGGCGGATGCTTTACTCTATGCCACCTCGCCCCGTTTCGTCGGAGACTCCCCAGCCATGCCCGTGCACGAGATTCGCCATCCGCTGATCCGCCACAAGCTCGGCCTGATGCGCCGCGCCGACATCAGTACGAAGAATTTCCGCGAACTGGCCCAGGAACTGGGCGCCCTGCTGACCTACGAGGCCACCCAGGACCTGCCGCTGGAGGACGAGACCATCGAGGGCTGGTGCGGCGCGGTCAAGGTCGAGCGCATCGCCGGCAAGAAGATCACCGTGGTGCCGATCCTGCGCGCCGGCATCGGCATGCTCGACGGCGTGCTCAGCCTGATCCCCGGCGCCAAGGTCAGCGTGGTAGGCCTGGCGCGCGACGAGGAAACCCTCGAGGCGCAGACCTACCTGGAGAAGCTGGTGCCGGGGATCGAGCAGCGCCTGGCGATGATCGTCGACCCGATGCTGGCCACCGGCGGCTCGCTGATCGCCACCATCGAGATGCTCAAGCGCGCCGGCTGCAAGGAGATCCGCGCCCTGGTGCTGGTCGCCGCCCCGGAGGGCATCGCCGCGGTGACCGCCGCCCACCCGGAAGTGCGCGTCTACACCGCGTCGATCGACGAGCGCCTCAACGAGCACGGCTACATCCTCCCCGGGCTGGGCGATGCCGGCGACAAGATCTTCGGCACCCGCCAGAAGGACGCCTGAGTCGCCCCGCGGCGCTGCGGCTGCACACCCGGTTACACTGCCGTGGCCACGGAGGGTTGAGCACACGACGGCACCTCCGTGATACTGCGCGGCCATCAGCCTCACCCGGAGCGCCTGCAAACCCTGGCAGACGCGCCCGAGCCGTGGCCGTCGTCAAGCCACCCCGCCCATGAGGGACAGCCATTGTCCGAGCACGCCGCCAAACCGAAGTTGAAAGCGAGCGACCTGCTCTGGACAGTGATCGGCCTCGGCGCGGTGGTGCTGTCCTGCTTCCTGCTCTATCACGAGTTGCACAACGTCTCGCTCGACGAAGTGGCCGACAGCCTGCAGGCCATCCCGCGACAGAACTGGCTGCTGGCCATCGGCGCGACCCTGGGCGCCTACTTCGCCCTGGCCTGGTACGACCACATCGCCCTCGCCCACCTGGGCAGGCACGTCCCCTGGCGCTTCATCACCCTGTGCTCCTTCACTACCTACGCCCTGGCCCACAACATCGGCGCCTCGGTGTTTTCCGGCGCGGTGGTGCGCTATCGGGCCTATCGCAGCAAGGGACTCACCCCCTACGAAATCGGCGTGCTGATCGTCTTCTGCTCCTTCACCTTCGGCCTCGGCACCCTGCTGACCAGCGGTTGCGTGCTGATCCTGCGTCCTTCCCTGCCCCAGCAGCTGCTCAACGTGCCGCCGGCCGTTTCGGTCGCCATCGGCGTGCTGCTGCTGTTGCTGATCGGCCTCTACGTGCTCGGCTCCTGGCGCCACTTCAAACCCTGGAAGCTGGGCAAGCTGCACGTCGAGTATCCGCGCCTGGCCATCGTCACTCGCCAGCTGCTGGCCGGCCCGCTGGAGCTGCTCTGCGCCGCGGCGATCATCTACTTCGCCCTGCCGGCCGCGCACAATCCCGGCTATCTGGTGGTGCTCGGCGCGTTCCTCGCCTCCTTCTCGCTGGCCCTGCTGTCCCACGCCCCGGGCGGGCTGGGCGTGCTGGAGGTGACCTTCATTTCCGTGCTGCCGGATATCCCCAACGTCGATGTGCTCGCCGCGCTGATCGTGTTTCGCACCCTGTACCTGCTGCTGCCGTTCGCCCTGTCGCTGCTGGTGGTGCTGGGCTTCGAATGGAACCAGTGGTACCGCAAGCGCGGCACCGGCGGCGACGCGCAGCCGACCCCGCCGGAGCGGCGCGACTGACCGGCCGGACGCCTGGCGGCTGCCTCCGCCAGGCGCCGCCGCGCCCCCGCCGCCGGGGGGCCGGATGCATTATCATGTTCTGGCCTGCGGCTCCGGACCTTCGCCGGGCATCGCCGCCTGACAGCCGAGGCCATCGATGGACAAGACGCGCAGTACGCCCGATACCCCAAGCCCCGCTCACAAGCCGCGTCCGCTGGTCGACCTGGCGGTGAGCATCCTGCTGCCCTCGCTGGTGCTGATGAAGCTGAGCGGCCCCGAGCGCCTCGGCGCCGACGGCGCGCTGCTGCTCGCCCTGGCCTTCCCGCTGGGCTGGGGGCTGTTCGAGCTGCTGCGCTACCGCAAGTTCAACTTCATCGCCCTGCTCGGCCTGGCCAGCGTGCTGCTCACCGGCGGCATCGGCTTGCTGCAGCTGGACAGCCGCTGGCTGGCGGTCAAGGAAGCGACCATTCCGGGCATCATCGGTCTGGCCGTACTGTTCTCCACCCGCACCAGCAAGCCGCTGATCCACAGCCTGCTGTACAACCCGAGCGTGCTCGACGTGGAGCGCATCCAGCAGCAGCTGGCAGCGCGCGGGCAGAGCGCCGTCTTCGAGCGGCGCCTGCTCAAGGCCACCTACTGGCTGAGCGGCACCTTCTTCTTCTCGGCGGCGATGAACTACGTCCTCGCCCGCTGGCTGGTCACCAGCCCGGCCGGCAGCGAGGCGTTCAACGCCGAGCTGGCGCACATGAATCTGCTCAGCTATCCGATGATCGCCATCCCCTCGATGCTGATGATGCTGGCGATCTTCTACTACCTGTGGCGCACCATCCACGACCTCACCGGGCTGAGCCTGGAGGAGATCGTCGCCCCCCACCATCGCGACAAGCACTGAGGGTCTGGCGGCGGCAACGCAGCCTGCGCCCTGCGCCTTGGCGATGACTCGCTGCCACCCCGTCTGACGACCCGTGGCAGATCGTGGGCAGGAAGTGAAAGTGACGGAGCGGCAACAATTCGCCGCCGCTCTCGCATAGAATGCGCGGCCGTTTTTTCCGGAGCCGCTCCCCATGACCCTCGCCTCGCCCGCCCGCGCCTGCGGCATCGACTTCGGCACCTCCAACTCCACGGTCGGCTGGCTGCGCCCGGGCGCCGGCAACCTGATCGCCCTCGAGGACGGCAAGGACACCCTGCCCTCGGTGCTGTTCTTCAACTTCGAGGAACAGCGCCCGGCCTTCGGTCGACAGGCGCTCGGCGAATACCTGGACGGCTACGAGGGACGGCTGATGCGCTCGCTGAAAAGCCTGCTTGGCTCGCCGCTCTTAGGCAGCGCCACCACCGTGCTGGGCAGCGCGCTGCCGTTCACCCAGATCCTCGGCCTGTTCCTCGGCGAGCTGAAGAAGCGCGCCGAGGCGCACGCCGGCCGCGAGTTCGCCCAGGCGGTGCTCGGCCGCCCGGTGTTCTTCGTCGACGACGACCCGGCCGCCGACCGCGACGCCGCCGACACCCTGGTGCAGGTGGCCCGCGAGCTGGGCTTCGCGGAGGTATCGTTCCAGTACGAGCCGATCGCCGCCGCCTTCGACTACGAGGCGGACATCGACCGCGAGGAGCTGGTGCTGATCGTCGATATCGGCGGCGGCACCTCGGACTTCTCGCTGGTGCGCCTGTCGCCGGAGCGCCGCGCCCTGGCCGAGCGCCAGGACGACATCCTCGCCACCGGCGGCGTGCACATCGGCGGCACCGACTTCGACCGCCTGCTCAGCCTGGCCGGGGTGATGCCGCTGTTCGGCTACGGCAGCCGGATGAAGAGCGACGCACTGATGCCGACCAGCCACCACATCAACCTGGCCACCTGGCACACCATCAACGCGGTCTATGCGCAGAAGGCGCGGCTCGCCCTGGAAAGCATGCGCTACGACATCCAGGACCCGACCGGCATCGACCGCCTGCTGAAGCTGATCGAGCAGCGCGCCGGCCACTGGCTGGCGATCGAGGTCGAGGACAGCAAGATCGCCCTCACCGAGCAGGACAGCCGGCGCATCGACTTCGGCCGCATCGAGGCCGGCCTCGCCGCCGAGCTGAGCCGCCCCCTGTTCGAGGAAGCCATCGCCAGTTCGCTGGCGCGGATCAACGCCAGCATCGAGCGTCTGTTGCAGGATGCCGGGGTGAACGGCGCCGCGGTCGATACCCTGTTCTTCACCGGCGGCTCCAGCGGCATCCCGGCGCTGCGCGCCAGCGTCGCCGCGCTGCTGCCCAACGCCCGCCAGGTGGAAGGCAACCGCTTCGGCGGCATCGGCAGCGGCCTGGCCATCGAGGCGCAGCGCCGTTACGGCTGAACAGCGCCGAGCCGCTGGGCGCGGGACAGGAAACCCACTAGAATTGTGACGCTCTTCACAGATCGAGCCGACCGCAACGGCCGGCCCGATCTGCGCGGGTGGGTACGGCGCATGCCACGCAACGCACGGGGCCGGCGGCTGTTCAGGGACAGGAACTCTTCGTACAGGGCACAGGCTGCATGGCGATCACCGAAAACAACCTCCTGCGCCTGCAGCTGTTCGGCATGCTGGCGCTGGTGTTCGTGCTGACCCTGGCCCTCGGCGGCTACCTGACCGTGCAACAGGCGCGCAGCTTCCGCGCCGACAGCGCCGCCCTCGAGGCCGAAGCGCTCGCCGAGCAGGCCGCGCTGCTGCAGTCCTCGCTGACCACCCTGCACGACCAACTCGACCTGCTGCGCGACAGCACCGAACAGGTGCTGCGCCAGAAGATCCGCGAACGGGTCGACGATGCCGTGCAGAGCGCCGAAGCCATCTACCGCAACGAGCACGGCCGCCGCCCGGACAGCGAGATCCGCCGGCTGATCGTGGAAAGCCTGCGCCCGCTGCGCTTCTTCGCCGGCAACGGCTACTTCTTCATCGACGACCTGGCCGGCAACGGCGTGCTGCTGCCGATCAGCCCCGAGCGCGAGGGCGGCTCGCTGCTCGACAACCGCGACGCCGACGGCCGCTACATCATGCGCGACCTGCTGGCGGCGGTGGACAATCCGGAGCGGCGCGGCTACACCCGCTACCGCTGGTATCGCCCGGGCGACGACCGCGAGATGGCGGAGAAGATCGCCTACGCGCGGGTGTTCGAGCCGTTCGGCTGGCTGATCGGCACCGGCGAATACCTGCAGAGCGTCGAGCAGGAGCTGCAGCGCAAGGCCCTGCGCCAGCTGCGCGCCACGCGTATCGGACGCAACGGCTACATCGCGGTGATCCACCGCGACGGCCGGGTGCTGCTGTCGCCGAGCAACCCGGCGGCCGAAGGCCGGCACGTCGACGAGCTGCCGGCCGCGGAGCAGAAGGTGATCCGCACCATCCTGGCGACCAGCCAGCATGGCGGCGGCCTGACCCGTTACCGGTGGCGCGGCCTCGCCGGCCAGACGCCCGGCGACAAGCTGTCGCTGGTCAGCAACCTCGACGAGTGGGGCTGGATCCTGGTCAGCGGCGTATACCTCGACGATCTGCAGGGGCACCTGGCGCAGCGCCAGCGCGAGCTGGAGCAGAGCCTGCACGACGGCTTCAAAACCACCGCCCTGGCCCTGACGCTGGTGATGCTGCTCGCCCTGGGCCTGGCCGTCGGCCTGTCGGGCTGGCTGGGGCGGCGCTTCGCCCGCTACCAGCGCGACATCGACGCCGGCCACGAGCACCTGCGCCGCTGGGCCGAGTCCGACCCGCTGACCCAGCTGCCCAATCGCGCCAGCCTGCGCGCCCGCCTCGACGAGGCGATCGTGCGCGCCGAGCGCGACGACCTGCACTTCGCCCTGCTGTTCATCGACCTCGACCGCTTCAAGAACATCAACGACTCGCTCGGCCACGCCGTCGGCGACGAGCTGCTGATCCAGGTGGCGCAGCGGCTGACCGCCACCCTGCGCGCCAGCGACACGGTGAGCCGCCTGGGCGGCGACGAGTTCGTCGTGCTGCTGGAGAACCTCGCCCAGAACAGCCAGGCCGCCCAGGTGGCCAACGCCCTGCTGCAGGCCAGTTGCGGCCTGTACGGCGTCGCCGGCCACGAGCTGGCGATCACCATGAGCATCGGCATCGCCATGTTCCCGGCCCACGGCCAGGACGGCGAAACCCTGCTGAAGAATGCCGACGCGGCCATGTACCACGCCAAGTCGACCGGCCGGAACAACTTCCAGTTCTTCGCTGCGGCGATGAACACCCGGGTCAGCGAGCACCTGGAGCTGGAAAACCGCCTGCGCCAGGCGCAGGCGCGCGGCGAGCTGAGCCTGCACTACCAGCCGCTGGTCGACCTGGCCAGCGGCGAGCTGAGCGGCTGCGAGGCACTCCTGCGCTGGCACAACCCGACGCTCGGCCAGGTGCCGCCGGACAAGTTCATCCCGATCGCCGAGGACAGCGGGCTGATTCTCGGCCTCGGCGAATGGGCGCTCGGCGAGGCCTGCCGCCAGGTCGCGGCCTGGCGGGCCGAAGGGCTGCCGGCGCTGCCGGTGGCGGTGAACGTGTCGGCCGTGCAGTTCCGCCACGGCGATCTGGCCGAGCGGGTCGAGCGCGCCCTGCAGCGCAACGGCCTGCCGCCGCACCTGCTGGAGCTTGAGCTGACCGAGAGCGTGCTGGCGGAGAACCTCACCCAGGTCGGACGCACCCTGCAGAGCCTCAAGCGCCTGGGCGTGCGCCTGGCGATGGACGACTTCGGCACCGGCTACTCGTCGCTGAGCTACCTGCGCCACTTCAAGCTCGATGCGCTGAAGATCGACCGCTCGTTCGTCAGCGGTCTGCCGCAGGTTCAGGATGCGACGGCGCTGACCACCGCCATCATCGGCATGGCCCACGCGCTGGGCATGACCTGCGTCGCCGAGGGCATCGAGACCGCCGCGCAGCGCGAGTTCCTCCGCCAGCAGGGCTGCGACCGCGGCCAGGGCTACTTCTTCTCGCGGCCGCTGCCGGCCGCGGCGATGACCGCGCTGCTGGCGCGCGGCGCCGGCGACGCGCCGGCCGCCGGGCTGGCGCCGCTCAGTACTTGATGAAGTGCTCGCGGTAGTGACGCAGCTCGGCGATCGAGTCGCGGATGTCGTCCAGCGCCAGGTGGCTGCTCTGCTTCCTGAACGCGTCGCGCACGTGCGGCGCCCAGCGGGCGGCCAGCTCCTTGAGGGTGGAAACGTCGATGTTGCGGTAGTGGAAGAAGGCTTCCAGGCGGGGCATGTAGCGGTTGAGGAAGCGGCGGTCCTGGCCGATGCTGTTGCCGCACATCGGCGACATCCCGGCCGGCACCCACTGGGCGAGGAACTCGAGGGTCAGGCGCTCGGCCTCGGCCTCGGAAAGGCGGCTGTCGCGCACCCGCTGGGTCAGCCCGCTCTTGCCGTGCTGCTCGATGCACCAGGGGTTCATGTTGGCCAGCACCTCGTCGCTCTGGTGGATCACCAGGGTCGGGCCCTCGGCCAGCACGTTGAGCTGGGCGTCGGTGACGATGGTCGCCATTTCGATGATGACGTCGGTCTGCGGCTCCAGGCCGGTCATTTCCAGGTCGATCCAGATCAGGTTCTGCGGGTTCTGCATGGCGGGAGTCCTCGTTTGCTCCGCGCATTCTAGCAGGCCGCCGCGGGCCGCCGGCGGCGCTCGTCCTGCAGGGTCGCCGGCGCGTGCTAGACTCGCCGCCGAATTCACCCACGGAAACATCATGGCCAAACGCCAACTGACCCGCCGGCAGAGCTGGCGTATCGAGAAGATCCAGGAAGAGCGCGCCGCCCGCGCCGCCAAGCGCGAGTCGCGCGCCATCGACGAGCTGGAAGGCGGCGATCTCGGCCCGGAGCAGAACGGCCTGGTGATCGCCCACTTCGGCGTGCAGGTCGAGGTCGAGGCGCTCGACGACGAACTGGCCGGCCAGGTGTTCCGCTGCCACCTGCGCGCCAACCTGCCGACGCTGGTGACCGGCGACCGCGTGGTGTGGCGCGCCGGCAACCAGGGCATCGGCGTGATCGTCGCGCAGCTGCCGCGCAGCTCCGAGCTGTGCCGCCCGGACATGCGCGGCGTGCTCAAGCCGGTGGCGGCCAACGTCGACCAGATCGTCATCGTCTTCGCCCCGCTGCCCGAGCCGCACGCCAACCTGATCGACCGCTACCTGATCGCCGCCGACCACGCCGGCATCCGCCCGCTGCTGCTGATGAACAAGGCCGACCTGGTCGACGAGGGCAACGCAGCGAAACTCGACGCCCTGCTCGACGTGTACCGGGCTCTCGACTATCCGCTGCTGGAGGTCTCCGCCCACAACGGCAATGCCATGGACGAGCTGCGCGCCGCCCTCGACGGCCGGGTCAGCGTGTTCGTCGGCCAGTCCGGGGTGGGCAAGTCGTCGCTGGTCAACGCCCTGCTGCCCGGCGTCGACCTGCGCGTCGGCGCGCTGTCCGAGCTGACCGGCAAGGGCACCCACACCACCACCACCGCGCGCCTGTTCCACTTCCCCGGCGGCGGCGAACTGATCGACTCGCCCGGCATCCGCGAGTTCAGCCTCGGCCACGTCACCCGCGCCGACGTCGAGGACGGCTTCGTCGAGTTCCGCGACCTGCTCGGCCGCTGCCGCTTCCGCGACTGCCAGCACGATCGCGAACCCGGCTGCGCGCTGCTGCAGGCCCTGGAGGAGGGACGCATCCATCCGCAGCGGCTGGCCAGCTACCGGCACATCCTCGCCTCGCTGCCCAAGACCGAGTACTGAGTCCCGCGCCCGCCGGGTGGGCAGGCAGCGCCTTGTCCACCCGGCGGCACATTTCAGTACACTCCACCGCAACCCCCTGTCCACCGGAGCACGCCATGTCCGCCTTTTCCGACCTGCCGCTGGTGATCGAGCCCAGCGATCTGGCCAGCCGCCTCGGCGCGCCGGAGCTGATCCTGGTCGATCTGACCAGCGCCGCCCGTTACGCCGAGGGCCACATCCCCGGCGCGCGGCATGTCGACAGCAAGCGCACCCAGCTCGGCCAGCCGCCGGCGCCCGGCCTGCTGCCGGTATGGGACGACTTCCAGGCGCTGCTCGGCGAGCTGGGCCATCGCCCCGAGGCCGTGTACGTGCTGTACGACGACGAGGGCGGCCCCTGGGCCGGGCGCTTCGGCTGGCTGCTCGACCTGATCGGCCACCGCGCCTGGCACCACCTCGACGGCGGCCTCTCCGCCTGGCTGGCCGAAGGCCGCGAGCTGTCCACCACGGTGCCGGCGCCGGTCGGCGGCCCGGTCGCGGCGCAGCCGTGCGCCGACGTGCTGGCCACCCGCGAGTACCTGCTCGAACATCTCGGCGACCCGCAGGTGCTGATCTGGGACGCCCGCTCGCCGGAGGAGTACCGCGGCGAGAAGATACTGGCGGCCAGGGGCGGCCACATCCCCGGCGCGGTCAACCTGCAATGGACCGACTGCCAGGATCGCCAGCGCGCCCTGCGCCTGCGCGAGGACCTGGCCGAGCTGCTCGCCGCGCGCGGCATCACGCCGGACAAGCAAATCGTCACCCACTGCCAGACCCACCGCCGCTCCGGCTTCACCTACCTGGCGATGCGCGCGCTGGGCTACCCGAACATCAAGGCCTATGCCGGTTCCTGGTCGGAATGGGGCAACCATCCCGATACGCCGGTGGAAATCTAAGGACTCACCATGACGCTGAAAGACCGCCTGTTCCTCCTCGGCCAGCACCTGCTGCCGCACCACCTGCTGTCGCGGCTGATCGGCGTGGCCGCCGAATGCCGCGCCGAGTGGTTCAAGAACCCGCTGATCAGCTGGTTCGTGCGCCGCTACCAGGTCGACATGAGCGAGGCCGAGATCGGCAACCCGCACGCCTACGAGCACTTCAACGCGTTCTTCACCCGCGCCCTGCGCGAGGGCGCGCGGCCGCTGGACACCACCCCCGGCGCGATCCTCAGCCCGGCCGACGGCGCGATCAGCCAGCTCGGTCCCATCGAGCACGGTCGCATCTTCCAGGCCAAGGGCCACAGCTTCAGCGTGCTCGAGCTGCTCGGCGGCGACGCCCAGATGGCGGCGCCCTTCATGGGCGGCCAGTTCGCCACCGTCTACCTGTCGCCCAAGGACTACCACCGCGTGCACATGCCGCTGGCCGGAACCTTGAAAGAGATGGTTTACGTGCCGGGCAAGCTGTACTCGGTCAATGGCTTCACCGCCGAGAACGTGCCCGAGCTGTTCGCTCGCAACGAGCGGGTGGTCTGCCTGTTCGACACCGAGCGCGGGCCGATGGCGGTGGTGCTGGTCGGCGCGATGATCGTCGCCAGCGTCGAGACCGTGTGGGCCGGCCTGGTCACCCCGCCCAAGCGCGCGCTCAAGCACTTCCGCTACGGCGCGGCGGCGCAGGAGCCGATCCACCTGGACAAGGGCGCCGAACTCGGCCGCTTCAAGCTCGGTTCCACCGCCATCGTGCTGTTCGGTCCCGAGCAGATGCGCTGGGCCGACGGCCTGGTCGCCGGCAGCCCGCTGCGCATGGGCCAGCAGCTGGGCCTGTCGCTGGGCTGAGGGTTGGGGGCGCGCTCGGACGCCCCCTCCGGAACCACGGCGGCGTGTCGCAGGTCACAAGCGCTACAGGCTTTTCCGGTAGACTGGGATGCTTGTATCGGGTCGCCGTTCGCAGCGACCGCGCCAGGGTTGGCATGCCTTTCCCCCGAGACCAGAGCGAGGCCCCATGGACCTGCACGCCGCCTTCGACCTGCTGCACGTCACTCCACCGGACCTGCCGACCCTGTCCTTCGCCGCAGCGCAACCGGCTGCGCTGCGCCGCTGGCTCGACGAGCTGCCCAAGGCCAACCTCGGCGAGACCGCCCGGCGCCTGTACCTCGCCCTGCAGGAGCTCAACCGCCTGCAGACCGCCCCGGCCAAGCGCCTGCAGCTGCTCGAGCTGATCCAGCCGGAACTGGATTTCGCCTGCACCCAGCTGGAGCGGCAACTGCGCAGCCCGGTGGTGATCCTCGATGCGCGGCGCCAGCAGATCGCCGCCCTCTGGCACACCCTCCAGCAACAGCTGGCCCGCGCCGCCAAACTGGCCGCCAGCGAAGCCCTGCGCCTGCCCGCCGGCGACGAGCAGCGCATGCTCGTCGCCCGCGCGCTGCGCCTGGCGATGCAGGCGCTGTATCAGCTGCTGTGTCAGCATCACCTGCTGTACACCCCACCCAGCCAGGGCTTCTGGCTGGAGCTGCACCAGCTGTACCGCCTGGCCGACAGCCAGCAGCTCACCCGCCTGGTGCTGCCGAGCGGTACCGTGCCGACGCCGGGCATCGAGCAGAGCTATCTGGCCTGCCTGCTGCTCGCCTGCGCGCGGACCAATCAGCTGCGCCCGCACGCCATTCTGCTGCTCAACGAGGCGCTGCCGGCCTGGAGCCGCCTGGCCCGCCTGCAACCGGCCGCCGAGCCCGGCAGCCTGTTCGCCTACGCCCCCGCCACCGACAGCCCGCCGCGCTACGCCCAGCTGCTGCAGGACGAGGCGCCGGAGCAGTTGCTCGGCCTCAGCCTGCAGGCCTTGGTCGGCGTGCTGCAGGAATACCTGGGCCTCGATCCCGCCCAACGCCCGCGCAGCCGGCTGGCGATCCCCGAGGGCCTCGACGACGACCTGCTGCGCCATCTGTGCGGCGCCTGGAGCGCGCCGAGCGAACGCAGCTTCCGGCGCATCCCCGGCAGCGGCAGCATCGATGTCTGCCTCGGCATCAGCGCCCTGCACTACCACATCGCCGGCCAGCGGCGCTTCGCCGACTTCCTGCAGCTGCGCGAGGACCAGGTCAGCGCCGACTTCCAGCGCCATCACCGCGAACGCGACCCCTGGGCCAAGGCCTTCGACGCCGCGCGCAACGAAGACCTGCTGCGCCGCCCGCACCGACGCATCGACTATGCGCCCGGCAAGGGCGCCGCCCCCACCCCCGCGCCCGCGGCCGCGCCCGAACGCGAGGAGTATCCGCGCCATACTCTTCAGGTGATCAACCACAGCCCCGGCGGTTACTGCCTCGGCTGGGATGGCAGCGCGCCCGAGCAGCTGCAGACCGGCGACCTGGTCGGCCTGCAGCACCCCGGCGAGAACAGCTGGCACATCGCGCTGATCCGCTGGATCCGCCAGCCGCGCGGCAGCGGCCTGCAGCTGGGCATCGAACTGCTCGCCCCGCGTGCGCAACCCTGCAGCCTGCGCACCGTGCAGGCCAACGGCAAGCCCGGCCAGCATCTGCGCAGCCTGCTGATCGGGGCTATTCCGGCCCTGGGCCGACCGCCCATGCTGATCGCGCCGCACCTGCCGTTCCAGCAGGGCCAGCGGGTTCTGCTCCATATCGACGGTCGGGACCAGCGCATTCTGCTGACCCGCCGCCAGGTGCTGAGCGGCAGCTTCAATCAATTCGAGTACCGCGCCCTGGAGTCTGCCGAAACGCCCAAGCGGAAATCGTTCACAGCTTTGAGCCTGGTCGACGACACGGCAGCGGAAGGTTTTGACTCACTTTGGCACTCCTTGTAAATTTTCGTCACTTTCCCCATTTCCGCGTCGTGAGCGCCCCTCTGGCGCCGGTTCCAGGCCGTCCATGCCCAGCGAAAAGAAAACCGTCCGCCTGCTGCTCCTCGAGGACTCGCAGAACGAGGCCGAACGCCTCATCAATCTGTTCCGCAATGCCGGGCACGCCACCCGCGCTCACCGCCTGACCTCCGACGACGATCTCGCCGAGGCCTTGAATCAGGTCTGGGACCTGCTGATCGCCGCGCCGCAGAGCGAAAACCTCGAACCGGCCGACGCCCTCAACGCCATCCGCCGCCAGGGCAAGGACCTGCCGTTCCTGCAACTGCTGACCAGCAACGACAGTGAGGCGGTCACCGAGGCCCTGCTGCTCGGCGCCCAGGACGCCCTGCCGCAGGGCGACGACGAGCGCCTGATGCTGGTGGCTGAACGCGAACTGCGTAATCTCGAGGAGCGCCGCGGCCGGCGCACCGCCGAGATGGCCCTGCGCGAGGCCGAGAAGCGCTGCCAGCTGCTGCTGGACAGCTCGGTGGACGCCATCACCTACGTCCACGACGGCATGCACATCTACGTCAACCGCGCCTATGTGGAGCTGTTCGGGTATCACGACGCGGACGACATCGCCGGCATGCCGATGATCGACCTGATCCAGGGCAGCGACCAGACCGCCTTCAAGGACTTCCTCAAGACCTACCAGCACAGCAGCGAGGCAGCCGAGCTGCAATGCGGCGGGGTGCGCGAGGACGGCAGCCAGTTCCGCGCCCGCATGACCTTCTCCCCCGCCACCTACGACGGCGAGCCGTGCACCCAGGTGGTGATCCGCGTCGAGAACGACAACGCCGAGCTGGAGGAGAAACTGCGCGAGATCAGCAGCCAGGACCTGGTCACCGGCCTGTTCAACCGCGTGCACTTCCTCGAGCTGCTCGACCAGGCGGTCGAGCGCGCGGTCAAGAACAGCGCCCCGGCGACCCTCGCCCTGCTCCGCATCGACCGCTACGCCAACCTGATCGGCGAGATCGGCCTGGCCGACAGCGACCTGCTGCTGGCCGACTGCGCCCAGCTGCTGCGCCAGCATTTCGGCGCCGGCGCCCAGTTGGCCCGCTTCGCCGACGACAGCTTCGCCGTGCTGCTGGCAGGACCGACGGCGCCTTCCGAGGAAGCGCTGCGCAGCCTGCTGAAGAAGGTCGAAGGCCACCTGTTCGAGATCGCCGGACGCACCGTGCAGATCACCCTGAGCATCGGCGCCACCGGCCTCGACGAGCGCACCGCGCAGGCCTCCGTGGTGGTCGAACGTGCGCACCGCTGCGCCGAGCAGGTGGGCAACGGCAATGCCCTCAAGCTCTACGACCCGGCCGAGGAGCTGGCCGCCGCCGCCAGCCGCGGCAACCTGGTGGCCATCGTCCAGCAGGCGCTGGACGGCAACGGCTTCCAGCTGCTGTTCCAGCCGATCATCAGCCTGCATGGCGACGAGCGCGAGCACTACGAGGTGCAGCTGCGCCTGAACAATCCGCAGGGCGAGCCGGTGCCCGCTGCCGACTTCTTCGCCGCCGCCCAGCAGGCCGGCCTGGCCGCGCGGGTCGACCGCTGGCTGCTGCTCAACGCCATCCGCCAACTCGGCGAACACCGCGCCAAGGGCCGCAATACCCGCCTGTTCGTGCCGCTGAACGCCGCCAGCCTGCAGGACCCGGCGCTGCTGCCCTGGTTGAGCGCCGCGCTCAAGGCCGCCCGCCTGCCGGCGGACGCGCTGATCCTGCAGCTCAGCGAGCCGGACGCGGTGGCCTACCTCAAGCAGGCCAAGGCGCTGAGCCAGGGCCTCGGCGAGCTGCACTGCAAGGTCGCCCTCAGCCAGTTCGGCGTGGCGCTCAATCCTTTCAACACCCTGCGTCACCTGCATGTCGACTTCGTCAAGATCGACCAGCAGTTGCTCGCCCAGCTCAACGAGCCCGAGCATCAGGAAAACCTGAAGAGCCTGATCGCCGGCCTGCATGCCCAGGCCAAGCTGACCATAGTGCCGGGGGTGGACAACCCCAGCGTGCTGACCACCCTGTGGCAGACCGGCGTCAACTACGTGCAGGGCCTCTACCTGCAGGGCCCGAGCCCGCGCATGGACTACGAGTTCTCCTCCGGCGAGGAGTGAGTTGCCCAGCTGCAGAAATGAAAAAACCGCCATCACGGCGGTTTTTTCATTGTGGGGATCGACTCAGTCGCTCCCCTCGCGGTCGCGGTGACCGAGCAGGTAGAGGATGCCGTCCAGGCCCAGGGTGGAGATCGCCTGCTTGGCCGACTGCTTGACCAAGGGCTTGGCGCGGAAGGCCACGCCCAGACCGGCGATGGCCAGCATCGGCAGGTCGTTGGCGCCATCGCCGACGGCGATGGTCTGCTCCAGGCGCAGGCCCTCCCGCTCGGTGAGCTGGCGCAGCAGGTCGGCCTTGCGCTGGGCGTCGACGATCGGCTCCACCGCCACGCCGGTGACCTTGCCGTCGACGATCGCCAGTTCGTTGGCGAACACGTAGTCGATGCCGAGCTTGCGCTGCAGCTGGTGGGCGAAGTAGGTGAAGCCGCCGGATAGGATGGCGGTCTTGAAGCCCAGGCGCTTGAGCTCGGCGAACAGCGTCTCGGCGCCCTCGGTCAGGCGCAGGCCGGCACCGATCTCCTCCAGCACGTCCTCGGACAGCCCCTTGAGCAGCGCCAGGCGCTCCTTGAAGCTGGCGCGGAAGTCCAGTTCGCCGCGCATGGCCCGCTCGGTGATCTCGATGACCTGCTCGCCGACCCCGGCAGCCTTGGCCAGTTCGTCGATCACCTCGGCCTCGATCAGCGTCGAATCCATGTCGAACACCGCCAGGCGGCGGTTGCGGCGGAAGATGGTGTCCTGCTGGAAGGCGATGTCGACGCTGAGTTCCTGGGCCACGCTGAGGAACTCGGCGCGCAACGCCACCGGATCGGCCGCCTCGCCGCGCACGGAGAACTCGATGCAGCCCTTGCCGAGCTCAGCCGGCGTGTCCAACGGCATACGCCCGGACAGACGGTCGATGTGGTCGATGTTGAGGCCGTACTTGGCGGTGATCGAACTGACCCGGTGCAGCTGCTCGGCGGTCACCTTGCGGGTCAGCAGGGTGACGATATGGCGGGCCTTGCCCTGACCGCCGACCCACTCCTGGTAGTCGGCTTCGGGCACCGGGGTGAAGCGAACCTGCTGGTCCAGCTCGTAGGCGGTGAACAGCACGTCCTTGAGCACGGCGGAAGCCTGGGCGCTGGCCGGGATCTCGACCAGGATGCCGAATGACAGGGTGTCGTGGATCACCGCCTGGCCGATGTCGAGGATGTTCACCCCTCCCTGGGCCAGCACGCCGGTGATGGCGGCGGTCAACCCAGGGCGATCCTCTCCGGTGATATTGATCAGGACGATTTCACGCACGGCGCACCTCGCGGAACTGAAAACGCGGCATTTTACCTGCAAAGCGCCTCCGCTGCAGTGCGCTTTCCCGATCGTCGAGCCCCCCGCTATACTTTGCAGCCATCCCCTCTCAAAGCCGAGCCCCCTCTCGTGAACCGGCCCGCGCCCGTCAAGTCCGACAATGTCTTCCTCGTCCTGTTCGGTGCCCTGCGCCGGCGCAGGCTGCCCATCGCCCTGCGTACCGTCAGCCACAGCCTGGTGCTGGTGAGCGTAGTGATGCTGGTGTTCGCCTGGGTGTTCAATCTGCAGATGCGCCAGGTCATGCAGCAGCAGGCCGAGGCCGTGGGCGAGAGCCTGCTGCGCCAGACCGCCGCCTCGACCAGCGGCCTGCTGGCGGCCAACGACCTGCTCAGCCTCAACGTGATGCTCGACAGCCTGGTGAAGAACCCGCTGGTCGCCCACGTGGTGATCAATGGCGTGGACAACCGGATCATCGCCGAGGCCGGCAAGCGTCCGCGCCCCGGGCTGTTCGCCGACGAAGGCACCTTCAGCCAAGCCATCGCCTTCCAGGAGGTCGCCGCCGGTCAACTGCACCTGACCCTCGACATGCAGCAGTTCCGCCAGCCGCTGACCGTCAGCCTGCAGAACTTCGGCCTGCTCGGCCTGATCGTGCTGGTGCTGACCCTGTTCCTCAGCCTGCGCCTGGGCCGTCAGCTGTCGCTGCCGCTGCGCCAGCTGCGCCTGTGGCTACGCGATCCGGACGATCCGGCGCCGGCCCACGACCGCCAGGACGAGATCGGCGACCTGGCCCGCCAGCTGCAGCAGCGCCTGGTGCCGCCGAAGCCGCTGATCGAGGCGGAGCCCGACTCGCCGTTCGACGCCGAGGGCGAAGCCCTCTTCGAGGGCCTGGACAACCTGCTTGACGAGCAACGTCCGGCGGCGGCACGCCGGCCGCTGGACGGCGATGAGTTCGAGCTGGATGCCGCCGCCCTCGGCCTCGACCCTGCCGAGCTGGCCCCGGCCCCAGCCGCCCTGCCGGCGGTCGCCAGCGCCGTGCTGGCCATCCAGCTGGGCGGTCAGGACGAGCTGCAGCGCCGCCTGCCCCAGCAGCGCCTGCGCGACCTGCTGCACCGCTACCGCGACTGCCTGGAACAGGCCGCGCGCCTGTACCACGGCGACCTGCAACGCCTCGGCGACGGCGGCAGCCTGATCCTGTTTCACAGCAACCAGGCCGGCGAGGACTTCCTGACCCGCGCGCTCTGCTGCGGCGAGCTGCTGCGCGCCCTCGGCCATGCACTGCAGATCGAGGTGGCCGATTGCGGCCTGACGCTGCGTCTGCAGCTCAGTCTGAGCCACGGCACCGGCCTGTACGGCCTGCCGCTGAGCGAATTGCTGCTGCAGCCGGCCGCGCAGAGCAGCCTCGGCCTCAACGGTCACAGCCGCAACCTGCTGCTGCTCGATCCCGAACTCGGCAGCGATCCCCGCCTGCGCGAGCGGGCCCGCATCCGCGCCCTGGCCACGCCGGCCGGCGCCAGCTGCATCGAGCGCCTGCAGGACCCGTTGCCGGCGCGCCTCGAGCAACAGCTCGGCGAGATGCTGCAGCGCGCCTGATCCCGCAAAACGCACGAGGCCGCGCCGGTTACCCGGCGCGGCCTCGTTTCATGCGGCGCCCACGCTCCTCAGAAGCGGTACACCTCCGTGGCCGGCCTGACCACCGGTATCCGCGGCACCTCTGCCTTGCGCTCGCTACGGCTGGGCTTGCTCTCCGGCGACGGTGGCGGCACGCGCGCCGCCGCCTCGCGGGTCATGCCGCCGACCGCGGTGGCCATCTGCGTCGCCAGGCTTTGCAGCAGGACGCTCTGGGCGCGGACCTGATCGCCCAGTTCGCCGCTGTGCTTTTCCTCCAGACGCACCACCCGGCTGTCACGCATGGTGCCCTCGCCGTCCAGCAGGCGCCACTGCGCTTCTAGCACCGCCGGCCGGTAGGGACCGGAATCCAGCCGGCTGATGCTGAGCACCAGCTGGGCCTCGGGCGTGAAGCCGACACGGTCGGGATACAGTGCCATGCGGCTGCTGTCCAAACGCGCGGCCAGCTGGCGCAACAGCAGCTGGGCCACGTCGTCCTGCAGATTGCCTGCCCAGCGCGCCTGCGAACTGATCACCAGGCTATCGTCGATCTGGCGCTGCACCAGGGATTCGCGCTGCAGGTAGTCGGCCAGCTTCAGCGGGCCGAGCAGTACCGCCACGCCCTTGCCGGACTGCGGCAGCGCTTGGCCGCCCTGTTGCAACTGATAGAACTGGGCCGGCGGCGTCGCCGCACAGCCGGCCAGGCCGAGCAGGGCTGCCAGGCCCAGGTTTCGGATCAGGCGGGGAAAACCCATGAAAAAGTCACCGTTTCTTGCCAAAAATAAGCGATTCAGGCTGCTGCTCGAGGCTTTCTACCGTGCGTTGCAGAGCCTTGCTGGCGCGGCCCAGTTCCTCCAGGGCCTGCAGCAGCTGGTATTGAGTCTCGGATTCAGGGCCAAGGCTTTGCCGGGCATCGCCGACCAGCGCATGCATCTGCCCGAGCGCGTCGCGGGCGCTCTGCGCCGCCCGGCGGACTTCGCCGATCGTCGCGCGCAGCTCGACACTGCCTTGCTGCGCATTATCCAGCAATGGCGGGATTTGTCGCTGCAGTTGTTGAGTCAAATCCTCAAGATTGTGCAAGGTCTGCCCCAGACTGACCAGCGCGCCCTGCAGTTCGGGCGAGGTGCTCAAGCGCTCCAACGCCTGCAGAGTACCGTGGGCCGACAGGACCATCTCGCGCAGCGGCAATTCGCGCAGGGTGCCGGCCAGCTCGCGCAGCAGGGTGGTCGCCTGGTCGATCCGCGACGGTACGCTGGGAATCACCGGCAGGTCGATCTCGTTCGGCTCGCGCACGTAGCCGGCCTGGCCCGGAAACAGATCCAGCGCCACTATCGACTTGCCGGTCAACAGACTCTGCGTCTGCAGCTGGGCGCGCAGGCCCTGCTCGACCATCTGCTCGACCACCCGGTCGAAACGCTGGTCGCCGCTGCCGCCGGCGGGAACGATGCGCAGCACCACCGGCATCACCACATCCTTCAGCTCGGCGTCGTAGGACAGGCGGATCTCGCGCACGGTGCCGACCTTGACCCCACGGTAGGTGACATCCGCACCGACGTCCAGGCCAACCAGGGAGCCGGTGAAGTAAACCACATAGTCGCTCGGCTGGCTGAACCAGTTGTCGCGGCCGAGCAGCAAAAGGCCGCCGGCCAACAGGGCGAGGCCGCCGAGCAGGAAGGCGCCGATCCAGAACGGCTTGCGCGTTTCACTCATGGCGAGGACTCCTTGGGCGGGGACACGCCACGACGCAGGAAACGCTGCACCGTGGGATGCGGACATTCGTCGAGCAGGTGCGCGAGAGGACCCAGGGCGATCTGGGTGCGCGACTGATGGTCGAGGAACAGGCAGGTGTCGGCCACCGCATGGATGCTCGGCAGCTCGTGGGTGACCAGCACGATGCTGGCACCCAGGCTGTCGCGCAGCTGCAGGATCAGCTCATCGAGGGCCTGGCAGTTGAGCGGATCGAGGCCGGCGGAAGGCTCGTCGAAGAACAGTATTTCCGGGTCGAGCGCCAGGGCGCGGGCCAGGCCGGCGCGCTTGCGCATGCCACCGGACAGCTCGGCCGGATACAGCTCGTCGCAGCCGGCCAGACCGACCAGGGCCAGCTTGAGGGCGGCCAGCTCAATCAGCTCCGCCTGACTCAGATAAGGATGGTAGGCGGCCAGCGGCAGGCAGATATTCTCGCGCAGGGTCATCCCGCTCCACAGCGCGCCGCTCTGGTAGAGCACGCCGAAGTGGCGCTGCAGCGCGGCGCGCGCCTCCGGGTCGCGGGCCCAGAAATCCTCGCCTTGCAACAGCACCCGGCCGGCCAGCGGCGACTGCAGGCCGATCAGATGGCGCAGCAGCGTGCTCTTGCCACAGCCGCTGACACCCATGATGACGAACACTTCGCCGCGGCGGATGCTGAAGTTGAGGTCGTGCAGGATCACCCGACTGCCGTAGCCGGCGCTGAGGTCTTCCACGCGCAGCACGGCCTGGTCCATTTCAGATCCCCAGCTGGGTGCAGATCAGGGTGATCAGCGCATCGCTGACCACCAGCGCCACGATGATCCTCACCACCGCGCGGGTGGTGGCTTCGCCCACCGCCTGGGCGTTGCGGCCGCAGGCCAGGCCATGGTGGCAGCCGATCAGGCCGATCAACAGGGCGAACACCAGACTCTTGACCACGCCGAGCAGGAAGTCGGCGAGACCGATCAGCTCGAGGCTCTGGTTGAGGTAGAGGGGCGCCGAGATGTCGAACACCCCGGCGCCGATGATGAAGCCGCCGAGGATGCCGAGGGCGTCGGCGAACACGCAGAGCAGCGGCATGCTCACCAGCAGGGCCAGCAGGCGCGGCAGGACGAGAAACTCCAGCGGCGGAAAACCGAAGGTCTTGAGCGCGTCGATCTCCTCGTTGGCCTGCATGCTGCCGAGTTCGGCGGCGTAGGCCGCGCCGGTGCGGCCGGCCATGATCACCGCGGTCATCAGCGCGCCCATCTCGCGGGTCATGCCGATGGCCACCATGTTGGCGATGTACAGCTGGGCGCCGAAGGCCTCCAGCTGAGCGGCGCCGACGAAGGCGAGGATCAGGCCGACCAGGCTGGCGATCAGCGCGACGATCGGCAGCGCGCCGGGCCCGCACTGCATCAGCGCGGTCCAGAAGTCGCCGCGACGCAGACAGGCGCGCCCACGCAACAGGCGCCCCAGAGCGAGCAACACCTCGCCGCAGAAGCTGCAGGCCTCGACCAGCGCGTCCCGCACATGCAGGGCCAGCAGGCCGAGACGGGACACCGGGCCGAAGCGCGGCAGCTCCTCGCGCTCCTCGGCGGCGGGCGCGGCGGCCATCCGCAGCAGGCGGCGTACGCCCTCCGGCAGATCGTCGTGGCGCAGCTCGCGCTGCTCCTCATCGGCGAGCCGCTGCAGGCGGCGCAACAGGGCCAGCAGGCTGCTGTCCCAGGCCTCCAGCGCCTCGACCTGCAGCTGCAGGGCCGCCGGCTTGTCGGCCAGGCTGCGCCAGACGACTAGCAGGTCGGGCTTGCGGGCCGCCAGCGTCCAGCTGCCGGACAGGCGCAGCACGGCAGCGCCGTCCTGCAGGCCGGCCCACGCCAGTTGCGCCTGTGCTTTGTCCGCCTCCGCCATCCGCCCTCCCTGATCGCCATGCCACCGGGGTGGAAAACTTCGCTGGCTCCCACGCTCCGGCGGGCAAGCCGCAGCCATGCACGCTTTGCGTCGAGCCGCCGGAGCGGTTCGGCACCCGTGCCCACGCCGGAGCGTGGGCACGATCAGCCTCATCCGACGGCGAAGGGGGCGCCGCTATTCCACCCGCAACGCGTCGACGCGCTGGAAGCCGCGCGGCAACAGACTGCCGCGGCGGCCACGCTCGCCCTGGTAGTGCGCCAGATCCTCGGCACGCAGCGACAGGGTGCGCTTGCCGACCTGCAGCACCAGGGTGGCGTCCTGCGGCAGCACTACCAGGTCGACCAGGTACTCCTCGCGACTGGCCACCCGCTCGGGGGGGATGCCGATGATCTTGTTGCCCTTGCCCTTGGCCAGCTGCGGCAGCTCGGCGACCGGGAACACCAGCAGGCGTCCCTCGCTGGTCACCGCCGCCAGCCGGTCGCTGGCCAACTCGCGCAGCGGTCGCGGCGCCATCACCCTGCTCCCTTCAGGCAGGCTGAGCAGCGCCTTGCCGGCCTTGTTCTTGGCCTGCAGATCCTCGCCCCTCACCACGAAACCATAGCCGGCATCCGAGGCCAGCACATACAACGCCTCGTCTTCGGGCAGCAGCAGGCACTCGAAGCTGGCGCCGGCCGGCGGGCTGAGACGGCCGGTGAGCGGCTCGCCCTGGCCGCGCGCCGAGGGCAGCGAGTGGGCGGCCAGCGAGTAGCTGCGTCCGGTGGAGTCGAGGAACACCGCGAACTGGTTGGAGCGGCCGGGCGCTGCGGCCTTGTAGGCGTCGCCGGCCTTGTAGGACAGACCGGAGGCATCGATGTCGTGGCCCTTGGCGCAGCGCACCCAGCCCTTCTCGGAGAGCACCACGGTGACCGGTTCGGTGGGCAGCAGCTCGGTTTCCGACAGCGCCCTGGCCTCGGCGCGAGCGACGATCGGCGAGCGGCGCGCGTCGCCGTACTTCTCGGCATCGGCGAGCAATTCCTTGCGCACCAGCTTCTTCAGCTTGGTCTCGCTGCCGAGCAGCGCCAGCAGTTGCTCGCGCTCCTTGGCCAGCTCGTCCTGCTCGCCGCGGATCTTCATCTCCTCGAGGCGCGCCAGCTGGCGCAGGCGGGTGTCGAGGATGTAGTCGGCCTGCAGCTCGGTGAGACCGAAGCGGGCGATCAGCACCGCCTTGGGCTCGTCCTCGGTGCGGATGATATGGATCACCTCGTCGAGGTTGAGGAAGGCGATCAGCAGGCCTTCCAACAGGTGCAGGCGCTTCTCCACCTTGTCGAGGCGGAACTGCAGGCGCCGACGCACGGTGCCGATGCGGTAGGTCAGCCACTCGGACAGCAGCTGGCGCAGATTCTTCACCTGCGGCTTGCCGTCCAGGCCGATGACGTTGGTGTTGACCCGGTAGCTCGACTCCAGGTCGGTGGTGGCGAACAGGTGGGTCATCAGCTCGTCGGCGTCCACGCGGTTGGAGCGCGGGATGATGACGATGCGGCAGGGGTTCTCGTGGTCGGACTCGTCGCGCAGGTCGGCGACCATCGGCAGCTTCTTGGCCTGCATCTGCGCGGCGATCTGCTCCAGCACCTTGGCCCCGGAGACCTGGTGCGGCAGCGCGGTGACCACGACGTCGCCGTCCTCGACACGGTATACGGCGCGCATGCGCACCGAGCCGCGACCGGTCTGGTAGACCTTGAGCAGGTCGGCGCGCGGGGTGATGACCTCCGCCTCGGTGGGGAAATCCGGGCCCTGGATGTGCTCGCACAATTGCTCGACCGTGGCGTTCGGCTCGTCGAGCAGGCGCACGCAGGCCGCGGCGACCTCGCGCAGGTTGTGCGGCGGCACGTCGGTGGCCATGCCCACGGCGATGCCGGTGGTGCCGTTGAGCAGCAGGTTGGGCAGGCGCGCCGGCAGGGTCGCCGGCTCGTCGAGGGTGCCGTCGAAGTTCGGCACCCAGTCCACCGTGCCCTGGCCCAGTTCGCTGAGCAGCACTTCCGAGTAGCGCGACAGGCGCGCCTCGGTATAGCGCATGGCGGCGAACGACTTGGGATCGTCCGGCGCCCCCCAGTTGCCCTGGCCGTCGACCAGCGTGTAGCGGTAGCTGAACGGCTGGGCCATCAGCACCATGGCCTCGTAGCAGGCGCTGTCGCCATGCGGATGGAACTTGCCGAGCACGTCGCCGACGGTGCGCGCCGACTTCTTGTGCTTGGCATCGGCGTTCAGGCCCAGTTCGCTCATCGCATAGACGATGCGCCGCTGCACTGGCTTGAGGCCGTCGCCGATATGCGGCAGGGCGCGATCCATGATCACGTACATGGAATAGTTGAGATAGGCCTGTTCGGTGAACTCGGCCAGCGGACGGCGTTCGACGCCTTCCAGGCTCAGATCGAGGGATTCGCTCATATGCGTCCTCAGCAACTCTTCGTTTCAGGGCGCGCCAGCCGGAACCGGCGCACCGGATGGATTCTTCAGCCGCTCCAGCCGCCGGCCGGTGCCGCGAACTGCAGGATCAGCGGCCGGCGCTCGCCGGCGGCATTGGCCTGGTCGCCGTTGTCCAGGCCGATCCAGGCCGCGCTGTCGTCCAGCCACAGGGCTTCGGCCATGCCGTAGGGGGTGTCGTAACGCAATTCGGGGGCCAGCGCGGCGGCCGCGAACGACCAGCAGCGCTCGGCCGCGCCGCTATCCGCGTTGCGGCGGCAGATGCGGTGTTGCAGGCGCTCCAGGCTGTACAGCTTGTTGGCGTGCCAGCTCAGCGCGGTGAAGTCCAGCGACCGCGCCGGGCTGCCCGGCGGATCCAGCGGACGCACGGCGCGGCCGCTCTCGGCCAGCAGCACGCAGCCGGCTTCGGGGCAGCGCCAACGGTCGCCGCCGCGCTGCAGGGCGAGCAGACCGCGTCCCTCGCGCTCGGCGGCGAGCCACAGGCGACCGCCGTCCGGCTGCACCGCCACGCCCTCGAGCAGGGCATTGAAGCGCAGCAGCAGACCGCGGGCGCGCGCCTGGCGCAGCAGTTGCGGCGCGAGCTGCTGCCACTGCGGCTGGCCCGCGGCCGGCACCTGCAGAACGGCCAGTTGGCTCTCGCTGACCAGGTAGCGATTGCCCGCCGCATCGCAGGTCAGCCCCTCGAAGTCGAGGGTGCCGCCGCGCAATGGCGCCAGCAGCTGATTGCCGGTGCGCAGGCCCCAGGGCAGCTCGCTGGGCGGCGGCGCTGGGGCGAGAAACTCCTCGGCCTGCGCCTGCCAGTGCCCGGCACTCGACTCGAGGCGATACAGTCGCGTGTCCTCGCGGTCGGACAGCGCCCACCAGCGCCCGTCGCCGCACCGCGCCAGACCGGACAGATTGCCGGCGGGCATGCCCTCTACCGGCAGGACCGTCTGTAGCGCCAGCTCCGCCGGAGCCTCCCCGGCCTGCGCCGGTACGGCGGACAGCAGCGCCAGCGCAGCGGCCAGGGCCACGGCCAGATGCCTCACGCCAGAACCTCGGCGAGGTTGCCCTTGCTTTCCAGCCAGCTCTTGCGGTCGCCGGCGCGCTTCTTGGCCAGCAGCATGTCCATCATTTCCTGAGCGCCGGCGAAGTCGTCGAGGGTGAGCTGGACCAGACGCCGGGTGTTGGGGTCCATGGTGGTCTCGCGCAGCTGCAGCGGATTCATCTCGCCGAGGCCCTTGAAGCGGGTGACCTGCGGCTTGCCGCGCTTCTTCTCGGCGGCCAGGCGTTCGAGGATGCCGTCGCGCTCGGCCTCGTCGAGGGCGTAGTAGACCTCCTTGCCGAGGTCGATGCGGTACAGCGGCGGCATGGCGACGTAGACATGGCCGGCTTCCACCAGCGGGCGGAAGTGGCGGACGAACAGGGCGCACAGCAACGTGGCGATGTGCAGGCCGTCGGAGTCGGCGTCGGCGAGGATGCAGATCTTGCCGTAGCGCAGCTGGGCGAGATCCGCCGAGCCCGGGTCGATGCCGATGGCCACGGCGATGTCGTGCACCTCCTGGCTGGCCAGCACCTCGCTGCCGTCCACCTCCCAAGTGTTGAGGATCTTGCCGCGCAGCGGCATGATCGCCTGGAACTCCTTGTCGCGCGCCTGCTTGGCGCTGCCGCCGGCCGAGTCGCCCTCGACCAGGAACAGCTCGGCGCGCATCGGCTCCTGGCCGGCGCAATCGGCCAGCTTGCCGGGCAGCGCCGGCCCCTGGGTGATCTTCTTGCGCTCGACCTTCTTGCCAGCCTTGAGGCGCCGGCCGGCGTTGCTGATCGCCAGTTCGGCGAGCGCCAGGCCCAGCTCGGGATGCTCGTTGAGCCACAGGCTGAAGGCGTCCTTGACCACCCCGGAAACGAAAGCCGCCGCCTCGCGCGAGGACAGGCGCTCCTTGGTCTGCCCGGAGAACTGCGGTTCCTGCATCTTCATCGACAACACGAAGGCGATGCGCTCCCAGACGTCCTCGGGAGCCAGCTTGACGCCGCGCGGCAGCAGGTTACGGAATTCGCAGAACTCGCGCATGGCATCGAGCAGGCCCTGGCGCAGGCCGTTGACGTGGGTGCCGCCCTGCGCGGTGGGAATCAGGTTGACGTAGCTTTCCTGCACGCTCTCGCCGCCTTCGGGCAGCCACAGCAGCGCCCAGTCCGCCGCCTCGCGGGTGCCGGCCAGACTGCCGCAGAACGGCACCTCGGGCAGACGGGCGAACTCGCTGACGGCGTCGGAGAGGTAGGAGCGCAGGCCGTCCTCGTAGCACCACTCGACCTTCTCGCCGCTGCTCCTGTCCTCGAAGGACACGGCGAGGCCCGGACAGAGCACCGCCTTGGCCTTGAGCACGTGCTTCAGGCGGCTGATCGAGAACCTCGCCGAGTCGAAGTACTTGGCGTCCGGCCAGAACTGCACGCTGGTACCGGTGTTGCGCTTGCCGACCGTGCCGATCACCTCCAGTTCGCTGGCCCTGAAGCCATTTTCGAAGGTCATGCGGTACTCGCTGCCGTCGCGCTTGACGCGCACCTCGACGCGGGTCGACAGCGCGTTGACCACCGAAATGCCGACGCCGTGCAGGCCGCCGGAGAACTGGTAGTTCTTGTTGGAGAACTTGCCGCCGGCGTGCAGCTTGGTGAGGATCAGCTCGACGCCGCTGACGCCCTCCTCGGGGTGGATGTCGACCGGCATGCCGCGGCCGTCGTCGATCACCTGCAGCGAGTTGTCCTCGTGGAGGATCACCTGCACGCTCCTGGCGTGGCCGGCCAGCGCCTCGTCGACGCTGTTGTCGATGACCTCCTGGGCTAGGTGGTTGGGCCGGCTGGTGTCGGTGTACATGCCGGGGCGCTTGCGCACGGGGTCGAGACCGGAGAGGACCTCGATGGCTTCGGCGGTATAGCTGGTATTGGCCATGGATGGAGTTTCTGTCTGGCTAAAGGAGCCGCCCGCCGGCAGCCGCCGGCGGGCAGGAATTCAGGACTGCGGGAGCGCCGAAAAACCAGCGAAGGCCAGCAGCTCCGGGATGCGCGCGGCGAACCCCTGGTAGCCGTGGTCGCCGTCCGGCTGGATGTCCAGCGTGCAGTGCCGGTAGTAGTCGGCGGCGTCGCGGTAGTCGAGGGTCTCGTCGCCGGTCTGCAGCCACACCAGGAAGCGCTGCGGATCCCGTGGCGGCGGTACCTCCAGCGCAGCCAGCGCGGCGACGTGCGCGGCGGTCAGCTCCCAGCTCTCGCCGCTGTAGTAGTTGCGCTGCGGGCCGAGATAGCCGGCGAAGTAGCGCTCCACGCGTACCGCCGGATTGATCAGCAGGGCCTTGAGACCATGGCGCTCGGCCAAATAGGTCGCATAGTAGCCACCGAGGGAACTGCCGACCAGCACGGGGCAGTCGGCCTCGGCGATCTCTCGCTCCAGCTGGGCGATGGCCTGGCGCGGGTCGTGGTGCAGCGTCGGCACCCGCAGTCGCTCGGCGAGGCCGCGGCACTCGCACGCGGCGACCAGCTCGCGGGCCTTCAGCGAGGCGGGCGAGCTGTTGAAGCCGTGCATATAGATGAGGGTCGGCAGCGGGGGCATCGACGGCGCCTTTGGACTGTATGGATATACAAGGAAAACATTATCCCACCGTCGGATTCAAGTCGAATGACGCCCCAGGGCGAATACGCCCGCCGCGCGCCTCAGCAGGGGCCCGGCCGTCGACGGCGACCACGGCTGCGCGGGGTCGCCCTGCGCAGAATGGGTCAGTAGCCCTTGATGCTGTAGTCGACCACGAAGTCGATGCCACTGACCCGCGACACGCCGGTGTCCAGCGCACCGTCGGCGTGCAGGCGCAGCCAGCGGTAGCCGGGCGCCTCGCTGCTGACCTGGAACTCCTCGCTGCCGGGAGCGAACTGCACGCAGGTCGACGGCGAGGCCAGCAGACGCACGCCATTGCGCTGGGTGTCGATCTCCTGGTGGACGTGCCCCCAGAGGATGCAGCGCAGATTCGGGTAACGGTCGACCACCGCGAACAGCGCGTCGGCGTTGCGCAGCCCGATGGGGTCCAGCCAGCTGCAGCCGACCGACACCGGATGGTGATGGAAGCTCAGCAGCACATGGCGCTCCCCGGCGCCGGCCAGCGCCAGATCGAGCTGCTCGAGCTGCTGCTCGTCAAGCTCACCGAACACGGTGCCGGGAATGCTGGAGTCGAGGGTGATCAACCGCCAGTTGCCGAGGTCGGTGATCATCTGCAGGTGCGGGCTGCCGGCACAGGCCAGCTGCATGACCAGCGACTCGTCGTGATTGCCGGCGAACCAGCGCGACGGCACGTCGAGCGGCGCGATCAGCGCGGCGAAACGCCGGTAGGATTCGAGGGAGCCGTCTTGCGAGAGGTCACCGCTGGCCAGCAGCAGATCGATGCATGGCTGCTCCTCCCGCACCAGCTCCACCACCCGGCGCAGGCTGTCCGCGGTGTCCATGCCCAGCAGGTGACCGTCCGCCTCGGCGAACAGGTGGCTGTCGGTAAGCTGCACCACGAGGAGCGGTGCAGTCTGAGAGGGGGACTTGGCGCTGAACAAAGGCCGTCTCCTGTCGGCGATGGACCCACAAATGCGGAGAGCAATGGTGGCATGCGTCACGCCTGCCGACCGCTATGCGGTTCACACTACCGGCGAACGACCAAATGATCCACCGGGCTTTCCGCCAGATGGCCGCATTGTAAATAGTGCGCCAGCCACTCGCCGAGAAACAGGTTGAGCTGGCTCTTCTCGTCCGGCTGGTGCATGCGCGGGTTCGGATAGAGGTAGCGCGGCTGCAGGCGCCGGCAGTGCTCGGCGCCGGTGACCTCGGCCATCCGCGCGTCGTGGTAGACGCGCACCTCCAGGCACGGCGTCGGCAACCAGGCCAGTCCCGGCTCCTCGCGCACCTCGACGGTACTGGTGTAGGGGCCGGCCTCGGTGACCTTGAGCGCCAGCACCGCCAGCGGGGTATCGCCGGCGCTCAGCGCCAGACGGCGCAGCGCCGGCTGCTCGCGCATGCCGGGCAGCAGACGCATCAGGCGCGCGTAGTTGGCCTCGCAGGTCGCCTGCAGGCCGGCCAGGTCGACCCGATAGCGTTCGGCCAGCGCGCTCATAGCCATGTCTGCCGGACCCGTTCGCGGTTCAGCGCCAGCCACTGCAGGGCGATGATGCTCGCCGCATTGTCGATGCGCCCGGCGTTCACCGCCGCCAGCGCCTCGTCCAGGCTCATCGCCAGCACGCGGATGTCCTCGCCCTCCTCGGCCAGGCCATGGACGCCGCCGGCTCCCGCGCTGTCGCAGCGGCCGACGTACAGATGCACGCGCTCGTCGCTCCCCCCCGGCGAGGGATAGTAGGCGGTCACCGGCCACAGTTCGCCCAGGGTCAGGTCGGCCTCCTCGAGGGCCTCGCGACGGGCGACCTCCTCCGGCGTCTCGTCCTTGTCGATCAGTCCGGCGACCAGTTCGAGCAGCCAGGGATGCGCGCTCTTGTCCAGCGCACCGACGCGGAACTGCTCGATCAGCACCACGACATCGCGCTGTGCGTCGTAGGGCAACACACAGACGGCATCGTGGCGGACGAACAGTTCGCGACTGATCACCGGCCCCATGCCGCCGCCGAACAGCTCGTGGCGCAGATGCAGGCGATCGAGCGCATAAAAGCCGCGGAAACAGGACTCGCGCTCGACGATTTCCACCTTCAGGTCAGTCGTTTTCGACGACTCGCTCATATACTTCCCCCACCCCACCAACGCGCGGACGGAACGCTGCGCGCAATCAAGTTTCCAACCGCCGGCGCTGGCGAATTCCGCCGATTCGCCACCCTACCCAGCATTGTCGATCCACTCAAGGAGTCCCATGCGTCTTCACCCCCTTTTCCTGCTGACCGGCTTGCCACTGCTCGCCGCCTGCCAGTTCCTCGGCGGCCAGAGCGCGCCGCCGGCGCCGCAGCATATCGTCTGGGAGCAGCGCCCGGAGATCTGCCAGCGCGAGCGCTGCAGCCTGGTCAACGTCGACACCCTGAAGTTCGCCGACGAGCCGCGCCTGAGCGTACTGATCGAAGAGGCCCTGCTGGCGATGACCCGCGAGGACGCCGATAGCCAGCTGCCCACCTCGCTGCGCGCGCACGGCAGCGAGCTGCTCCGCGCTCAGCCCGAGGGCTGGGAAACCTGGCTGCAGGCCAAGCTGATCGACCGTCACGACGACCTGCTGGTGGTCGAGCTGTCCAGCTACCTGTACCGCGGCGGCGCCCATGGCATGCCGGGGCGCGGTTTCATCAACTATTCGCGCGGCGAGCAGCGCGCCCTGCAGCTCGCCGACCTGCTGCTGCCCGGCCAGGAGGCCGCCTTCTGGCAGGCCGCCGGCGAGGCGCACCAGCGCTGGTTGCAGACCCAGCAGATCGACGATCCCAAGGAGTTCCGGCGCATCTGGCCGTTCAAGCCCACCGCCAACATCGCCCTGCTCAAGGACAAGGTGCTGCTCAAGTACGACGTCTATGCCCTGGGCCCGTACACCATGGGGCATCCGAGCCTGGAGATCCCCTATTCCCGCCTGCGCGGCGTGCTCAAGACGGAGTACCTGCCGACGCAGAAATGAGAAACGGGCCCCAGGGCCCGTTTCCATGTCATCCGACTGCTGACAGCTTACACCTTGTGGTAGAGCTGCGAACCCTGGGCCTTGAACTCCTCGGCCTTGGCCTGCATCTCGCGCTCCAGCTCAGCGGCTTCCAGTTCGACGCTGTCGATCTTCTCCAGGCCGGCGGCGTAGTCGCGCACCTCCTGGGTGATCTTCATCGAGCAGAACTTCGGCCCGCACATCGAGCAGAAGTGCGCGACCTTGGCCGACTCCTTCGGCAGCGTCTCGTCGTGGTAGCTGCGCGCGGTGTCCGGGTCGAGGCCGAGGTTGAACTGGTCCTCCCAGCGGAACTCGAAGCGCGCCTTGCTCAGGGCGTTGTCGCGGATCTGCGCGCCCGGGTGGCCCTTGGCCAGGTCGGCGGCGTGAGCGGCGATCTTGTAGGTGATGATGCCGGTCTTCACGTCGTCCTTGTTCGGCAGGCCGAGGTGTTCTTTCGGGGTGACGTAGCACAGCATGGCGCAGCCGAACCAGCCGATCATCGCCGCGCCGATGCCGGAGGTGATGTGGTCGTAGCCCGGGGCGATGTCGGTGGTCAGCGGGCCGAGGGTGTAGAACGGCGCCTCGTCGCAGCATTCCAGCTGCTTGTCCATGTTCTCCTTGATCATGTGCATCGGCACATGGCCCGGGCCTTCGATCATGGTCTGCACGTCGTGCTTCCAGGCGATCTTGGTCAGCTCGCCGAGGGTTTCCAGTTCGCCGAACTGCGCGGCGTCGTTGGCGTCGGCGATCGAACCCGGACGCAGGCCGTCGCCCAGCGAGAAGCTGACGTCGTAGGCCTTCATGATTTCGCAGATCTCTTCGAAATGCGTGTACAGGAAGTTTTCCTGGTGGTGCGCCAGGCACCACTTGGCCATGATCGAGCCGCCACGGGAGACGATGCCGGTGACGCGCTTGGCGGTCAGCGGCACATAGCGCAGCAGCACGCCGGCGTGGATGGTGAAGTAGTCCACGCCCTGCTCGGCCTGCTCGATCAGCGTGTCGCGGAACAGCTCCCAGGTCAGGTCCTCGGCGATACCGCCGACCTTCTCCAGGGCCTGGTAGATCGGCACGGTGCCGATCGGCACCGGCGAGTTGCGGATGATCCACTCGCGGGTCTCGTGGATGTGCTTGCCGGTGGACAGGTCCATGACGGTGTCGGAGCCCCAGCGGATGCCCCAGGTCAGCTTGGCGACTTCTTCCTCGATGGAAGAACCCAGCGCCGAGTTGCCGATATTGCCGTTGATCTTCACCAGGAAGTTGCGGCCGATGATCATCGGCTCCAGCTCCACGTGGTTGATGTTGGCCGGAATGATGGCGCGGCCGCGGGCGATTTCCTCGCGGACGAACTCGGCGGTGATCTCCTTGGGAATGGCGGCGCCGAAGCTGTGGCCCGGATGCTGGGCGGCGAGCAGGCCGGCCTCGCGGGCTTCCTGCAGCTTCATGTTCTCGCGGATGGCGACGTACTCCATCTCGGGCGTGACGATACCCTGCTTGGCGTAGTGCATCTGCGTGACGTTGCGGCCGGCCTTGGCGCGGCGCGGGTTGCGCACGTGGGCGAAGCGCATCTTGGTCAGCTCGGCGTCGTTCAGACGACGCTGGCCGAATTCGGAAGACAGTCCCGGCAGGCGCTCGGTGTCGCCGCGCTCCTCGATCCAGGCGCTGCGTACGTCGGCCAGGCCCTTGCGCACGTCGATGGCGACGTCCGGGTCGGTGTACGGACCGGAGGTGTCGTAGACCAGCACCGGGGCATTCTTCTCGCCACCGAAGTCGGTGGGCGTATCGGCCAGGGAAATCTCGCGCATCGGCACGCGGATGTCCGCTCGCGAGCCCTGGACATAGACCTTGCGCGAGTTGGGGAGGGGCTGGACGGACTGCTGGTCGACCTGGGCGCTCTCGCTCAGGTTCTTCAATTCGGTGGCGCTCATCGACGGGACTCTCCACGGCACGCGGCAGGAAATGTCGGAGCGAACCTGAAAGCAGGAAAGCCCTCGCCGGACGGCGGGGGCATCTTGTTCCCTACGCGGGTACTAGCCCGATCAGGTTCAACGGGATTCGGAACTGTCCGATCTCAGCCTGCGACTCCAGGCACCCCGACAAGAAACCCGAGCAGTTTAATCGGCCTCTGCGCATGGGGCCAGTGGTTCGGACGAGCGCCCTGCCGGCAGGCTGCGCGACCTACGCGGCAGTGGCCGCGTCATCGCCCCTGTCCTGGCGACCGCCGGGAATCGCCAGCAGTATCGCCACGGGTAGCCAGAACACCGTCCAGTAAACGCTGGGGCGGGTAATGATCCGTTCGACATCCGTCAGCAGGGCAATCAGCGCGAAAACCAAGGCGGGAAAAGCCAGGCGAACCCAGGGATCGTCGCGCAGTCGCCATGCCTTGCGAGCCACGCCGAGCAGGCCGATGGCCATGAGCGCGAGCGAGACCAATCCGCTGTCATAAACCTGCTGCAGATACAGACTGTGGGCATGGGGAGAAATGTTCACGCCATCGGGCCAGTTATATACGAAGGGCGTCCCCAACCCGTAGCCGAACAGCCAATGCCCCTGCATGACCTCGAAGAAGTACTGCCAGATCGCCTCGCGCCCGGACAGTTGCTGCGTCTGCACCTCGAAGGTCAGTGCTTGCCAATAAAGCATGCCGACGCCCAGCAGCAGCACCAGAAATGCCGCGGATAGCCACCATCCGCGCCGCGAGTTCTGCACCAGCACCGCCGCAAGGCAACCGCCGAGCACGCCGAACCAGGCCCCGCGCGCATAGGTGAACACGACATACAGCACCAGAACGCCGAACATCGCCAGAGCGACGGAGGCGGCCTTGGTGCCGACCTTCCGATCTATCGCATAACCGAACACCCAGACCGCTATCGCTCCATGAAAAATCCCGGCGATCACCGGCCAGCCATAATTGGCGAAGTCACCGTATCCCAGCCGATCGATGCGATACGCTCGATAAGCCAGCGGCTTATCAAGCAGGAAGAACTGATAGATCAGACTGGCCAGGGCGCCCAGCGCCACCACCACGAAGCCGGCCATCAAGGCCCGGCGCAGATGGGCTTCCCCCTGCCTCAACAGGATTGCGAGCGCGGCCAGAAAGAGCGCGATGAACATCGCGCACTTCGCCAGATCCAGCGGGCGCTTTTCCGCATTCGTGCTCCAGAGCGTGCTACTCGCGACCCAAGCGAGAAAAAGCAGCCATGGCAGATATTCGACCGAAACGCGGATGGGCGCGCGGCTGACCAGCTTGCAGACCAGCGCAATCAAGGCCGGCAGCAGTAGCCCCAGGTAGACCTGAGTGTTGTGGGCGCTGCCTGACTGCAGCCACACCTGTCCGCTCAACTGAACGAACAGGCCAAGCGCCAGAATTCCCGGCAGGAGCCGACTCCAGACGCGAGAGTTCTTCGTATCGATAATCCGCGAAACCATTTCCACCACAAAACCCCTTGGAAACCACTCACTCAGTAAGCATTTTCCCCAATGAACCCCTTGAAAATCGTCCAAAATATGATTTTCAGATCCAGCCACATCGACCAGTTGTCGATGTACCAAAGGTCGTATTCGACACGCTTCTGCATCTTTTCCAAGGTATCGGTCTCACCCCGGTAGCCATTCACCTGGGCCCAGCCGGTGATGCCTGGCTTGACCTTGTGACGCTGCATGTAGGATTCGACCAGATCCTTGTAGTACTCGTTGTGCGCCAGGGCATGCGGCCGGGGACCGACGATGGACATACGCCCCTGCATGACATTGAAGAACTGCGGCAGCTCGTCGAGGCTGGTACGCCGCAGGAAGGCACCGATTCGCGTAATACGCGGATCCTGCTTCTTCGCCTGGGTCACCTCGTCCCGCGCTTCCTGGTGCACGACCATGGAGCGGAACTTGTAGACCTTGAACTTCCGGCCATTGATGCCGGTTCGGTACTGCTTGAACAGCACCGGCCCTGGCGAAGTCAGCTTGATGGCTATGGCGATTACCAGGCAGATCGGCAGGATCAGCAGCGAGATCGCCCCGCCGATCAGCAGGTCCTCGGCCCGCTTCACCCAGCGCGACGGCCCATCCATCGGACTGCAGCTGAGATCCAGCGAATATAGTCCGGCAATATGGCTGATCCTGTGATTGAGCAACGGCAGATCGCCCCACTCGGGAATGAAGCGTATCTCTACCGTCCGATGGCGCAGGGCATAGAGCACGGAGCGAATGGCATCGCCCGCGGTCAACGGCAGGCACAGCCAAACCTCATGGGCACCCTGTTCGTCCACTTGGTCCACCAGGCGCTGCAGCCACTCCTCGCTGCGTTCGAAATGCAGGCTGGTCAGCAAGCGAAAGCCATTCTCCGCCAGCGAGCGCTCGCCATTGAGCTGGCGAGCGGCGCTGCCACCGCTATCGATCAGCAGCACGCCTTTCAGGTTGCGACCTGCCGAGCGCAGTTGACGCAGCGCGAGGAATACCACAAGGCGCAGCAGGATGCTGACCGTTCCCCCCAGCGTAACCAGGCCCATGAACCATAGCCGTGAATAGCTTTCCGCCACCTTGGTTAAGAAGACGATGCTCAAGGCGGTACCGATGGCCACCAGCCACCCCAAACACACCCTGCCCCCTAGCTGCAGGAACCCCCTGCCGCGCCAGGAATGGTAGACGCCACTCATCAGCAGGCTGAGCATGACCAGCAACGCAAAAATGAAGGTTGCCGTGGTGTAGCGGCCATCCAGCTCCAGGGAGCCGAAACGCCACAGGTGGGCCAGATACCCGACGGCGACCACCGACAGGAAGTCGACTACCGCCGCCAGCATCGCCAGAGGATAGCGCTCGGCAAAAGTCGGCTGATAGCGAGGAGGGTAAGACATTGGGAAAGTAACTCCATGTCACGAGAGAGCAATGCCACGACTACCGGGCATTGCCCCACGCCGGCTGGCAGGGATCATTTGCTGCAGGAAGCAAAGCACAACCAGAACGCGAACAACCTCTCCTGGCTTGGTTAGCATGCGTTATACAGGCAAACCACCGTGAGGGAGCGCCACTAGCGCCCGGGCGCGTTGCCCAGCTCGGCAAGCACCAGCCCCAGCTCGTGCCGCCAGTCGGTCTGCTCGATACTGCACGTCTCCCGGAGCTTGCCGCAATCCAGCACCGACCAGGCCGGGCGCGTGGCGGGCGTGGGATACTCGCTGGTGGCGATGGCCCGTACCCGCGGTGCTCGCTCCAGCAGCCCCTGCTCGACAGCCTGGCGAAAGATTTCCGTGGCGAATTGATGCCAGGTGCAGGCGGGCGTGCCGCTGAAGTGGTAGATGCCCCAGGGCAGAGCTCCCTGCTCGCGGAACTGCCGCGCCAAGGCCCAGAGCGCCCGCGCGATGCTGGCCGCCGAGGTCGGACAACCCTGCTGATCGGCGACCACCCCCAACTCCTCACGCTCGCGCCCCAGGCGCAACATGGTCTTGACGAAGTTGTTGCCGTGGCTGCCGAACACCCAGCTGGTGCGCAGGACGATGTGGCGGCTGCAATTGGCGGCCAGCATGACTTCGCCACCCAGCTTGCTGGCGCCGTAAACGCCGGTGGGGCCGGTTGCATCGGTCTCCCGATAGGGCGTTTGCGCGTCGCCGGCGAACACGTAGTCGGTGGAGATGTGCAGCACGGGAATGCCCAGGCGCTCGGCCTCCACCGCCAGGTGCGCGACGCCATCGCGGTTCACCGCCCAGGCCCGCTCCGGCTCGCTCTCCGCCTTGTCCACCGCGGTATAGGCCGCGGCGTTGATGATCAGCTGGGGTTGCAGCTCGGCGACCACCCGGGCCACCTGGCCGGCATCGGCGATATCCAGCTCGGCGGACCCCAAACCCTGGACCGAGAAGCCTTCGGGGGCCAGGCGCAACAGCTCGTGGCCGACCTGGCCACGGGCGCCGCTAATCAGCACGCGCATCTCAGGACTCCTTGCCCAGCAGCTGGCGGAGGGTCGGATTACGCTGATCCTTGGCGGACAACTGGGGAGCTTCGACGGGCCAGGGAATGTTCACATCCGCATCGTTCCACAGCAGACCGCCTTCATCCTCGGGGAAGTAAAGATCGGTGCACTTGTACTGGAAATCGGCCACATCACTGAGCACGCAGAAGCCGTGGGCATAACCCGGCGGAATCCACAGTTGGCGATGATTGTCGTCGCTCAGCTCGACGCCGACGAACTGGCCGCACGTGGGCGAATCCGGATTGATATCCACCGCCACGTCGTACACGGCACCGCGGCTGACGCTGACCAGCTTGCCCTGCGGGCGGGTCTTCTGGAAATGCAGGCCGCGCAGCACGCCGCGCGGAGAGCGGGAATGGTTGTCCTGCACGAACGGCAAGGCGATGCCGGCGTCGCGGTAACGCTCCACCTGGAAGGTTTCGATGAAGAAACCACGATGATCCCCGAATACCTTGGGCTCGATGATCAGCACGCCAGGCAGGGCCGTTTCGATCACTTTCATTGCACAGCCTCCTGGGTCAGCAGTTGCTTGAGGTACTGACCATAACCGGTCTTGCTCAGCGCCTCGGCTTGAATCGCCAGTCGCTCGGCCGAAAGCCAGCCCTGGTGATAGGCGATTTCCTCGAGGCAGGCGACCTTGAGGCCCTGGCGGGCCTCGATGGTATGCACGAAATGGCTCGCCTCCATCAGCGAGTCATGGGTACCGGTATCCAGCCAGGCGAAGCCACGACCCAGCACGCTCACGTGCAGGTCACCGCGTTGCAGATAGGCGTTATTCACGTCGGTGATTTCCAGCTCGCCGCGGGGCGACGGCTTCACCTCTTTGGCGATGCGCACCACGTCGTTGTCGTAGAAATACAGGCCGGTGACCGCATAGTGGGACTTCGGTGCCTTGGGCTTTTCCTCGATGGAAACGGCCTTGCCGCCGGCATCGAACTCGACCACGCCGAAGCGCTCCGGGTCGCTCACGTGGTAGCCGAACACCGTCGCGCCCTGAGTACGGCCGGCCGCCTCGCGCAGCATGGCGCTGAAGCCGTAGCCATAGAAGATATTGTCGCCGAGGATCAGGCACACGCTGCTGTCGCCGATGAACTCCTCGCCGATCAGAAAGGCTTGGGCGAGACCGTCCGGAGAGGGCTGCTCGGCATAGCTCAGCTCGATACCGAAGTCGGAACCGTCACCCAGCAGCTTGCGGAAGTTGGGTAGATCGTCCGGAGTGGAGATGATCAGCACCTCGCGAATGCCGGCCAGCATCAGCACCGACAGCGGATAATAGATCATCGGCTTGTCGTAGATCGGCAACAGCTGCTTGGAAACGCCACGCGTGATGGGGTGCAATCGGGTGCCGGAGCCACCGGCGAGAATTATGCCTTTCATTGAGTAGGATCCTTACAGAAGAAATCAAAACTCCGAACCTTCAAAGTACTTAAACCAATCGCCTCGGCAATAAACTGACAGTCTGACGAAAAGCATACCGAGAGAGACCAGCAAAACTCAGAAAGCGGAGCCATCCTTCTTTTTCAATTTTTTGCCAAAGTCTCGCGCACCGGCAAGAGTAAAATGGCCCGTATCAAAATAAAGATATTCACCGGTATCTTCAGACAGAATATCGCACCGCCGCTCGGCACCACACTGCACATCGAGCGCACTAATATAGTGAACATCCTTCACTCCAACATCGCCAGCGAAGAAATCCTTCAATTCGCGATCATAGTCAAAAAGATTTTTCCGCTGATAACCTCTCGAATATTGATTTATACCCGAGGCAGTCACAATTCTTTCGGACTGCGCGTACTTCGATATATTCAATGCACTTTCATCAAATGTCATCTTTGGGCCCACAACATAAATCGGGGCCGATGTAACCTGCCGAATCTCCTGCAGGACCTTGACAAGCCCCTCAAAATCCTTTCCGCTCCAGTTATCATGAAGGTAAATAACATCAGCAGACCTCAACTCAGGACTCTCGATGACTCCCAAAAACTTTTCCCGACACAGATCCGCCTTGTCAGGAAAAACCGCATTGAATCCAAAGTTGAAGCAATGAAAGGTCGTCTCGATAAGTTTTATGGTTCCGACGAAGTCGTTTTCCGTGAGCGCATATGAAAAATCGTACGCATGCGAGTTCCCCACCACCAGAACCTGCTTCGCAATTTTCCCTTCTGCAAAGCTCGTATCCTTTGTCTTAATATCCACCCAGTAGCGCAGGCGCTCGGCATCCAATTGTTCCTGGGTAAGCATTGCGTAGGGGAACCGCTCCGGAAGCCCGTTTTTCAAGTAAACAAAAACTGGCCCCACGAAAACGAAAGAAATGGCCAACGCCCCTGCAATGGCGACCATCCGCCCCTTCCGCTGACCAGCAGTACGGAAAGGCCTCTCCACAAAATACCAGCTGACAAAGCCTATCAGTACAGAGGACAAAATGGCCCCCAGAGCCACCAACGGAGTCAGGTCGACTCTCAAGTACCTCAAAATGCTTGCTACCGGCCAGTGCCACAAATAAAGAGAGTAGGATATCAAGCCGATAAAAACGAAGGGCTTGAGCGACAAGATCCTCGAGCCAAGGCTTCGCCCAAAACTCGGAGCCGCGATTACCAGGGCGGCGCCCAAACAAGGGATAAAAGCGTTAATCCCAGGAAAGCTTGAGCCCTTCCCCAAGAGCACAGCTGCAGCAAAAATCAAAAACAGTCCAAAGAACGATAGGGCCTCAGCAACAACAGGACGTACCTCTCGCCCCTCGCCCCGAAAATTGAGGAAAAGCGCCAGGGAGCAGCCCAAAAGCAGCTCACCTGCGCGAAACGGCAACAAGAAGTACGCCCCACTATACCCCCGCTCGACCCCGACCTCAGAAAGCCAGAATGAAAGCAGCGCAGAGGCGAGAATCACCCAACAAAGCGCCCGACCACGAAAAAATTTATATGCCAAATAAAACAGGAATGGCCAGCAAAAATAAAACTGCTCCTCAACCGAAAGAGACCATATATGCAGGAGGGGCATCTCTTCAGCATCGGGCGAAAAATACCCTCCCGAGTTCTGCCAAAAAAATATGTTCGCCGAGAACAATAGGGAACTGAGGACACCTTTAGCCAGAAGGCTATAGTCGGCCGGCAGATAAAAGAAATAACCAGCAACTAAAACAGCGCCCAACATGACATACAATGCCGGCAACAACCGGAATGCTCGCTTGGTGTAAAACTGACCAAACGACCACACTCCCGCCGCCATCTGGCTCGATATGATATTTGTTATCAGATAGCCAGAAATTACAAAAAATACATCAACCCCGACGAACCCACCACTAAACAGACCGATGCCAAAGTGATTCAAAACCACCAAAGAAACAGCAACAGCCCTTAGCCCATCAATATCAGGCCTATATGTAATCGTAGCCATACAACCCCTAAATACGATAAAGCCCTGAAACGCCTAAAAACACTTAAAAGTCAGAAATCCTAAATAACAAACCCCGCTGGCACTCTACGACGCATGCCAGCGGGGCTGGGCAAGACTGAGGTTGCTTAACGATGGTAACCAAGCCGCCCCAGCCGGTAATCCCCGCTGAGTACGCGCTCCCACCAGTTGCGGTTGTCCAGATACCACTGCACGGTCTTGCGGATGCCGCTTTCGAAGGTTTCCTCCGGTACCCAGCCCAGTTCGCGCTGGATCTTGGCGGCATCGATGGCATAGCGCAGATCGTGCCCCGGGCGATCCTTGACGAAGGTGATCAGGTCCCGATAGTGGGCAACTCCTTCCGGCTTGTTCGGCGCCAGTTCCTCGAGCAGCGCGCAGAGCGTTTGCACCACCTCGAGGTTGCGCTTCTCGTTGTGCCCGCCGATGTTGTAGGTCTCGCCTACCTGGCCACGCGAGACCACTTCCACCAGTGCGCGGGCATGGTCCTCCACGAATAGCCAGTCGCGGATCTGCGAGCCGTCGCCATACACCGGCAGCGGCTTGCCGGCCAGGGCGTTGAGGATCATGTGCGGGATCAGCTTCTCGGGGAAGTGGTAGGGCCCGTAGTTGTTCGAGCAGTTGGTGACCAGCACCGGCAGGCCGTAGGTACGCTGCCAGGCCCGTACCAGATGATCGGAGCTGGCTTTGGACGCCGAGTAGGGCGAGCTGGGCGCGTAGGGCGTGGTCTCGGTGAACAGGTCGTCGGTGCCTTCCAGGTCGCCGTACACCTCGTCGGTGGAGATGTGGTGGAAGCGGAAGGCTTCCCTGGCTTCCGGCGCCAGGCCGTTCCAGTAGCGTCGGGCCGCCTCCAGCAGGGTATAGGTACCGACGATGTTGGTCTGGATGAAATCGGCCGGCCCGTCGATGGAGCGATCCACGTGGGACTCGGCAGCCAGATGCATCACCGCATCCGGGCGGAACTCCGCGAAGACGCGATCCAGGGCGGCCGCGTCGCAGATGTCGACCTGGTAGAAACGATAGCGCGGCGACCCGGCCACCTCGACCAGCGACTCCAGATTGCCGGCGTAGGTCAGCTTGTCGAGGTTGGCGACCTCGCAGGCGGTGTTGCGGATCAGGTGGCGGACGACGGCCGAACCAATGAAGCCGGCACCGCCAGTGACGAGAATACGTGAAGTCATGGGAAACTCTTGATTACTTGGTGGGATACCAGCGGACCAGCAACTCTTCGTACTCACCCAGCACCTGCGGCCAGGTGAAGCGCTCATGGAAGCGCACACCGCTGCCGGCCTTCATGCGAGCCACGGCGGCATCGTCCGTCAGCAGACGGTCGAACAGCGCGGCGCAGGCCGACTCATCCTGGAAGTAGGCAGCATCGGGGCCGGCCACCCAGCGGTTGAAGTGGTTGTCGTGGGCGATCACGGCGCAGCCCGCTCCCAATGCCTCCACCAGCGACGGGTTGGTACCACCGACGCGATGGCCGTGCAAGTAGAAGCGGCTGTACCGGCGCAAGGCCTGCACGACCGGCGCCTCGTAGATCGCGCCCGGGAAGATCACCTCGGCGCCGGCCGCATCCATCACCTGCCGGTGGTAGGGATTGTCGTCCGGCTTGAAGTTGCCCAGCACGACCAAGCGGTGATTGCGCGGGCGGCGGCTGAAGGCCCGCACCATTTCCAGGAAGGAGTTCTCCGGCTCGGGACGGGCGATGACCACCGAGAAGCGTCCAGGCTCCACGCCGTAGGGCGCCAGCAGGCTGGCATCGGCGCCGTTCACCTCGTCGCCCCCGTAGGGAATCATGGTGATCTTGTCGGCGCTGACGCGGGTCGCCAGGTGCTCCTTGATCTTCGGATGGTCGGCGACCAGGTGATTGCCGATCCAGCAGCCGGCACGCTCGTTCAGCCAGAACCAGGTCTTGGCGATCGTCCCCCACTTTTCGCGGCGCCACTCGATGCCATCCATGTTGATGACGTTGGTCTGGCCCTTGAGCCGCTGCATCAGGTTGAAGATCGCGGTGTTGTAACCGAGCGTGAGGAACAGTCCCTGTTCGGAAAGCGCGTGGCGGGTGGCCTTCCAGTCGAAGATGACCGTCCCCGCGGCACCACCCCGGCTCACCGGGATATGGATGCGCCGCACGCCGCACCAGGTACTCTCCCAAGCCTCCCCGCTGCCATCCTCCTGACAGTACACGGTGACCCGCCATCCCTGCCCCACCAGGAACAGGGAAAGCTTTTCGGCGAAGGTCTCGAAACCACCGTGCTGCGCAGGAACACCGCGGATGCCGAGAATGAGAAGATGCTTGTACGTCATGCAAAAACCTTATGACTCGATGACGCTGGCGATCTTTTCCTCAAAGTTCGCCAGACAAAAATCCTTGGCCCGCGCTCGCGCGTTGCGTGCCAGGCGCAAATGTTGCTCGCGATCGTCGGCGAGCTGGCCGATCACCTCGGCAATTCTCCCGGTCTCGTAGCAGGAAATCAGAAAGCCTTCCCGACCGTCGCTGACGATCTCGGCGGGACCGCCGACGGGGGGAACCACGACCGGCAGGCCCTGGGCCATGCCCTCCAGGATGGTCAGACCGAAGGTCTCCACCCACTCGTCGGGACGCGACAGATTGAGCAGCAGGTCGGCCTGCTCGTAGAAACGTGCCACATCGACCTGGCGCGGAAACAGGGCGACGTTGGTCGGGATGGCGACACCGGCGAGCAAGGACTCCATTTCCGCGGGGTCGGCGTTCAGCACCAGGGTGAAGCGTATCTCGGGGCGGTCGAGCAGCTTGCCCGCGATGTCGAAAAACTCCGGAACGCCCTTGTAGGCCTTCAGGGAGCACACCATCAGCACGTTGAACGTCCCGGTTGCAGCCCGCTCGGGCCGCTGCGTCACCACGCCGTCGAGGGCGTTGTGCACCACGTACTGGCACTTGCCGGCGAAGCCTTCGGCCTGGCGCAGATAGTCCGACACGAAGACGATTTTCCGCGCCGTCAGGCTGATGACCTGGCGCAGGAAGCGCTTGAGCAGGGCCGGGCGCAGCGAGGTCTCGTGGACGTGATAAACCACCGACTTGCCCATCAGGCGCGCCGCCAGGGCGGCGCCGAAGGGCATCATGGTATTTACGTAGAACACCACGTCCTGCCGCCAGTAGCGCAGGCAGAACAGGAACAGAAAGGCCTGCGACAGCAGGTAGTAGAACAGGGTGACCAGCTTGTTTTCCGAGCGGCGGTAAAAGATCTCCCGGCGGATACCCGGCAGGTCGCTGAGGAAACCATCGGCATGGCTGCTGGTCAGCACTTCGATGGCCGTCCCGCGCTGGCTCATGGCCCGCACGACCTGGGAAAGAACCTTGGGGCTGCCGCTGCGATCGTTGAACAGGTGGACGAAGACCAGCTTGCTCATACGTCGAACCTGCCCTTGAGGCGCTTGGCTGGAACGCCGCCGTAGATCGAATTGGCCTGATAGTGCCCCTGGGTCACCAGTGCCCCGGCGGCGACGATGCAACCGTCCTCGATGACGGCGCCATCCAGGATGGTCACCTTCGCGCCGATCCAGCAGCCCTTGCCGACCTTGATGCCGACATGGGAAACACCCTGCGCCCTGATCGGCAGCTCGGGATCGGCGTAGTTGTGGTTTTCCGCATGGAAGGACACGTAGTTGCCGATGATGGTGTCGTCACCGATCTCGATCCCCCCGGCACAGCCCAGGAAGGAATTGGAGCCGACCCCGACGTTGTTGCCCAGCACCAGTCCCTTGCCCAGATAACGGAGACTGCCGGTGCACTCGATGATGGTTCTTTTCTGGATCGATACGTGATCGCCGAACACCACGCCTTCGCGCGACAACGCGTTGACCACGCAGTGATCGTCGATGCTGACCGAGCGCCCGAAGCGCATCTGCGAGGTGGCCAGCAGCTGGGTGCCCCTGCCGACCATGACCAGCTGCCGCAGACGCAGCAGGCCACGCAGGCACATCATCGCCTTGGCGAAGGCGAATTGCAGAAGATAACCATCGGTCACCCGGTCATCCAGCTTGAACTCTTCACCTTTCAGGCGCGAAGCGGCACGACACAACAACTTGTTTATTATCATATTTGCAGGAATCTTTTGTCGCGGAACCGAACGGCGAGCTTGACCTTCATCAGCAGGTAATAGGCACGCATCGCCAGTTTGAAAGGGAACGAGGTCCTTTCGAAAATCACGTTCATGGCACGGATGTTATCGCGCCACCTGAAAAGCATCCGGTCAGGCGACTCCTTCGAATCCGCCGACAAGCTGTGGTCGATCTGCGAGTCGAACACGTAGATCCGCGAATAGAACTCCTCGTACCTCACGAAAAATTCGGTATCGGTACCGTAGAAGTTCAAGCGCTCGTCGTAGAGCGGCTGCATGCGCTCGTAGCAGTCGCGGGTGATCAGCGTGGCGCTGTTGATCGCCAGCAGGTTATGCGCGCTTATCGGGCCGCTGGCGACCTGATCGAGCAGATAACCTCTGAACAGTTGGCGCCCACCCGGACTGACCAGGCGACCGCCGGAGAGAATCTTGGGAATGAAGCAGCCGACACTCTGGCGTCTCTGCGCATCGCCCAGGAATTCCTTGACGATGCCGAGATTTTTCCTGAAGTCGTACTGCCGGTAGTCGGTATCGTCGTCCGAGATCATCAGCAGCTCGCCGCCGGCCTCGAAGGTCGACCTGGCCACCTGGTTGTAGATGACCGGCAGCTTGACGTTCTCGCCTTCCAGCCAGACCACTGCCTCATGCTCGAGCGGCGCGGTGAATCCCGGAGAGTTGTTCCAGACATAGATCGTCGGAGCAAAACCGGCATCGCGCATTTCGCCCAGCGCCGCGATCAGCGAGCGCAGCGAAGAGGATTCGCCATGCTGCTTGCGGTACAACACGACCACGATACTAAGCCCGAGCATTTTTCGCTCCATACAGCGCAACGGAAACAATCATCAGCAGCAGATAGAACCCGGGTGAGTTGTAGAAGGACTGAAACAGCGCGCCATAGAAAAACACCGGCATGATGACCAGTGCGGTCAGGCTCAACGTCTGGTTCCAGTTCCCGGCTGCTTCCCGGTGGGACACGTAGCTATCGACCACGCGCAGATAGCACACCACGAAGCCGACGACGAACAGCAGGACAAACAGCCCGAAACTCGCGGCAAGATTCAGCCACAACGAGTCGAACCAGTATTGCTGCCCCGGCCCCACCGAGGAAAAGCCCAGGCCGAGCGGGCTCTCGACCACCTTGTCGAGCACGAAGCTCCACTGCACCAGGCGTCCGAGGGCGGACAGATCCTTGGTATAGCCGAGCCCGATATACAAGAAGGTCGCCGCGGACAGCACGAAGACATACAGGAAGGCGGTGATTGCGATGCTCCACCGAGTTCTCAGCCGAACCACCAGGAGCATGTAGGCGAACGCGCTCACCAGGCACATCTGCGCGCTTCTGACCGTGGACTGGGAAACCACATAGCCCAGAAACGCCAAGAGCGCGAAGAGCAGGAAACTCCGCTTGCGCACCACCAACCACGGCGTGTGGCGGCGCTCCGAGAGGAGCCGCGCCAGGCCCATGAAGAACACGAAGGTGACGAAGAAGGCAAACTCCAGAGGCGAGGTGAAGAAACCGCTGATCCGCGGCACGCCGTTACGGAAAGAGTCGTACTCGTGGATCTCCAGCCCCATCGCCACCAGGGGGTGGTAGTACCAGAACTGCTCCCAGTGCTTGATGGAATACAGCTGGTAGATGGCATAGATGCCGCCCGCCAGCGCGATCAGCAGCATCACTTTGAAGAAGTACCGGGAACGCGCCTCCGTATCGACGCCCACCAGCCGGCCGACGATCACGGCAAACACCAGCGGGGTGAAGATGCTCCGGAAAGTCCGCAACGCCCCCTCGGAGAGGTCGCCGAACACCGGCAAGGACACCAAGAGCGCTCCCAGGACGATGAAGATGCGGGTATTGACCGGGCCCAGCGCGCTACGCAACAACACCCAGCACAGCAGCAGGAACAGGAAGGCCAGGGCAACCAGTTCCTTCCACAGATTCAGCCCGTAGTGCCCGCCGAAGTGGTGCTCCATGCTGAGAAAAACGAAATCATGGAAGAACAGCAGCCCCAGAAGGAGCGCCAACACCGCCTTGTAGGGCTGGAACAGGCTCTCCTCAGCCGGCCAGGCCACTCCCGCGCTACCGTCTCGCGTGGCGTCGACAACCGCATCTGTACTATCGCTGGCCTGCACGAATTTCCTCCAGGACACGCCCAGCAGCCACCCGGGCTCCGAGTGCACGCTCACCTATTTGTACCGGCGCGCCAATAGTTCCAGCGCCAGGCAATCCACCGCGACCCGCAACGTCCAGGCGATCGCCGCACCGGCGAGGGAATAGTTGAGGACCAGGTAATACAGGGCGCCGAAATAGGGCAGTACTTCCGCGGTGTGCAGCAAGGCGGTCACTCTGGCGTGCCCTGCGGCCTGGATCTTCGCATAGGGAATCTGCGCTACCGCATTGAACACGAAGCCCACCAGCAGGATCTGCAAAACCAGTACCGCCTCGCCCAGGTAGGCCTCGCCCATCCACAAGCGCAGGATATCCGCGGCGAACAGGCCGATGCCCAGGGCCAGCAGCAGGCAAATGCCGAGCAACAGCCAGAAACCCAGGCGCGCCTCCGCCTCGGCATCCTTATGCCGGGCGCTCAGCCGCGGAAAGATTACCTTGGCGACGGCGATCGGGATGATCAGCAGCCGAGTCACCGCCTCCGCCGGGGCCGTGTAGAAGGCCACGCTCTTCGCACCGACCACGCTGGAAATGAAGAAGCGGTCGAAGTAGACCATCATCGGGCTGATGATGTTGCTGACCGTGATCCAGCCACCGAAGCCCAACAGCTCGCGCAGCGTCGGCAGGTCGACGGTCCACAGCTGGCGCTTGCTGCCGGCCCACAGTCCCCACAGATAGGCGATCAGCATCGACACCACCCGCCCGGCGACCAGACCGGCAATGGCGCTGACCAGGGTCGGCTGGAGCAACACGGTGCCCAGCGGCGCCAGCGCCATGCACAGGCCGGAAATGCTTTTCAGCATGTTCAGCTTGTAGAAGTCGCCGAGCCCCTCCAGGTAGGAAAACCACACCATGCTCAGCAACAGCGCCGGCACGGCCAGGCTCAGGCACTGCAGGGCGCTTCTGGCCCCCTCGGCGGAGGCGGCGGAAACGGACAGCTTGAGCACCAGCCAGTCGGCGGAGAAATACAGCAGCGCCGCCGCGACGATGCTCAGTGCCAGCACGAAACAACTGGCCGTGCCGATGACCCGAGCGACTTTCTCCGCCGACTGCGCATGGATGGCGACGGCGCGTACGACAGCGCGCGACAGCCCCAGGTCGAAGAGACTGGCATAGCCCACCACCGCATAGCACAGCGTGAAGATGCCGAAGTTCTCCACCCCCAGCACCCGCGCCAGATAGCCCATGGCGGGAATCGCGACAGCCACCGGAACGGCGATACCCAGCATGTTCCAGAAGCTGTTTTTCAGAAGACTCATATGCTCGAGAGCTCGTAATTCCAATTTCTCGCCGGCCCGGCCGACCGCAGGCTGCGCCATGCGGGCAATCCCCAGGCACGCTACCGCCCCAGGATTTACCGTCGGCTTCCTGAAAACGTCTCGACGAGAGCGCGCCCCGCTAAGCCGTCAAGCTGCGGAGTCCCCAATCGTCGTCGGGATTTTTGACAAGCTCAGCGGCCGTCTTGCGACGGCTCCTTGCGGAACATCCGGCTCAGCAGCGCGAACAGCACACCGAGCACCAGACCCAGCCCCAGACCGATCGCCAGCACCATGGCCTTTTTCGGCTTGATCGGGGTTTCCGGAACCTCGGCGCTGCTGTCCAGGGTGAAGGACGAAACGTTGTCGGGGCTCACGTCGATCCCCTTGAGGAAGGCCAGCTGGCTCTGCAACTCACGCAGCTCCTCGATGAAGGGATCGTCGGTCTTGCGGCTCTCCAGGGTCTGGAGTTCGGCTCGGATAGCTTTCGCGCCGCGCATGTACATGAGGCTGCCGTCGACGAAATTGGTCAGCTCGCCGTCCGAAGAGGTGCGCCCCGTGGTGACCTGCGGAGCGCTCAAACCGACGGTGTCAGCCACCACCAGGGCCTCTTTCAGGTGAACGATGCGGTCCTGGCGACGCTGCAGCGCACTCTCGCGCAGCACCCCGATCCGGCGCTCGATTTCCCGGGCGCGAATATCGATCTCCTGCAGGACGTTCTGCTGCATATCCTTGCTGGTCTGCTCGGCAGACATTGCGACGTAGCGATTGACCCAGGCGGCCGCCAGCTCAGGATCCTTGTGCTCGACGCGCACCTCGAAAAAGTCCGGGTGCTCTTCCTCGTCCGGCGCGCGGGCACTCAAGATCTTCTCGTTGAAGCGTTTCCACAGCTTGTCCTGCGGCTTGGCGCGCTCGCTCTCGGACAGCGAGGGCAGGTACACCTCGCGGAAGAATTTGCGGCGCAGCGCCTCGGACGTCAGGTTGCGGGTGAAGACCTGGTAGACATCCTTGACCTTGAAATGCGACAGATTGGCCGCCGAACGACCGAGGTTGTAGCCCGCGATGTCGCTCAGCTGCGGCGGCAGAAGGCTCGACCGGGCCTCATAGACCGGCGCGGAGAGGAAGGCGTATGCGGCGGCAGCGATGCCGAACAGGAGAGTGACCGCAACAATCTTCAGTCGCTCGGCCCAGAGGGCGAAAAACAGCTCGCGCAGATCTATTTCGTCATCGCTGTGCCGACTGATGGGCCCTGCTTGGTTCACGTACCGCTCCTTCTCAGATACATACGCCGGTCTGAAAAGGCCGGCTGCTATTCAAGTTGATCGCCTTAGGCTGACAGCGTGCCGGGCACATCCAAAGAATGCCGCCCCTCGGACAAAAGCTGCCTTGCAACCGAATCGAGATCGGCGTCCTGGGGGCGCCGGCATTTTGCCTTCTCGACCGGTGCTTGCAAAGTTTTTCAGCCTGTGGGCAACAGGCGCCCCAGCCCTGCCAGCAATAAGGCCAAGGCTCCCTGGCTGGCCTGCAACACGTCCAGCCCCGAGCTCCCCATCAGCCGGCGTCGGTCAGGCGCACCGAGCAGGATTGGCAACTGCGCCGCGAGCTCTTCGCCATTGGCGACCTCCAGCAGTGCTCCCGCTGCGCGCAACTGCGCGGCAATCTCCAGGAAATTGAACAGATGCGGCCCACTAAGCACCGGCAGCCCCAGCGCCGCCGGTTCCAGCAGGTTGTGCCCGCCGTTGGGCACCAGGCTGCCGCCGACGAAGGCGACATCCGCCAGGGCATAGAGGAACAGCAGCTCGCCCATGGTGTCGCCGAGCAATACCTGATCCTCCGCTCTCACCGGGAGGGCGGACGAACGACGCACGGTCGAAAAGCCCTGGCGCTGGCATAGGACATGCACTGCCTCGAAACGTTCCGGGTGACGCGGCACCAGGATCAGCAGTCCGTCGGGACGCTCGGCGAGCAGCCGTCGATGGGCGTCGAGGATGAGTTCGTCCTCGCCGGCGTGGGTACTGGCGGCGATCCATACCGGGCGCCGCTCGGCGCCCCAGCTGGCGCGCAGTGCCCTGGCCCGCTCGGGGAGCTCGGGATCGATGCGCAGGTCGAACTTGATCGAGCCGGTGATGCTGACCCGCTCGGAACGGGCGCCGAGCTGGCGGAAGCGCTCGGCCTCGGCCTCGGTCTGCACGGCGATCCAGCTCATCTCGGCGAGCATCGGCCGGGTCAGACCGGCAAAGCGCGCATAGCCGCGGGCGGACTTTTCCGAGAGGCGCGCATTGGCCAGCACGGTGGGAATGCCGCGCCTGGCGCACTGGTGGATATGGTTGGGCCACAGCTCGGTTTCCATGATCACCGCGAGCTTCGGCCGCAGCCGGTCGAGGAAGCGCGCCGCTGCCCAAGGCAGGTCGTAGGGCAGATAGCAGTGCTGCACCCGCTCGCCGAACAGGGCGCGGATGCGCTCGGAGCCGGTCGGGGTCATGCAGGTAACGGTGACCGGCAGTTCCGGGTGGCGCTCGAGCAGGGCCTTGATCAGCGGCGCCGCGGCGATGCTCTCGCCGACCGAGACGGCATGCACCCAGATGCCGCCGGGCTTGAGCGCTGGCAGTGAGAAGGAGAAGCGTTCGGCGACACGTCGGCGGTAGGCCGGTGCCTGGCGCCCGCGCAGGTAGAGGCGCAGGGCGATCAACGGGAGGGCGAGGTGGAACAGCAGGGTGTAGAAGTGGCGATTCATGGGCGCGGAGCTTACCTTTTACGGAAAGAGGCGCAAAGGGCCGCCCTGCCCGTCTGGGCCCCGCTGGCAACTGGCCAGCAGGAAACGTGCGGGCCCGCGCACTTTGCGCCCGACTTCATCCGCCGGGTACCAGCAGCTGCCTGGCCAGGCAATCGGCCAACCAGCGCGCCGCGGGGCCCTGAGCCTCGTCGCGGCGACGGACCAGCTCCACCACCAGGGGCGGCGGCACCCAGTCGCTCGCCAGCTCGACCAACAGGCCCTGATAGGTCGGGTACTGCACCACATGGCGCGGCAGCCAGGCCCAACCGAGGTCGCGGCTGACCAGTTCGGCCATCACATAGAAGCTGTCGGCCCGCCACACCGACGGGCCGAGTTGTTCGCCGCCGGCATAGCGACTGTCCTGCGGCGCCATCAGCAACTGGCGGTGACAGGCCAGTTGCTGGCGGTCGACCTGGCGCTCGCCGGCCAATGGATGACCGGCTCCGCACACCGTGACCATCTCGATGGCCCCCAGGCGCTGGCGCTCCAGCGCCTGCGGCATCTGCTCGTGGTGGAACAGCAGGCCGAGATCGGCGCGCCGCTCGAGCAGCTTGCGCGCCACGTCGCCCTGCGCGCCGCTGGCCAACTGCACCTCGAGCGATGGGAAGGCCTCGGCGAGCGCCCGCAGGCTGGCGAGCACCGGCGGATAGGGCATGGCCTCGTCCAGCGCGAGGCGCAGACGCGCTTCCTCGCCGCGCGCCAGACCCAGCGCCCGTCCCTCCAGGCGCTCGCATTGGCGCAGCACCGCGCGCGCCTCCTCGAGCAGCGCGGCACCGGCGAGGGTGAGCCGCGGCTGACGGCCGCTGCTGCGCTCGAACAGCAGCGTGCCCAGATCGGCCTCGAGAAGGGCCACCGCGCTGCTCACCGCCGACTGCGCCCTGCCCGTGCGCCGCGCCACCGCGGAAAACGAGCGGGCCTCGGCGACGCCGACGAACAGCCGCAACTGCTCCAGATTCCACTGCATGACCCGGCAACCTATCGCTCAAATAGATAGACAATAACTTTAACCCATCGCCACAGCCCCTAGAATCCTCGCAGACCACGCGGAGGACCGACCATGACCGGCTACATCTACCTCGCCATCGCCATCGCCGCGGAAGTGATCGCCACCACCGCGCTCAAGTCCGTCGACGGCGTGCAGCGCCCGCTGCCGCTGCTGCTGGTGTGTGCCGGCTACGCCATCGCCTTCTGGATGCTCAGCCTGGTGATGCGCAGCATTCCGGTGGGCATCGCCTACGCCCTGTGGTCCGGCCTGGGCATCGTGCTGGTCAGCGTCGCCGCGCTGGCCCTCTACGACCAGCGCCCCGACCTGCCGGCCCTGCTGGGAATGGGGATGATCGTCGGTGGCGTGCTGGTCATCCAGCTGTTCTCCGCCTCAGCCGGCCACTGAGCGGGCGGGTTATACTGCGCGCCTGTTTTCCAGCGAGACCCGCTCATGTCCCATCCCCTCAGCACGGACGTCCTGATCGTCGGCGGCGGCATCGCCGGCCTGTGGCTCAACGCCCGCCTGCGCCGCCTGGGCTACGCCAGCCTGCTGGTGGAGCGCGGCGCCCTCGGTGGCGGCCAGAGCGTGAAATCGCAGGGGATCATCCACGGCGGCACCAAGTACGCGCTGTCCGGTGCGCTGACCGGCTCTTCCGAGGCGATCGCCGACATGCCGCGGCGCTGGCGCGAGGCGCTGACCGGCGCCGGCGAGCTGGACCTCACCGGCGTACGCCTGCTTTCCGACGCCCACTACCTATGGTCGCCGGGCACCCTGGCCGGCAACCTGACCGGTTTCTTCGCCAGCAAGGCGATGCGCGGCCGGGTCGACCAGGTCAAGGGCAGCGAACTGCCCCCCGCGCTGCAGCACCCGCAATTCAAGGGCCGCGTCTACCGCCTGGCCGAACTGGTGCTCGACGTACCCAGCCTGATCGCCCGCCTCGCCGAACTGGCGGGCGACGGTCTGCTGGCCGGCGAACGCCTCGAGCCGCTGCGCGAAGGCGGCGAGCTGGTCGGCCTGATCGTCGACGGCCGCGAAATCCGCGCCCGCCGCGTGGTGCTGTGCGCCGGCTCCGGCAATGCCGACCTGCTGCGCGAGCTGGGCCTCGCCGAGCCGGCGCAGCAGCTGCGTCCGCTGCACATGGTGCTGGTCAAGGCCGCCAGCCTCAAACCGCTGTATGCCCACTGCCTGGGCGGCGGCACCAAGCCGCGCGTCACCATCACCACCCATCCGGCCGCCGACGGCCATTGGGTCTGGTACCTCGGCGGCGACCTGGCCGAGGCCGACGGCGTGGCGCGCGACGAGGCGGCGCAACTCGCCTTCGCCCGCCGCGAGCTGGCCGAGCTGCTGCCCTGGGTCGATCTCGCCGCCGCGCAGTGGCGCACCCTGCGCGTGGACCGCGCCGAACCGGCGCAGTCCGGCCTGGTGCGCCCGGACAACGCCTTCCTCAGCGAGCAGGGCGCCCTGCTGGTCGGCTGGCCGACCAAGCTGGCGCTGGCGCCGGACTTCGCCGACCGGGTGATCGGTGCTCTCGAGCGCGCCGGCATCCAGGCGGTCGATCGCCCTGCCCTGCCGGAACTGCCGCGGCCGAGCGTTGCGCCGGCGCCGTGGCAAAGCCTGTTCGGCTGACCCTGCCGGCGGCCGTGCCACCGCACAGGGCCGCGCGTTTTTGCCGCCCGGGCGCGGAGCCTCAGGGTAGGCAAGGGTGGGCAACTGGTGCCGCGATTGCCCCCGGATAGGCGCTGGCACGACTGTCGGTAGAAAATCGCCGCGCGATTTTTCTACGCTGCGACTCACTACGGCCAGTCGCTACACAGAGCCATGCTTTTATTATTGAGGAGCCCTCGATGTCTTCCGTCACCCTGCATGACCTCCACCGTCCGCTCGGCTCGACCGGCCTCGTCGTCTCGCCGCTGGGCCTCGGCACGGTCAAGCTCGGTCGCGACCAGGGCGTGAAGTACCCCAGCGGCTTCACTATCCCCGACGACCGCGCCGCCGGCGAACTGCTCGCCCAAGCCCGCGCGCTCGGCATCAACCTGCTGGACACCGCACCGGCCTACGGCGTCAGCGAGCAGCGCCTCGGCCCGCTGCTGCGCGGCCAGCGCCACGACTGGGTGATCTGCAGCAAGGTCGGCGAGGAGTTCGAGCAGGGCGCCTCGCACTTCGACTTCAGCGCCGCGCATACCCGCATGTCGGTCGAGCGCAGCCTCAAGCGCCTGGAGACCGACTACCTGGACCTGGTGCTGGTGCACTCCGACGGCCAGGACCTCGCGGTGCTCGAGCAGGAGGTGTACGCCACCCTCGCCGAGCTCAAACGCGAAGGCCTGATCCGCGCCTTCGGCTTCTCCGGCAAGACCGTCGCCGGCGGCCTCAAGGCGCTGGAGGCCGGCGATTGCGCGATGGTCACCTACAACCTCGCCGAGCAGGGCGAGCGCCCGGTGCTCGATTTCGCCGCCGCCCACGGCAAGGGCATTCTGATCAAAAAAGCGCTGGCCAGCGGCCACGCCTGCCTGAGCGGAGAGGACCCGGTGCGCGCCAGCTTCGAGCTGATCTTCGCCCATCCGGCGGTGAACAGTGCGATTATCGGCACCATCACCCCGGCGCACCTGGCCCACAACGCGGCCACCGCCGCCGCGGTGCTCCATCGCCTGCAGACCGCCGGGCACTGAAGCCGGCGGGCGCGACGACCGGTCCGACCACGGCGGGCTGAGTCGGCTACCCTGTCCTGACTCGCGACGGGCCTACCTCCCGCCCGCTCGCCATTCGTCAGCCGAAGAGGAGTCACCAATGCCGAGGATTCTCGCCCGCAAAAGCCCGAGCACCTTCAAAACCCTGCCGCTGTACGTCGAGGCCGATCCGCAGTGCCTGGTCTACCAGCCGCTGGGCGCACCGCTGAACTTCAGCCAGATGCTCGAGCGGCGGCGGCCGCTGCAGATCGCCGATCCCCGCCACTTTACTTGCGAATTGGCCAATCTCGGCGTCTCGGTGCGCCTGACCCTCGCCTGGCAGGGCCGCGACTACTGGCTGCTGGTGCGCCAGCAGCGCCGCGACCGTGGCGACTGCGTGCTCAAGTTGATCTCCGGCTACGTGCCGAGCCACGAGCTGCACCTGCCGCTGCACACCGCGCTGCAGGAGGTGGCCGAGGAGTGCCTGGTAGAAACGCCGCGTGGCTGGCTGGGCGGCCGCTTCGGCGAGCACTGGCTGCCCACCCCGCACGCCGCCAGTCTGCCCCACCACGACGAGCAGTACTTCCGCCTCAGCCCGCTGAGCGGCGACGCACGCCGGGTGCACGCCGGCGAACTGCCCCTGCTGGAGCGCCCGCAGGCCTACGTGCACCTGCCGACCTCCTCGCTGCAACTGGTCTACGACCTGCGTCTGGAGCTGCCCGCCACGGTGCAGGCGCCCAGCCTGTACCACAGCGACGAGTATCTGGAGGACGGCATGCTGATCAGTCGCCTGGACCCGCAGCACCCGGACCTCTACTTGATGCCGGTCGAGCAACCCAACGTGCTGTTCACCCTGCAGAAGGGCGTGTTGCAGCCGGTGCCGACCGACGGACTATGGCTGTCGGAAAGCTTCGCGGCGCAGGATGGCTGGCTGATTCGCGATGAGCGGATCAGCTGGGAGACATGGGTGGAACAGCGGCGCTGCGCATAGGCCGGGTTAGCGGCGCAGCGGCGTAAACCGGCGAAGATGCCCTCAAGCATCCTTTGCCGGTCGGGCGGCCGATGGGGAGTTACGGTCTGTGGCCTGCCCCGTCATACCCCGGGAGCGAGGGATGCCAGGCGGCATCCGTGACGGGTTGCGCCGCCATGCGGCCAACCCGCCCCTTCCAGGCCGCCGCTCAGCGGCGGAACAGCACCGCCGAACCCCAGGACAGGCCGACGCCGAAGCCGCTCATCACCAGGTTCTTCCACGCCGAGCCTTCGAAGGCGTAGCGCTCCATCAGCAGCGGAATGGTCGAGGACACGGTGTTGCCGGCGCCGAACATGTCCTTCACGACTCTGTCACCGTTCTCGCCTAGTCTCTTGGCGATGGCATCGACGATGGCCCCGCTGCCCTGGTGCAGGCAGTAGGCGTCCACGCTGTCCAGGCTGAGGCCGGCCTCATCGAGCACTTCCTGCATGTGCGGGATGATCTTCAGGCTGGCGAAGTTGAACACCTGGCGCCCGTTCATGTGGAAGCAGCCGTCGCGCACGAGCAGGTGGTCGGCACCGCTGCCGTCGGTGCCGAAGCGCGCCGGACCGAGTTCCCACACCGGATCCTCGCCGATCCAGGTGGCGGTGGCGGCATCGCCGAACAGCAGGGTAGTCATGCGGTCGTTGCGATCCATGATCTTCGAGTAGGGATCGGCGGTGACCAGAATGCCGTTCTTCAGGCCGGTGGCTTCCATGAAGCCCTTGATCACGTACAGGCCGTAGACGAAGCCGGAGCAGCCGAGGGAGACGTCGAAGCAGGCCACGTTGCTCGGCAGGCCGATCTTGTGCTGGGCGATGGCCGAGGTGTGCGGCAGCCCTTCGGCATCGCCGTTCTGGGTCACCACGATCAGCGCCTGGACATCCTCGAGACGCAGCTCGGGGTTCTTGGCCAACAGGTTGCGCACGGCGGCGGCGCACAGGTCCGAGGTTTCCTCGGCGGCATCCTTCACCGACAGCGTGGGAGTACCGATCTTGCTGGCGACGAAGGCCTCGTCACGGTCGAAGGCGGCCGCCTGGGCGAGGTTGTCGATCCGGCCTGCCGGGATATAACTGGCTATGCTCTTTATTCCAATCATTCTGTATTCCCACAATTAAACCGATCACAGCCACCATGCACACGATGATGGCCGCAGCCCAGCAGTCCGTGCCATCACTCTTGCGGCGGGCCGCCCCTGCATACCGGCCAGCCGCGTAAATCAGGAGCGCTCGCGAATCTTCTCGACAATTGCGGTGGTCGAGCAACTATCGACGAAATTAAGCACCTTCACGTCACCACCGTAGGCCAACACGATGTCGGCACCCACCACGCCATCGAGGCCGTAGTCGCCGCCCTTGACCAGCACGTCCGGGCGCACCTTGGCGAGCAGCGCCTCGGGCGTGTCCTCGCTGAAGCTGACCACCCAGTCCACCGCGCCGAGGCCGGCGAGCACCGCCATGCGCCGGTCGACGCTGTTGATCGGCCGGCCGGGGCCCTTCAGGCGGGTCACCGAGGCGTCGTCGTTGATCGCCACGACCAGGCGGTCGCCCAGCGCGCGGGCCTGCTCGAGATAGGCGACGTGGCCGGCGTGCAGGATGTCGAAGCAGCCGTTGGTGAACACCACCTTCTCGCCGTGGGCGCGGGCGTCCTCGAGGGCCGGCAGCAGCTGGTCGAGGCTCATCACGCCGCGGCCGACGCCCTGGTCGCGCTGCACCGCGCGGCGCAGTTCGGGCGCGCTGACGGTGGCGGTGCCGAGCTTGCCGACCACGATACTGGCGGCCAGGTTGGCCAGCGCCACCGCCTGCGGCAGTTCCTCGCCGGCAGCCAAGGCGCTTGCCAGGGTGGAAATCACGGTATCGCCGGCGCCGGTGACGTCGTACACCTCGCGAGCGCGGGCCGGCAGGTGCAGGGCCGCGTGGCCCTGGCGCAGCAGGGTCATGCCGTGCTCGCCGCGGGTGACCAGCAGCGCGCCCAGCTCCAGCTCGGCGAGCAGCGCCAGGCCCTTGGCCACCAGTTCGGACTCGTCGGCGCAGCGACCGACCACCGCCTCGAACTCGGCGAGGTTGGGGGTGATCAGGCTGGCGCCGCGGTAGATGGAGAAGTCCCGGCCCTTGGGATCGGCCAGCACCGTCAGATTGCGCGCGCGGGCGGCGCGGATCAGCGCCTGGTGGTTCTTCAGCGCGCCCTTGCCGTAGTCGGAGAGGATCAGCACCTTGACCTTGTCGAGCAGCGCGTCCACCTCGCCGAGCAGGGCGTCGGCGTCGGTGGCGAAGGGCTCCTCGAAGTCGAGGCGCAGCAGTTGCTGGTGGCGACTCATCACCCGCAGCTTGACGATGGTCGGCTGCGCGGCCAGACGCTGGAAGTGCGCGGCCACTCCGGCCGCCTGCAGGCGCTCGGCCAGGCTGTCGGCCGCCTCGTCCTGGCCGGTGACGCCGACCAGCCAGGCCGGCGCGCCGAGCGCGGCGATGTTCAATGCGACGTTGGCGGCGCCGCCCGGACGGTCCTCGATCTGCTCGACCTTGACCACCGGCACCGGCGCCTCCGGCGAGATGCGGCTGGTCCCGCCATGCCAGTAGCGATCGAGCATGACATCACCGACCACCAGCACGGGGGCCTGATCGAAACGGGGCATGGACAACTGCATGGGTGCTCCGGGGGCAAGAGAAAACGGCGGGGATCATATCATGCCGCACCCGCTGCGCCGTGCGCGCCATCGTGAAGCCGGCGACGCACCGCCCGGCGAGCGCGAAGCGGCGCCGGACCAGCCGGCGCCCGCCCCGCATCGCGCGCCCCATCAGGCGATTTCGCTGCCCTCTTCCAGGCCCATGGCGTGCAGCCGCGCATAGTGGCCCTGCTGCGCCAGCAGTTCGGCGTGGCTGCCGCGCTCGACGATGCGCCCCTGGTCCATCACCAGGATCAGGTCGGCGCGTTCGATGGTCGACAGGCGGTGGGCGATCACCAGGGTGGTGCGCCCCTGCATGACCCGGTCCAACGCCGCCTGGATGTGCCGCTCGGACTCGGTGTCCAGCGCCGAGGTGGCCTCGTCGAGGATCAGCAGCGGCGCATCCTTGAGCAGCGCGCGGGCGATGGCCAGACGCTGGCGCTGGCCGCCGGAGAGCAGCACGCCGTTCTCGCCGACCTCGGTGTCGAAGCCCTGCGGCAGGCGGTCGATGAATTCCTTGGCGAAGGCGTCCTGGGCGGCCTGCTCGATGGCCTCGCGCGGCGCCCCGGCCAGGTCGCCATAGGCGATGTTGTTGGCCACGCTGTCGTTGAACAGGGTCACCTGCTGGCTGACCAGAGCGATGTGGCGGCGCAGGTTGCGCAGGGCGTAGTCCTCGACCTCGACGCCGTCGAGCAGGATCTGCCCCTGGTCGTGGTGGTAGAAGCGCGGGATCAGGTTGGCCAGGGTCGACTTGCCGCTGCCGGAACGGCCGACCAGCGCCACCATCTGTCCTGGCTCGACGCTGAAGCTGACCTCGTGCAGCACCTGCTTGTCGGTGCCCGGGTAGACGAAGCTGAGGTTCTTCACCTCCAGGCGGCCGCTGACCCGCTGGCGCTCGACCGTGCCGTTGTCGACCTCCGGCGCCTCGTCGAGCTGCTCGAAGATGCTGTCGGCGGCGGCCAGGCCCTTCTGCACGTTGGCGCTGACCTCGGAGAGCTGGCGGATCGGCTTGGGCAGCAGGCCGGCGGCGGTGATGTAGGCGACCAGATCGCCCGCCGAGGCATCGCCGCGCAGGAACAGGACGAGGAACATCAGCGCGCCCATGGCGCTGTAGATCAGCAGCTGCAGGGTCGGGGTGTAGACCGCCGAGGTCTTGATCATGCCCAGCTGCTTGTCGGTGTTGCTCTGGCTGGCATGCAGGAAGCGTGCTTGCTCGTACGCTTCGCCGCCGAAGCTGCGCACCACCCGGTAGCCCTGGATGGTTTCCGAGGCGACGTGGGTGACGTCGCCCATCGCCACCTGGATCTTCTTGCTCTGCTTGCGGAACTTGCGGCTGGCGCTGGTCACCATCAGGGCGATCAGCGGCAGGATGGCGAGCATCACCAGGGTCAGCTTCCAGTTCATCCACAGCAGGTAGCCGAACAGGAATACCACCGTCAGGCCCTCGCGGATCACCACCTTGATGGCGTCGGTCGCCGCGCTGGTGACCATGGTGACGTTGAAGGTGATCCGCGAGATCAGGTGCCCGGAGTTGTGCTGGTCGTAGTAGCGGTTGGGCAGGGTCAGCAGGCTGTTGAACAGCGCCACCCGCAGGTCGTGCACCAGGCCGAGGGAGACCCGGGCGAGGAAGTAGTTGCCGAGGAACGAGCCCACGCCCTGCCAGGCGGCGATCAGCACGATCAGGATGGGCACGGCATACAGCAGCGGCAGATCGGCCAGCCATTCGACGCCGGGGAACAGCGCGGCTTCAGGGTTGGTCAGGCCATCGACGAAGTACTTGAGGATTCCCGCCATCATCGGCTGGGTGGAGGCGAAGATCACGTAGCCGAGGATGCTGGTCGCGAAGTAGCCGATGTAGGGCTTCACGTAGGACAGCAGACGGAGATAGATCTTGAGGCTGGATGCCTTGCCAGCCTCCTGAGCAGTGCCACTCATGGAGGGGGAAACTCGAGAGTCCGAAGGGGCCGACATGTTACCACAGGCGCCCTTTTCGCCCTCGACAGGCGACCTCGCCACATGCCCCGACAGCGCTACAGCCTGCGCCAGCGGCGCGGCAAGGCGTCGCGCCGCCTTGGGCAAACAATGACAGATGGGCGCGGTTTCGGCATGATGGCGCCGTTTTCACCGCCGATTTCTTCCGACCAGGCCCATTGCAGATGCGTATGACCCGACTCAGCCAGAGCGACTTCGAGCAGTTGGCAGCCAATGCCAAGATCCTCGAGGCCGACGCTTTCGGTCCCAAGGTGCTGCACCTCGAGAACGGCCTGTTCCTCAAGCTGTTCCGCCGCAAGCGCTGGCTGTCGTCCGCGCTGTGGCGCCCGTACTCCCAGCGCTTCGCCGACAACGCCGCGCGCCTGCAGCGCCTCGGCATCCCCACGCTCGCGGTGCAGGCGCTCCATGTGCTAGACGACCAGCGCACCACCGCGGTGCTCTACAGCCCGCTACCGGGGGAATCGCTGTCGCACCTGGCGCGCCAGCCGGACTTTCGCTGGGACGACACCTTCGCCCTGCTGGCCGACTTCATCGGCGAACTGCATCGCAAGGGCGTCTACTTCCGCTCGCTGCATCTGGGCAACATCATCCGCACCCCCGCGGGCACGCTGGGCCTGATCGACCTTTCCGACATGCGTTTTCTGCGCAAGGCCCTGCCGGCCCGCCTGGTCAGGCGCAACCTCGGGCACTTCGACCGCTACCTGAAACGCGAGGGCCTGGACCGGGATTTCCCCGCCGCCCGCCTGCATCAGGTCCTGATCGAATCGGCCGCCAGCAGCGCCCGGTAACCGCGACAGAACGCCTCCCACGCCTGCTCCGGCGCCAGCTCGCGGTACTGGCGGGCGGCGAGGCTCGCCCCGCCCTCGGCCAGCACCCGCTCGATGGCGGCGGCCCAGCCGGCCACGTCGTCGGGGGCGAGATAAACGCCAGCCGCGCCGATCTGCTCGACGAACACCGGCAGATCGCTGCACACCACCGGCACGCCCGCCATCACGGCTTCCTGCACCACCAGCCCCAGCCCCTCGTTGCGCGAGGGCGTGAGCATGAGGTCGAAGGCCCGGTACAAGCGGGCGACATCGGCGCGATGGCCGGCCAGGGTGACATGGCCGGCCAGACCGAGCTGGCGAATCTTCGCCTCCAGCACCGGCCGCTGCTCGCCTTCGCCGACGATGACCAAGTGCAGCCTGATGCCCTTGCCGACCAGCAGCGCCAGCGCCTCGAGCAAGGTGGCGTAGCCCTTCTCGGGCACCAGACGCCCCACCGCGCCCAGCAGCGGGCTCTCCGCCGCCGGCGCCTGCAGCGCTTGGCGCGCCGCCGCGCCGTCGAGCAGGGCGCTTTGGAACTGTTGCGGATCGATGGCGGTGCGCAAGGCGATGACCGGGCGCTCCAGTTGCTTGTGCAGGGATGCGGCCAGGGCGGCGGAAACCGCGACCAGCTGCAGACGGTCTGCCGGGAAGCGCCGCAACAGGCGGATATCGGCTGGGCGCAGCCGGGTCACGCCATGGAAGACCACCAGGGCCCGCACATCCGGCAAGTCGTTCAGCAGGGGCACACATAGCCGGGCGACGCCGATGCCGTCCAGCAGCAGGACCCTCGCGGCCTCCTCCTGCAACTTGCGGCGCAGGCGGCTGCGCACTATGGGCAGGCAAAGACGCCACAAGCCACGACCCTTCAGCTGCGCAGTGGCCATCCCCCATTCCTTAATGTCGCCCGCCGCCGCGCCCAGCCCTTCGCCACTTCCCTGCAGCACCCAGGTACGGACTTTTTCCCGGCCGCCGATCAGCGCCAGGATCTGTCCGTGGACCTTGTGGATGGAGGCGTAGGCCTGGCCGCCGGACCAGACGACATTGGTGACACTCAAGGTTGCTTCTCCAGTCGATCGAGCCCGGCTCGTGCCGGGTAGCCGCACAACCAAGGACGCCGGGCGCTATGCGCCACGGAACCCCTGTGCGGTGATGCGCCAGGCGCGCTGCGCGGCCAGCGCCGGCGACGGCACCAGGGTTTCCGGAGGGCATGCCGGCCAGGCGTCGCCTTTCCAGGTGATGAAATGAAAGTACGGAAACTCGCGCGCGCCGTCGCGCTCGTTGGTCAGGCGCCCCTCGCACCAGGTCCAGCAGGCGGGAAAATCGAAGCCGCCATCCAGCCAGGGCACGCGCGCCCCCGGGGTACTGAACGCCTCGACGAACTCGCTGCAGCGCCGCCACGGATTGCCCAGATCCACCAGCCGGCGCAGGCCCGCCGGCCAGTTCTTGCGGCGGATGAACAGGCGACTGAAGGCGCCCTCGTCGAAGGCGAGGTGCTCGGTCTGCTGGAAAGCCTGCCGCCAGCCCGCCACCTGCATGAACGCCTCGCGCATGCGCGGGGTGTTGCGCAGCAGGCACAGATGGCCGGAAATGCGCCGCGCGTGGGTGGACAACAGGTCGAAACGCGCCAGCCGCTCGGCGGTGAAGTAGGCGCGCAGGTCGCCATAGACCAGATCGATGTCGCTGAAGCCCCAGAAGTCGAAACCGTCGAGGCGATCGGCGTGGATATGCCCCAGCGCCGGCTTGATATCGCAGAGCTTGTACGGGCTCTGCGGCTGGAAGGCGATGCCCAGGCGTTCGCTGACCAGCTGGCAATAGGCGGCGAAGGTCATCGGCTCGATCGTCACGTTGGCCGGCAGATCAGCCGGCACCCCGCAGTCGCTGAAGAACAGCCAGTCGATGTCGGGGTTGTACCGGCAGCTCTCGAGGAAGAACGGCATCCAGAACGGCCAACGGCCGAAATAGGGGATCAGCAGGCGGATACGCGGCGCGGCCATTCAGATGCCCACCTTGAGACGCAGCCGTTCCAGCCAGCCCAGCGGCGGATGCGGGCGCAACGGCGCTTCGAGGGCCTGGGCGATGCGCTGGCCGATCCGCGCGAAGCTGTATTCGCGCTCGACCAGCGCCTTGCCGGCCGCCGCGATGCGCGCCGCCAGCTCGGGCTCGGCGCGCAGCCGGGCCAGCTTGTCGCGCAGTTCGCCGACATCGCGGTAGAGCACTAGGTTGTGCATGTCCACGAAGCCCAAGGCGCGGTTCTCCGCCTCGCCCTGGTCGTAGGCCAGCAATACGCAGCCGCAGGCCATGGCCTCGAAATTCTTGATCATGTACTCGCCCATGCCGACATCGGCGCTGACGAAGAAGCGGATGCGGTTGAGGGTGTTGAGATAGTCGTCCCCGGAGTTGGTGCGGGTCACCACCAGGTTCTCCACGGCGGCCAGTTCGTCCAGCAGCGCCTTGCGCGCGCTGTAGGCGCCGCTCTGGGTGCTGCCGACGAAGGCCAGCTCGATATCCCGCTCGCGGCCCAGGTCGCGCAACAGGGTCTGGTCGTAGCCCTTGGGCACGAAGACCGCGTCGACGCCCTCCTCGCGCAGGCGCTCGGCGACCACCGCGCCCGAGCTGATCACCCGCGCCCAGGGCAGGCGCCGGTAGTGGGCGCTGAACTTGCCGGTGTACTTGCAGGGGATGTAGTTCTGGTAGGCGTCGTGTTCGAGGATCACCAGATTGGGCACGCTGCGGATAAAGGCGACCTGGCGGATCTCCTGCTTGAAGCGCAGGAAGAAGACGATGCGCGCGTAGCGGTCGACGTCCACCGAACGGCGGAAATAACCTTGCAGATCGACCTGCTCATAGCGGTCGAGCCAGCGCAGCTCGCAGTCGCAGTGCGCCGCAATGCCCTCGTACAAGCGGTCGAGAATGACCCGCTGCTCTTTCTGTACCAACAAGAGGACTTTCATGCCGACCCCGTAGTCGAAACCGCCTCGCGATCGCCCGCGCTGCGGTGGATGCTCGTGAAGTTCCCCCGGCGCGACCGGGGCTATCCGTTGACCTGCCAGGTACGCAGCAGCGGCAAGGCCCGGAAGGCCGCCCGCGCCGCCTCGTCGCTGAAGCGCTCGCGCAGCCGGCGCTCCAGCTCAGGGCGATCCGCCCGGACCCGCGCCACCAGTTCGCGCGCCAGCGCCGGCGCATCGCCCAGGGGAAACAATCCGCCCAGGCCCTCGACCACCTCGCGACCGCCTCCGCAGTCCGTGCCGATCAGCGGCACGCCGGCGGCCAGCGCCTCCAGCAGCACCATGCCGAACGGCTCGTGGTCGGAGCTCAGGGCGAACACGTCGAAGGCCTTGAAGTAGCGGCGGCCCTGCGGCACCTGGCCGAGAAAGCGCACCCGATCGGCGACCTCCAGTTCGTTCGCCAGCTGCCTGAGCGACTGCTCCAGGCGCCCGCTGCCCATGATCGCCAGCAGGCTGCCGGCCGGCAGCTGCGGCAGCGCCTGGGCGAAACCGCGGATCAGGGTGGCCTGGTCCTTGTCCGGATGCAGGCGGCCGACGTTGCCGACCACCCAGGCGTCCTGCGGCAGGCCCAGCGCCTCCCGGGCGACAGCACGGGAAACCTGCTCGGCCTGCACCGCGGCGATGTCGATACGGTTGTACAGGGTTTCGATGCGCTGCGCCTCCCAGCCCGGCAACTGGGCGCGCATCTCGTCGCGCACCGCGTTGGACACGCCCAGCAGCAGCAGGCGGGAGCGGAAGCGGTTGATGAACCAGCGGCGCATCGGCCGGCTGTAGACGCCGAAGGCGTGGTGCACGCCGATCACCGGCAGGCGGGTGGCCAGCAGGGCGATGTAGATCGGCTTGAAACGGTGGGCGATGCACAGGCGGAAATCGCGGCCGGCGACGATCTCGCGCAGCCGGCGCATGGCGCCGAGCTTGAGGCCGCGCACGGCCTTGCTGTCGTAGCCGAGGAAGATCACCTCGTCGGAGGCCGAGCCGCGCTCGACCGCGGCGCTCGGTTCACCGGTCAGGTAGACGGTACACACCTTGTAGGACGTGCCCTGGAACAGCGCGGCGTACTGCCGCGCGCAATCCAGGAAGGGGCCGTCGTAGCCGTGGCAGAATTGCAGCACCCACGGCTGGGCGGCGGCCGGCGCCTCAGACGGCGTCATACCAGTCCATCCCGTCCTTCACCACCAGCACGTCTTCCATGATCAGGTAGCGCAGGTCCGAGCCGTAGAACATGTTCAGCGCGTCGGTCGGCGAGCAGACCATCGGCTCGCCGCGGCGGTTGAGCGAGGTGTTCAGCGACACGCCGTTGCCGGTGAGCTTCTCCAGCTCCAGCATCAGCTCGTACCAGCGCGGGTTGTGGCGGCGCTCGAGCACCTGGGCGCGCGAGGTGCCGTCCTCGTGGACCACTTCCGGCACGCGGTCCTTCCACTCCTCGTTGACCTCGAAGGTGAAGGTCATGAACGGGCTCGGATGGTCGACCTTGAGCATCTTGGGCGCCACGGTATCCAGCATCGACGGGCAGAACGGCCTCCAGCGCTCGCGGAACTTGATCTGCTCGTTGATGCGGTCGGCGACGCCGGCCGCGCTCGGGCAGCCGATGATCGAGCGCCCACCGAGGGCGCGCGGGCCGAACTCCATGCGACCCTGGAACCAGGCCACCGGGTTGCCGTCGACCATGACCTTGGCGATGCGTTGGGCGGTGTTGTCGATGCGCTTCCACTTGGGCGCGTTGGGATGACGGGCGCAGGCGGCGATCACGTCCTCGTTGGAGTAGGCGGGGCCGAGGTAGACGTGCTCCATCTTCTCCACCGGCACGCCGCGGGCAACCGACACGTAGGCGGCGGCGCCGACCGCGGTGCCGGCATCGCCCGAGGCCGGCTGGACGAACAGCTCCTTGACCTCGTCGCGGGCGATGATCTTCTGGTTGAGCTTGACGTTCAGCGCGCAGCCGCCGGCAAAGGCGATCTTGCCGGTCTGGCGGATGATGTCGCCCAGGTAGTGGTCCATCATCTCAAGCGCCAGCTTCTCGAACAGCGCCTGCATGCTGGCGGCGTAGTGGATGTAGGGATCGTCGGCGATGTCGCCCTCGCGTTTGGGACCCAGCCACTCGATCAGCTTGGGCGAGAAGTAGTAGCCCTTGCCCTTTTCCTTGTAGCGGCGGAAGCCGATGACGTTGGCGTACTCGGTGTTGATCGTCAGCTCGCCGTTCTCGAACTTGGCCAGCCGCGAGAAATCGTACTTGGCGGCGTCGCCGTAGGGCGCCATGCCCATCACCTTGAACTCGCCGTCGAGCATCTCGAAGCCGAGGTATTCGGTGATCGCGCCGTACAGGCCGCCCAGCGAATCCGGGTCGTAGAATTCCTTGATCTTGTGGATCTTGCCGTTCTCGCCCCAGCCGAAGAAGGTGGTGGCGTACTCGCCCTTGCCGTCGATGCCCAGGATCGCGGTCTTCTCGGTGAAGCCCGAGCAGAGGTAGGCGCTGGCGGCGTGGGCCAGGTGGTGCTCGACCGGCTCGATCTTGACCTTCTTGAGGTCGAAACCGAGCTGCTGCAGGCACCACTGGATGCGCTTCTTGTAGCGGTGATAGCGACGATTGCCGAACAGGATGGCGTCCAGCGCGCGGTCCGGGGCGTAGGCGTAGCGCTTGGCGTACTGCCAGCGCGCCTTGTCGAAGATGCTGATCGGCGCGAAGGGGATGGCCACCACGTCGACGTCTTCCGGCTTGATGCCGGCCTGTTCCAGGCAGAACTTGGCCGACTCGTAGGGCATGCGGTTCTTCGCGTGCTTGTCGCGCACGAAGCGCTCTTCTTCGACGGCGGCGATCAGCTTGCCGTCGATGTACAGCGCGGCGGACGGGTCATGGCTGAGGGCGCCGGAAAGGCCGAGGACGGTCAGAGCCACAGATGTTTCCCTCTATCTATTCAGGGCAGGTGCCGGGCACCTGCGGTAAACGTTCGTCGAGCAACCGGTGCAGGGCCGAGTCGGCCGGCCAGTTGCGCAGAAAACGGGCGCGGTCTTTCGCGTAGGCGCGGGCGAAGCGCCGCGCGCAGCGATGCTGCTGCATGGCGTCGAGGTCGATCAGCGCCCATTGGCCGGCCTGCCAGAGCAGGTTGGTGCCCTTGAGGTCGCCGTGGCTGATGCGCTCGCGGCGCAGGGCGGCGAACAGCCGCTCCAGCGCCTGCAGCTCCGCCTCGGGGGGCGTGCCGTGCACGTGGGCCGCAAAGCGCGTGAGTATATCCTCACCGGCGGCATGTTCGGTAATCAGCCAGGCGCGCCCGCGCAGGCCGAAATGACGACTCTCGCGCATGGCCAGCGGCTGTGGAGTGGCGATGCCGAGAAACGCCAGGCGATTGCCTTCCACCCAGCTGTGCCAGGCGCGGCTCGGTCGCCAGCAGCGCTTGAGCCAGTGGCCGAGTCCCTTGATGTTGTAGCGCTTGATCACCAGCGGCCGGCCGCCCAGTTCGACGCGCGCCACCGTGGCGCTGCCGCCCTTCTTCAGCGCCCGGCCGGCGGCGATGGCGGCGTCGGCCTCGCGCAGCAGCGGCAGCAGCGTCTCGGCCTGCTCGCGGCGGGCGATGCTCAAGCCGTCGCTGTCGCGTTCGGCGCGGAACAGGGTGCAGTCGCGGCCGAGCTTCTTCAGGTAGTCGCCCAGGCGCCAGCGGCGTACCTCGGCGAGCGGCACCTGGAGATCGCGAGCGCTCAGCGCATGAGCCGGGTTGGCCTGCAGATAGGCCGGCAGCAGGCTGTCGATAAAGGGTTCCAGCTCGGCCGGCAACTGGGCGAAGAACACCCCGAGGTTGCGCAGCGCCTGTTCGCGGGCCAGCGGCTGGCCGGCCAGCTGGGCACGGATGCCGCCGCCGTCGATCAGGTACAGCCGGCCGTCACGGCGCAGCAGGTTGTCCAGATGCAGGTCGTCCTGCCACAGGCCGCGGGCGTGCAGGCGGCCGATGGCGGCCAACGCCTCGCCCAGCACCGCGCGCTGCGCGGCGTTCAGCAGGGGCTGCTCGGCCAGCGCCTGCCAGACGCTGCCGAGGCCGACGGCGTTATCGAGGAACTCGAACAGCAGCCAGCCGCCCTCGCCTTCCGCCAGCCCTTCGGCCAGCAGCTGAGGGGTATCCAGCTGCTGTTCGTGCAGCAGCTGAGGGGTATCCAGCTGCTGTTCGTGCAGCAGGCGCGCGCCTTCCAGCTCGCGGGCATGCTGGCGCCGCGCCTTGGCGCCGACCAGCAGCTTGGCCAGCACGCGGCGGCCCTGCCATTCGGCCTCGCCGACGTAGCGCTGCCCGGGCAGCACGCGCAGCAGGCTGAGCAGACGCAGCTCACCATTCGGCAGGGCGATGCTCAGCGGTAGCGCCGGGGCGCGTCCGGCGGCGGCCAGTTGGCCGAGGCGCAGGCTCATTCGCGGCCCTCGAAGAAGGCGAGGATCTTGCGCAGGCGACGCTTGTCGGCGGCCGCCAGGCGCTCGCGGCCGGCGTACTGCAGGTAGAAGCGCAGCCGGCGGGTGCGCGACAGGTGGTACTTGGCCACCTTGTCCAGGCAGGCGAGGTCCTTGATCTCCCGGTAGCGCAGCAGCGGCCCCCACCAGAAGCTGCCGGTCGGGCAGTCGATCAGGTACAGCTCGCCGGCCGGGTTCACCAGGAGGTTGCGCCACTTGAGATCGTTGTGGGCGAAGCCGTGGCGGTGCATGCGCCGCGTCGCCTCGGCCAGCTGGCCGCCGACCTTGTCCAGCCAGTCGCGCCGCTGCAGGCGCGGGTCGTGCTGGCGCGCCAGGGCGGCGAGGTCCTCGGTGCCGACCAGCTCGGCGGTGATCAGGGCGCCGCGCCGGAAGCGACCGAAACGGCGCTCCAGGCCCCAGCCGACCACCGGCGCGGCCGGGATGCCCCAAGCGGCGAACAGGTGCAGGTTCTGCCACTCGGCCTCGACCCGCGGGCGGCCCAGCCAGCGGCGCAGCCCCTTGCCGGCGCCCCAGTACTGCTTGACGTAGTAGCGCTGGCCGGCCACCTCGACGCGCAGCACCTTGGACATCTGATCGCCGGCGATCCACTCGCCTTCCAGCGCGAACACCCGGTCGAGATCGGCGAAGGCCTCGCGCGCCGGCGCGGGCAGCTCGGCCGCCAGCTGCCAGCCGCTCAAGCCGAGGCTCCCGGGGCGTACTTGCGCAGGTAACGCGCGTGCAGGCGGGCCGCCTTGCGCTCCAGCCAGGCCAGCAGGCGCGCCTCGTCGCGCACTACCTCGCGCAGCGGGCGGCGGAAGTAGCTCTTGAGAAAACGCAGGACGTCGCGGCGGGTCAGGCCGATCTCCAGCGCCGAGAAGTACAGGGCAGCCAGGTCCTTGTCGCGCCAGCGGCGCGGCACCGCGCTGCGGGTCTGCGCGCGATGCAGGTCGATCACCGACAGGCGGAAGTCGTCCGCCGTCACCGCCTTGTCCGTGTGCAGCAGGAAGTGGCAGATGTAGCAGTCGCGGTGGTTGACCCCGGCGCGGTGCATGCCGCCGACCATCTCGGCGACCCGCTGGATCAGCGCGCGCTTGAGGCGCGGCGCCGGCGGATTGCGCGGCCAGTCGCGACTGAAGTCCTCGAGGCTGACGGTCGGCGCCAGTTCCTCGGTGACGATGAAGGAGTGCTGCGCGGCGGGATTGGCGCCGCGCTCGCCGAAGGCCACCGCGGTCATGGTCGGCACGCCGACCTCGGTCAGGCGGCGAATCGCCGTCCACTCCTGGCCCGCGCCGAGCACCGGCGCCCTGGCGCTGAGCAGGTTCTTGGCGATCTCGCCCCAGCCGATGCCGCGGTGGATCTTCACGAAGTAGCCACGCCCGGCCACCTCGGTGCGCAGGGTGCGACGGCCCTCCAGCTCGCGGTAGACCTGGCCCTGCAGCTTCTCCACCTCGGCGAAGGCGTCCTTGTCCCGCCACAGGCTCTGGAAGGGTTCGGCGAGGATCAGGCGCATGGCGTGCCTTCCGTAGGGTGGACAACGGCGCAGCCTTGTCCACCGTTGGCTCGGCGCAGCATCGCCGGTGGATAAACGCTGCGCGTGTTATCCCCCCTACGGAGCGAATCGCGAATCCGGCTCATGCACCCTCCCCGAGGATCACGTCGGCCGCCTTCTGCGGCATCGAATAGAGATCGGCGCTGTCGGCGAAGGCCAGTCCATTGGCGCCCCAGCGCGCACGGGCGGCCGGGTCGGCGAGCATCTCGGCCAGCGTGCGGTTGAGGCGCTCCTGGTCGAACGGACTCGCCAGCACGCGGCCGCAGTCAGCCTCGGCGATGTAGTGGGCGTAGCCGCAGACGTCGGTGACCAGCACCGGCAGGCCGGACACCAGCGCCTCGAGCAGCACGGTGCCGGTGTTCTCGTTGTAGGCCGGGTGGATCAGCAGGTCGGCGCCGAGCAGAAAGCGCGGGATGTCGCTGCGTCCCTTGAGGATCTGCACCTGCTCGGAAAGGCCGAGCGCCTTGACCTGCAGCAGGAACGGCTTGGGGTCGTCCTGGCCGATGGCGATCAGCCGGGTGCGCTTCTTCAGCTCGCGCGGCAACGCGGCCAGCGCCCGCAGGCTGCGGTCGAGGCCCTTGGTCTTGAAGCCCGAGCCGATCTGCACCGCCAGCAGGTCGTCCTCGCCCAACTGGAATTCGCGGCGGAACTCGGCGCGAATCTCCGCGGCGTTGGCCGGCGCGCGGCGATCCTGGGCAATGCCCGGCGGCAGCAGGTGGAAGCGCCTGGCCGGGGTGGCGTAGTGCTTGACGAACAGCGGCTGCTGCACCTCGGAGATCATCAGGATCTCGGTATTGGAGTCGGCGGCGAACACCGCGCGCTCGTAGGCGGCAAAGTGCTTGTAGCGCTTGCCGAAGCGGTACAGCGGGTTGCGCAGGGTCTGCGCCTTGTCCTCGTAGCAGCCGTCGGCGGCGTAGTAGACGTCCAGGCCCGGCATCTTGTTGAAGCCGATCACCCGGTCGACGGGATCGCGGGCCAGGTCGGCGGCCAGCCAGGCGCTGAACTTCTCGTTGCGATTGTGATTGAAGAAGGCCTTGATCGGCGCCACGCGCACGTCGAAGCCGGCCGGCACCTCGCCCTCCCAGATCGGCGTGTAGACGCGGATGGCGTGGCCGCGCCGCTGGCACTCCAGGGCGATGCGCAGGAAGTCGCGCTGCAGGCCGCCGAAGGGGAAGTACTTGTAGAGCACGAAGGCCAGTTGCATCAGGCGATTCTCGCAGGCAGCAGGGCCGCCAGTTCGGCGGCGACCCGCGCAGGGTTCAGGCGGGTGAAGCACAGCGGCTGCTCGCTGGCCAGGTCGAAGCGCTGGCGATCCTCGGCCGTCGGCTGGTAGGCGCAGGTCTTCTTCAGACAGGGCGCGCAGGGGAAGTCGCTGGCCAGGTGGACCTGGCCGCGGCCGTAGGCGCCGGTGAAGCCCGGATTGGTCGGGCCGTACAGGGAGATGGTCGGCACGTCCAGCGCGGCGGCCAGATGGCCGAGGCCGGTGTCCACCGCCACGCAGGCGCGGGCGCCGGCCAGCTCGGCGGCGACGCCGGCCAGATTCAGTTTCGGCAACACCGTGACATGGGCGAGACCGGCGGCGATGCGCTCGGCACGCGCCTTCTCGTGCGCATTGCCCCACGGCAGGCGGATCGCCCAGCCCTGGACGCCGAGCAGCTCGGCCAGTTCGCGCCAGTAGCGCTCCGGCCAGTGCTTGGTGGTCCAGGTGGTGCCGTGCAGCAGCAGCAGGTAGGGTTCGTCGCGGCGACCGGCGAGCAGGCGCTGGCGGTCGAGGGCGTAGTCGCCGCCGCCGGCGGGCAGTTCATAACCGAGCGCCTGGGCGAACAGCTGGCGCACGCGCTCCACCGCGTGTACGCCCCAGGGCACGGTGCAGCCGCGATCGTAGAAGCGGCTGGCCAGCGGCTCGCGGGCACTGGCGCGATCCAGGCCGGCGACCGGGCCGCGCGCGTAGCGGGTGAGCCAGGCGCTCTTCACCAGGCCTTGGGCGTCGAGCACCAGGTCGTAGTCGCGCTCGGCGAGGCAAGCCTTGAAGCGCTGCCATTCGCCACTGCGGATGGTGCTCCACAGGTTCTTGCGCCAGCGGCGCAGGGCCACCGGAATGACCCGCTCGACCGCCGGGTGCCAGGTGGGAATCTCGGCGAAACCCTCCTCCACCACCCAGTCGAAGCGGATGCCGGGAATCGCGCGCATGGCGTCGGTGAGCGCCGGCAGGGTGTGGATGACGTCGCCCAGCGACGACGTCTTGATCAGCAGGACACGCACTCAGTGCTCCAACGGCAGCGGATCGGCCAGCGGCTCGCCGGCCAGGCGCTGCAGGGCGTCCAGCACCGGCTGCGGACGCAGGTCACGCAGGCAGTTGTAGTGACCGTAACGGCAGGTGCGCTCGAAGCACGGGCTGCAGTCCAGGCCGAGGCGGATGATCTCCACCTGGTCGGCCAGCGGCGGGGTGAACTGCGGCGAGGTGGAGCCGTACACCGCCACCAGCGGGCGGTCCAGCGCCGCGGCCACGTGCATCAGGCCGGAGTCGTTGGCCACCACCGCGGATGCGCAGGACATCAGGTCGATGGCCTCGGCCAGACTGGTCTCGCCGGCCAGGTTGACCGTCTCTTCCTGCAGGCCGGGGATCAGCTCCTCGCGGATCGACTCGCCGACCGGATGGTCGTTCTTCGAGCCGAACAGCCAGACCTGCCAGCCGGCGCGGATCTTGGCGTCGGCCACCGCGGCGTAGTGCTCGGCCGGCCAGCGCTTGGCCTCGCCGAACTCGGCGCCGGGGCACAGCGCCAGCACCGGACGGTCCAGCTCGAGGCCGAACTTGGCCAGCGCGGCAGCGCGGCTGGCCGGATCGATGGCGAGTTGCGGTCGCGGATAGGGTTCGGGGAGCGCCACGCCCGGCTCGAAGGCCAGCGCCATGAAGCGCTCGATCATCAGCGGGTAGCGTTCCTTGTCCAGCTTGCGCACATCGTTGAGCAGCCCGTAGCGCAGCTCGCCGACCCAGCCGGTGCGCTTGGGGATACCGGCGAAGAACGGCACCAGCGCGGATTTCAGCGAGTTGGGCAGCAGGATCGCCTGGTCGTACTGGCCGGCCAGCGACTTGCCGATGCGGCGGCGGCCGGCGAGGTCGAGCACGCCGTGGCCGAACGGGAAGCTCAGCGCGGCGCGTACCTCGGGCATGCGCTCGAGGATCGGCCGGCTCCACTCCGGGGCCAGCACGTCGATGGCACAGTCGGGATGGCGCTGCTTCAGGCACTGGAACAGCGTCTGCGCCATCACCATGTCGCCCACCCAGCTGGGGCCGATGATCAGGATATTCATAGAAAAGCCGGTAGCAGGAAGTCGTAGGGTGGGTCAGCCGCGACAGCGGCGCAACCCACCAGGGATGCCGCAGGCATCCGCTGGCGGATCCACCACTTGCCGGCCCGACGGGCCGGATGGTGGGTTACGGCCCGCGGCCTGCCCCACCCTACGCCTTCCCGGGTCGCGCTTACTTGACCAGGGTGCGCCATTCGGCGTGGGCGGCGGTCTTGCCGGTGACCAGGTCGAAGTAGGCCTTCTGCAGCTTCTCGGTGACCGGGCCACGGCGGCCGGCGCCGATCTGGCGGCCGTCCAGTTCGCGGATCGGGGTCACTTCGGCAGCGGTGCCGGTGAAGAAGGCCTCGTCGGCGATGTACACCTCGTCGCGGGTGATGCGCTTCTCGACGATCTCGACGCCCAGCTCGCGCGCCAGGGTCAGCACGGTGTTGCGGGTGATGCCGTTCAGGCAGGCGGTCACCTCGGGGGTGTAGATCACGCCGTCCTTGACGATGAACACGTTCTCGCCCGAACCCTCGGCCACGTAGCCTTCCGGATCCAGCAGCAGGGCCTCGTCGGCGCCGGCGGACACGGCTTCCTGCAGGGCCAGCATCGAGTTGATGTAGTGACCGCTGGCCTTGGCGCGGGTCATCGAGATGTTCACGTGGTGGCGGGTGAACGAGCTGGTGCGGATCTTGATGCCGCGTTCCAGGGCTTCCTCGCCCATGTAGGCGCCCCAGTGCCAGGCGGCGACGACCACGTGCACCTTCAGGTTGTCGGCGCGGATGCCCATGCCTTCCGAGCCGTAGAAGGCCAGCGGACGGATGTAGGCGCTTTCCAGGCCGTTCTCGCGCACCGCGGCGCGGGTGGCTTCGTTGATCTGTTCCTTGGTGAAGGGGATCTTCATGCCCATGATGTGGGCGGAGTCGAACAGGCGGTCGGTGTGCGCCTGCAGACGGAAGATCGCGGTGCCATCCGGAGTGTTGTAGGCGCGCACGCCCTCGAACACGCCCATGCCGTAGTGCAGGGAGTGGGTCAGTACGTGGGTGTTGGCTTCGCGCCACTGCACCAGTTCGCCGTCATACCAGATAACGCCATCACGATCGGCCATCGACATAATTTTGCCAGCTCCTTCAAGAATTCGGGATTGTCGGGGCGCCTCAGGCCAGCCCCAGCTCGCGCCAGATCCGCATCACGCCGTGGCGTTCCTCGTGGAAGTGGTCTCCGCTCACGCTGCCGGCCTGCTTTTGCAAGGCCAGGCGGTGGGCGGCTGCGCGATAGGCCTTGTAGGCCTCCTGCAGGAGTCGGACGTCGGAGCTCGCGATCAGGCCAGCCCGCTCCAGCCCTTCCAGAATGCGGATGTTGTCGGTGAAACGCAGCAGTTCAGGGTACTGCTGCGACCAGGCGAGAACGGCATATTGCACCATAAATTCGATATCGACGATACCACCGGCGTCGTGCTTGAGATCGAAGGTTGCCGCCTGCGCGAAGGCCTCGGCGGCGGTGCCGCCGGCGGTGGATTTGCTGCCCAGGTTGTCGCGCATCTTGGCGCGCATCTCGCTCACCTCGGTACGCAATGCGGCCTGGTCGCGGCCACGGCCGAGCACGCCGGCGCGGATCGCCTCGAAGCGCGTGCCGACCTCATTGGAGCCGGCCAGCACGCGGGCGCGCACCAGCGCCTGGTGCTCCCAGGTCCAGGCCTCGTTCTGCTGGTAGCGCTCGAAGGCCGACAGCGAGCTGGCCAGCAGGCCCGCCGCGCCGGACGGACGCAGGCGCATGTCGACCTCGTAGAGCGCGCCGGAAGCGGTCTGCGCGGTGAGCAGGTGGATGAGGCGCTGGCCCAGGCGGGTATAGAACTGGATGCTGTCGATCGGCTTGGCGCCGTCGGTCTCGCTCTGCTGGTCGCCGTTGTGGATGAACACCAGGTCGAGGTCCGAGCTGTGGCCCAGCTCGATGCCGCCGACCTTGCCGTAGCCGACGATGACGAACTCCGGCTCGCTGACGCTGCTGCCGTCGGCGCGGCGCGGGTAGCCATGCTTGAGGCCGACCTGGCGCCAGGCCAGCTGCAGTACCTGTTCGAGAATCGCCTCGGCCAGCCAGGTCAGGTAGTCGCTGACCTTCATCAGCGGCAGGCTGCCGGCGATCTCCGAGGCGGCCACGCGCAGGCCGTGGGCCAGCTTGAAGTGGCGCAGCGCCTCCATCTGCTGCTCGAGGTCGTCCTCGGGGATGCGGGTGAGGCGCTCGCGCAGCTCGGCGGCCAGCTCGTCCTTGCCCGGCGGGCTGTACAGGCGGCCCTCGTTGAGCAGCTCGTCGAGCAGCAGCGGGAAGCGGGCGATCTGCTCGGCGACCCAGGGGCTGGCCGCGCACAGGGTGAGCAGACGATCCAGGGCGCCGGGATTCTCGCTGAGCAGCACCAGGTAGGCCGAGCGCCGCGCCACCGCCTCGACCAGCGGCAGCACACGGTCGAGCAACAGGTCGGGCTTGCCGTGGGCGACCATCGCGGCGAGCAGGCGCGGCATGAAGGCGTCCAGCCGCTCGCGGCCCAGGCGCTGCATGGCGCGCACCTGCGAGCCGTGCTGCAGGCCGTCGAGGCGCTGCCAGGCACTGGCGGCGTCGGCGAAGCCGGCCTCGCTCAGCTGATGCTGGGCCACCGCCGGCTCCAGGGCGCCCTGCCAGAGTGGCAGCCACTCGTCGCCGACGCCGCTCACGCTGGCGCCGGCCTCCTCGTCGGGATCGGCGATCACCTGACGGAAGTGCCAGTCGATGCGCCCGCGCCAGTGCGCCAGCTGGTCGAGCAGCGCGTTCCAGCCATCGAAGCCCATGATGAAGGCGACCCGCGCACGCTCCAGCTCGCCGTCGGGGAGCATCTGCGTCTGCCGGTCGGCGATGGCCTGCAGGGCGTGCTCCAGGTAGCGCAGGAAGCGGTAGCCGTCCTTCAGCTCGGCCACCACCGGCGCCGGCAGGTAGCCCTGGCCGACCAGGGTGTCGAGCACGCCGAGCAGCGGCCGCTGCTGCAGGCTGAGGTCGCGGCCGCCGTGGATCAGCTGGAAGGCCTGGGCGATGAACTCCACCTCGCGGATGCCGCCGGCGCCGAGCTTGATGTTCTCGGCCATGCCCTTGCGGCGCACTTCCTGCTGGATCAGCTGCTTCATGGTGCGCAGCGCCTCGATCGCCGAGAAGTCGAGGTAGCGACGATAGACGAAGGGCCGCAGCATCTGCTGCAGGCGCTCGCCGGCGGCCTGGTCGCCGGCCACCACGCGCGCCTTGATCATCGCGTAGCGTTCCCAGTCGCGGCCCTGATCCTGGTAGTACTGCTCCATGGCATTGAAGCTGTACACCAGCGGACCGCCGGAGCCGTAGGGGCGCAGGCGCATGTCGACGCGGAACACGAAGCCGTCGACGGTGACGGCGTCCAGCGCCTTGATCAGCTTCTGGCCCAGGCGGGTGAAGAACTCCTGGTTGTCCAGCGTGCGGCGTACGCCCTCGGTCTCGCCGCCTTCCGGGAAGGCGAAGATCAGGTCGATGTCCGAGGACAGGTTGAGCTCGTGGGCGCCGAGCTTGCCCATGCCGAGGATCACCAGGTGCTGGGCCTCGCCGCTGCGCCGGCCGATCGGCGTGCCGGACTGCGCGCAGAGCTGCGCGTACAGCCACTGGTAGGCCAGGTCGATGCAGGCGTCGGCGAGGTCGGACAGGTCGCGGCAGGTCTCGGTCAGGTCGGCCACGCGGTTGACGTCGCGCCAGATGATCCGGCTCTGCTGGCGATTGCGGAAGCGGCGCAGGCGACGGGCCAGTTCCTCCTCGCTGTCGCAGCCCTCGAGCGCCGCGGCCAGCTGGTCGCGCAGCTCGCCGGCGGCCAGACGGCGCTCCAGCTCGCCGCTGGCCGCCAGCTCGAGGAACATCTGCGGCGCGCGCGCGGCCTGCTCGGCGACGAAATCGCTGGCGCCGAAGACGCGCTCCAGCGCCTGCCGGCGCTCCGCCGGCCAGGCCGCCAGGGCCTGCTGGCCGGCCTCGTCGAGACACGCCTGGAAGGTCTGCCGGGCATGTGCAACCAGGCCGTGGAGTTCCGCGGGCAGGGCAGTCAGGGAGGGGAGGCTCATGGTCTATCCTTTAACGCGCCGCGACGGCCACTTGCCCGTCGCCGACAGCTGTAGTTTTGCTACGAAACATTGAGAACGGGGGCTGTATTTACCATCGATATGTAGTAAAACTACAAAGCATCGGGTGACCCCCGGTGAGGCCGGCGCCGCAACAGCGCCCGCCCGACAAGCACAACATTCGCGGCGGCCGCCCACAAAGCCGGCCCCCTTAATATGGCAACCGATTCTGGAAGCCTTTCCGCCCTGGAGCAAGCCATGCAAGATCTCGATCCCGTCGAAACCCAGGAATGGCTGGACGCCCTGGAGTCCGTCCTCGATCGTGAAGGTGAAAACCGCGCCCACTACCTGCTGACCCGCATGGGTGAGCTGGCCTCGCGCACGGGCACCCAGCTGCCCTACGCCATCACCACGCCGTATCGCAACACCATCCCGGTCACCCATGAAGCCCGCATGCCGGGCGACCTGTTCATGGAGCGGCGCATCCGTTCGCTGATCCGCTGGAACGCCCTGGCCACCGTGATGCGCGCGAACAAGAAGGATCCGGACCTCGGCGGCCACATCTCCACCTTCGCCTCCAGCGCGACCCTGTACGACATCGGCTTCAACTACTTCTTCAAGGCACCGACCGAAGAACACGGCGGCGACCTGATCTACTTCCAGGGCCACGCCTCCCCCGGCGTCTACGCCCGCGCCTTCCTCGAAGGCCGTATCAGCGAAGACCAGCTGAACAACTTCCGCCAGGAGGTGGACGGCAAGGGCCTGTCCTCCTACCCGCACCCGTGGCTGATGCCGGACTTCTGGCAGTTCCCCACCGTATCGATGGGCCTGGGTCCGATCCAGGCGATCTACCAGGCACGCTTCATGAAGTACCTGGAGCACCGCGGCTTCATTCCGGCCGGCAAGCAGAAGGTCTGGTGCTTCCTCGGCGACGGCGAGACCGACGAGCCGGAATCCCTGGGCGCCATCGCCCTGGCCGGCCGCGAGAAGCTCGACAACCTGATCTTCGTGGTCAACTGCAACCTGCAGCGTCTGGACGGCCCGGTGCGCGGCAACGGCAAGATCATCCAGGAACTGGAAGGCGTGTTCCGCGGCGCCGACTGGAACGTGGTCAAGGTCATCTGGGGTCGCCTGTGGGACCCGCTGTTCGCCAAGGACACCGCCGGCCTGCTGCAAAAGCGCATGGACGAGGTAGTCGACGGCGAGTACCAGAACTACAAGGCCAACAACGGCGCCTTCGTCCGCGAGCACTTCTTCGGTGCCCGTCCGGAGCTGCTGGAGATGGTCAAGGACATGTCCGACGACGAGATCTGGGCGCTCAACCGCGGCGGCCACGATCCGTTCAAGGTCTACGCGGCCTACCACGAGGCGGTCAACCACACCGGCCAACCGACCGTGGTGCTGGCCAAGACCATCAAGGGCTACGGCACTGGCTCCGGCCAGGCGCAGAACATCACCCACAACGTCAAGAAGGTCGACCTGGAGAGCCTCAAGGCGTTCCGCGACCGCTTCGGCGTGCCGATCCCGGACGACAAGCTCGAAGAGCTGCCGTTCTACAAGCCGGAAGCCGACAGCCCGGAAATGAAGTACCTGCTGAAGAGCCGCGAGAAGCTGGGCGGCTTCGTGCCGCAGCGCCGCAGCAAGAGCTTCAGCATCCCGACCCCGCCGTTGGAGACCCTAAAGGCCATCCTCGACGGCACCGGCGATCGCGAAATCTCCACCACCATGGCCTTCGTGCGCATCCTCTCGCAGCTGGTCAAGGACAAGGATCTGGGCTCGCGTATCGTGCCGATCATCCCGGACGAGGCGCGCACCTTCGGCATGGAAGGCATGTTCCGCCAGCTCGGCATCTACTCCTCGGTCGGCCAGCTGTACCAGCCGGTGGACAAGGATCAGGTGATGTTCTACCGCGAGGACAAGAAGGGCCAGATCCTCGAGGAAGGCATCAACGAGGCGGGCGCCATGTCTAGCTGGATCGCCGCGGCGACCGCCTACAGCAACCACAACCAGCCAATGCTGCCGTTCTACGTGTTCTACTCGATGTTCGGCTTCCAGCGCATCGGCGACCTGGCCTGGGCCGCCGGCGACAGCCGTGCGCGCGGCTTCCTGATCGGCGGCACCGCCGGTCGCACCACCCTGAACGGCGAAGGCCTGCAGCACGAGGACGGTCACAGCCACATCCTGGCCTCGACCATCCCCAACTGCCGCACCTACGACCCGACCTATGCCTACGAGATGGCGGTGATCATCCGCGAAGGCATCCGCCAGATGAGCGAAGAACAGCAGAACGTGTTCTTCTACCTGACCGCGATGAACGAGGCCTACGCCCAGCCGGCCATGCCCGAAGGCGTCGAGGAAGGCATCATCAAGGGCATGTACCTGCTCGAGGAAGACAAGCGCGACGCCGCCTGCCACGTGCAGCTGCTCGGCTCGGGCACCATCCTGCGCGAGGTGCGCGAGGCCGCGAAGATCCTCCGCGAGTCCTACAACATCGGCGCCGACGTGTGGAGCGTCACCAGCTTCAACGAACTGCGCCGCGACGGCCTGGCCGTGGAACGCCGCAACCGCCTGCATCCGGAGCAGAAGCCCGAGCTGACCTACGTCGAGCAGTGCCTGGGTGGCCGCCGCGGTCCGGTGGTCGCCTCCACCGACTACATGAAGCTGTTCGCCGACCAGATCCGTCAGTGGGTCCCGGTCAAGGAGTACAAGGTGCTCGGCACCGACGGCTTCGGCCGCAGCGACAGCCGCAAGAAGCTGCGCCACTTCTTCGAAGTGGACCGTTACTGGGTGGTGTTGACCACGCTGGAAGCGCTCGCCGACCGCGGCGAGATCGACCGCACCGTGATTGCCGAGGCGATCGCCAAGTTCGGCATCGACACCAACAAAGCCAACCCGCTGGACTGCTGAGGAGCGAGCCATGAGTGAACTGATTCGCGTACCCGATATCGGCAGTGGCGAAGGCGAAGTCATCGAGCTGCTGGTCAAGGTCGGCGACCGTATCGAGGCCGACCAGAGCCTGCTGACCCTGGAGTCCGACAAGGCCAGCATGGAAGTCCCGGCGCCCAAGGCCGGGGTGATCAAGAGCCTGAAGATCAAGCTGGGCGACAAGCTGAAGACCGGCGACGAACTGCTCGAGCTGGACGCCGAGGGCGCCGCTACGCCGGCGCCGGCCCCGGTGGACGAGGCCCCGCCCATCCCCGCTCCCTCCCCCGCGCCGCAGGGCGAGCCCGCCCCCGCGCCGGCCGCCGCTCCGGCGCCGGCTGGCGAGAGCCTGCAGGAGGTGCACGTACCGGACATCGGCTCGGCCGGCAAGGCGCGCATCATCGAGGTGCTGGTCAAGGCCGGCGACAGCGTCGCCGCCGACCAGTCGCTGATCGTCCTCGAGTCGGACAAGGCGAGCATGGAAATCCCCTGCCCGCAGGCCGGCGTGGTCGACAGCGTGGCCGTCAACCTCAACGACGAGGTCGGCACCGGCGCACTGATCCTCACCCTGCGCGTGGCCGGCGCCGCTCCGGCCCCCGTCGCCGCGCCTGCCCCGTCGGCGCCGGCTGCCGCCCCCGCGCCTGCCGCTGCCGCCCCGGCGGAGCCGGCCCAGGTGCCGGCTCCGGTCGGTGCGCCGACCCGCAACGGCGACAAGGTGCACGCCGGTCCCGCGGTGCGCATGCTGGCCCGCGAGTTCGGCGTCAACCTCGCCGAAGTCCCGGCCACCGGTCCGAAAGGCCGAATCCTCAAGGAAGACGTGCAGGCCTACGTCAAGACGATGATGCAGAAGGCCAAGGCCGCGCCGGAAGGCGCTACCGGCGGCGCCGGCATCCCGCCGATCCCCGAGGTCGACTTCAGCAAGTTCGGCGAGATCGAGGAAGTGGCGATGACCCGCCTGATGCAGGTCGGCGCCGCCAACCTGCATCGCAGCTGGCTCAACGTGCCGCACGTGACCCAGTTCGAGTCGGCCGACATCAGCGAGCTGGAAGCCTTCCGCGTGGCGCAGAAGGGCGCGGCCGAGAAGGCCGGCGTCAAGCTGACCGTGCTGCCGTTCCTGCTCAAGGCCTGTGCCCACGTGCTGCGCGAGCTGCCGGACTTCAACAGCTCGCTCGCCCCCAGCGGCAAGGCGCTGATCCGCAAGAAGTACGTGCACATCGGCTTCGCCGTGGACACCCCGGACGGCCTGCTGGTGCCGGTGATCAGGAACGTCGACCAGAAGAGCCTGCTGCAGCTGTCCGCCGAGGCCGCCGAACTGGCGGAGAAGGCGCGCACCAAGAAGCTCTCCGTGGACGACATGCAGGGCGCCTGCTTCACCATCTCCAGCCTCGGCCACATCGGCGGCACCGGCTTCACGCCGATCGTCAACGCGCCGGAGGTGGCGATCCTCGGCGTGTCCAAGGCGAGCATGCAGCCGGTGTGGGACGGCAAGGCCTTCCAGCCCAAGCTGATGCTGCCGCTGTCGCTGTCCTACGACCACCGGGTGATCAACGGCGCCGCCGCCGCTCGCTTCACCCGTCGCCTGGCCGACCTGCTGGCGGAGATCCGCTCGCTGCTGCTGTAAGCCGCGAACGTCCGCCACAAACAGAAACCCCGCCGATTGGCGGGGTTTCTGTTTTGGGGGTCCGGCGATCCTGCGCGACAGCGGCAGCCTCGGTGGGATCAGCCTCTCTGCAGATCGCGGATCAGGTAGCTGAAGGCCTTGGCCAGCTCCTCCATGCCGGCGTGGTCGCGCACCAGGGTGAACAGCGGCGAGCCGTCCTTGGGGCTGAGCACCTGGCAGGACGGCCCGCGGGTCGGGCAGTCGTAGCGCACGAAGGGATCGACGCCGTACAGCTCCAGCGGCCGGTTGTGGACCTCCATGCGGCTGCCGTCGGCGCTGCGGATCTCCTCGCGCACGTTCAGCCGGCCCTCGCCGAGGATGCTCAGCTGGTAGAGCAGGTCGCTGGCCTGGGTCTCGCCGACCCGATAACCGGCGCGCAGGGAATAGCTCTCGAGCAGGCGGTTGCAGTGCTCGAGCAGCGCCTTGCGCGACGACTGCCGGGGATAGAGGCGCTTGAGTTCGGCGAGGTAGCGCTCGTGGTCGGCGCTGCTCAGACTACTGATCGGCGCGCTGGCCTGGCTGCCGCCGGCCTCGCTGCCCTGCTCGCTCTGGCTCTCTTCGTTGCCAGTCGCCTCGGCAGCCGCGGTCGCCGGCAGTGCGGCGCCCAGCAGCGCCAGCAACAGGCCGCGGCGCAGCCGCTGCATGAATCCTGATTGCATGATCCTTACCTTTGTGTCTACACGTTAACAATGGCTTCAGCATAATCCAGCCGGCGCAACCGCGCGCAGCGAAGCGTTGCCCAGTGTTAACAGGATGTAACCGGTCAGGCCAAGCCCGACTATCGTAAAAACGCCGGCGGCGACGGTTGCAGCGTCCGCCCGACCCAGGCAAGTTACCAGATTGCGATCGCCATTATCGGGAGACACGCCATGGTCCTGCGCTCACAGATTCTCGCCCACAAGCTCGAGCTGCCCAGCGCCGAGCAGGCCCTGCCGGGGCGCGCGACGCCGCTGCCGGTGCCGGCGCACCACGCGGTCAATGGCAATCCGTTGTCGCCGCCCTTTCCCGCCGGTCTGGAGGAAGTGCAGTTCGGTCTCGGCTGCTTCTGGGGCGCCGAACGGCGCCTGTGGCAGCAGCCGGGCGTGTGGGTGACCGCGGCGGGCTACGCCGGCGGCTACACCGCCAATCCCACTTACGAGGAGGTGTGCTCCGGGCTGACCGGCCACACCGAGGTGGTGCGGGTGGTCTACGACCCGCGCGAGACCAGCTTCGCCGCGCTGCTCAAGGTGTTCTGGGAGGCCCACGACCCCACCCAGGGGATGCGCCAGGGCAACGATGTCGGCACCCAGTACCGCTCGGCGATCTACTGCTCGACGGCCGCGCAGCTGGACGCGGCGCAAGCCAGTGCCGCCGCCTTCGCCGCCGAACTGGCCCGCGCCGGCTACGGCCCGGTCACCACCGAGATCCGCCCGGCGCCGCCGTTCTATTACGCCGAGGCCTACCACCAGCAGTATCTGGCCAAGAATCCCGGCGGTTACTGCGGCCTGCGCGGCACCGGCGTGTGCCTGCCGGAGTAGCCAGACGCGCTCGCCGGCGGCGAGCGCACGGCCCGGCCGGCTAGTGCGGCTGGCCGGGCGGCCGACGTCGGCCGGTGACCATCGACAGCGGCAGGTTCTCCTTCAGCCGCCAGCTTTCCAGCAGCGCGGCGAAGATGTGCAAGAGGACCAGGGCGAACAGACCGTTGGCCAGCCACTCGTGGATCTGCAGCGGCAGGTCCTCGCCCCAGAAGTAGTCGACCTCCTCCATCAGGAAGCCGGTGACGCCGAGGCCGAGCATGGCCAGCATCATCAGGATCATCACCAGGGCACCCAGCGGCGAGTGCCCCAGGCGATGGAAGGGCAGGCCGGCCCGCAGCGCCCGACAATGGGCAGCGAGGCGCGCCCGGGTCGGCCAGAAGTCCGCCCAGCGCGCCGCCGGCGTGCCAACGAACCCCCACACCAGACGCACGCCCAGCCAGGCCGCGGCGTAGTAGCCGAGCCAGCGGTGCCAGCCCTCGCCCGCCTCGGTGAACAGGTAGTTGGCGAAGAAGGCGCCGGCCAGGGACCAGTGGAACAGCCGCACCACCGGGTCCCACAGGCGCAGGCTCTGCGCGGGCACGCTCATCGCATCACTTCTCGATGTTTTCCTTGACCGGCTTGCCGCTGACCGGGTCGAAGTAGATCTCGACCTTGCGCTTGTCCTTGTCGTAGCCGTAGATCTCGTAGCAGTTGCCGTCGGTGACCTTGAACTTCTTGATCTGGTAGCCCTGCGCCTTGAGGTTGTCCTGGAAGGCGGCCTGATCCTGCCATTGCGCCTTGTCGGCGGTGGTGCACTCGGTCTTGGCGAAGGCCAGCGGGCTGGCGATGGCCAGGGACAGCAGCAGCAGTTTTTTCATGAGGAAGGCCTCGTGGGTGTCGATGGGGACATTCTGCACAGCGCAGATTAACTATTGCTTAAAGTCGCCCATTCGTCCCGGCGATCACCCGCGCGGCCCGTCGCTCGCCTCAACCGGCCGCGCGCTCCTCGATCAGCCAGTCCAGGCGCCAGCCGCCCTGGCTCTGCGCGAGCTGCATCGCCAGGTACGGCAGCAGCTCGCGCAGCTCGTCCTCCAGCGGCCATGGCGGATTGGCGATGACCAGGCCCGAGCCGTTGAGCCCGGCCGGATTGTCGGTGGGGTGCACCCACAGCTCGGCGCGCAGCAGCTTGGGCGCGCCGCTCTTGGCGAGATCCTGGTAGAAGCGCTTGAGCTGGCGTGCGTCCTTGATCGGATACCAGATCGCCACCACCGCCTGGCGCATGCGCGCGATGGCGGTGGCCAGCGACTCGGCGCAGCGCTCCAGCTCGTCGGCCTGCTCGAACGGCGGGTCGATCAGCAGCAGGGCGCGCTTCTCGGCCACCGGCAGCAGCGCCTTGGCCAGGTGCCAACCCTCGCCGAGGTGCACGGTGACCCGGCGGTCGCCGGCCATGTTGTCCTTGAGCAGGCGACCGTCCTCGGGGTGCTTCTCGTTGAGCAGCACGCGGTCCTGGGCACGGGTCAGGCGGCGGGCGATCTCCGGCGAGCCGGGGTAGTAGCGCAGACCGCTGTCCGGGTTGAGCGCGGCGACGGTCGCGCAATAGTCGTCCAGCAGCGCCGGCAGGTCGTCGCGTCCCCACAGGCGGGCGATGCCCTGCAGCCACTCGCCGGTCTTGCCGGCCTGCTCGCCGGCCAGGTCGTAGAGACCGACGCCGGCGTGGCTGTCGAGATAGGCGAAGGGTTTGTCCTTGCGCGCCATGAGGGCGAGCAGGCGGCAGAGGACGGCATGCTTGAGCACGTCGGCATGGTTGCCGGCGTGGAAGGCGTGGCGATAGTTCATCGGCGGGGGGTTCCGGGGAAACGCGGCGACGGCACGGACAGGCGGGGCGGCAGCCCCGCCACGGACCGGGCAGTTTACCAGCTGCGCGGCCGCCATCGGCAATCCGCCAGGCCGCCGGCCGCACCGGGCGCGGGCGGCACCAGGATCATTCGCCCGGCCGTGCGCGCCCGCCGCTCGCCGGCAGCCGGTCGGATATTTTTTGACCACAAGGTAAATCAACAGGTTAGAATCAGCTGGCATGTTCAGTGCATGAATTTGCCATGCCGTCAACCCATCTCCACGGAGGAGCCCTTGGATCATCACGCAGCCGTCAACAGCCTGTTCTTCGTCGGCGCCCTGCTGGTCGGCGTGAGCATCCTGGTCAGCGCCTTCTCGGCGCGCATCGGCATTCCCGTGCTGGTCATTTTCCTCGCCGTGGGCATGGCCGCCGGCGTGGACGGCATCGGCGGCATCGTCTTCAACGACTACTCCACGGCCTACCTGGTCGGCAACCTGGCGCTGGCGGTGATCCTGCTCGACGGCGGCATGCGCACCCGGGTCGCCACCTTCCGCGTCGCCCTGTGGCCGGCACTGTCGCTGGCCACCGTCGGCGTGCTGATCACCGCCGGCCTGACCGGCCTGGCCGCCGCCTGGCTGTTCGACCTCAAGCCGCTGGAAGGCCTGTTGATCGGCGCCATCGTCGGCTCCACCGATGCCGCCGTGGTGTTCAATCTGCTCAACGGCAAGGGCCTCAACGAGCGGGTCGGCTCGACCCTGGAGATCGAATCGGGCAGCAACGACCCGATGGCGATGTTCCTCACCGTGACCCTGATCGGAATGCTCGCCTCCGGCCAGACCAGCTTCGGCTGGGGCGTGCTGGGCAGCCTGATCCAGCAGTTCGGCATCGGCATCTTCCTCGGCCTGAGCGGCGGCTGGCTGCTGCTGCAGCTGGTCAATCGCCTGTCGGTGGCTGACGGCCTCTACCCGCTGCTGACGGTCAGCGGCGGCATCATGATCTACGCCTTCGCCGGGGAAATCGGCGGCAGCGGCATCCTCGCCGTGTACGTCTGCGGCCTGATGCTGGGCAACCGGCCGATCCGCAACCGCCACGGCATCCTGCACATGTTCGACGGCCTGGCCTGGCTCAGCCAGATCGGCATGTTCCTGGTCCTCGGCCTGCTGCTCACCCCCAGCGAGCTGCTGCCGATCGCCCTGCCGGCGCTGGGCCTGTCGCTGTGGATGATCCTGTTCGCCCGCCCGCTGTCGGTGTTCGTCGGCCTGGCACCGTTTCGCGCCTTCCACTTCCGCGACCGCCTGTTCATCTCCTGGATCGGCCTGCGCGGCGCGGTGCCGGTGATCCTCGCGGTGTTCCCGCTGGTCGCCGGCCTGCCCAACGCCCAGCTGTTCTTCAACGTCGCCTTCTTCATCGTCCTGGTCTCGCTGGTGCTGCAGGGCAGCAGCCTCGGCTGGGCGGCGCGCATGACCCGCGTCGAGGTGCCACCGGCGCCGATGCCGATCTCCCGCGCGGGCCTCGAGGTCCACCCGACCAGCCAGTGGGAACTGTTCGTCTACCGGCTGCGCGCCGACCGCTGGTGCGTCGGCGCCCCGCTGCGCGAGCTGAAGATGCCCGACGGCACGCGCATCGCCGCCCTGTTCCGCGGCCACGAGCTGCTCCACCCGAGCGGCAGCACGCGCCTCGACGCCGGCGACATCCTCTGTGTGATCGGCCACGAGAAGGACCTGCCGGCCCTCGGCAAACTGTTCAGCGAGCCGCCCAAGCGCGGCCAGGACCTGCGCTTCTTCGGCGATTTCGTCCTCGAGGGCGACGCCGAGCTGGGCCCGGTGGCCGCGCTCTACGGCCTCAAGCTGGACGGTGCCGACGGCCACCAGCAGCTCGGTCCGTTCATCGCCCACCTGGTCGGCGGTGAACCGGTGGTCGGCGACCATGTCGAATGGGCGGGCCGCACCTGGACGGTGGCGCAGATGGAAGGCAACCGCATCCGCAAGGTCGGCCTCAAGCTCCCGGGTGGTCGCGGCGGTCCGGCGTTCATCCTGTAGCACGCCGCAGCCCACATTCCCGATCAGCGTGCCTTGCCGGCTCTCCATGCCGCCGGTAGGCTTCCCGGTTCCTCAGACGAAACCCAGCGCCCATGCTTCAGCTTCGCCCCCTCCTCGCCTCGCTGCTCCTCGGTCTGCTGCTCTGCGTCACGCAGGCCCAGGCCGCCGACAACCTGCCCAGCGCCGCCAGCGTGCAGAAACAACTGGCTGGCCTGGAAGCCCGCAAGCTGCCGGAAGCCGAGCACAACGCCCTGCAGGACACCCTGCAGAAAACCCTCGACCAGTTGCAGCTGCTGCAGAGCAGCAGCACCGAGCTGGCCAGCCTCAAGCAGCGCCTGGCCGCCGCCCCGCGCCTGACCGCCGAGGCCCAGCGCGAGCTGGCCCAGCTCAAGCCGGCGGACGGCGACGCGCTGGCCAAGCACTACGCCAGCCTGTCGGTGGGGCAACTGGAGAGCACGCTGACCGAGCGCCTCGCCCAGCTCAGCGACTGGCAGGCGCAGCTGAGCCAGACCACCAACGCGCTGATCAGCGCGCAGACCCGCCCGGAGCGCGCGCAGGCCGAGATCAGCGCGAACCAGACCCGCACCCAGGTGATCCGCGAGCAGCTCAAGACCGGCAAGGACGGCAACCAGCCGCTCGGCGCCGAGCAGCTGGCCCTGCTGCAGAGCGAGCTGGCCGCCCTGGAGGCGGTATCCCTGCTGCGTAGCCAGGAGCTGGCCGGCACCACCGCCCTGCAGGATCTCAGCGCCAGCCAGCGCGCCCTGCTCAGCCAGCGGATCGCCCGTCTCGAGGCGGAAATCCTCATCCTGCAGAACAGCCTCAACGACAAGCGCCGCGAGCAGTCGGCGGAGACCGTCGCCCAGCTGTCGCGCGAGAGCCAGGGCAACCACGCCGGCAGCCTGCTGGCCACCCAGGCCGACCTCAACCTGGCGCTCAGCGACTATCTGCTCAAGGCCACCGACCGCTCCAACGCGCTGATCCGCAAGAACATCGAGACCAAGCAGCAGCTCGACTCGCTGAAGCAGGCCGAACAGGCGCTCGACGAGCAGATCGCCGTGCTCAAGGGCAGCCTGCTGCTGACCCGCATCCTCTACCAGCAGAAGAACGCCCTGCCCAAGGTCAGCGTCGACAACAACCTCGCCGACGAGATCGCCGACCTGCGCCTCTATCAGTTCGAGCTGAACCAGCGCCGCGCCGAGATCGTCAATCCCATCCAGTACGTCGACAACCTGGTCGCCGCGCAGTCGGGCGAGAGCGTCACCGTCGAGCTGCGCGCCCAGCTGGAACAACTGGCCCGCGCGCGCCTGGAGCTGCTCGACCGCCTCAACGGCGAACTGGGCAACCTGCTGACCCAGGCCATCACCCTGCAGCTCAACCAGAAGCAGCTGCTCGCCACCGGCGCGAGCCTGAGCCGCACCCTCGACGAGCAGATGTTCTGGATCGCCAGCAACAAGCCGCTCGGCCTCGACTGGTTCAAGGAAGTGCCCGGTCGCCTGCAGCGCCAGCTCGAGGCGCTGCCGATCCAGGACAGCGCCAGCGTCATCGGCCACGGCCTGATCGGCCAGCCGCTGCTGTTCCTGCCGCTGGTGGTGCTGCTCGCCGCGCTGATCGGCGGCCGCCCCTGGCTGCGCCGTCAGCTCACAGCCATCGACGACGAGCTCGACCAGCTGCGCCGCTACCGGCAGACGCTCACCCCGCTGGCGGTGCTCTGCCACTTTCTGCTGGTGCTGCCGCTGCCGCTGATCGTCGCCGCCTGCGGCATGGTGCTGATCCGCGATCCGCAGGCCGGCACCACGGTGTTCGGCGAGTCGCTGCTCAAGCTGGCCCAGGCCATGCTGGTGTTCGGCGTCAGCTACCGTCTGCTGGCCCGCGGCAGCGTGGTCGAGCGCCACTTCGGCTGGGAACCGGCACGGGTGCAGAGCCTGTATCGCCACGTGCGCCACCTGGGCCTGGTGGTGATGCCGATGGTGCTGGTGGTGAGCATCGCCGAGCGCCAGCTCAGCGGCCTGGCCGAGGACGTGCTGGGCATCTTCATCGTCCTCACCGGCTTCCTGCTGATGAGCGGCATCCTGCTGCGCATCATGCTCAGCCAGCCGCCGTTCTTCGGCTCGCGGGTGCTGCACTTCATCGCCGCCCTGCTGCTGGTCGGCCTGCCGCTGGCCCACGTGGTGCTGGTCGGCTTCGGCTACTACTACACCGCGCTCAAGCTCACCGGCCGCCTGCTCGACAGCCTGTACATCATCGCCATCTGGACGGTGGTGCAGTCGGCGGTCCTGCACGGCCTCGACGTCGCCGCCCGGCGCCTGGCCCTGCAGCGCGCCCAGACCCGCCGGCAGACCGCGCCGCGCGAGGGCGCCGACGGCGGCGAGCTGATCGAGGAACCGACCCTGGCCCTGGAGCAGGTCAACCAGCAGTCGCTGCGCCTGGTGCGCCTGGGCCTGCTGCTCGGCTTCGTCGGCATCTTCTACTTCGTGTGGGCCGACCTCTTGGCGGTATTCACCTACCTCGACAGCGTGACCCTCTACGAGTACACCAGCGGCAGCGGCAAGACCGCGGTCAGCGTGCCGATCAGCCTCAGCGATCTGCTCGGCGCCCTGGTGGTGCTGGCGATCACCCTGGCGCTGGCGCGCAACCTGCCGGGTCTGCTGGAAATGCTCGTGCTGTCGCGCCTCAACCTGGCGCAGGGCAGCGCCTACGCGACCACCACCCTGCTGTCCTACGCGATCATCGCCTTCGGCCTGGTCAGCACCCTGTCGACCATGGGCCTGAGCTGGGACAAGCTGCAGTGGCTGGTCGCCGCGCTGTCGGTGGGCATCGGCTTCGGCATGCAGGAGATCTTCGCCAACTTCATCTCCGGCCTGATCATCCTGTTCGAGCGCCCGGTGCGCATCGGCGACGTGGTGACCATCGGCAACCTGTCCGGCTCGGTGAGCAAGATCCGCATCCGCGCGACCACCATCGTCGACTTCGATCGCAAGGAAATCATCGTCCCCAACAAGACCTTCATCACCAGCCAGCTGATCAACTGGTCGCTGACCGACACGGTCACCCGGGTCACCATCCGCATCGGCGTGGCCTACGGCACCGACCTCGACCTGGTGCGCAGGCTGCTGCTGCAGATCGCCCGCGCCAACCCGCGCGTGCTGCGCGAGCCGGAGCCCACGGTGTACTTCCTGACCTTCAACGAGAGCACCCTCGACCACGAGCTGCGCATCCACGTGCGCGAGCTGGGCGACCGCAACGCGGCGGTCGACGAGATCAACCGCGAGATCGAGCGGCTGTTCCGCGAGTACGACATCGACATCGCCTTCCGCCAGCTCGACGTGTTCATCAAGAACCTGCAGGGTCAGCAGCTGCAACTGGTCAGCGGCCAGACCCTGGGCGAGAAGGACATCCTGCCGCGCGCCGCCCGGGAGTGAAGGCCGGCGGCCGCGCCGCCGACTGGACGACCTCCGGTGCGCCCCGCACAATGCGGGAAGCCCCGGAGGTCCCCGTGAAGACGCTCGACCAACTGCAGTTCGACAATCGCTTCGCCCGGCTGGGCGATGCCTTCTCCACCCGCGTGCACCCGCAGTCCATCGAGCAGCCGCAGCTGGTGGTGGCCAGCCGCGCGGCCATGGCCCTGCTCGATCTCGACCCGGCCGAGGCCGAGCGTCCCGAATTCGTCGAGCTGTGCTCCGGCCACCAGCTCTGGCACGACGCCGAGCCGCGGGCGATGGTCTATTCCGGCCACCAGTTCGGCATGTACAACCCGCAGCTGGGCGATGGCCGCGGCCTGCTGCTCGGTCAGGTGGTCAACGCCGCCGGCGAGCACTGGGACCTGCACCTCAAGGGCGCCGGCTACACCCCCTACTCGCGCATGGGCGACGGCCGCGCCGTGCTGCGCAGCTCGATCCGCGAGTTCCTCGCCAGCGAGTACCTGGCCGCGCTGGGCATCCCCACCACCCGCGCGCTGTGCGTCACCGCCTCGACCACCCCGGTGTACCGCGAGCGCCCCGAAACCGCCGCCATGCTGCTGCGCCTGGCGCCCAGCCACCTGCGCTTCGGCCACTTCGAATTCTTCTACTACACCCGCCAGCACGACGCCCTGCGCCAGCTGGTCGAGCACACCCTGGCCGAGCACTTCCCGCACTGCCTGCAGGAGGCCGAGCCGCCGGTGGCCATGTACCGCGAGGTGGTCGAGCGCACCGCCGAGCTGATCGCCTGGTGGCAGGCCTACGGCTTCTGCCACGGGGTGATGAACACCGACAACATGTCGATCCTCGGCCTCACCTTCGACTACGGCCCCTACGCCTTCCTCGACGACTACGACGCCCACCACATCTGCAACCATTCCGACCACGAAGGCCGCTACGCCTTCGAGAACCAGGTGTCGATCGCCCACTGGAATCTCACCGCGCTGGCCCAGGCGCTCACCCCGCTGATCGGCGAGCAGGCGCTGCGCGAGGCCTTCCGCCGCTTCCTGCCGCTGTATCGCGAGCGCTACCTGGCGCTGATGCGCCGCCGCCTCGGCCTGCGCCTGGCCGAGGAGACCGATGCCGCGCTGGTGCAGCGCCTGCTCGAGCTGATGCAGAACGGCGGCGTCGACTATTCGCTGTTCTTCCGCCGCCTGGGCGATGCGCCGGCGGTACTGGCGCTGCAGCAACTGCGCGAGGACTTCGTCGACCTCGCCGGCTTCGACGCCTGGGGTGCCGACTACCTGGCGCGCCTCGCCCGCGAGGGCGCCGAAGACCAGGCGCAGCGGCGCGCGCGCATGCACGCGGTCAATCCCAGGTACGTGCTGCGCAACTACCTGGCCCAGCAGGCCATCGAGGCGGCGGAAAAGGGCGACTACACCGTGGTGCGCGAACTGCACGCGGTGCTGTCACGGCCGTTCGACGAGCAGCCGGCCATGCAGCGCTACGCCGAGCGTCCGCCGGAGTGGGGCAAGCATCTGGAGATCAGCTGCTCGTCGTGAGCGGCCGTCCCGTTCAGTTCTGCCCCAGCGTGCGGCGCGCCTCCAGGCGCACGGCGAGGTTCTGTTCCAGCTCCGCCAGCTGGCGGCGCAGGCGCTCGCGGGTCGCCTCGTCGGTGGCGTTGGCCAGGCTCTCGCGCAGGGTGGCACGCCAGCGCAACAACTTGACCTCGGCGGGCAGCATGCCGGCGCTTTTCATGATCTGGAAGGTCATGCGCAGCTCCGGCGGGGTCTGCAGCCAGGCCTCGTCCACCTCCAGCGGCTTGCCCGCGCTGGCGCGCAGCTGACCGGCAGCGATCGCGCGCTCGAGCTGGCGGCCGATTTCGTCATCCAGCGATTTCATGATGCCTCCTGCCCAGTCGGGCCGACATCCAAGGGGGAAGAGTCCGTTCACGTCCCCATCCTATCGACTGACCGGCTGCCAGAACGTCCCCCCGTCGATTTTTTTAAATCCGATTCGCATAGCAGGCTTCCCGAACGTTCTTTGCTATCGCGCCGCTGGCCGAAAGCGGTGGAATAACCACAGAAGATTCCGGTCTGAGAACGGCGGCGCGAAATTGCCCTGCGTCATTGACCGCTCCCGCCGCCGCTCGGCATCCTGCCCGCTTTTCCCTGCCTCGAAGGAACGTACAAGATGAAAGCGGAAACCCTGGCCATCCACGCCGGCCACAGCCCCGACCCGACCACCAAGGCGGTGGCGGTGCCGATCTACCAGACCACTTCCTACGCCTTCGACGACACCCAGCACGGCGCCGACCTGTTCGACCTCAAGGTCGCCGGCAACATCTACACCCGCATCATGAACCCGACCACCGACGTGCTGGAGAAGCGCGTGGCGGCGCTGGAAGGCGGCGTGGCGGCGCTGGCGGTGGCCTCGGGCATGGCGGCGATCACCTACGCGATCCAGACCATCGCCCAGGCCGGCGACAACATCGTCTCGGTGGCCAAGCTGTATGGCGGCACCTACAACCTGTTCGCCCACACCCTGCCGCGCTTCGGCATCGAGGTGCGCTTCGCCCCCCACGACGACGTCGCCGCCCTGGAAGCGCTGATCGACGAGAACACCCGCGCGGTGTTCTGCGAGTCGATCGGCAACCCGGCGGGCAATATCGTCGACCTGCAGGCGCTGGCCGACGCCGCGCACCGCCACGGCGTGCCGCTGATCGTCGACAACACCGTGGCCACACCGATCCTCTGCCGGCCGTTCGAGCACGGCGCCGACATCGTGGTGCACTCGCTGACCAAGTACATCGGCGGCCACGGCACCAGCATCGGCGGCATCGTGGTCGATTCCGGCAAGTTCCCCTGGGCCGAGCATAAAGCGCGCTTCCCGCTGCTCAACACCCCGGACCCGTCCTACCACGGCGTCACCTACACCGAAGCGTTCGGCCCGGCGGCCTTTATCGGCCGCTGCCGCGTGGTGCCGCTGCGCAATACCGGCGCGGCGCTCTCCCCGTTCAACGCCTTCCTGATCCTGCAGGGCCTGGAAACCCTGGCCCTGCGCATGGAGCGTCACTGCGCCAACGCCCTCAAGGTCGCCGAGTTCCTGCTCGAGCACCCGCAGGTCAGCTGGGTGAAGTACGCCGGCCTGGTCGACCATCCGGAGCACGCGCTGGCGCAGCGCTACATGAGCGGCCAGCCGGCGGCGATCCTGTCGTTCGGCATCAAGGGCGGCATCGAGGCGGCGGCGCGCTTTATCGACGCCCTGCAGCTGGTGGTGCGTCTGGTCAACATCGGCGACGCCAAGTCGCTGGCCTGCCACCCGGCCTCGACCACCCACCGTCAGCTCAACGACGAGGAGCTGGAAAAGGCCGGCGTACCGCGCGATCTGGTGCGCCTGTCGATCGGCATCGAGCACATCGACGACATCCTCGCCGACCTCGGCCAGGCGCTGCAGGCCGCGAAAGGCTAAGCGGCGGCCCGGCCCCGCGCGTGCCCACGCTGCATCGTGGGCACGCCGGCCGTGCGGCGGACGACTCCCTCGCCCGCTGCGCCTTGATATCCCCGCCGCCGGCCCCACACTAGGGACATCATCCCGTGGAGCCCGCCATGACCGACTCGCTGATCATCCCCTGCCCGCACTGCCACGGCCTCAGCCGCCTGCCCGCCGCACGCCTGGGCGAGGCGCCGCGCTGCGGGCGCTGCAAGGGCGCGCTGCTGCCCGGCCAGCCGTTCGCGGTCGACGGCGCCGGCTTCGCCGCCCAGCTCAAGGGCGATCTGCCGCTGCTGCTCGACGTGTGGGCGGACTGGTGCGGGCCGTGCAAGGCCTTCGCGCCGATCTTCGACCAGGCCGCCCGCCAGCTCTCCGGGCGCGTGCGCCTGGCCAAGCTGGACAGCGAGGCCGAGCCGCAGCTGGCCGGCCAGCTCGGCATCCGCTCGATCCCCAGCCTGATCCTGTTCCAGGGCGGCCGCGAAGTGGCCCGGCAGAGCGGCGCGCTGCCGCTGCCGCAGCTGCTCGCCTGGCTGCGCCAGCACGGCATCTGAGCCCGCCCCTGCGGACAGTCCGGCGGGCAGGCGGCATACTGGCGGCCTCAGTCCCGCCTTGAGGCCGCCATGCTCCAGCACATCCTCGTCGCCCACGACCTCAGCGCGGAGGCCGACCTGGCCTTGCGCCGCGCCGCCCTGCTGGCCCGCCAGCACGCGGCGCGCCTGACCCTGCTGCACGTCGCGGCGACGCCGGAGGCCGAGGCCGCGGCCGCCGAGCAGTTGCGCGAGCGCCTGCCCGAATGCGGGCTGAGCGAGCTCGAAGCGCACACCGGCCACGGCGATGTCGTCGCCGTACTGCTGCAGCAGGCCCGCGGCCTGCAGGCCGATCTGCTGGTGCTCGGCACCCATCACCGGCAATCGCCGGAAGGCTTCGCCGGCACCACCCTGGAGCGCCTGCTCCACGACAGCCCGGCTGCCGTGCTGCTGGTCGCCGGCGCCGACCCGACGCCCTGGCGGCGCGCCCTGGCCGCGCTGGACTTCTCGCCCTGCGCCAGCCGCGCGCTGCGCCAGGCGCGCGCGTTGCTCGGCGCCGGGGCGAACCTGCACGCCCTGCATATCCACGAGGTGGCCGCCATCCATGCCGGCGAGGACCCCGCCGAGCTGGCCTTCGAGGGCGAACTGTTCGACCGCCTGCTGGTCGCCGAAGAGGATGGCGTGGACGACGGCGTGCAGCTCAGCCACGAGGTGCGCCAGGGCGAGCGCGAGAGCTGTCTGCAGGCGGTAATTGCCGAGCGCCGGCCGCAACTGCTCGCCCTCGGCGCCCACAGCCGCAGCCAGCTGGCCGATGCCCTGCTCGGCAGCCTGACCCTGCAGGTGCTGCGCCAGCCGCCCTGCGACGTGCTGGTGGTGCGCTAGCTAACAGGCCGCTTAAGCAGTCTCGGTACGCAGGCAGTTTTTCAACAGCCTGCTGACGCCCGTCACGCGTTTTCCAAGAGATCGTGCAGCTCGACGAACTGGCGGGTCAGCTTGTGGCGCGGATCGAGGAAGATCAGCGGCGTGCAGGCCTGGTGGGACTCGCGCATCTTCACCGAGCTGCCCAGGTACACCGGCAGCACCGGCAGCCGTTCGGCGAGCAGTTCGTCGAGCAGTTGCTGCGGCAGCGTCGCGCGCGGCTGGAACTGGTTGACCACGATGCCCTCGACCGCGAGGTCCTCGTTGTGGTCCTCGCGCAGCTCGTCGATCTCGGCCAGCAGGCCGTACAGCGCCTGGCGCGAGAAGCTGTCGCAGTCGAAGGGGATCAGCACGCGGTCGGCGGCGATCAGCGCAGAGACGGTGTAGAAGTTCAGCGCCGGCGGGGTGTCCAGGTAGATGCGCTCGTAGTCGTCGTCCAGTTCGTCGAGCAGTTTGCGCAGCTTGTTGATCTTGTGCTTGGACTCGAGCTTGGGCTGCAGGTCGGCCAGCTCGGCGCTGGCGGTGACCAGATCGAGGTTGGCGAACGGCGTCTCGAGCACCTTGACCCTGGGTTTCTTGGCCGTACCGGCGAGGGTCTGCTGGAAGAAATCGGCGATGCCCGGCGGCACCTCGTCGCCGCTCAGCCCGCTGAGGTAGTGGGTGGAGTTGGCCTGGCTGTCGAGGTCGACCAGCAGGGTGCGATAGCCCTGCGCCGCGCTCACCGCCGCCAGGTTGCAGGCGATGCTCGACTTGCCGACCCCGCCCTTCTGATTGAACACCACGCGCCGCATGCCTGCCTCCTGGCCATCCGCATCAAGGGAGTCCTGCATTTAAGCCCATTCGCGCCGCGCGGGGTACTCGCCAATAACGACAAAGCCCGCAGCGCATGCCGCGGGCTTTGTCTTCAGCGCATGGCAGACGACCGCTTGCCGGCGGTCGACTGCGGCCCGGGGGTCAGGCGGCGTCGGCGACGTAGCCGTTGGCGCGCTGGGCCTTGCGACGCTGGGCGACCAGCAGACCGGAGCAGACCACCACGATGGTCAGCAGGGTGGTGGCGACCACCTCCATGCGATGGTCCGGGCGGATCAGCATGATCACCAGGGTGGCGGCGATGAACAGGATCACCGCCCAGGTCAGCCAGGGGAACAGCCACATCTTCAGGGTCAGTTGGTGACCCTGGGCGAGCAACTTGCGGCGCATGCGCAGCTGGGAAACGGCGATCACCAGGTACACCAGCAGGGCGATGGCGCCGGAGCTGGCGAGCAGGAAGTTGAACACTTCGGCCGGCGCCAGGTAGTTGGCGAAGGTGCACAGGAAGGCCATGGCGGTGGACAGCAGCACCGCGTAGACCGGCGTGCGGCTGGCGCTGGTCACCTGGGCGATGCGCGGGGCGTCGCCGCGCTGGCTCAGCGAGTACAGCATGCGCGAGGCGGTGTAGAGCGCCGAGTTCAGGCAGCTGGTCACCGATACCAGGACGATGATGTCGACGATCAGCTTGGCGTACGGGATGTGCAGGTGCTCCAGCACGGTCTGGTAGGAGCCCATGCTCGCCAGGCGCGGGTCGTTCCACGGCACCAGGGAAACCACGATGAAGATCGACAGCAGGTAGAACAGCGCGATCCGCCAGATCACCGAGTTGGTGGCGCGGGTGATCTGCTGGGCGGGGTCCTTGGACTCGCTGGCGGCGATGGTGACGATTTCCGAGCCCATGAAGGAGAACATGGTGGTCAGCAGGGCGGCGAGTACGGCGCCCCAGCCCTTGGGCAGGAAGCCTTCGCTGCTCAGGTGGCCGATGCCGGAGACTTCGCTATTGGGCGAGAAGCCGAAGATGGCCGCGCACCCCAGCACCAGGAAGGCGATGATCGAGCCGACCTTGACCAGCGCCAGCCAGAACTCGAACTCGCCGTAGTTCTTCACGCTGAACAGGTTGGTCACGGTCAGCGCCGCGGTGATGACGAAGGCGAGGATCCAGATCGGCGCGTCGGGGAACCAGGCGTGGATGATGGCGGCGGCGGCGTTGGCCTCCAGCGGGATCACCAGGACCCAGAACCACCAGTACAGCCAGCCGATGGTGAAGCCGGCCCAGTGGCCGATGGAGCGGTCGGCGTAGGTGGAGAAGGAACCGCTGTCGGGCTGTGCCACGGCCATTTCGGCCAGCATGCGCATCACCAGCACCACCAGCAGACCGGCGACCAGGTAGGAGACCAGCACGGCGGGACCGGCTTCGGCGATGGCGTGGCCGGAGCCGACGAACAGGCCTGCGCCGATGGCTCCGGCGATCGAAAGCATGGTGACGTGGCGGTTTTGCAGGCCCTGCGCGAGCCCGGAAGAAGTACTACTCATGCGTTACCTACTGCGAAATCTGCGGAGAGGAAGGCATCCTGCGCAGCCGAAGCTGTTTTTATAATTAAACATCCTGTTTCTAATATTTTACAACGCAAAAGCCGCGCCACACCACCCGCGACTAAAGTCGCAGGGGCGCTCGCATTGGGCAGAGATGCGGCAGAGCCCCTCAGGTCCCGGTCGACGTGCCTCGCGTCTCGCGCTCGAGCAGCTCGGCGAAGCGCTGCACCAGGGGCGACGCCTCGCCGCGGCGGCGCACCAGCCAGACCGCGGTGCTGGCGTCGGCATCGCGCAGGGTGCGATAGACCACGCCATCGATGCGCAGACGGCTGAACGAGGCTGGCAGCACGGTAACGCCAAGACCGGTGGCGACCAGGCCGATCAGGGTCATCGCCTCGCTGGCCTCCTGGACGATACGCGGCGAGAAACCGGCGCCGCGCGCCAGACCGAGTACCTGCTCGTAGAGGCCGGTGCCGAAGCTGCGCGGGAAGAACACGAAGGGCTCATCGGCCAGCTCGGCCAGGGCGATGCCGCTCGCCCCCTCGATCGCCCGCGGATGACCGGCCGGCAACACCGCCACCAGCGGTTCGGCGAACAGCTCCAGCGCCTCCAGGCCGGCGGGCAAGGGGTCCAGCGGACGGATCATGCCGACCTGCAGCAGTCCCTCGCCGACCGCCTCCGCCACTTCGCGGCTGCTTAGCTCGCGCAGCTCCAGGTGCACCGCCGGGCAGGCCTGGCGGAAGGCGCGCAGGGCGCGGGGGATGGTCGAGGTGAACGGCGCCGAGGAGGTGAAACCGACCTTCAGCTCGCCCAGCTCGCCTTCGCGGGCGCGCCGGGCCACCGCCACAGCCTTGTCCAGCTGCGCCAGCACCGCGCGCGCCTCGGGCAGGAACAGCTCGCCGACCGCGCTGAGCGCCACCCGACGATTGGTACGTTCGAACAGGCAGGCGCCGAGCTCGTCCTCCAGCGCCTGGATCTGCTGGCTCAACGGCGGCTGGGAGATGCCCAGCCGCTGGGCGGCGCGACCGAAGTGCAGCTCCTCGGCGACGGCGACGAAGTAGCGCAGATGACGGAGTTCCATGGCGGGCCTATTGATTTCCAATACATATCAAACGAGTTGAATAATATATTGGAACTAAGAATGACGCCTCACCTATGCTTGCGCTGAGTTACCGACCGCTCGCCGCCAGGGCGAGCGGCCATTGCCCGCTGCGAGGTTTCCATGAACAGCCTGGTCGCCAACCACGTGCAGCCCGGGGTCGCCCCGGATGTCGTGCCCAGCCATACCGAGAAGGGTACCGCCGCCTTCCGGCGCACCGCCTGGGCGCTGTTCGCCGGCGGCTTCGCCACCTTCGCCCTGCTCTACTGCGTGCAGCCGATGCTGCCGATGCTGTCCGCCGCCTTCGCCCTCAGCGCGGCGCAGAGCAGCCTGGCGCTGTCGATCTCGACCCTGACCCTGGCCGTGGGCCTGCTGCTCACCGGCCCGCTGTCGGATGCCGTGGGCCGCAAGCCGGTGATGGTCGCGGCGCTGTGCGCGGCCGCGCTGTGCACCCTGCTCACCCCGCTGATGCCCAGCTGGCACGCCCTGCTCCTGATGCGCGCGCTGGTCGGCCTGTCGCTGAGCGGCCTGGTGGCGGTGGCGATGTCCTACCTCAGCGAGGAGATCTTTCCCCAGCACCTTGGCCTGGCCATGGGCCTGTACATCTCCGGCAACGCGCTGGGCGGCATGAGCGGTCGCCTGGTCAGCGGCGTACTGGTCGACCACTTCTCCTGGCAGGCGGCGGTAGGCCTGCTCGGCGGCCTGGCGCTGCTCGCCGCGCTGGTGTTCTGGCGCCTGCTGCCGGACTCGCGGCACTTCCGCCCCACCCCGCTGAGCTTCGCCAACCTGGCCAACGGCCTGCGTCTGCATTTCACCGACCGCGGTCTGCCGTGGCTGTTCCTCGAGTCGTTCCTGCTGATGGGCGGCTTCGTCACCCTGTTCAACTACATCGGCTACCGCCTGCTGGAGCCGCCCTACGGCCTGAGCATGAGCCTGGTCGGCATGCTTTCGGTGGTCTACCTGTCCGGCACCTACAGCTCGACCCAGGCCGGCGTGCTGGCCGACCGCTTGGGCCGCCACCGGGTGTTCTGGCCGTCGATCCTACTGATGCTGGGCGGCCTGCTGCTGACCCTGTTCAGCGCGCTGTGGCTGATCCTCTTGGGCATGCTGCTGTTCGCCTGCGGCTTCTTCGCCGCCCACTCGCTGGCCAGCAGCTGGGTGGGCCGCCGCGCCCTTGAGGCGCGCGGCCAGGCTTCGTCGCTGTACCTGTTCAGCTACTACGTCGGCTCCAGCATCGCCGGCACCGCCGGCGGTTTCTTCTGGCAGCACAGCGGCTGGACCGGCGTCGGTCTGTTCATCGCCGCCCTGCTGGTGATCGCCTTGGTGGTCGCCCTGCACCTGTCGCGCCTGCCGCCCAAGCAGCCGGTGGCCTGAAGCGATCATCACCCGCGGGGTGCGGCAACTCGCGCAGCGATTGTCCGCCACTTCGCCGCACGGATTTTCCGCCCCCAGAAACGCAAAAGCCCGATCGACTGATCGGGCTTCTGTCGTTACCGCACGGCTCAGTGGTGGTACTGCGCCGACAGCTCGTGCACCGCCTCGATGAACACGCCGGCGTGCGCCGGGTCGACTTCCGGGGTGATGCCGTGGCCGAGGTTGAACACGTGGCCGCTGCCGTGGCCGAAGCGCTCGAGGATGCGCGCCACCTCGGCGCGGATCGCCGTGGGGTTGGCGTACAGCACGGTCGGGTCCATGTTGCCCTGCAGGGCCACCTTGTCGCCGACGCGCGCGCGCGCGTTGCGGATGTCGCAGGTCCAGTCCAGGCCGAGGGCGGTGGCGCCGGTATCGGCCATCGACTCCAGCCACAGGCCGCCGTTCTTGGTGAACAGGATCACCGGCACCTCGCGGCCCTCGTGGTGGCGGATCAGGCCGTGGACGATGCGCTCCATGTAGAACAGCGAGAACTCGCGGTAGGCCGCATCCGACAGGCTGCCGCCCCAGGTGTCGAAGATCTGCACGGCCTGGGCGCCGGCGCGGATCTGCCCGTTCAGGTAGCTGGTGACCGCCTGGGCCAGCTTGTCCAGCAGGTCGTGCATGGCCTGCGGGTTGTCGTAGAGCATCGCCTTGGACTTGCGGAAGTCCTTGCTGGAGCCGCCCTCGACCATGTAGGTGGCCAGGGTCCAGGGGCTGCCGGAAAAGCCGATCAGCGGCACGCGGCCATTCAGTTCGCGGCGGATGGTGCGCACCGCATCCATCACGTAGCCCAGATCCTGCTCCGGATCGGGAATCGGCAGCGCGGCGATGTCGGCCGGGGTGCTGATGACCTTCTTGAAGCGCGGGCCTTCGCCGGTCTCGAAATACAGGCCCAGGCCCATGGCATCCGGAATGGTGAGGATGTCGGAGAACAGGATCGCGGCATCCAGCGGATAGCGATCGAGCGGCTGCAGGGTGACCTCGCAGGCCAGCTCGGGATTCATGCACAGGCTCATGAAATCGCCGGCCTTGGCGCGGCTGGCGCGGTACTCGGGGAGGTAGCGTCCGGCCTGGCGCATCATCCACACGGGGGTGACGTCGACGGGCTGCTTGAGCAGGGCGCGAAGGAAACGGTCGTTCTTCAGGACGGTCATAACGGCTTCCGGCGAAAATTCAGGCGGGCATTGTCGCAAAGCGCCAAGCAAAAGGCACGGCGCGGGCCGTGCCTTTCGTAGCTTGCTTGACCGGAGTCAGCCGTGGCGGACGACCGCCACGGCCAACGGCCGGATCAGACGCCCAGGTAGTCGAGGATGCCCTCGGCGGCCTGGCGGCCTTCGAAGATCGCGGTGACCACCAGGTCGGAGCCGCGCACCATGTCGCCACCGGCGAAGATCTTCGGGTTGCTGGTCTGGTGCTTGAACTGACCGGCTTCCGGGGCGATCACGCGGCCTTGGCCGTCGATCCGGATGTCGAACTGCTCGAACCACGGCGCCGGGCTCGGGCGGAAGCCGAAGGCGATCACCACGGCGTCGGCCGGCAGGATCTCCTCGGAACCCGGGATCGGCTCGGGGCTGCGGCGGCCACGGGCATCCGGCTCGCCCAGGCGGGTTTCCACGACCTTGACGCCTTCCACGCGGCCTTCGCCGACGATGGCGATGGGCTGGCGGTTGAACAGGAACTTCACGCCCTCTTCCTTGGCGTTCTTCACCTCGCGGCGCGAGCCCGGCATGTTTTCCTCGTCGCGGCGGTAGGCGCAGTACACCGACTTGGCGCCCTGGCGGATGGAGGTGCGGTTGCAGTCCATCGCGGTGTCGCCACCGCCGAGCACCACCACCTTCTTGCCGGCCATGTCGATGAAGTCGTCCGCCGACTTCTCGAAGCCGAGGTTGCGGTTGACGTTGGCGATCAGGAAGTCCAGCGCATCGAAGACGCCCGGCAGGTCCTCGCCGGGGAAGCCGCCCTTCATGTAGTTGTAGGTGCCCATGCCCATGAATACGGCGTCGTATTCGGCGAGCAGCTGCTCCATGGTCACGTCGGTGCCCACCTCGGTGTTGAGGCGGAACTCGATGCCCATGCCGGTGAACACCTCCCGGCGACGGCTCAGCACGCTCTTTTCCAGCTTGAACTCGGGGATGCCGAAGGTCAGCAGGCCGCCGATTTCCGGGTTCTTGTCGAACACCACCGGAGTCACGCCGTTGCGCACCAGCACGTCGGCGCAGCCGAGGCCCGCCGGGCCGGCGCCGATCACCGCGACGCGCTTGCCGGTCGGCTTGACCTTGGACATGTCCGGACGCCAGCCCATGGCGAAGGCGGTGTCGGTGATGTACTTCTCCACCGAGCCGATGGTCACCGCGCCGAAGCCGTCGGCCAGGGTGCAGGCGCCCTCGCACAGGCGGTCCTGCGGGCAGACGCGCCCGCAGACTTCCGGCAGGGTGTTGGTCTGGTGCGACAGCTCGGCCGCGGCCAGGATGTTGCCCTCGGAGACCAGCTTCAGCCAGTTGGGGATGAAGTTGTGCACCGGGCACTTCCACTCGCAGTACGGGTTGCCGCAACCCAGGCAGCGGTGGGCCTGTTCGCTGGCCTGCTGGGGCTTGAACAGGTCGTAGATCTCGACGAATTCCTTCTTGCGCTGGCGCAGCAGCTTCTTCTTCGGATCCTTGCGCGCGACCTCGATGAACTGGAAGTCGTTGTTCAGACGCTCAGTCATAGCAGTACCTCTTTACAGCAGCCTCAAGTCACGTGCTTCAAGCTGCGAAACTCATCAGGGTAAGCGGCCGGCCCCGTCGCCCGTGGCGGGCGGGGCCGGCGGCTCGAAGCGGTCTTACTGCGGGTTGGCCCGAGTGCTGGACAGCAGGCTCTTCAGGCTCGCGGCCTTGGGCTTGACCAGCCAGAAGCGGCGCACGTAGTGGTCGAGGTTGTCGAAGATCTGGCGGCCCCAGGCGCTGCCGGTTTCCTCGACGTACTCGCGCAGCACCTGCTGCAGGTGGCTGCGGTAGGCCTCCATGGCCTCGCCGCTGATGCGCTGCAGGTCGACCAGCTCGTGGTTGACGCGGTCGAAGAAGCCGTTGTCCTCGTCCAGCACGTAGGCGAAGCCGCCGGTCATGCCCGAACCGAAGTTGTGGCCGGTCTTGCCGAGCACGCAGACGAAGCCGCCGGTCATGTATTCGCAGCAGTGATCGCCGGTGCCTTCCACCACGGTGTGGGCGCCGGAGTTGCGCACGGCGAAGCGCTCGCCGGCGGTACCCGCGGCGAACAGCTTGCCGCCGGTGGCGCCGTACAGGCAGGTGTTGCCGATGATGGCGCTTTCCTGGCTCTTCAGCGGGCTGCCCTGCGGCGCGGTGATGACGATCTTGCCACCGGTCATGCCCTTGCCGACGTAGTCGTTGGCGTCGCCTTCCAGGTACAGGTTCAGGCCGCCGGCGTTCCACACGCCGAAGCTCTGCCCCGCGGTGCCCTTGAAGCGGAAGGTGATCGGCGCCTTGGCCATGCCCTGGTTGCCGTGGGTGCGGGCGATCTCGCCGGACACGCGGGCACCGATGGAGCGGTCGCAGTTGCAGATGTCGAGGGCGAATTCGCCGCCGCTCTTGGCCTTGATCGCCGGCAGGGCCATTTCCACCATCTTCTCGGCGAGCAGGCCCGGATCGAACGGCGGGTTCTTCTCCACCTCGCAGAACTGCGGCTTGTCGGCCGGGATATGGTCGCTGCCGAGCAGCGGGGTCAGATCCAGGTTGCCCTGCTTGGCGGTCTCGCCCGGCAGTACTTCGAGCAGGTCGGTGCGACCGATCAGCTCGCCCAGGCTGCGCACGCCCAGCTTGGCCAGCCACTCGCGGGTTTCCTCGGCGATGAAGGTGAAGAAGTTCGTCACCATCTCGACGGTACCGATGAAGTGGTCCTTGCGCAGCTGGTCGTTCTGGGTGGCCACGCCGGTGGCGCAGTTGTTCAGGTGGCAGATGCGCAGGTACTTGCAGCCCAGGGCGATCATCGGCGCGGTGCCGAAGCCGAAGCTCTCGGCGCCGAGGATGGCGGCCTTGATCACGTCGAGGCCGGTCTTCAGGCCGCCGTCGGTCTGCACGCGCACCTTGCCGCGCAGGTCGTTGCCGCGCAGGGTCTGGTGCGCCTCGGACAGGCCCAGCTCCCACGGGCTGCCGGCGTACTTGATCGAGGTCAGCGGCGATGCGCCGGTGCCGCCGTCGTAGCCGGAGATGGTGATCAGGTCGGCATAGGCCTTGGCCACGCCGGCGGCGATGGTGCCGACGCCCGGCTCGGCGACCAGCTTGACCGACACCAGCGCCTGCGGGTTGACTTGCTTGAGGTCGTAGATCAGCTGCGCCAGGTCCTCGATCGAGTAGATGTCGTGGTGCGGCGGCGGCGAGATCAGGGTCACGCCAGGCACCGCGTAGCGCAGGCGGGCGATCAGCGGGTTGACCTTGCCGCCCGGCAGCTGGCCGCCTTCGCCGGGCTTGGCGCCCTGGGCGACCTTGATCTGCAGGACTTCGGCGTTGACCAGGTACTCGGCGGTGACGCCGAAGCGGCCGGTGGCCACCTGCTTGATCTTCGAGCTCTTCACGGTGCCGTAGCGCGCGGGGTCCTCGCCGCCCTCACCGGAGTTGGAGCGCGCGCCCAGGCGGTTCATCGCCTCGGCCAGCGCCTCGTGGGCCTCCGGCGACAGTGCGCCCAGGGAGATGCCGGCAGCGTCGAAGCGCTTGAAGATGGCGCTCAGCGGCTCGACTTCGGCCAGCGGCAGCGGCTTGTCGGCCACCTTGACCTTGAGCAGGTCGCGGATCATCGACACCGGGCGCTGGTCGACCAGCGCGCTGTAGTCGCGGAAGCGGGCGTAGTCGCCCTGCTGCACGGCTTCCTGCAGCAGGCGCACCACGTCCGGATTGTAGGCATGGTATTCGCCGCCGTGGACGAACTTGAGCAGGCCGCCCTGCTGGATCGGCTTGCGCGCGTTCCAGGTTTCGGCGGCCAGCAGCTTCTGCTCGGCCTCGATGTCGACGAAACGCGCACCCTGGATGCGGCTGGCGACGCCACGGAAGCTCAGCTCGACCACCTCGTCGGCCAGACCGATGGCTTCGAACAGCTGGGCACCGCGGTAGGAAGCCACGGTGGAGATGCCCATCTTCGAGAGGATCTTCAAGAGGCCCTTGGAGATGCCCTTGCGGTAGTACTTGAACACCTCGCGCAGGTCGCCGAGCACCTCGCCGCTGCGGATCAGGTCGGCCAGCACCTCGTAGGCGAGGAACGGATAGACCGCGGTGGCGCCGAAGCCGATCAGCACGGCGAAGTGGTGCGGGTCACGCGCGGTGGCGGTCTCGACCAGGATGTTGCAGCTGCAGCGCAGGCCGGTCTCGGTCAGGCGATGGTGCACGGCACCGACAGCCAGCGAGGCGTGCGCCGGCAGCTTGCCCGGCGCGATGTGGCGGTCGGACAGCACCAGCAGGACCTTGCCGGCGCGCACGGCGGCCTCGGCCTGGTCGGCGATGCTGCGCACCGCGGCCTCGAGACCGACCGACTCCTCGTAGTTGAGGTCGATGATGTGCCGCTCGAAGCCCGGGCGGTCGAGGTTCATCAGGGTCTGCCACTTGGCCGGGGAAATCACCGGGGTATTGAGGATCGCGCGATTGGCGTGATCGGCGGTTTCCTCGAAGACGTTGCGCTCGGCGCCCAGGCAGGTTTCCAGGGACATGACGATCGACTCGCGCAGCGGGTCGATCGGCGGGTTGGTGACTTGGGCGAACTGCTGGCGGAAGTAGTCGTAGGGCGCGCGCACGCGACGCGACAGCACCGCCATCGGGGTGTCGTCGCCCATCGAGCCGACCGCCTCCTGGCCCTGCTCGGCCAGCGGACGCAGGACCTGGTCACGCTCCTCGAAGGTGACCTGGAACATCTTCATGTATTGCTTGAGCTGCTCGCCGTCGTAGGACGACGAGGAGGTGTCTTCCTCCATGCCGGCCTGGATGCGCAGGGCGTTCTGACGCAGCCACTGGCGATAGGGGTGACGCGCCTTCAGGCGGCTGTCGATGTCGCCGGTGTGCAGGACCTGGCCGGTCTCGGTGTCCACGGCAAGGATCTGCCCCGGGCCGACACGGCCCTTGGCCAGCACGTCTTCCGGCGCGTAGTTCCACACCCCGACTTCCGAGGCCAGGGTGATGTAGCCGTTCTTGGTGGTGACCCAGCGCGCCGGGCGCAGGCCGTTGCGGTCGAGCAGGCACACGGCATGGCGACCGTCGGTCAGCACCACGCCGGCCGGGCCGTCCCACGGCTCCATGTGCATGGAGTTGTATTCGTAGAAGCTGCGCAGCTCGACGTCCATGGTCTCGACGTTCTGCCAGGCCGGCGGAATGATCATGCGCAGGCCGCGGAACAGGTCCATGCCGCCGGTGACCAGCAGCTCGAGCATGTTGTCCATGCTCGAGGAGTCGGAGCCGGTGCGGTTGACCAGCGGCGCGATGCTTTCCAGATCGGGCAGCAGCTCGTTGGCGAACTTGTGGCGGCGCGCGATCGCCCAGTTGCGGTTGCCGGTGATGGTGTTGATCTCGCCGTTGTGGGCGAGGAAGCGGAACGGCTGGGCCAGCGGCCATTTCGGCAGGGTGTTGGTGGAGAAGCGCTGGTGGAACACGCAGATCGCGGTTTCCAGACGCTCGTCGCCGAGGTCCGGGAAGAAGCTGGCGAGGTCCGCCGGCATCATCAGGCCCTTGTAGATGATGTCCTTATGCGACAGGCTGCAGACATAGAAGTCGGCATCATCCTTCAAAGCCACTTCGGCACGGCGACGGGCGAAGAACAGTTTGATCGCCATTTGCTGGTCGTCGAGACCTTCGCCGCCGACGAACACCTGCTCGATGCGCGGCAGGCACTCGAGGGCCAGACGGCCGAGCACCGCGGTATTCACCGGCACGCTGCGCCAGCCGATCAGGCTCAGGCCCTGGGCGGCGATCTGCGCATTGAGTTCCTCGCGGGCACGGGCCGCCTTGGCCTCGTCCTGGCTGAGGAACACCATGCCGACGGCGTACTGTTCGGGCAGTTGGGCGCCGAACTGCTCGCTGGCCAGCGCGCGCAGGAAGCGATCGGGCTTCTGCAGCAGCAGACCGCAGCCATCGCCGGTCTTGCCGTCGGCGTTGATGCCGCCGCGATGGGTCATGCACGTCAGGGCTTCGATGGCAGTCTGCAGCAGGTGGTGGCTGGGTTGCCCGTGCATGTGGGCAATCAGGCCGAAGCCGCAGTTGTCCTTGAACTGTTCAGGATGGTACAGACCCGCTTTCATAGGCACTCTCACCGGCTAACTTCTTCAATTCGGGTAGTTGTCCGCATTTTTTATGTCACTTTGGCATATTTTTCGCGGACCACGGATGGGCCATTGTACATAGACGCGCCCGCCCTCAAAAGAAAAAATGGCGCAATAGCGAAATTTGATGACGCATTTATAAAAGAAAAACCGGCGAGGTGCCTAGGCACCTCGCCGGTTTTTTTGCCGCCTGCTGTCGAGTCTAGCGAGCGGCCTGGCGGATTTCCTGCTGGATGCTGGCGAAGGTGCGCGGCCACGGCTTGCCGGCCTGCAGCCGGGCCGGCAGGGCCGCAACCGCCGCCTTGGCCGCTTCAGCGCTGGAGAAGCGGCCGTAGGTCACCACGAACAGCGACTTGCCCTGGTGCAGCTTGCGGAAATAGCGGTACTCGCCACCACCCTCGCGCACCATGGCCTGCGCCGCGCCTTCCGCATTGGTCCCGAAAAGTTGCAGGGTGTACTGGCCGACCGGCTGGCTCAGGTACCAGCTGGCCTGGCCAGTGGCACCGCTGCTCGCCGCAGGGGCCGGCACCGGGGCAGCCGGCGCCGCCGCGGCGCTAGCCGAGGGCGCTACCGGCGCGGGAGTCGGCTTCGGGGCCGGGACCGGGGCCGGCGCAGGCACTGCTGCGGCCACGGGCAGCGGCGTCTCGGCCGCAGCGACGACCGGGGCAACAGCCGGAGCCGGAGTCGGAACGGGGGCCGGCGCCTCGGCCTCCGCGGCCACGGGCGCACCTGCGCTCACAGTCGGTGCGGGGAGCGGCACAGCCGCATGGGAGGCATCCAACTCCTCGACCTCGGCTTGACCTGCGGCACGCGCGAGAGGCTCGCGCGGCACCGGCTGTCCCTGACCGGTGAGCGGCAGGGGCACGGGCTTGCCGTCCCCCTCGAACTCGATCGCAGGCGCGGCACTGCTTGCGGACGCTTCCGTCTCGCCAGCCGGCTGCCCGCTTGCCGAAAGCGGCATGCTGCCACCCGGAGCCACTTCCGGCTCCTTGCCCTTCATCAATACGGCCAGCACGACACCCGCCACCACCACGCCCAAGGCGAGCAGGTGTTTCTTCGGCAGGTTCATGCCGCCCGCCTCGGGCACGGACGGCTGGTGCTCGGCCAACATCGCCTCGAGCATGATCTCGCGAGCCGCGCGGTTGATCGCCCCCGGCCAGCCACCGGACTCGGCATGGATCTCCTGCACCTGCTGCTCTTCGAGCAGTTCAAGACCCTGCCCGGCCCCCTCCAGACGCTGGGCCAGGTAGGCCCGGGTATCAGCCAGCTCGTAGGGCTGCAACTGCTGAACATGACAGTTATCGGCCTTGCCGATGGCCTCCAAGCGCGACAGCAGTTCCGGCTCGGCGAACAGGAACACATGAGCACGGCCGTCCGCGTCACCAGTCGCCAAGGCCGCCAGGGCGCCCAGCGCCTCGTCCTGCAGCTTCTCGGCGTCGTCGACCAGCAGATAGACCTCCTGGCCAACCTGGTTGAGGCGAGCGACTTGACCGAGCACGCCATCGACATCCTGCGCACTGCCTCCCAGTCCTTGACTGAAAGAGCGCAGCAGCATGCCGCTGTTGCCTGCCTGGCGGGCAGAGACCGCCACACAGACCACGCTCTGCTTGTTGCTGCTGGCGACCAGAGCCTGGCGCAGCAAGGTCTTGCCGCTGCCAGGAGGGCCGCTTACCACCTGCATCAGCGCGCTGTAGCGGGCCAGCTGGTGCAGCTGCGCCAATACGCTCTTGCGCTTGGCGGGAAAGAATTTGAAACCCGGCACCCGAGGGGTGAACGGATCGTGATTGAACTGGTAATGCTCAACAAATGCCTCATCGGCCTGCAGGCTGGTCATGAATTCCTCATTCACTCACTTCCGATTTGACGGACCAGTGCCACGTAGTCCGTACGCAGCGTTGCTTCGAGAATCTCGCGCGGATAGTCGGCGGTCACCACCGCCTCGCCCAACTGGCGCAGCAGCACCAGACGCAATTGGCCATCCAGCACCTTCTTGTCGACCGCCATATGACGGAGGAATTCCTCGACCCCCATCTCCTGCGGCGGTACCACCGGCAGACCGGCCCGCTGCAACAGGCGAATGCCGCGATCGCGCGCCGACTGGTCGATCCAGCCTAGCCGGCGGGACATCTCCAGCGCCATCACGGTGCCGGCGGCGACCGCCTCGCCGTGCAGCCAGACGCCATAGCCCATCTCGGTCTCGATGGCATGGCCGAAGGTGTGGCCGAGATTGAGGGTAGCGCGCACCCCGGTTTCACGCTCGTCGGCGTTGACCACGCGGGCCTTGGCCGCACAGGAGCGCTCGACCGCTTCGCTGATCGCATCGACATCGAGCGCGCGCAGCGCATCGACATGCTGCTCCAGCCAGTCCAGGAACGGCTGGTCGCAGATCAGCCCGTACTTGATCACCTCGGCCAGGCCTGCGGAAAGCTCACGCGCCGGCAGCGTCGCGAGGGTGGCGGTATCGATGACTACTGCGCGGGGCTGGTAGAAGGCCCCGATCATGTTCTTGCCCAGCGGGTGGTTGATCCCGGTCTTGCCGCCCACCGAAGAGTCCACCTGCGACAACAGCGTCGTGGGCACCTGGATGAAGTCCACGCCTCGCTGATAGCAGGCAGCGGCGAAACCGGCCATATCGCCGATCACCCCGCCGCCAAGCGCGATCACGGTGGTACGCCGGTCATGCCGGGCCGCGAGCAGACCGTCGAAGATCTGCTGCAGGGTTTCCCAGTTCTTGAAGGCTTCGCCATCGGGCAGGATGATCGGCGTGATCTTGTAACCTGCCAGGGTGTCGCAGAGGCGCTGCAGATAAAGCGGCGCCACCGTCTGGTTGGTGACGATCGCCACCTGGCGACCGGCGATGTGGGGAGAGAAGCACTCGGCACGTCCCAATAGGTCGGCACCGATGAAAATGGGATAGCTGCGCTCGCCAAGATCGACGTGAAGAGTCCGCATGTGGCCCCCTATGAAAAAAGGGCTCTAGGATAGCGCAGTTCACGCCCCTTTCAGAGCGGCGAACGCACTCTGCCAAGGGCCACTTGCGGACTGCTGGCCCGGCGGATGTGGGGATGTAGCCTGCCCCGAAAAGGCATGGTGCCCCTTAGCGAGGCGGCAGCTGCTCCAGGCGACCGAGCACTTCCTGCACCACTAGACGCGGCGGGCGCTGGTCGGTCTCGATGATCACGTCGGCGATCTGGCGATACAACGGATCGCGGATCGCCAGCAGGTCGCGCAGTACCTGACCCGGATTGGCCGTGCGCAGCAGCGGACGGTTGCGATCGCGCGCGGTACGCTCCAGTTGCTGTTCGACTGAGGTGTGCAGATAAACCACCCGCCCTCCGGCCCACAGCGCCTCGCGGTTGGCCTCGCGCAGCACCGCCCCGCCGCCAGTGGCCAGCACCAGGCCATCCTCCCGGCACAGGTCGGCGATCACCGCCTGCTCCCGATCGCGGAACCCCTGCTCGCCTTCGACATCGAAGATCCACGGGATGTCCGCGCCGGTTCGCACCTCGATTTCCTTGTCGGAATCCTTGAAGGGCAGATGCAGCTCTTTGGCCAAAAGACGCCCGATGGTGCTCTTACCAGCTCCCATCGGGCCCACGAGTATCAGATTACGCACCAATCAACGGCTCACGGAAATCGCTTGGGTGTCCATGATACGCGGAGTGAGGAAGATCAGCAGCTCGGATTTCGCATCGCTGACAGTGTCGTGGCGGAACAGACGGCCGAGGAACGGCAGGTCGCCGAGGAAGGGCACCTTCTCCACAGTCTTAGTCTGGGCGTTGCTGTACACCCCACCGATCACGATGGTTTCGCCATCGGCCACCAGCACCTTGGCATTGACCTCGTTCTTGTCGATTGGCGGCACGCCGTCCACTGCATTGGCGAAATCGGGCTCATCCTTGTTGACCTTCACCTCGAGAATCACCCGATTGTCCGGGGTGATCTGCGGTGTCACCTCAAGGGCCAGTGCAGCTTCCTTGAATTGCACCTCGGTACCCGAATCGCTGACCGTCGAATAGGGAACCTCCTTACCCTTGAGGATCTTCGCGGTTTCCTTATCGGAGGTGACAACCTTGGGCTGGGAGACCACTTCACCGTTGCCAGTACTTTCCATTGCAGACAGCTGCAGGTCGAGGATTACATTATCAGTGATGAATCCAATGCCTAGTCCAGAGGTGCTGCCGCTCACTCCCATATCCACAAACGGTACCGGGGCAGTACTGTCGTCAAACTCGAAATCATCACCAACTGTCTTAGTCCCCGGCAGCCCGAGAATCCCTGTCTCATCATCCGCCGAGAGGGCACCATCCTTGCCATAGACCGTCCACTTGTCATCGCCCACAAAAGCCCCCCCCCAGCGCACCCCCAAGCTCTTGTCGTAACCGACGCTAGCCTCGACGATACGTGCCTCAATCATCACCTGACGTACCGGGATATCCAGCTGGGTCACGATGCGGCGTAACTCTTCCAGACGGTCCTCAGTCAGATTGGCGATCAGACTATTGGTTCGGTCATCGAAAATGACCGAACCACGCATGTCCTTGGCCTCAGCACTTTCCGAATACTCCTTGTAGAGGCCGGCGATATCCGAAGCCTTAGCGTAGTTCAGCTGCAGGACCTCGCGGCGCAGCGGGGCCAGCTCTGCTATTTGCTTCTGGGCCTCGAGTTCCTGGCGTTCGCGAGCAGCGATCTCGTCGGCCGGGGCAACCAGCAAAACGTTACCGATTTTGCGTTTATCCAGACCCTTAGTCTTCAGCACCAGATCCAGCGCCTGATCCCAGGGTACGTTTTGCAGGCGCAGTGTGATATTGCCTTGCACAGTGTCGCTGGCCACCAAGTTGAGGTCGGTGAAGTCGGCGATCAACTGCAGCACCGAGCGCACGTCGATGTCCTGGAAATTCAGCGACAGTTTCTCGCCTGTGTAGGCGAACCGCTCAGCCTTGCGCTTCTCTACATCAACCTGAGACAACGGCTTGACGCTGATGGTCAGACGATTATCGGTCTGGTAGGCCAAATAGTCGTAGTTGCCGGTTGGCTCAATGACGATGCTCGCCCTATCGCCGCTGGCCGACGCAGTCACAAACTGCACCGGGGTCGCAAAATCCTTGACGTCCAGACGAGCCCGCAGCTGCTCAGGCAATTGGGTTCGCGGGAAATCGAGGCGGATCTTGCCGCCGCTTTCCTGGATATCCGGACTGATGCCCGGCTCGGACAACTCGATGACCACATTGCCTTCGCCCTGTGTACCGCGCTGGAAGTCGATGCCACGAACAGCCTTTCCGGCAGATACGAAGGGCTTCGGCGCCTGCGTCAGCGGTTGAGCCACCGGAGCGGTGGAGGATGCCGCTGCAGCATTGGAATTAGCTGTTGGCGAAGCCCCCACCACGACGAACAGATTGCTGCCGGCCACCCGCGTCGTGTAGGGCTGCAGGCTGTTTAGGTTGATGATCAGGCGAGTACGGTCTTCTGCCTCGACAACGGTTAGGCTGCGCGCATTGCCGACGCCCAACTCGCGATTGCGTGAGCCGAGTTTGTTGGTGACCCCCGGCAAATCCAAGGCGATGCGTGCCGGCTGCTCGATGGTATAGCCCCGCGGGGCAACTACCGGCTCATCGAAGGTCAGCTTCAGCTCGACCCGATTTCCGGGCAGAGCCGCTACATCCACCCCCTGCAGATCGGCAGCCAGTGCCGCCGGCGAAAGCAACACTGCCAGCAGTGACAGGCTGAAGCGCGAAATGGAACTGTTCATTGTCTGAATCCGTTGTGCAGACCAAATAGGATTTTTCATGGATCCTAGCCCTCAAGTGGATTCTTTGAGGGTTAGGGTGCGCGGGCGCTCCAACCAGCCCCCCTCGCCATCCGGGACTATTTCGACGACCTCAATGCGGTCATCGCTGATTGCCACGATGCGCCCATAGTTACGGCCCAGGTACTCACCAATCTTGACCCGATGTACGCCCCCGGCCCCGCTGATGAGAGCGAATTGCCCAGAGTCATTAGCTAGCAGACCAACCATCTCGAACTGCTCGATGTTGAAACCCTCGAGGAATTGTTTGGGCCTCGACTCATCCGGCTTGATCTCCGCCGAACCTTTCTGCTTCTGGCGCAGCTCAATCTTTATCGGCGGCTGGAAGGGGCTCCGCAATCCCGCGGCGCTGTAGGTGAACGCCTCATACGGCGGGAAGGTGGGGACCGGCTCGATATCCCCCTTGGGCCTCGCACGAACCTCGTTCATGTAGGCCTGCAAATCACTGAACCCAGAGGAGTCGCAGGCGGTCAACCCCAGCAGCAAAAGGCTACCGATAATCAGGCGGGCACTCTTCATTTCTGCAGCCCCTTGTCATTGTAACGATAGGTCTTCGCCACAATGCTCATACTCAACTTCGACTCGCCACCGGCAACCGACTTAATCTCGAAATCGTGCAGGGTAACGATTCGTGGCAGGCTGGCTACACCACTCACAAAGCTTGCCAGATCGTGGTATCCCCCCACCACGCGGATTTGAATCGGCAACTCAATATAGAACTGCTGCGTGACCTCTGGCATCAGCTTGATTTCCTCGAACTCGAGGCCGCTGCCCAAGCCGGTTCGGGTGATATCCTCAAGTAGGCCCGGAACTTCGGTATCACTCGGCAATTGGCGCAATAGGGCCCCAAACGACTGCTCCATTTCCGCCATCTGCTGGCGGTATTTCTCAAGGTTGGCGGCTTCAAACGCCTTGGTGGCGAACTGCTGCTTGAGGGTCGTCTCCTGCGTTCTCTGCTGTTCCAGCTTTGCCTGGAGTTCCTTCAGATGAAAGTTGTATCCCAGCGCTAGCACGATAATCAGCAGGAGGACCGCCGCGATCACCTTGACCGGCGCCGGCCAAGAACCCAAGTTGTTGGCATCCAACTCACTGAGATTGACCTTGCGCAGGCTTTCCAAAGATTGAGCCAGACTCATTTTTTGGCTCCCTTATTGTTGGCCTGTTTACCTTTTGCCGCCGGCAGCGGCGCTGCCACCTGAGCCACGTTCTCCTCCCCCGGCTTAGTTTGCTGGACGGTCAACTGGAATACGTTGGCCTGATCCACGGCGCCTGCGGTCACCGCCTTGACCTCGGTAAGGTTCGGCGCCATCAGCCACTCGGAAGCGTCCAGGTTGCGCATTAGCGTGGAAACCCGGTTGTTGGACTCGGCCGCACCTTTGACGGCGATGTCCTTGCCGGTCATTTTCAGCTCGGTGAAATGCACGCCATCTGGCAGAGTGCGGACCAATTGATCGAACACTCGAGCGATGATCGGACGATTACCCTGCAGATCTTGGATGATCTTCATGCGTTCCAGCAGTTGCTGGCGACGCTCCTTAAGCTCCTTGATTTCCTTGATCCGCGCATCCAGCACGGCGATTTCCTTGCGCACGAACTCATTGCGCGCGTTCTGGCGCTCGATCATGGCGTTCAGGTATTGATCGCCGGCAAACACCAGAGCTGCCGCTCCGACCAGTACCGCACCGAGCGCCACCAGGAAGCGCTGCTTGCGCTCCTCGCGGCGTTGTTCGCGCCAAGGGAGAAGGTTGATTCTGGCCATCAGTCGAAACTCCTCATCGCCAGACCGCAGGCGATCATCAACGCTGGCGCATCAGTGGCCAGCGCTGCAGCATTGACCTTGCTGCCCAGCGACATGTCGGCGAAGGGGTTGGCCACCACGCAAGGCGTACCGATCTTCTGCTGGATCAATCGATCGAGGTCGGGCAAGGACGCAGTGCCACCAGCTAGCAGAATGCAGTCGACATCGCTGAACTGCCCCGCGGCGAAGAAGAACTGCAGCGAGCGCGATACCTGCTGGACTACCGCCTCCTTGAACGGCAGCAAAACTTCGCTGTCATAGTCATCCGGAAGACCACCCTGCTTCTTAGCCCGCCCGGCCTCCTCGAAGGACAGGCCGTAGCGACGCTGGATCTCTTCGGTCAGTTGCTTGCCACCGAACAATTGCTCGCGAATGTAGATAGTCTTGCCACCGTGCAGCACGCTGAGGGTGGTCATGGTGGCGCCGATGTCCACCACGGCGATGGTCTGTTCCTCACGGCCGGCCGCCAGCCGTGGCTCGAGCAGCGAATAAGCACGCTCCAGCGCGTAAGCTTCGACATCGACCACCTTGGCAGTCAGACCGGCGAGCGCCAAGGCGGCCTCGCGCACCTCGACGTTCTCCTTGCGACAGGCAGCCAGCAGCACCTCGACGCGCTCGGGGTTGCGAGGCGCCACTCCCTGGACTTCGAAATCGATGGCAACCTCCTCCAGCGGGTAAGGGATGTACTGGTCAGCCTCGATCTTCAGCTGATTTTCCATCTCATCCTCGGACAGCCCGGCGTCCATTTCGATGGTCTTGGTGATCACCGCCGAACCAGCCACCGCCACGGCCACGCTTTTCGCCCCGGTGCGCGCCTTGCCCAACAAACGGGTCAGGGCCTGACCGACGCCTTCGATCTCGGCGATGTTCTTCTCGACGACCGCATTCGGCGGCAAGGGCTCGACCGCATAGGCCTCCACCTTGTAGCGCCCCCCCGAGCGGCTCAACTCCAGCAGCTTGACCGAAGTCGAGCTGATGTCGATCCCCAATAGCGTATTCGCGGTCTTGTTGAAGAGCCCTAGCACGGCCATTTTCCTATCTGCATCCGACAGTTACGGACGGTTGATGTATTTCAGCATTAAACCCCCCCACTTGACATCAGGCCAAATGGCTACTTCCGAGGGAAAACACCTATAATGTGAACAGCTTTTGCCTTTTCCCCGCGCCACCCGCTCTACTCACTCACCCCCGGACAAGCAAGACTCCTGATGCGCCTGTTGAAGCTTTTTTCGTGGACCTGCGTCGCCCTGATCAGCGCTGTATTGCTGGCCCTGAGCGGCACCTTCCTCTATCTCAGCCCGAGCCTGCCGTCGGTGGAAACCCTGCGCAACGTGCGCATGCAGGTCCCCCTGCGGATCTACAGCGCCGACGCCAAGCTCATCGCCGAATTCGGCGAAATGCGCCGTAGTCCCATCCACTTCGCCGACATTCCCCAGGATTTTGTCGACGCTTTGCTGGCTGCGGAGGATGACAATTTCGCTCACCATTATGGTGTCGACCTGAAGAGCCTGATGCGTGCTGCTGCGCAATTATTGCAGAGCGGCCAGATCCAGACCGGCGGTAGCACCATCACCATGCAGGTGGCGAAGAATTTCTTCCTTTCCAACGAGCGCAGCTTCTCCCGGAAGATCACCGAGATCTTGCTGGCCCTGCAGATCGAGCGCGCCCTCGACAAGAACGAGATCCTCGAGCTCTACGTCAACAAGATCTATCTGGGCAACCGCGCCTATGGGATCGAGGCGGCCGCGCAGATCTACTATGGCAAGTCGATCGGCGAACTGTCGCTGGCGCAGCTGGCGATGATCGCCGGCCTGCCCAAGGCCCCCTCGCGTTACAACCCGGTGGCCAACCCCGAGCGCGCCAAGATCCGCCGCGACTGGATTCTGTCGCGCATGTACGAACTCGGCAAGATCGACCAGCAGCGCTACCAGAGCGCCCTCGCCGAAACGGTCGAGGCGCACCAGCAGGTCGTCACCCCGCCCGAACTGGAAGCGCCCTACGTCGCGGAAATGGCCCGCGCCGAAATCGTCAGCCGCTTCGGCGGCGACGCCTATACCGAAGGTTATCGGGTCTATACCAGCGTCAGCAGCGAACTGCAGACGGCGGCCAACCGGGCCCTGCGCGAAGGACTGCTCGACTATGACCAGCGCCATGGCTACCGCGGCCCCGAGCAGCGCCTGGCCCAGCTCGACCGCCACCAGTGGGCGCTCAAGCTCTACGAGCAGAGCATTCTAGGCGGCCTCGAGCCGGCCGTAGTGACCAGCATCAACAGCGACGGCATCCAGGTGCTGATGCGCAACGGCAGCGAAGAGCCGGTCAGCTGGCAAACCATGAAGTGGGCGCGCCCGCACCTCAGCAACAACAGCCTGGGGCGCCAGCCCGGCAAGCCGGCTGACGTGGTGCAGATCGGCGACCTGATCCGCGTGCAGCGCCAGGACGACGGCAGCCTGCGCTTTGTCCAACTGCCGCAGGCGCAAGGCGCCCTCGTCTCGCTGGATCCACATGACGGCGCAGTCCGCGCCCTGATCGGCGGCTTCTCCTTCGAGCAGAGCAACTACAACCGCGCCACGCAGGCAAAACGCCAGCCCGGCTCGAGCTTCAAGCCGTTTATCTACAGTGCCGCCCTGGACAAGGGGTTCACGGCCGCCAGCCTGATCAACGACGCCCCCATCGAGTTCGTCGACCCCTACACTGGCGAGGTGTGGCGACCGAAGAACGACAACAATACCTTCCTCGGTCCGATCCGCATGCGCGAAGCCCTGTTCCGCTCGCGCAACCTGGTGTCGATCCGCCTGCTGCAGGAGCTCGGCATCGATTACGTCCTCGACTACAGCAAGCGCTTCAGCCTCCCGCCGCAGGAGCTGCCGCGCAACTTCTCGCTGGCCTTGGGCACCGCCAACCTGACTCCGCTGGAGGTCACCACCGGCTATGCGGTCTTCGCCAACGGCGGCTATCGTGTTCAGCCCTACCTGATCACCCGTATCGAGAGCCGCGAGGGCGAGCCGCTGTTCGAAGCCAATCCGGCCCGCACCCCGAGCGCCCAGCAGGTGCCAGCCGAGGCTACCCCGGTCGCCACCGCCAGCCCCGTAGCGGGCGACTCCGTCCCGCAGCCCATCCAGGCCGAGCGTGTGCTCGATCCACGCACCGCCTATATCATGACCAGCATGCTGCAGGATGTGATCAAGCGGGGTACCGCCCGCCGCGCGCTGAGTCTCGAGCGCTCTGATCTGGCCGGCAAGACCGGCACCACCAACGAGCAGAAGGACTCCTGGTTCGCCGGCTACAACGGCGACTTCGTCACCACCGCCTGGGCCGGCTTCGACCAGCCGCAGAGTCTCGGCCGTCACGAATTCGGCGGTACCGTCGCCCTGCCGATATGGATGCGCTACATGGGCGTGGCGCTCAAGGATCATCCGCCCCACCTGCCCGCCGAACCGGAGGGTTTGCTGCGCCTGCGCATCGATCCGTCGACCGGCCTCGCCGCCGCCCCCGGCACCCCCGGCGCGGTCTTCGAGCTGTTCAACAAGGACGCCCCGCCCGAGCCGACCCTGCAGAGCACCGCCGGCTTCGAGGACCATTTCGGCGGCGAGCCGGCACCGGTACCCATCGATCTGTTCTGACCCAAGACCCGCGGCCGGGCCTCATAACCGCCACCGACAAAAAACCCCGCAGCGCGGGGTTTTTTGTTTCCGGACGAAATATCAGCCGTTGAACACGTCGTCGGCCGACTTCAGCGGGTAATGCTTCGGATAGCCGAGGCGGGCCACGCCGGTCTCGATGGCGGCCTTGGCCACCGCATCCGGCACCAGCTGGATCAGACGCTGGTCCATCGGCTTGGGAATGATGTACTCGCGACCGAACTCCAGGCTGTCTACGCCATAGGCAGCGCAGACTTCCTGCGGCACCGGCAGCTTGGCCAGGTCGCGGATGGCGTGCACGGCGGCGATCTTCATCTCCTCGTTGATGCGGGTGGCGCGAACGTCGAGGGCTCCGCGGAAGATGAAGGGGAAGCCGAGGACGTTGTTGACCTGGTTCGGATAGTCGGAACGGCCAGTGGCCATGATCACATCCGGGCGCACTTCACGGGCCAGCTCCGGCTTGATCTCCGGATCCGGGTTGGAGCAGGCGAACACGATGGGATTCGGCGCCATCTGCGCCATATCTTCCGCCGACAGCAGGTTGGCGCCGGACAGACCGACGAACACGTCGGCGCCCTTCATGGCATCGCTCAGGGTGCGCTTGTCGGTTTCGTGGGCGAACAGCGACTTGTACTGATTGAGATCGTCACGGCCGGCGTGGATCACGCCCTTGCGGTCGATCATGAAGATATTTTCGACCTTGGCACCCATGCTGACCAGCAGCTTCATGCAGGCGGTGGCCGCGGCACCAGCGCCGAGACAGACGATCTGCGCGTCTTCCAGCTTCTTGCCGACGATTTCCAGAGCATTGAGCATACCGGCAGCAGTCACGATAGCGGTGCCGTGCTGGTCATCGTGGAACACCGGGATGTCGCACTGCTCGATGAGCGCGCGCTCGATCTCGAAGCACTCGGGCGCCTTGATGTCCTCCAGGTTGATGCCGCCGAAAGTCACCGAGATGCGCTTGACGGTATCGATGAAGGCTTGGGGGCTTTCCGCGTCCACCTCGATATCGAACACATCGATACCGGCGAAGCGCTTGAACAGTACGCCCTTGCCTTCCATCACCGGCTTGGAAGCCAGCGGGCCGAGGTCGCCTAGGCCGAGAATCGCCGTACCATCGGAGATGACCGCCACCAGGTTGCCCTTGCCGGTGTACTTGAAGGCCAGCTCGGCATCGCGGGCGATTTCGCGCACCGGCTCCGCCACGCCGGGGCTGTAGGCCAGGGACAGGTCGCGCGCGGTAACCGTGGGCTTGGTCAGCTCAACGCTCAGCTTGCCGGGACGAGGCTGAGCGTGGTACTCGAGCGCGGCAGTTTTCAGATCGGACATGTTGGTGCTTCCACTTTCTATTTTATAGGTACAGACAGGGAGCACGAGCATACGGCAAGTGCGCGCCCGCCTACAAGCGCGCCCACCCAGAGCGCAAAGCGCGCTTGTCAAGCCCCTCGACACTAGACTTTCAGGTGTCCCTGGCGTGCATGGAAAGTACCGCCATCGCTCACATCGGCGCTCAATGATAGGCGCGCGATTGCGCAGGGTACCGCTCAGCGCCCGAGCATCGCCGGATGCGTGACGCGCAGTAGCCAGCGCGCCTGCCCCGGCTTGAGCGCGCCGCGCCGTTGGCGGTCGACTACCCAGCCGCGCGCCTCGACCACCTGCCCCCGGAGCCCCTGCAGTGCCTGCTCGTCGAACTGCGCCAGCGCTTGCGGAGCAATCTGCAACACCAGATCCCCCTCCAGCTCCAGCCAGACGCCGCCCCGGCTGCGCTCGACCGCCTCGACGCGGCCACGCAGCAGCGCGAAGCCGCCTCGTCGCAGCTGCGCGGCGTCGAGCACCGGGTTGCGCCGCCAGAGGCCGCGCCCCGTCGCGCGCGCCTTCGCCTCGGCGGCGAACTGGCAGGAGGCCAGCGCGGTATTCGGCGCCAGTGCCACGGCAAAGCCCAGGCCTGCGGCCAGCTGCTGGGCTTCCCAGTTGGCGCCATCGCGGCCGAAGGCGTGCGCCAGGCTGCGCCCGTAGTGATCGTGCGCCTGCGCGCCGACCAGCAAGGCGACCCGTCCGCCGCTGGCAGCGACCAATTGCTCGAGCTGGCGAGTCGCCGCCACGGCGAAGGGCTCGTCCGGACGCCCCTCGCGCCCCATCTCCGGGGCATTGACGCCGATCAGCCGCACGCTGCGTCCATCGCTGAGACGCAGGGTATCGCCGTCCACCACCCTGGCCACCTGCGCCTCGCGCAGCGGGCCGGGCGCACGGCAGCCCTCGGCCAGGGCTCGCAGTGGCGCCAGGGAAAATACGGCGCAAACAAAAAAGGCGCCCCAGAGGGACGCCTTTCTCGTGGCAGCGGGAAACGCCTGGCGCATCCCGATACGCACCGCTTACTTCTTGCTGGCACCGAAGCCGGCAAAACGCTGCTTGAAGCGGTCGATACGGCCGCCGGTGTCGAGCACCTTCTGCTTGCCGGTGTAGAACGGGTGGCACTCGGAGCACACGTCGAGGCTCAGGTCCTTGCACAGGGTGGAACGGGTCTTGACCACGTTGCCGCAGCTGCAGGTCGCGGTGACTTCTTTATACTCGGGATGGATTTCCGGTTTCATCTATGGATCCTCAGGGGTGGTGTGCCGCCACCCGACACCATGCCGGGCACCGCACGAGGTAATTCACCGGGGTAGTCGGGCCACCCGGAAAAATAGGGCGGCATGATAACAGACCCCCCTGCCGATGCAAGCCTCCGGCCGTCACGGCAGGCCTCGGAGGGCGTGCTAATATCGCCGGCCTTTATCGCCGGCCTTCGCCTGCGGAGCCCCTGCGTGACCGATCCGATCCTGCGCCTCGCCCTGCCCTCGCCGCTGCGCCGCCTGTTCGACTACCGGGCGCCGGCAGGCTGCGACCCGACCCTGCTGGAACCCGGCGTGCGCCTGCGCGTGCCGTTCGGCCGCCGCGAGCTGGTCGGCGTGCTGGTCGAGCGGGTCGCGCACAGCGAAGTGGCCGAGGAGCGCCTGCGCAGCGCCTCGGCGCTGCTCGATCGTCAACCGGTGCTGCCGCCGGCGCTGCTCGAGCTGTGCCGCTGGACGGCCAGCTATTATCAGCACAGCCTCGGCGATACCTTCAGCTGGGCCCTGCCCAACCTGCTGCGCCAGGGCGAGCCGGCCGAGCGCGGCGAGGAGCGCATCTGGCAGGCGATGCCCCACGCCCGCCTCGACGATCCGCGCCTGGCGCGCGCGCCGCGCCAGCGCCAGGCGCTGGCCACCCTGGCTCAGCATCCGCACGGCATCAACCAGAACCTGCTGGACCAGTTCCAGCTGGCGCGCGACAGCCTCAAGCTGCTGCACGACAAGGGCCTGGTCGAGGTGATCCGTCGCCGGCCGAGCGTTCCCGAACACCACGGCGCCTGGCTGCTGCAGCCGGAGCTGGCGCTCAACGCCGAACAGCGCAGCGCCTTCGAGGCGGTGCGCGCAGGCTTCGGCCGCTTCCATCCCTGCCTGCTGGCCGGGGTCACCGGCAGCGGCAAGACCGAGGTCTACCTGCAACTGATCCGCGAAACCCTCGAGGCCGGCAAGCAGGCGCTGGTGCTGATCCCCGAGATCAACCTCGGCCCGCAGACCCTCGAGCGTTTCGCCCGCCGCTTCAATGCGCGCATCGCCCTGCTGCACTCCGGCCTCACCGACCGCGAGCGCCTGGAGGCCTGGCAGGCCGCCGGCGAGGGCCACGCCCAGATCGTCATCGGTACCCGCTCGGCGTTGTTCACCCCGCTCAAAACGCCGGGCCTGATCATCGTCGACGAGGAGCACGACGCCTCCTATAAACAGCAGGAAGGCCTGCGCTACCATGCGCGCGACCTGGCGGTGATGCGCGCGCGCCTGGAGCGCGTGCCGCTGCTGCTCGGCTCGGCCACTCCGTCGCTGGAAAGCCTGCACAACGCCGAACAGGGCCGCTACGCCCTGCTGCGCCTGACCCAGCGCGCCGGCGGCGCCAGGGCGCCGCGCTTCGAGCGCCTCGATGTGCGCAGCCGGCCGCTGGATAGCGGTATCTCGCCGCCGCTGCAACGGCTGATCGGCGACACCCTGGCCGCCGGCCAGCAGGTGCTGGTGTTCCTCAACCGCCGCGGCTTCGCGCCCACCCTGCTGTGCCACGACTGCGGTTGGCAGGCCCTGTGCCCGCGCTGCGACGCCCGCCTGACCCTGCACCAGCGCCACCAGCAGCTGCGCTGCCACCATTGTGACCACCGCCAGGGCCTGCCGGCTGCCTGCCCGCAGTGTCGGCACGTCGACCTGCGCCCGGTCGGGGTCGGCACCGAGCGCAGCGAGGAACGTCTGCGTCTGCTGTTCCCCGACTTTCCGGTACTGCGCGTCGACCGCGACAGCACGGCGCGCAAGGGCGCCATGGAGCGGCTGTTCGCCACCGTCCAACGTGGCGAGCCGTGCATCCTGATCGGCACCCAGATGCTCGCCAAGGGCCACCACTTCCCGCGGGTCACCCTGGTCGCCATCCTCGACGCCGACGGCGGACTGTTCAGCGCCGACTTCCGCGCCAGCGAACGCATGGCCCAGCTGATCGTCCAGGTCGCCGGCCGCGCCGGACGCGCCGAGGCGCCGGGCCAGGTGGTGATCCAGACCCACCTGGCCGACCACCCGCTGCTGGTGCAACTCACCGAGCAGGGCTACTTCGCCTTCGCCGAGCAGGCCCTCAGCGAGCGCCGCGCCGCCGGCCTGCCGCCCTTCAGCCACCTCGCCCTGCTGCGCGCCGACGCCTACCAGGCCGAGCAGGCCGAGGCCTTCCTCGATCAGGCCGCTTCGCTCGCCGAGCAGCGCCTGGGGGATGGCGACGCCGCCGTGCAGGTGCTCGGCCCGGTGCCGGCCCCCATGGAGCGGCGCGCCGGCCGCCACCGCGCCCAGCTGTTGCTGCAGGCGCCCGCGCGCGCCGCCCTGCACCGCCTGCTCGGCCCCTGGCTGCTCGACCTGGAGAACCTGCCGGGCAGCCGCCAGGTGCGCTGGTCGCTGGACGTCGACCCCATCGACCTGTTCTAAAGCGCGACCCGGCTCACAACCGGCGCGGCGCCACGCAGCCGCCAGCGCCCTACACTGTCAGCGGTTGGCAAGCCCCGGCGGGCTACGGATAATGTACGGTTTTCGAGCAGCGCCCCGGCGCCCGCGCACCCGGCCTGAAGAGCACACCGATGAAAGACAGCATTCGCCACCTGATCCAGCAAGCCCTGACCCGCCTGACCGACGACGGCGTGCTGCCCGCGGGGCTGACCCCGGCGATCCAGGTGGAGAACACCAAGGACAAGACGCACGGCGACTTCGCCAGCAACATCGCCATGATGCTGGCCAAGCCGGCCGGCCTGAAGCCGCGCGAGCTGGCCGAGAAGCTGATCGCCGCGCTGCCCGCCGACGCCGCCATCAACAAGGTGGAGATCGCCGGTCCCGGCTTCCTCAATTTCTTCCAGAACAGCGACGCCCTCGCCCAGCGTCTGGAGGCCGCGCTGGCCGATGCCCAGCTCGGCGTGCGCAAGAGCGGCCCGCAGCAGCGCGTGGTGGTCGACCTGTCCTCGCCCAACCTCGCCAAGGAAATGCACGTCGGCCACCTGCGCTCGACCATCATCGGCGACGCAGTGGCCCGCGTGCTGGAGTTCCTCGGCGACACGGTGATCCGCCAGAACCACGTCGGCGACTGGGGCACCCAGTTCGGCATGCTGCTCGCCTACCTCGAGGAGAACCCGGTCGCCGCCGAGAGCGAGCTGGCCGACCTCGAGCAGTTCTATCGCGCGGCGAAGAAGCGCTTCGACGACTCCGCCGAATTCGCCGACCGCGCCCGTGCCCTGGTGGTCAAGCTGCAGGCCGGCGACGCCGAATGCCTGCGCCTGTGGCAGCGCTTCAACGACGTGTCGCTGTCGCACTGCCAGGCCGTCTACGACCGCCTCGGCGTCAAACTGAGCCCGGCCGACGTGCGCGGCGAGAGCGCCTACAACGCCGATCTCGCGCAGATCGTCGCCGACCTCGCGGCCAAGGGCCTGCTCAGCGAGAGCGAAGGCGCGCAGTGCGTGTTCATGGACGAGTACAAGAACGCCGAGGGCAACCCGCTGCCGGTGATCGTGCAGAAGGCCGGTGGCGGCTACCTGTACGCCACCACCGACCTGGCCGCCATGCGCTACCGCAGCCAGACCCTTCAGGCCGACCGTGTCCTGTACTTCGTCGACCAGCGCCAGGCCCTGCACTTCCAGATGGCCTTCGAGGTGGCGCGCCGCGCCGGCTTCGTGCATGCCAGCATGGACCTCGAGCACATGGGCTTCGGCACCATGAACGGCGCCGACGGACGGCCGTTCAAGACCCGCGACGGCGGCACCGTCAAGCTGATCGACCTGCTCGACGAGGCCGAGCAGCGCGCCTACGCGCTGGTCAAGGGCAAGAACCCGGAACTGGACGAGGCCGAGCTGCGCAGCATCGCCCAGGCGGTGGGCATCGGCGCGGTCAAGTACGCCGACCTGTCCAAGCATCGCACCAGCGACTACAGCTTCAACTTCGAGCAGATGCTCAGCTTCGAGGGCAACACCGCGCCCTACCTGCTGTACGCCTACACCCGCGTGGCCAGCGTGTTCCGCAAGCTGGGCAAGGGCATCGAGGAGATCGGCGGGCAGATCAGTCTGCAGGCCGAGCAGGAGCAGGCGCTGGCCGCCAAGCTCGGCCAGTTCGGCGAAGTGCTCAACAGCGTCGCCGCCAAAGGCGTGCCGCATGTCCTGTGCAGCTACCTGTACGACCTGGCCGGGCTGTTCTCCAGCTTCTACGAGAACTGCCCGATCCTCAGCGCCGAGGACGAAGCGGTACAACAAAGCCGCCTGCGCCTGGCCGCGCTGACCGGCCGCACCCTCAAGCAGGGCCTCGAACTGCTCGGCCTGACCACCCTCGAGCGCATGTAAGCCATGGCCGCCCGCAAGCAGAAACCGAAACCGCGCGGCGCCAGCCGCACCAGTTCCGCGTCGGCCCGCCAGCCGGTGCCGGGCTGGATCTGGCTGGTCGCCGGCGCGGCGATCGGCGGCTTCTTCGTCTTCCTCTCCCAGCTCAAGCCGGGCGGCGAGGAGATCAAGCGCGCGCCTGCGGAAAAACCGGAAATCGCCGCCAAGCCGGCCACGCCGGCGCAACCGGCATCGCCGCCCAAGCCGAAGTACGACTTCTATACCCTGCTGCCGGAGTCGCAGGGGTCGTCGCCGGCCGGTGCTCAGGTACAGCCCACGCCGGAGCAGATCCAGGCGGTCGATGCCGCGCGCGCCCAGGCCCTGCTCGAAGGTCGCACGCCACCGCCGCCGCTGGCACCGGCGCCGGCGCCGGTAAAACCGAGTCAGCCGGCGCCCCAGCCAGTGGCCAAGCCGTCGAGCACGGCGCCAGCCGCCAGCCCCACGACCTCACCGACGATGACCACGGCTACGGCGACCAAGGCGACTTCGACGCCCGCAACGCCGACGCCCAGCGCCGCCAAGCCGGCCGCCGCCCAGCGCTTCGTCCTGCAGGCCGGCTCCTTCGCCAACCGCGAGCAGGCGGAGAGCGCGCGCGCCAAACTGATCCTGCTCGGCCAGGACGCGCGCATCGAGTCGGGCAAGGTCGGCGACAAGACCTGGCACCGCGTGGTGGTCGGCCCCTTCACCAGCCGCCCGCAGGCCGACGCCGCGCAGAAGCAGCTCGGCGCCGGCGGCGTCAGCAGCGTGGTCCAGCGCCGCTGAGCCAGTCCCGCCCTCAACCGCCTGCCGCCAATCCGCCGGCAGGCGGTTGAAAACCCCGGCGTCATCCCCCATATCTCCCCGCATCCCGGATGCCCCCGCGTCCAGCTGCTGGAGATCGCTCCCTTGACCACCATCGTTTCAGTCCGCCGCAACGGCAAAGTCGTCATGGGCGGCGACGGCCAGGTATCGCTCGGCAACACCGTGATGAAAGGCAACGCCAAGAAGGTGCGCCGCCTCTACCACGGCCAGGTGCTGGCCGGCTTCGCCGGCGCCACCGCCGACGCCTTCACCCTGTTCGAGCGCTTCGAGGGCCAGCTGGAGAAGCACCAGGGCCACCTGATCCGTGCCGCCGTGGAGCTGGCCAAGGACTGGCGCACCGACCGTTCGCTGAGCCGCCTGGAAGCCATGCTGGCGGTGGCCAACAAGGACGCCTCGCTGATCATCACCGGCAATGGCGACGTGGTGGAACCCGAGCACGGCCTGATCGCCATGGGCTCCGGTGGCGGCTTCGCCCAGGCCGCGGCCATGGCCCTGCTGCAGAAGACCGAGCTGTCGGCTCGCGAAATCACCGAGACCGCGCTGAACATCGCCGGCTCCATCTGCGTGTTCACCAACCAGAATCTGACCATCGAGGAAGAAGACTGCGCCCAGTGAGCGCGTCTTCCGGAGCCCCCTTTCATGTCCATGACGCCCCGCGAGATCGTCCACGAACTCAACCGCCACATCATCGGCCAGGACGACGCCAAGCGCGCCGTCGCGATCGCCCTGCGCAACCGCTGGCGGCGCATGCAGCTGCCCGCCGAGCTGCGCGTCGAGGTGACGCCGAAGAACATCCTGATGATCGGCCCGACCGGCGTCGGCAAGACCGAGATCGCCCGCCGCCTGGCCAAGCTGGCCAATGCGCCGTTCATCAAGGTCGAGGCGACCAAGTTCACCGAGGTCGGCTATGTCGGCCGCGACGTCGAGTCGATCGTCCGCGATCTCGCCGACGCCGCGCTGAAAATGCTGCGCGAGCAGGAAGTGCACAAGATGCGCTACCGCGCCGAGGAGGCCGCCGAGGATCGCGTCCTCGACGCCCTGCTGCCGCCCGCGCGCCAGGGTTTCGGCGACGAACCGGCGAGCCGCGAGGACTCCAACACCCGCCAGCTGTTCCGCAAGCGCCTGCGCGAAGGCCAGCTGGACGACAAGGAAATCGACATCGAGGTGGCCGACACGCCGACCGGCGTCGAGATCATGACCCCGCCGGGCATGGAGGAGATGACCAGCCAGCTGCAGAACCTGTTCTCCGGTCTCTCCAAGGGCAAGAAGAAGACCCGCAAGCTCAAGGTCAAGGACGCCCTGAAGATGATCCGCGACGAGGAAGCCGCGCTGCTGGTCAACGAGGAGGAGCTCAAGGCCCGCGCCCTGGAGGCGGTCGAGCAGCACGGCATCGTGTTCATCGACGAGATCGACAAGATCGCCAAGCGCGGCAACGTCAGCGGCGCCGACGTGTCCCGCGAGGGCGTGCAGCGCGACCTGCTGCCGCTGATCGAGGGCTGCACGGTCAACACCAAGCTGGGCATGGTCAAGACCGACCATATCCTGTTCATCGCCTCGGGCGCCTTCCACCTGGCCAAGCCCAGCGACCTGGTGCCCGAGCTACAGGGCCGCCTGCCGATCCGCGTCGAGCTCAAGGCGCTGACCCCACAGGACTTCGAGCGCATCCTCACCGAGCCGCACGCCTCGCTGACCGAGCAGTACTGCGCGCTGCTGAAGACCGAGGGCCTGGAGATCCAGTTCGCCCAGGACGGCATCCAGCGCCTGGCCGAGATCGCCTGGCAGGTCAACGAGAAGACCGAGAACATCGGCGCGCGCCGCCTGCACACGCTGCTCGAACGCCTGCTCGAGGAAGTGTCGTTCAGCGCCGGCGACCTGGCCGCCGACCACAGCGGCCGGCCGATCACCATCGACGGCGCCTACGTCAACAGCCACCTCGGCGAGCTGGCGCAGGACGAGGATCTGTCGCGCTATATCCTGTAATCCGGACGGCGGGCAGCGCTGCGCGGTTACCCACCCGGGCGACCATGGCCGCAGGGTGGAAAACCCGCGCAGCGGTTTTCTACCGCCCCCCGCAGCCCGAGCGGTGGACAGTCGCTGCGCGAGTTGTCCACCCTACGGGCCATCACCCGCAGGAGCCCCCATGCCCATCCCCTCCGCCATCAAGCTGCACAAGGCCTCGAAGACCCTCGAGTTGCACTACGGCGAGCAGCATTACCAGCTGAGCGCCGAATTCCTCCGCGTGCACTCGCCATCGGCCGAGGTGCAGGGTCACGGCAACCCCATCCTGCAGTACGGCAAGCTGCACGTCGGCTTCAAGGGCGCCGAGCCGGCCGGCCAGTATGCCCTCAAGCTGGTGTTCGACGACGGCCACGACAGCGGCCTCTACACTTGGGACTACCTGTACGAGCTGGCCACCCGCCAGGAGCAGCTGTGGGCGGACTATCTGAGCGCGCTGGCCGCCGCCGGCAAGTCGCGCGACCCCGACGAGTCGGTGGTCAAGCTGATGCTCTGAGCCGCTCCCCGCAGGATGGATGGCCACCCCGTGGAAAACACCCCCATATCGCCGAGACAAACTGCCACAGCGCCTGGCAGGCAGCTTCAAGACAAAGGCGGCGGTGACGATTAGAATGGCCGCCACATTTTTTCAGGTGACTGCGACATGAGCGAACCGCGCAAGCCCGATTCCGCCGAGCCGACCACCCACTTCGGCTACCAGAACGTGCCGGAGAGCCAGAAGGCGAAGAAGGTGGCCGAAGTGTTCCACTCGGTGGCGGCCAAGTACGACCTGATGAACGACGTGCTGTCCGGCGGCATGCATCGCCTGTGGAAGCGCTTCACCATCGAGCTATCCGGCGTGCGCCCGGGCAACCGCGTGCTCGACATCGCCGGTGGCACCGGCGACCTGACCCGCCAGTTTTCCCGCCTGGTCGGCCCGACCGGCGCGGTGGTGCTCGCCGACATCAATGACTCGATGCTCAAGGTCGGCCGCGACAAGCTGCTCGACTGCGGCGTGGCCGGCAACGTCACCTTCGTCCAGGCCGACGCCGAGAAGCTGCCGTTCCCCGACAACCACTTCGACGTGGTGACCATCGCCTTCGGCCTGCGCAACGTCACCCACAAGGAAGACGCCCTGCGCTCCATGCTGCGCGTGCTCAAGCCCGGCGGCCGCCTGCTGGTGCTGGAGTTCTCCAAGCCGTCCAGTGCCCTGCTCGGCAAGGCCTACGACGCCTACTCGTTCGCCTTCATGCCGCTGGCCGGCAAGCTGATCACCAACGACGCCGACAGCTACCGCTACCTGGCCGAGTCGATCCGCATGCACCCCGACCAGGAAACCCTCAAGGGCATGATGGTCGACGCCGGCTTCGACCTGGTCACCTACCACAACCTGACCGGCGGCATCGTCGCCCTGCACCGCGGCATCAAGCCCTGATGCTGACCACCGCGCTGCTCGCCGGCGTCGAGGCCGGCCTCAACCGGGTGCTGGCGCTGGACGCCACCGCGCTGCCGCGCCTGGCTGCGCTGGAGGGCCGGGTGATCGCCGTCGTCTGCACGGCGCCCAGCCTGCACTTTTATCTGCTGCCCGGCAGCGACGGCCTGCGCCTGGCCGGCCACTGGGAAGCCCTGCCCGACTGCACCCTGCGCGCCCCGGCCAGCCGCCTGCTTGAGCTCGCCGTGCGCCGCGACAAGACCGCCGTGCTGCACGCCCCGGACGTCGAGCTGGACGGCAACAGCGGCTGCCTGCTCGAACTGGCCGCCATCCTTCAGGACCTCGAGCTGGACTGGCAGGCCGCGCTGGCCGAATGGCTCGGCCCGCTCGGCGCCGTGGCGCTGGCCCGCCCCCTGCAGGGCGCCGCGGCCTGGGGTGCCGACAGCCTGGCCAGCCTGCGCCTGAGCCTGGCCGACTGGCTGGCCGAGGAGACGCGCGCGCTGGTCGGTCGCAACGAGGCCGAAGCGCAGTTTGCCCAACTGGACGAGCTCAAGCTCGCCCTCGACCGCCTCGAGGCGCGCGGCGAGCGCCTTGCCCGCCGCCTGGAAAGCGAATGACCGCATGAAGCTGCTCGCCCTGCGCCGCCTGATCCGTATCCAGCAGGTCGTCGTCCGCTACCAGCTGGACGACCTGCTCCTCGACCTGCCGCTGCCCTGGTGGCTGCACGCCCTGCTGCGCGCCGCCCCCTGGCACTGGCTGCCGCGCGCGCCGCTGGCCATGTCGCGCGGCGAGCGCCTGCGCCGCAGCCTGGAAGACCTCGGCCCGGTGTTCATCAAGTTCGGCCAGTTGCTGTCCACCCGCCGCGACCTGCTGCCGCCGGACATCGCCGACGAGCTGGCGCGCCTGCAGGACCAGGTGCCGCCGTTCCCGCCCGAGCAGGCGGTAGCGCTCATCGAGCAGCAGCTCGGCGCACGGATCGACCAGGTGTTCAGCCGCTTCGAGCACCAGCCGCTGGCCAGCGCCTCGGTCGCCCAGGTGCACGCCGCCCAGCTCAGAAGCGGCGAGGATGTGGTGGTCAAGGTGGTGCGCCCGGGCCTCGAGCCAGTGATCCGCCAGGACATGGCCTGGCTGTTCGCCCTCGCCAGAGTGATGGAGCGCGCCTCCGCCGACGCCCGGCGCCTGCGCCCGGTGGAGGTGGTCGGCGACTACGAAAAGACCATCTTCGACGAGCTCGACCTGTTGCGCGAGGCGGCCAACGGCACGCAGCTGCGGCGCAACTTCGACGGCTCGCCGCTGCTCTACGTGCCGCAGGTGTACTGGGACTGGTGCCGCCCCAAGGTACTGGTCATGGAGCGCATCTACGGCATCCCGGTCACCGACCTGGCCGCCCTGCACGACCAGCACACCGACATGAAGAAGCTGGCCGAGCGCGGCGTGGAGATCTTCTTCACCCAGGTGTTCCGCGACAGCTTCTTCCACGCCGACATGCACCCCGGCAACATCTTCGTCAGCACCCGCACCCCGCACGACCCGCAGTACATCGCCATCGACTGCGGCATCATCGGCAGCCTCACCGCCGAGGACCAGGACTACCTGGCGCGCAACCTCTTGGCCTTCTTCAAGCGCGACTACCGCAAGGTGGCGCAGCTGCACATCGACTCCGGCTGGGTGCCGGCCGAGACCCGGCTCAACGACTTCGAGGCGGCGATCCGCACCGTCTGCGAGCCGGTGTTCGAGAAGCCGCTCAAGGACATCTCCTTCGGCCAGGTGCTGCTGCGTCTGTTCCAGACCGCGCGGCGCTTCAACATGGAGGTGCAGCCGCAACTGGTGCTGCTGCAGAAGACCCTGCTCAACATCGAGGGCCTCGGCCGCCAGCTGTATCCCGAGCTGGATCTATGGAGCACCGCCAAGCCCTACCTCGAGCGCTGGATGCGCCAGCGCATGAGTCCGCTGCGACTGCTGCACAACCTGCAGAGCCAGGCCGAGCAGATGCCGGTGCTGGCCAAGAAGACCCGGGCGGCGCTGGATCGCCTCGGCCAGGGTTGCGCGCCCGCTACGCCGCCGCGCAGCTCCGGCGTGGAGCGCCTGCTCGGCGCCGTGCTGCTGCTCGGCGCCGCCAGCCAGGGCCTGGCGCCCGCTGTCGACACCTGGCCGGCCTGGGTGATGCTCGCCGGCGGCCTGTACCTGGTCCTGCGCCGATAGCCAGCGCGCGGCGGCACTGGCAAACTGACCCAATTGTGAACCGGCGCCCAATGCGCCCCGGACAAGCGAACACGCAATGAGCAACTGGCTGGACGAAATTCACTGGAACGCCGACGGGCTGGTCCCGGCGATTGCCCAGGACCACAAGACCGGGCGCATCCTGATGATGGCCTGGATGAACCGCGAATCCCTGCAGCTCACCGTCGACGAGGGCCGCGCCATCTACTGGTCACGCTCGCGCGGCAAGCTGTGGCGCAAGGGCGAGGAGTCCGGCCACGTGCAGAAGCTGCACGAACTGCGCCTGGACTGCGACGCCGACGTCATCGTCCTGCAGGTCGAGCAGCTCGGCGGCATCGCCTGTCACACCGGCCGCGAGAGCTGCTTCTATCGCGTCTACGCCGATGGCGCCTGGCAAACCGTCGATGCGGTCATCAAGGACCCGCATGCCATCTACGAGCACAAGGGCCACCGCCATGAGTGAACAGAGCAGCAACGACACCCTCGCCCGCCTGGCCGAGGTGCTGGAAGCGCGCAAGAACGCCGCCCCGGACAGCTCCTACGTGGCCAGCCTGTACCACAAGGGCCTCAACAAGATTCTGGAGAAAGTCGGCGAGGAATCGGTGGAAACCATCCTCGCCGCCAAGGACGCCGCGCAGAGCGGCGACTGCAGCGACCTGATCTACGAAACCGCCGACCTGTGGTTCCATTCCCTGGTCATGCTCGCCGCCCTCGGCCAGCATCCGCAGGCGGTGCTCGACGAGCTGGATCGCCGCTTCGGCCTCTCCGGGCACGCCGAGAAGGCTGCCCGTCAACCGTCCGCCTAACCATTTCGCTGCAAGGGTAATCTCATGGGTATCTTCGACTGGAAACACTGGCTGGTCATCCTCATCGTCGTCGTCCTGGTGTTCGGCACCAAGCGCCTGAAGACGCTCGGCTCCGACGTCGGCGAGGCGATCAAGGGTTTCCGCAAGGCGGTGAACACCGAGGAAGGCGACAAGCCGGCCGACGCGCAGCCCCAGGCACCGAGCGCCGACACGCTGCACAAGCCGCAGACCATCGAGGGCCAGGCCCAGAAGGTCGAAACCCCGGTGCGCAAGGACTGAGTCGGCCGCATGTTCGATATCGGCTTTTCCGAGCTGTTGCTGGTCGGCCTGGTCGCCCTGCTGGTGTTCGGCCCCGAGCGCCTGCCGGGTGCCGCGCGCACCGCCGGCCTGTGGATCGGTCGCCTGAAGCGCAGCTTCAGCGCGATCAAGACCGAGGTCGAGCGCGAGATCGGCGCCGACGAGATCCGCCGGCAGATCCATAACGAGAACATCCTCGCCCTCGAGCGCCAGCAGCAGGCCAGCCAGCCGCCGGCGAGCAGCGACGCCGTGACGCCGGGCGCCGTTGCGCCGGCTGCCGGTGCTGCGCCTGCTCCAGCGGCGCCCACCGCCGAGCAGGCCAACGCGCCGATCGCCGCCAACAGCCGTCTGGCCGCGCTGCCCGAGCACCAGAACGCCCAGGCGCCGGCCGCCCCCGCCGCGCCCGGCCCGACCGCGCCGGCCGAAAGCCAGCCGGCCACCCCCAGTGAGCCGCCCCGTTCGCCATGACCGACCAGACTCCTCCGAGCGACCAGGAAATGCCCCTGGTGGCCCACCTCACCGAGCTGCGTACGCGCCTGCTGCGCTGCGTGATCGCGGTGCTGGTGATCTTCGCCGGGCTGTTCTACTTCGCCCAGGACATCTACACCCTGGTTTCCGCGCCGCTGCGCGCCTACCTGCCGGAAGGCGCGACGATGATCGCCACCGGGGTGGCCTCACCGTTCCTCACCCCGTTCAAGCTCACCGCCTGGGTGGCGCTGTTCCTCAGCGTGCCGGTGATCCTCTTCCAGGTGTGGGGCTTCATCGCCCCCGGCCTGTACCAGCACGAGAAACGCATCGCCCTGCCGCTGCTGGCCTCCAGCATCGTGCTGTTCTACAGCGGCATGGCCTTCGTCTACTTTCTGGTCTTCCCGCTGATGTTCCACTTCTTCGCCAGCGTGACGCCCGACGGCGTGGCGATGATGACCGACATCAACGAGTACCTGGACTTCGTCCTCACCCTGTTCTTCGCCTTCGGCGCGGCCTTCGAGATTCCGGTGGCGACCTTCCTGATCCTGTGGATCGGCCTGGTCGACGTGGAAACCCTGAAGAAGAGCCGCCCCTACGTGATCGTCGGCTGCTTCGTGGTCGGCATGGTGCTCACCCCGCCGGACATCTTCTCGCAGACCCTGCTGGCCGTGCCGATGTGGCTGCTGTTCGAGATCGGCCTGTTCTTCGGCGCCCTGGTGCGTCGCCCGCACAAGGCAGAGGACAACGAAGCCGGCACCGCCCTGGTTACCCGCGACGACGACCAGCCGCCGGCGCCGCAGGCATGAACCTGCTGCTGCTGGAGGACGGCGACTTCGTCGCCGAAGGCCGCGCCCTGCTGCGCGGCCGGCGCCTCAAGCACCTGCACGAGGTGCATCGCGCCGAGAGCGGCGACAGCCTGCGCGTCGGCCGCCTCGGCGGGCGGATGGGCGAGGGACGCATCCTCCGTCTGGAGGCGAACGAGGCGGAAATCGCCGTGGAGACCCTCGACCAGAGCCCGCCGGCCAAGCTGCCGCTGACCCTGCTGCTCGCCCTGCCGCGGCCGAAGATGCTCAAGCGCGTGCTGCAGACCGTGGCCAGCATGGGCGTGCCGCGTTTGGTGCTGCTCAACAGCTACCGGGTGGAGAAGAGCTTCTGGCAGACGCCGTTCCTCACTCCCGAGGCGATCCGCGAGCAGTTGATCTTAGGCCTCGAGCAGGCGCGCGACACCGTGCTGCCGGAAGTCGTCATCGAGAAACGCTTCAAGCCGTTCGTCGAGGACCGCCTGCCGGCCCTGGCCGACGGCACGCTCGGCCTGGTCGGCCATCCCGGAGCCTGGCCGCCCTGCCCGCGCGCGGTGGACGGCGCGGTGACCCTGGCGATCGGCCCGGAAGGCGGCTGGATTCCCTACGAGGTGGACAAGCTGCAGGAAGCCGGCCTCGCCCCGGTACAACTCGGCGAGCGCATCCTGCGCGTGGAAACCGCGGTCACCGCGCTGCTCGCCCGCCTGTTCTGAGCCTGTCGGAAAGGCCTGCGCGCGCTTTCCACCGCTTGGCCAGCCACCCTGCTCCGCTGCTCCGAGCCCCCGGCGCGAGCGCCGGGGAGCACTGCCTTCCCTACAGCACCTGACGCAGGAAGCTCTGCGCGCGCGGGTCCTGCGGGCGCTCGAAGAACTGCGCCGGCGGCGCGTCCTCGAGCAGCTTGCCGTGATCGAAGAACAGCACGCGGTCGGCCACCTCGCGGGCAAAGCCCATCTCGTGGGTCACCACCAGCATGGTCATGCCTTCCTGGGCCAGGGTCTTCATCACGTCCAGCACCTCGCCGACCATCTCCGGGTCGAGCGCCGAGGTCGGCTCGTCGAACAGCATCACCTTGGGCTCCATGCACAGCGCGCGGGCGATCGCCACGCGCTGCTGCTGGCCGCCGGACAGCCGCGACGGGTACTCGTCGGCCTTCTGGGCGATACCGACCTTGGCCAGCAGCGCGCGGGCCTTCTCCTCGCGCTCGGCCTTGCCGCGCTTGCGCACCACCTTCTGCGCCAGGCACAGGTTCTCCAGCACGGTCATGTGCGGGAACAGGTTGAAGTGCTGGAACACCATGCCCACCTCGCGGCGGTAGGCGTTGATGTCGGTCTTGGCATCGGCCAGGTCGACGCCGTCGATGCTCACCGAACCGGAGTCCAGCTCCTCGAGGCCGTTCAGGCAGCGCAGGAAGGTCGACTTGCCGGAGCCCGAGGGGCCGATCAGCACCACCACCTCGCCGCGCTGCACCGAGGTGCTGACGTCGTCCACCGCGCGCACCTCGTGGCCGCGGGCGTCGAACACTTTCACCAGATGACGGACTTCAATCACTTTTCCCGAGCCTCCGCTCCAGACGGCTGGCGATGTGCGACAGCGGCAGGTTGATGACGAGGTAGAGGGCGGCGACGCAGAACCAGATCTCGAAGGTCGAGAACGAGGTGGTGATCGCCTCGCGGCCGCTCTTGGTCAGTTCGGTGATGGCGATCACCGAGACCAGCGAGGTGTCCTTGACCAGGCTGATGAACTGCCCGGCCAAGGGCGGCAGCACACGCTTGAAGGCCTGCGGCAGGACCACGTGGCGCATCGACTGGCCGGCGCTGAGGCCCAGCGAGCGGGCCGCCTCGTTCTGCCCGCGGGCGATCGACTGCACGCCGGCGCGGACGATCTCGCCGACGTAGGCGCCGGTGAACAACGCCAGCGCCGCCACCCCGGCGAACTCGCGGGACAGGTTGAGCACGGTGCCGATGAAGAAGTAGAAGATGAAGATCTGCACCAGCAGCGGCGTGCCGCGCACCAGCTCGACGTAGACGGTGGACAGGTCGCGCAGGGTGGGATTGTTCGACAGCCGGCACAGCCCGGTGAACAGACCGATCAGCAGGCCGAGGGCGCCGGCGGCCACCGAAATCCACAGCGTGGTCCACAGGCCCCAGAGCAGCGGGCCGGCCTGCCAGTGACGGGTCACGCCGACCAGATCGCCTTCGGAGACGTCGTCGCCCTGGGCAACCTGCAGGCTGTCTCGGTCCACCCGCAGCACCTGCTCGCCGCCGCTCTCGGCGCTGAGGGTGACCTGCGCGCTCTCGCCGTCCTCGGCGATCGCCGTCACCGTGCCGTAGTCGGCGGCGCGCTGCGCCTCCTCGGCGTGGTAGGCGAAGTACTGGGGGACGCGGTTCCAGCGCCACTCGTAGGAAATCAGGGAGGTGGAGTACCAGAGGCCGTAGGCCATGACCACCAGGATCACGCCGGTGAGGACGTGCCAGGGCCAGTTACGACGATGTTTTCGAGTCACGGAGAATCTCGCTCATGGCGATGCCAGAAATGACAAGGGCAGGCCCGGCCTCGTGAGCCGGGTCCTGCCGCTTGCCGCGTGTTGCCGGGAAGCCGCCTGCGGCGGTTATTCCATTTCCTTCAGCCAGTCGTTCTTCTTGAACCACTTGTCGTGGATGCGATCGTAGCTGCCGTCCTGCTTGATCTGCCGGAGGAAGTTGTTGATCCAGTTGAGGCTGTCGTAGTCGCCCTTCTTCAGGCCGAAGGCCAGCGGCTCGTAGGTGAACGGCTCGTCGAGGTAAGCCAGCTTGCCGGCGCCGGCCTTGATCAGCGCCACCACGTTGTAGGGCGCGTCGTAGATGAAGGCGTCGGCCTTGCCGTTGACCACGTCCATCAGCGCTTCCTGCTCGTTGTCGTAGCCGTGGTACTGCGCCTTGCCGATCAGCTTCTTGGCGACCATCTCGCCGGTGGTGCCGACCTTCGAGGTGATGCGGTACTGGGCGTCGTTGAGGTCCTTGTAGGACTTGATCTTGCCCTCCAGCTCCTGGCGGATCAGCAGGGTCTGGCCGACCACGATGAACGGCTCGGAGAAATTGACGCGCAGGTTGCGCTCCTGGGTCAGGGTCATGCCCGAGCCGATCATGTCGAACTTGTCGGTCAGCAGCGCGGGGATGATGCCGTCGTAGCCGGTGGACACCAGCTCGAGCTTGACGCCCATGGCCTTGGCCATGGCCTTGAGCAGGTCGACCTCGAAGCCGATGATCTCACCGCGCTTGTTGGTCATCTCGAAGGGCATGTAGGTGGGGTCCATGCCGACGCGCAGGGTGCCGCGCTGGACCACGTCGTCGACCATGCCGGCCTGCGCCAAGCCGCTCAGCGCGCAGGCCGAGAGCAGCAGGGAAGCGAGAAATTTCTTCATGTTGGAGTGTTCCGGATATTCAGCGAATGGGAGCGCCGGGGCCCGCAGGCCACGGCATGCGCGCATGCTACCCACAGCCGTCGCGGATGGCGAGCGCAGGCGGCGAATGGACTGGGTCATGACTGGCAAGCATAGTCGCCGGACCACACCTGGACAGCGCTCAGACCTCGAGCAGAAAGGTCACCGGACCGTCGTTGACCAGATGCACCTGCATCTCGGCGCCGAAGCGGCCACTGGCCACCGGCGCGTGCTGCGCGCCGGCCCGCGTCAGCAGGTAGTCGAACAGCGCCGCGCCCTGCGCCGGCGGTGCCGCGCTGGAGAAGCTCGGCCGCATGCCGCTTTTGGTGTCGGCGGCGAGGGTGAACTGCGAGACCAGCAGCAGGCCGCCGCCGACGTCCTTGAGCGACAGGTTCATCTTGCCGTCCGCGTCGCCGAACACCCGGTAGTTGAGCAGCTTGTGCAGCAGCTTGTCGGCGTAGGCCTCATCGTCCTGCGGCTCTACGCCGACCAGCACCAGGAGGCCCTGGTCGATGGCGCCGACCACCTCGCCGCCCACCTCGACGCGCGCGCCGCGCACCCGCTGCAGCAGCGCCTTCATGCCTCGCCGTCCGGCAGGTCGAGCAGGCGCTTGGCCACCTGGCCGGTGGCGCGCACCAGGGCGTCGGTGATGCCCAGCTCGCCGGCGGCGTGGCCGGCGTCGCGGATGATCAACAGCTCGCTGTTCGGCCAGGCCTGGTGCAGCGCCCAGGCATTGTCCAGCGGGCAGACCACGTCGTAGCGGCCGTGCACGATCACCCCGGGGATGTGGGCGATCTTGTGCATGTCGCGCAGCAGCTGGTTTTCCTCGAGGAAGGCGTTGTTGATGAAGTAGTGGCACTCGATGCGGGCGATCGACAGCGCGCGCTGCGGCTCGGAGAAACGCTCGATCACCTGACCGTTGGGGCGCAGGGTGGCGGTCCGCCCTTCCCAGATCGACCAGGCCTTGGCGGCGTGCATCTGGGCGATCTGGTCGTTGCCGGTCAGCCGGCGGTAGAAGGCGGCCACCAGGTCGCCGCGCTCCTCGACCGGGATCGGCGCCAGGTAGTCCTCCCAGTAGTCGGGGAACAGCCGGCTGGCGCCGGCCTGGTAGAACCACTGGATCTCCTGCGGGCGGCACAGGAAGATGCCGCGCAGGATCAGCGCGTGCACCCGCTCCGGATAGGTCTGCGCGTAGGCCAGCGACAGGGTCGAGCCCCAGGAGCCGCCGAACAGCACCCACTTCTCGATCCCCAGGTGCTCGCGGATGCGCTCCATGTCCGCCACCAGGTCCCAGGTGGTGTTCTGTTCCAGGCTGGCGTGCGGGGTGGAACGCCCGCAGCCGCGCTGGTCGAAGCTGACGATGCGATAGAGGGTGGGGTCGAACCAGCGGCGGCTGGCGGCGTCGCAGCCGGCACCCGGCCCGCCGTGGACGAACAGCACCGGCAGACCATCCGGGGTGCCGCTCTCGTCGACGTACAACTCGTGGGGATGGTCCACCACCAGTTGATGGCGCGCGTAGGGTTTGATCTCCGGATACAGGGTCAGCATGCAGTGCCTCCGAGGCTGGAGCAGGACCATCCGTCCTGCCGGGATGAACGGCATCATAGCGAGGATTCGCGCCGCGCGGCATGCCGGGGATCATAGCCGCTCGAGAGCAGTCGCCGCGCAACCGGGGCGCATTCCGCGCGGTGACCGCGGACGGCTCCTCCGCCACCCCGGGTACGCCCGCGCAGGGCGCTGCCATTAGGGTCGAGCCGGCCCGTCGCCAGGCTCGCCAGCCGCGCCGCGGCACATGGCTTGCATCGCGCTGGCACCCCCTTCCCCGCACAGGCTTCCCGCCATGCCGACCAGCCAGGATATGCTCGCCCGCTTCGACACCCTCTACGCGGTGGGCGACGCTACCATCGACCACACCCACCGCGAGTTCCTCGAGCTGTGCGTCGCCGCCGGAGAGGCCGAGGGCGCCGCCTTCGCCGCACAGTTCCACGCCCTGTTCGCCCACACCCAGGCGCATTTCGCCGACGAAGAGGCCAGGATGCAGGCCAGCGCCTATCCGGCGCTCGGCGAGCACCGCGCCCATCACCGCAACCTGCTCGGCGATATGGACCGCCTCGGCCAGCGGGTCGCCGCCGGGCGCAGCGCCATGGCCCGCGCCTGGCTGAACGACAACCTGCCGCAGTGGTTCGACCTGCACGCGCGAACCATGGACAGCGCGCTGGCTGTGCATCTGCGACAACAGGGCTGACAATGGCGGACTTGCGACGCCGATGCAGGAGCGCCGGCGACTGACGAAGGAGCCGCCATGTCCCCACCCGCCCTGCCCCGCGCCGTGCTGCTGGCCAGCGCTCTGCTGCTCGGCGCCTGCCGCGACGACTCGCTGGCCGCCCTCGAACAGGCCGCCGACCGCCTGCAGGAACACCTCGACGACAAGGCCGCCGGCTCGGCGCTGGAGCAATTGCATCCGCAGTTTCGCGCCCGCGGGGATCTCGACCGCGACTGGGCCGGCCGCACCATGGCCCTGCTGTTCCTGCGCCACCGCCAGGTCAAGGTGCTGACCGTGGGCCGCAGCTGCGAGCTGGACAGCACCTACAGCACGCGCGGCCACTGCCGCGCCCAGGTGGCGCTGGCGGGCGCGCAAAGCCTGGTCCCCGACAGCGCGCGCCTGTACAGCGTGCGCAGCGAGTGGTGGCTGGAAGACGGCGACTGGCAGTTGGCGCGACTGGATTGGGAGTAGCGCCGGGCCACTAGTGATACCGGAAGACAGCAAGCGCCCCCGCAGCCGGGTGCGCTCATTCGCCGACCTGCCGGTGGACTCACTGTGGGCGGCCAGCGAACGCCAAGCCGCGCGGACTGTCTATGCATGCAACTCACCCTGACGGTCCGCAGCCGGATCGGCAGGGCAAGCGTATGGGTTTTCCGCGCGAGACCACTTACCCGGGCAGCGAATACGGGCCAATGGATGAGGGGAGTCGCACTGTCTGGCGGTTCGCCTCGACGCTGAAATATCCATTTAATTACAATTAAAGATATTTTTATTCATTTATTAACGTGACTTTTCACAAGGAACCCAGCATGAACAAACTCACCGCACTTGCCCTGCTGGCCGCGCTCTCGGCGCCGGCCCTGGCCAACCCCGTTGCTCCCAACGTGCCCAATCCGGCGCTCAACGCTCCGCAACCCGCCGGCGTAGTGCCGCCGCGTCCGAACGTGCAGCCTCCGCAGGGCGCCGTGCCGCCGCGTCCGAATGTCCAACCCCCGCAGGGCGCCGTGCCGCCGCGTCCGAATGTCCAGCCCCCGCAGGGCGCCGTGCCGCCGCGTCCGAACGTCCAGCCCCCGCAGGGCGCCGTACCGCCGCGTCCGAATGTTCAGCCCCCGCAGGGCGCCGTACCGCCGCGCCCCAACGTTCAGCCCCCGCAGGGCGCTGTCCCCCCGCGTCCCAACGTCCAGCCGCCGCAACCGGGCGTCGTACCGCCGCGCCCGAACGTTCAGCAGCAGTAAGTCAGTCGCCTCTGGCGCTGGCGAAGCGGTCTTCGATTCCCGATCGAGACCGCTGATTCAAGGACAGCCCCTCTCCCCGAGGGGCTGTCTCCCTCCCAAGTCCCGCTCGGCAACAGCGCGGGCAAATGAAGTATCCATCGCCCCTCGCCCCACTCCTCACTCCAGCGGCAGCTCGGTGGTGCGCTTCACCTCGCTCATGGTGATGTGCGAGTGCGCCTCCTGGACCAGCGGGTTCTGCAGCAGGTGGTCGCGCAGGAAGCGCTCGTAGCCGGCGATGTCGCGGGCCACCACCTTGAGCAGGTAGTCGGACTGGCCGGCCATCGAATAGCACTCCAGCACCTCGGGATAGCCCACCACGTCCGCCTCGAAGGCTTCCAGGTTGCGCCGGCCGTGCGCCGACAGCTTGATGTCGACGAACACCGTCATGCCCAAGCCGAGCTTGCGCGGGTCGAGCAGGGCGACCTTGCGCTCGATCACCCCCTCTTCCTGCAGGCGATTGATCCGCCGCCAGCACGGCGACTGCGACAGCTCGACCTTCTCGGCGATTTCCGCCGCCGACAGGTCGGCGTCGTGCTGCAGCAGGCGCAGGATGCGCCGGTCGAGGGGGCTCAGCGGACTGTGCATGATCATTTCCCGTTTGAACTTTTTATGGAAAGAGTCATGCACAACATAGCCCTTGCGGGCGAAAAATAGAAAGAAAAAGCCCGTTCGCCTGCTCCATATTCTTGTCCACACCGTCTGCCGCGGCGATCCCGCGGACAGGCCGACCGCGGCGCCCACCGGTGCCGCCCCGCTCGCCATAACAAGAAAAGGAGCGCCCCCATGTCGTTGGCCGAGATCCGTCTGGACGACAAGTACCGCCTTGCCACCGGTCACCTCTACCTGACCGGCACCCAGGCGCTGACCCGCCTGCCCATGCTGCAGAAGCAGCGCGACGCCGCCTTCGGCCTCAGCACCGCCTGCTTCATCTCCGGCTACCGCGGATCGCCCCTGGGCAACCTCGACAAGAGCCTGTGGGAAGCCAAGCAGTACCTCAGGGACAACCACATCCACTTCCAGCCCGGCGTCAACGAGGAACTGGCCGCCACCGCGGTATGGGGCAGCCAGCAGACCAGCCTGTTCCCCGGCGCGCGCTACGACGGCGTGTTCGCCATGTGGTACGGCAAGGGCCCGGGCGTCGACCGCTGCGGCGACGTGTTCAAGCACGGCAACTCGGCCGGGGTGTCGCCGCACGGCGGCGTGCTGCTGCTGGCCGGCGACGACCACGGCTGCAAGTCCTCGAGCATCGCCCACCAGAGCGAGCACGCCTTTATCGCCGCTTCCATCCCCGTATTGAATCCGGCCAACGTCCAGGAGATCCTCGACTACGGCATCCTCGGCTGGGAGCTGTCGCGCTACAGCGGCTGCTGGGTGGCGCTGAAGACCATCGCCGAGAACGTCGACTCCTCGGCGGTGGTCGAGGTCGATCCGCTGCGCGTCGCGGTGCGGATTCCCGAGGACTTCGTCCTGCCCGAGGACGGCGTGCATATCCGCTGGCCCGACCCGCCGCTGGTCCAGGAGGCGCGCCTCAACACCTACAAGATCTACGCCGCGCGCGCCTTCGCCCGCGCCAACCGGCTCAACAAGGTGATGCTCGACTCGCCCAACCCGCGCCTGGGCATCATCACCACCGGCAAGTCCTACCTCGACGTGCGCCAAGCGCTCGACGATCTGGGCCTGGACGACGCGCTGTGCGCCCGGGTCGGCCTGCGCGTGCTCAAGGTCGGCATGAGCTGGCCGCTGGAGCCGGTGTCGGTGCACGAGTTCGCCGAGGGTCTCGACGAGATCCTGGTGGTCGAGGAGAAGCGCAGCATCATCGAGGACCAGCTCACCGGCCAGCTGTACAACTGGCCGGTGGACAAGCGCCCGCGGGTGGTCGGCGAGTTCGACGAGGACGGCCATTCCCTGCTGCCCAACCTGGCCGAGCTGACCCCGGCGATGATCGCCCGGGTGATCGCCAGGCGCCTGGCGCCGATCTACTCCAGCGCGCAGATCGACGAACGCCTGGCCTTCCTCGCCGCCAAGGAAGCCGCGCTGGCCGCGCCCAGGCACCACACCGCGCGCACCCCGCACTTCTGTTCGGGCTGCCCGCACAACAGCTCGACCAAGCTGCCCGAGGGCAGCCGGGCGCTGGGCGGCATCGGCTGCCACTACATGACCCAGTGGATGGACCGCAACACCGACACCTTCACCCAGATGGGCGGCGAAGGCGCCACCTGGATCGGCCAGGCGCCGTTCACCGACACCCCGCACGTGTTCCAGAACCTCGGCGACGGCACCTACTTCCACTCCGGCCAGCTGGCCCTACGGGCAGCAGTCGCGGCGGGGGTCAATATCACCTACAAGATCCTCTACAACGACGCGGTGGCGATGACCGGCGGCCAGCCGATCGACGGCGAGCTGCGCATCGACCAGCTCAGCCAGCAGGTGTTCGCCGAGGGGGTGAAGCGTATCGCCCTGGTCTCCGACGAGCCGGACAAGTACCCGAGCCGCGCCGGCTTTGCGCCTATCGTCAGCTTCCACCACCGCCGCGAGCTGGACGCCGTGCAGCGCGAGCTGCGCGAGTTCAAGGGCGTGTCGGTGATCCTCTACGACCAGACCTGCGCCACCGAGAAGCGCCGCCGGCGCAAGCGCGGCAAGCTGGTCGATCCGCAGAAGCGCGCCTTTATCAACCCGGCGGTGTGCGAGGGCTGCGGCGACTGCAGCGTGAAGTCCAACTGCCTGTCGGTGCTGCCGCTGGAGACCGAACTGGGCCGCAAGCGGCAGATCGACCAGAACGCCTGCAACAAGGACTTCAGCTGCGTCGAGGGCTTCTGCCCGAGCTTCGTCACCGTGCACGGCGGCGAGCTGCGCCAGCCGGAGGCGCAGGGCCGCAACGCCCAGTTCGCCGAGCTGCCGGAGCCGCAGCAACCGGCACTGGATCGGCCGTGGAACATCCTGCTGCCCGGCGTCGGCGGCAGCGGGGTGACCACCGTCGGCGCCCTGCTCGGCATGGCCGCGCACCTGGAGGGCAAGGGCTGCACCGTGCTCGACCAGGCCGGTCTCGCGCAGAAGTTCGGCCCGGTGATCAGCCACATCCGCATCGCCGCCAAGCAGGACGACATCTACGCGGTGCGCATCGCCGCCGGCGAAACCGACCTGCTGCTCGGCTGCGACCTGGTGGTGGCGGCCAGCGAGGAGGCGCTGGCCAAACTGAACGACAAGATCGCCCACGCGGTGATCAACAGCCATGAGGCCGCCACCGCCGAGTTCACCCGCAATCCGGACGCCGAGGTGCCCGGCGCGGCCATGCGCGAGGCGCTGGTGGAGGCGGTCGGCGCGGCCAAGACCCACTTCGTCGACGCCACCCGCCTGGCCACCGCGCTGCTCGGCGACAGCATCGCCAGCAACCTGTTTATGCTCGGTCATGCGTATCAGATGGGCCTGGTGCCGGTGTCCGCCGAGGCCATCGCCAAGGCCATCGAACTCAACGGCGTGGCCGTCAAACTCAACCAGCAGGCCTTCCTGTGGGGCCGCCGCGCCGCCTTCGATCTGGCCGCCGTCGAACAACTGGCCAAACCCAAGGTGGTCGAGGCGCCGCGCTGCGAGAGTCTCGACGAGATCGTCGCCGACCGCGTGGCGCGCCTGACCGCCTACCAGGATGCCGCCTACGCCGCGCGCTACCGGAAGCTGGTCGAGCGCGTGCGCGCCGCCGACCGCGATCCGGCGCAGCGCTTGTCCCAGGCGGTGGCGCGCAGCTACCACAAGCTCTTGGCCTACAAGGACGAGTACGAGGTGGCGCGCCTGTACAGCGACGGCGAGTTCGTCCGCCAGCTCGAGGCGCAGTTCCAGGGCGACTACCGCCTGCAGTTCCACCTGGCGCCGTCTTGGCTGTGCAAGACCGATCCCACCACCGGCGAGCCGCGCAAGCGCGAATTCGGCCCGTGGCTGCTCAAGGCCTTCGCCGTGCTGGCGCGCGGCAAGTTCCTGCGCGGCAGCGTTCTCGATCCGTTCGGCCACAGCGCCGAGCGCAAGCTGGAGCGCGCGCTGATCGCCGAGTTCGAGCAGGACGTCGAGCTGCTGCTCGGCGCGCTCAGCCCGGCCAACTACGCCAGCGCCGTGGCGCTGGCCGAGCTGCCGGCGCAGATCCGCGGCTACGGCCACGTCAAGGAACGCGCTCTGGCCAGGGTCCGCGAGCAGGCCGCGGCGCTGCGCGAGCGCCTCACCGCCCGCGCGATCCCGGTGGTGCAGCTCTGCCAGCCGACGGCCTGAGCCTTCCCGTCATTTCCCCTTCCCCCTCTCCCGCCACGGGAGAGGGCTGCCTCCAGACAACCAGAAAAAACCGAGGTAATCCGATGCCCGTGTTCTCCCACCCGGAATTCGACCAGCACGAACAGGTGGTCTTCGGCCACGACAAGGCCAGCGGCCTGAAGGCCATCATCGCCATCCACGACACCACCCGCGGCCCGGCCCTCGGTGGCTGCCGCATGTGGTCCTACGCCAGCGACGAGGAGGCGCTGCGCGACGTGCTGCGCCTGTCGCGCGGCATGACCTACAAGTCGGCGCTGGCCAACCTGCCGCTCGGCGGCGGCAAGGCGGTGATCATCGGCGACCCGCACCGCGGCAAGAGCGACGCGCTGTTCGAGGCCATGGGTGCGTTCGTCGACAGCCTCGGCGGGCGCTACATCAGCGCCGCCGATTCCGGTACCGGGGTGGCCGAGATGCAGCTGATGGCCCGCCGCACCCGCCACGTCGCCGGCGCCGAGGCGCGCGAGGGCTTCAATGGCGACCCGTCGCCCTCCACCGCCTACGGCGTGTTCGTCGGCCTCCAGGCCGCGGTGCGCCATCGCCTCGGCCGCGACGAGCTCAAGGGCCTCAAGGTAGCGATCCAGGGCGTCGGCCAGGTCGGCTTCGGCCTCGCCCGCCACCTGCACGAGGCCGGCGCCGAGCTGTTCGTCACCGATATCGTCGCCGCCAACGTGCAGCGCGCGGTCGACCAGCTGGGCGCCCACGCCGTGCGCCAGCAGGACATCTACGGCCTCGACGTCGACGTGTTCGCCCCCTGCGCCCTCGGCGCCATCGTCAACCCGCAGACCCTCGAGGCGCTGCGCGCGCCGGTGATCGCCGGCGCCGCCAACAACCAGCTGGCCAGCCCGGAACTGGCCGAGGAGCTGCGTAGCCGCGGCTGCCTGTACGCGCCGGACTACGCGATCAACGCCGGCGGCATCATCGACGTCGCCTTCCAGCGCGGCGACGCCACCCCGGCCGAGCTGCGGGCGCACCTCGACGGCATCGGCGCGACCCTGGCGGAGATCTTCGCCCGCGCCGACGCCGAGGGCGCCACAACCACGGCGATCGCCGACCGCCTGGCACGCGAGCGCCTGCAGGCCGGCCGCTGATGTCCCCGGGGGCGCTTTTGAACGCCCCCTGTTCCTGATTCATCGACAACAACAATGAGGGCAAGCCCATGAGTCAAGAGAGCATCGCCGCCGGCGCCATCGCCGGTTCCATCCGCAGCGAGGCCGGCCGCGGCCAGTGGTCGTCGCGCTGGGTATTCTTCCTCGCCGCCACCGGCTCGGCGGTCGGCCTGGGCAACATCTGGAAGTTCCCCTATATCACCGGGCAGAACGGCGGCGGCGCCTTCGTGCTGGTCTACCTGGCCTGCATCCTGGCCATCGGCATCCCGCTGCTGATGGCCGAGGTGATGATCGGCCGGCGCGGGCGCGCCAACCCCGAGGGCGCCATCGCCGCGGTGGCGCGCGAGGCCGGCGCCAGCCGGCACTGGCGGCGCATCGGCAGCCTGGCGGTGCTCACCGGCTTCCTGGTGCTCAGCTACTACGCGGTGATCGCCGGCTGGACGGTGGCCTACACCCCGGCGGCGCTGAGCGGCAGCTTCGTCGGCCTGAATGCCGAGAGCAGCGGCGCGCTGTTCAACACCCTGCTCGCCGATCCCTGGAGGCTGACCGCCTACGGCAGCTTCGTGCTGCTGCTGACCTTGGGCATCGTCGCCTTCGGCGTGCGCGACGGCCTGGAACGCTCGCTGCGCTTCATGATGCCGGGGCTGTTCCTGATCCTGCTGGTGCTGGTCGGCTATGCCGCCACCACCGGGCACTTCATGCAGGCGGTGGAGTTCCTGTTCGCTCCGGACTTCAGCAAGCTGACCGGCAAGGGCGTGCTGATCGCCCTCGGCCATGCCTTCTTCACCCTGAGCCTGGCCAGCGGCGCGATGATGGCCTACGGCTCCTACCTGCCGGCCGGCACCTCGATCGTGCGCACCTCGCTGATGGTGGCCGCGACCGATACCACGGTGGCGCTGCTCGCCGGCCTGGCGATCTTCCCGCTGGTGTTCGCCAACGGCATGGAGCCGGGCTCCGGTCCGGGCCTGGTGTTCGTCACCCTGCCGATCGCCTTCGGCCAGATGCCGCTGGGCGCGCTGTTCGGCGGGCTGTTCTTCGTCATGCTGGCGCTGGCCGCGCTGACCTCGACCATTTCGCTGAGCGAGCCGACCATCGCCTGGCTGGGCGAGCGCTTCGGCATGGGCCGGGTCAAGGCGGTGCTGCTCAGCGGCGCGGCGGTGTGGCTGCTGAGCCTTGGCTCGGTGCTGTCGTTCAACCACTGGAGCGAGGTCACCCTGTTCGGCAAGACCTTCTTCGACGGCCTCGACTTCCTGACCAGCAACCTGATGATGCCGCTCGGCGGGCTGTTCACCGTGCTGTTCACCGGCTGGGTGATGAAGCGCGCCATCGCCGCGCAGGCGCTCGGCCTCGACCAGTCCGGCGCCTTCGGCCTGTGGTGGCTGGCGATCCGCTGGATCACCCCGCTGGCAATTGCGCTGATGTTCCTGCACAGCCTCGGCCTGTTCTAAGCGAGGCGCTTGCCGGGGCGGGTCGTGCGCGACCCGCCCCGCGCGTTCAGCGCCGCGCGTCGATGAACGGCACGCCGTTGTCCGGCAGCACGGTGGTCGGCAGCACGCCGTTCCAGCGTTCGGCCTTGGTCAGCTCGACCAGGTTCTGGTTGCTGGACAGCGCCTCGGCGCGGGCGCGGATCGCCGTCGCCTCGGCCTCGCCGCGCAGGCGGGTGGCCTCGGCGTCGGCGCGCGCCTGGGCGAGCTTGGCCTCGGCCTCGGCCTTGGCCTGGGTGACGCGGATATCGGCCTGGACCTTCTCGGTGGCGAGCATCTGCTCGCGAGTCTTGACCTGCACCTCGGCGCGCATGCGTTCCTCGATGGACTTCTCGTAGGCGTCGGAGAAGTCGATGTTCTCGATCTGCACGCTGTCGATCACCACCGGCCCCTTGACCTCCGCCTTGATCGCCGCGGAGATGTCGGCGACGAACTGGCCGCGGTTCTGCACCGCGTTGATCGCCGTGTAGCGGCCGAACACGTTCTCCACCTGGGTCGGCACCTGGCGGCTGATCAGCCGCGCGACCATGGTGTCGAGATCGCCGTAGCCGCGGTACAGGTCGGCGACCTGGCCGGGTTCGACGTGCCAGGAGACCGACACGTTGAGCCCGGCGGCCTGCTGGTCCTTGCTGTAGGCCTGCAGGTTGTCGTAGCGCACGGTGTTGTTCTGCACGCTGATGAACTTGACCTTCTCGAAGATCGGCAGCTTGAAGGCCAGGCCCGGCTCGGCGATGCCGACCAGGGCGCCGTTGCGCAGCACGACGCCGCGCTCCTTCTCGTCGACCGTGTAGAAGCTGCCGAGGACGATGCTGGCCAGGAAGAGGCCGCCGACGACGAGGCCCAGACGCGAGGGGGTGAGCATGTGATTCTCCATCCGTGTTCGAGAGTGTTGTGATCGCCCGTCATTCTAGAAGTAACCTGGGGCCGCCGGGCAATCCCGGAGCGCCGGCCCGTCCGGGACACGGCGCACGGCACGTGGATTGACGCCCGCGCCCGCCTGCTGCACCGTGGGGCATCCCCTTTTTTTGCCCGCACGGACGCCATGTCGCACATCCTCATCGTCGAAGACGAAGCCGCCATCGCCGACACCCTGGTCTACGCCCTGCAGGCCGAGGGCTTCGCCACCACCTGGCTGACCCTCGGCGAGGCGGCGCTGGCGTTGCAGGCCGCCAGCCCGGCCGACCTCTTGATCCTCGACGTCGGCCTGCCGGACATCAGCGGCTTCGAAGCCTGCCGGCGCCTGCGCCGCTTCTCCGAGGTGCCGGTGATCTTCCTCACCGCACGCGACGCCGAGATCGACCGCGTGGTGGGCCTGGAGATCGGCGCCGACGACTACGTGGTCAAGCCGTTCAGCCCGCGCGAGGTGGCGGCGCGGGTGCGCGCCATCCTCAAGCGCGTGGCGCCGCGCCCGGCCGCACCGGCCGCCGCACCGGTCACCGCGCAGGAGCAGCGCGGGCCGTTCCGCCTCGACGCCGCGCGCGTGCAGATCCACTACCACGGCCAGCCGCTGGCCCTCACCCGCCACGAGTTCCGCCTGCTCGAGGCGCTGCTCGGCCAGCCGGAGCGGGTGTTCTCCCGCGAGCAGCTGCTCGACGCCTGCGGCGTGGCCCGCGAGGCCGGCTACGAGCGCAACGTCGACAGCCACATCAAGAGCCTGCGCGCCAAGCTGCGCCAGGTCGCCGCCGACGCCGAGCCGATCCAGACCCACCGCGGCCTGGGCTACAGCCTGAGATTGAGCTGATGCCGCTGGGGATCCGCATCTTCTTGGTCTACTTCCTGTTCGTCGGCCTGGCCGGCTGGTTCGTGCTCGGCACGGTGCGCGACGAGATCCGCCCCGGCGTGCGGCAGAGCACCGAGGAAACCCTGGTCGACACCGCCAACCTGCTCGCCGAGCTGCTGCGCGACGAGCTGCGCGCCGGCACCCTCGGCCAGGGCCGCCTGCCCGAGGTGCTGCGCGCCTACGGCCAGCGCCGGCCGCAGGCGCAGATCTGGGGGGTGACCAAGAGCGCGGTCAACCACCGCATCTACGTCACCGACGCGCGCGGCGTCGTGCTGCTCGACTCCAGCGGCCAGGCGGTCGGCGAGGACTACTCGCGCTGGAACGACGTCTACCTGACCCTGCGCGGCCAGTACGGCGCGCGCTCCACCGCGGAGGACCCGCAGGACCCGGACAGCTCGGTGATGTACGTGGCGGCGCCGATCCGCGACGGCGAGCGGATCATCGGCGTGGTCTCGGTGGCCAAGCCCAACCGTTCGCTGCAGCCCTACATCGAACGCTCCGAGCGGCGCCTGGCCTGGCTCGGCGGCGGCCTGCTGGCGCTCGGCCTGCTGGTCGGCGCGCTGCTGTCCTGGTGGCTGAGCGCCTCGCTGCGCCGGCTGACCCGCTACGCCGGTGCGGTCAGCGCCGGGCAGCGCGCCGAGCTGCCGCAGCTGCGCGGCGGCGAACTGGCGCAGCTGGCCGAGGCGGTGGCGAAGATGCGCACCGAGCTGGAGGGCAAGGCCTACGTCGAGCGCTACGTGCATACCCTGACCCACGAGCTGAAGAGCCCGCTGGCGGCGATCCGCGGCGCCGCCGAACTGCTCGAGGGCGAGATGCCCGCCGAGCAGCGTCGCCGCTTCGTCGCCAACATCGCCAACGAGGGCGCGCGCCTGGAACAGCTCGCCGAGCGCCTGCTGCGCCTGGCCCAGGTCGAGCAGCGCCAGGGCCTCGAGGAGCGCGTGGCGGTGGACCTGCACGCGCTGGTCGAGGAGCTGCTGCAGAGCCAGGCGGCGCGTATCGCCGCCGCCGGCCTGACGGTGGACAACGCCCTGCCGCCCGGCCTGTGCGTGCGCGGCGAACGCTTCCTGCTGCGCCAGGCGCTGGCCAACCTGCTCGACAACGCCCTCGACTTCGCCCCGCCCGGCGGCCGCCTGCGGCTGTCCGCGGGGGCGCACGACGGCCGGGTCGAGCTGCGGGTGTTCAACGAGGGGCCAGCGATTCCCGACTACGCCCTGCCGCGCCTGACCGAGCGCTTCTACTCGCTGCCGCGCCCGGCCAGCGGGCGCAAGAGCACCGGGCTGGGCCTAAACTTCGTGCAGGAAGTGGCCGATCTTCACCAGGGTGCGCTGGCCCTGGCCAACGTGGTCGGCGGCGTGGAGGCGCGCCTCTCCCTACCGGCGGCCTGAGCGACCCCCACATACCCGGCAACGCATGACCTGGTGCAACGCGACGCGGGATGGGTTAAATATCCGCCAAGGCGCGCCGCCAAGCGGCCCGCTCTGCGGCGGGCGGCAGATGGTGCGCGCCGGCAGGAAACTTGCTTGCAGATCGTCATCGCTACACAAGCCGCAGTCGCCCGTCACGGCCGGCCGGAATCAGAGATCGGAGGAAGCATGAGAACAGTCGCGCAAATGCTCAGCGCCAAGCCCAACCAGGACATCTACACCATCGCGCCCACGGCCACGGTGCTGCAGGCCCTGCAATTGATGGCGGAAAAGAACATCGGCGCCCTGATCGTCACCGAGGGCGACCAGGTGGTCGGCATCGTCAGCGAGCGCGACTACGCGCGCAAGATGGTGCTCAAGGGCCGCTCCTCGGTGGGCACGCCGGTGAGCATGATCATGGCCGCGCCGGTGATCAGCGTGACCTCCACGCAAACCACCCGCGACTGCCTGCGCCTGATGGGCCGCGGCCACCTGCGCCACCTGCCGGTGATCGACGACGGCAAGCTGGTCGGCATGCTCTCGGTGGGCAACCTGGTCAAGGAAGTGCTCGCCGAGCAGGACGCGATGATCCACCAGCTGGAGCAGTACATCCGCGGCTAGCGTCGCGACGCGCCGCCTGCACCCGGCGCGCCCGACCGCCACCACGCACTCTCCACACAGTCTCCACGTTTCGGACACGGCGTCCCCATCCTGGCCCGCCAGACTGGCTTCGTCCGAACCGACTGGAGACTGGTCATGATCCGATCCCTTGGCTTCAAACTCGGCGCCATCGCGCTGCTGATCCTGCTGCTGACGATTCCGCTGTTGATGATCGGCGGCCTGGTGGAGGAGCGCCAGGCGCTGCGCGACCGCGTGGTGGAAGACATCGCGCGCTCGTCCAGCCACAGCCAGCAGCTCACCGGCCCGCTGCTGGTGGTGCCCTACCGCAAGACCGTGCGCAGCTGGACCACCCACCCCACCAGCGGCGAGCGCTACCTGGAGGAGCGCGAGCAGCGCGGTCGCCTGTACTTCCTGCCCGAACGCTTCGCCCTGGACGGCGCCATCGGCACCGAGCTGCGCGCGCGCGGCATCTACCAGGCGCGCCTGTACCAGAGCAGCAATCGCATCAGCGGCCACTTCGCCCTGCCCGAGCAGCTCGGCATCGCCGAGGACTTCGCCGACTACCGCTTCGAGGCGCCCTTCCTGGCCGTCGGCATCAGCGACATCCGCGGCATCCGCAACGCCCTCGAGCTGCGCCTGGGCGAGCAGCGCATCGCCTTCCAACCGGGCTCGGCCGAGCCGCTGCTCGGCGCCGGCGTGCACGCGCCGCTGGCCGCGCTGGACGCCAGCCGCGCGCAGCGCCTGGAGTTCGCCTTCGATCTGGAGCTGCAGGGCACCGGCCAGTTCGCCGTCACGCCGGTCGGCCGCGAAAGCCGCGTCGAGCTGCGCGCCGACTGGCCGCACCCGAGCTTCATCGGCGACTACCTGCCGGTCGAGCGCGAGGTGAGCGCCGACGGCTTCCGCGCCCGCTGGCAGACCAGCTTCTTCGCCACCAACCTCGAGGAAGCGCTGCAGCGCTGCGCCAGCAGCCGCGAGTGCGCGAGCTTCAACGAGCGCCACTTCGGCGTCGGCTTCGTCGACCCGGTCGACCAGTACCTGAAGAGCGAGCGCGCCATCAAATACGCCCTGCTGTTCATCGTCCTCACCTTCGCCGGCTTCTTCCTGTTCGAGGTGCTCAAGCGCCTGGCCGTGCACCCGGTGCAGTACGGCCTGGTCGGCCTGGCCCTGGCGCTGTTCTACCTGCTGCTGCTGTCGCTCGCCGAGCACCTGGCCTTCGCCTTCGCCTACTTGCTGGCCGCGACCGCCTGCGTGCTGCTGATCGGTTTCTACGTCGGCCACGTGCTGCACAGCGCCTGGCGCGGCGCGGGCTTTGCCGGCGGGCTCGGCGTGCTCTACGCGATGCTCTACGCCCTGCTCAGCGCCGAGGACTACGCGCTGCTGATGGGCTCGCTGCTGGTCTTCGGCCTGCTCGCCTGCTTCATGCTGCTGACCCGCAAGCTGGACTGGTACGGCCTCGGCAAGCCGGCCGCCGCCAACCCCGTCGCCACCCCCACCGCCATCCTGTGATCGATACGGGCGCGGTGCCGCCGCGCCCGTTCGGGAGAATCCCCCATGCGCACGCTGCTGCGGTTTTCCGCCTGCTTCGCCTTCGGCCTGGTGCTCGCCGGGTTGCTGCTGGTCGTCCTGTTGATGCTCGGCCAGTTCGAGCTGATCAAGGCTCTGCTGCTCAGCGGCAAGCCGCTGGCCTGGCTGAGTCTGACGCTGGTGCCGGAAGCCTTCTGGAACGGTCTGACCGGAGCGGTCCACGCCGCCCGCAATCCCTCGGTGCGCAGCTTTCTGGAGCTGTGCGCGGCCCTGGCGCAGATCGGCCTGTTGCTGGCGGCGGGGCTGTTCCGCCTGTGGTATCGGCGATGAGCGCCTGGCGCGGTTTGCGCGAGGAAGCGGTCTGGGGCGCGCGGCTGGCGCGGCGCCTGGCCGGGTGGGCGCCGCGCCCGGACGGGCGGCGGCGCGGCGGGGAGACCTTACTTGAGCCCCTTGCCGGAGTAGATCAGCACCTTGTCGTCGCCGAACTGGATGCTGACGAAGGGGCCCTTGGCTTCCTCGCCCCAGGTGCAGCTGGCGAAGCCCAGGGCACCGGCGCACTCGGTGGGCTGGCCGAGCAGGCGCTCGACCTCGGCCTTGGGCATGCCGGCGCGGATCTTGGAGAAGTTTTCCTGATTGACCTTGTTGCAGGCAGCGAGCAGCAGGCAGACCCCGATCAGGGCGGCGGCGCGGAACGACATGAACGAACTCCTGGGGACGATTGACAGCGCAGCTTGCCACGACAGGTGGCCGGCGCACTGTCGATTGGACGTCAGAAGCGCGCGCCGGGTTCCGCGAGAAAGGCCAGCTCGGCGGCCGTCGAGGCGCGGCCGAGCACGGCGTTGCGATGCGGGAAGCGGCCGAAGCGGGCGATCACCGCGCGGTGGCGCTCGGCGTAGGCCAGAAAGCGGGCGAACAGCGCCTGCTCGGCGGGCGCCGCCTGCGCGTGCAGAACGCCGAAGCGGCGCACCACCTCGTCCTGCACGGCGAGTTCCTCGGCGTGTTCGAGGACCATGTAGACGAACACCTGGCGGATCGCCGGCAACCGCGCCTCGCGCCCCAGGGCCAGGCCGTCCAGCGCCAGTTCGCAGGCGCGGGTGTCGCCGGCGAACGCGCGCGGCGTGTCGCGGTGGATCATCCGCGGCAGCTGGTCGAGCAGCAGGAGCAGCGCCAGCCAGCCCTCGTCCTCACGGCACCAGTCGTCCAGGCCGCCGTCCAGCGCCGCGCAAACGAAAACGCCGAAGCGCTCGCGCGCTTCGGCGTCTTGCTGGGCCCGCTTGGCGAACCACAGGCCATGTTTCTGCGCCGCCACCTCGGCAGCCTCGTTCGACGGGCCGAACCACCAGTCGAGCAGAGGCTGCCAGGGGGCGGCCACGATCAGGCCTGGTGGTAGCCGGCGATGCGCTCGACCTCTTCCTTCGAGCCGAGGAACACCGGCACGCGCTGGTGCAGCGAGGTGGGCTGCACGTCGAGGATGCGCTGCTTGCCGTTGCTGGCGGCGCCGCCGGCCTGCTCGATGATGAAGGACATCGGGTTGGCCTCGTACATCAGGCGCAGCTTGCCGGCCTTCTCCGGCTCGCGGGCGTCCCACGGGTACATGAAGATGCCGCCGCGGGTCAGGATGCGGTGCACGTCGGCGACCATCGAGGCGATCCAGCGCATGTTGTAGTTCTTGCCCAGCGGGCCTTCCTTGCCGGCCAGCAGCTCGCCGACGTAGCGCTTGACCGGCTCTTCCCAGTGGCGCTGGTTGGACATGTTGATGGCGAACTCGGCGGTGCTCTCCGGCACGCGGATGTCGTCGTGGGTCAGCACGAAGCTGCCCAGCTCGCGGTCGAGGGTGAAGCCCTTGACGCCGTTGCCGAGGGTTAGCATCAGCATGGTCTGCGGGCCGTAGATGGCGTAGCCGGCGGCGACCTGCTTGGTGCCCGGCTGCAGGAAGGCTTCCTCGCCCAGGTCGCAGCCGCTGTCGCAGCCTTCCGGGCAGCGCAGCACGGAGAAGATGGTGCCGACCGAGACGTTGACGTCGATGTTGGAGGAACCGTCCAGCGGGTCGAACACCAGCAGGTAGGCACCCTTCGGGTACTGGCCGGGGATCTGGTAGGCGTTGTCCATTTCCTCGGAGGCCATTCCGGCCAGGTGGCCGCCCCACTCGTTGGCTTCGAGAAGGATCTCGTTGGACAGCACGTCGAGCTTCTTCTGCACCTCGCCCTGCACGTTCTCGCTGCCGGCGCTGCCCAGCACGCCGCCCAGCGCGCCCTTGGACACCGCGTGGCTGATTTCCTTGCAGGCGCGCGCCACCACTTCGATGAGGAAGCGCAGGTCGGCCGGGGTGTGGTTGCTGCGGGTCTCTTCGATCAGGTAGCGACTGAGAGTAACGCGGGACATGAAGGGCTCCAGGACTGGGGCAGGTGAAAAATGGCGGCATTTTAACCCGTCTCGACCGCCGCCGCCTCCTGCCATGCGTCATTCCGGCGACACGCCGGCGACCTGCCGGGAGGAAATCCGACAAAAACGGCTGCACGCCGCCCGGTGGGGCCTTATCATCGCGCCCCCGCTCCCTCATGCCAGCCTAGATCGAATGACCAAGCTTATACATGGCTACGGCGCCGACCCCGACCGCCTGGAAACCTGGCTCAGGTTCACCGGCAATCCGATGTGCCTGGACTGCAACGCCACCTGTTGCAGCCTGCCGGTGGAAGTGCGCCTCCCGGATCTGATCCGCCTCGGCGTGATCGACCAGTTCGAGGCCGGGGAGCCGGCCAAGCAGATCGCCAAGCGGCTGATGAAGGACGGCATCGTCGGTCGCTTCAACCAGAAGTCGGGAATCTTCACCCTGGAGCAGCACTCCAGCGGCGACTGCCTGTACCTGGACCAGAAGACCCGCCTGTGCACGGTGTACGCCAAGCGCCCGGACACCTGCCGCAACCACCCGCGCATCGGCCCCAAGCCGGGCTACTGCGCCTGGCGGCCCAAGCTGCAGAAACGCTGAAACGACCAAGGGCGCCATTCGGCGCCCTTCGTTTGTGCGGCCGGCCTCAGGCCAGCCCGCGTAGGGCGGGTTAGCCGCCCAGCGGCGTAACCCGCCAAGGATGCCGCCAGGCATCCCGTCGCAGCCTCGCGCCGACCGACAGCCCACGTAGGGTGGGTTAGCCGCCCCAGCGGCGTAACCCACCAAGGATGCCGCCAGGCATCCCATCGCCCTTCCGCGGCGGGTTACCGTCTGCGCCCTGACTCGCCCGACGTTCGGCGCTCCCCTTCCGCCTTAAGCCAGCGGGAACAGCACGTTGCACTGCCCGGTGCCCGAGCTCTCGAAGTACGGGGTGAGCACCTCGGCCTTCCCCTGGTAATTCTTCCAGCCGAGCAGGCCGTAGAGCATCGCGGTGTCGTGCATGCCGCCCTCGCCGTCGCAGTCGCGGGCGTACTGCGGCAGCATGTCGAGGAAGTCGGCGTGGTCGCCGCGCTGCCACATGTCCATCACCTTGAGGTCGACCTGCTTGTTGAACGGCCGGCTGATCTTCTGCAGGTGGTCGCTGACCTCGCGGTTGGGCGCGATGCGGTGCGACAGCGAACCGCTGGCAAGGAAGGCCACGCGGCGGTCGGAAGCCTCCACCGCCTGGCGGATCGACTCGCCCATGGTCTTCGAGTCCTCCAGGTGGGCGTCGTACAGCCAGGCGGCGATCGAGACGATCTTCACGCGCTTGTCGATGCCCATGTAGCGCAGCGGCACCAGGGTGCCGTACTGCAGGCCCAGGGAGGGCACGTCGGTATGGCAGCGGGTGAACACGTCGTTGCCGCTGGCGGCGGCGGCGATGGCGTTGCCCAGCTCGGCGTCGCCGACGTAGTCGTAGGGCAGATCGCGGATGAAGTGCGGGAATTCGGTGCTGGTGTACAGGCCCGAGCAGTCGGTGTTGGCGTTGATATGGTAGCCGGCGTTGACCAGCCAGTGGGTGTCGGCGACCACGATGGTGTCGACCGCCAGCTCGCGGACCAGCTCGCCGAGCCGGCGGTGGCCGGCGATCGCCGCGGCGCGGCAACCGTGGTGCGGGCCGGGCTGCTCGGAGATGAACATCGACGGGACGTGGGTGACCTTGGCGGCCAGAACGATCTCACCCATGGCGGTTTCCTCTTGTTGTGCGCTCGGGGCTGTGCCGGCCTCGCCGGCGGTTGGTGAGCCCAGTATCCGTACGCATCATGGGGAGAACATTGCCGCCAGGGGCAAAAGACTAGCCTTTGCGCGCAACAGGATGCACCTGAAGGCTATTAGTAGGGTGGGTAACTCGCGCAGCGATTACCCACCAGACAGGCACGAACGGCGAAGAGCGTTAGAAGATCGCTGCGCGAGTCTTCAACCCTGCGGCGCTTCCGCTACCGACCTGCAGGGGCGAATTCATTCGCCAGAAAGCCCCGTAACGGCGAATGAATTCGCCCCTACAACGAACCGCCACCCTCGCCCGCCGTAGGGCACAACCGCGCCCGGTAGCGGCTCGGCGTCTCGCCGGTCCAGCGCTTGAAGGCGCGGTTGAAGTGGCTGGGCTCGGAGAAGCCCAGCGCGTAGGCCAGCGCGCTGAACGGCTGCTGCGACTGCTGCACGTAGCGGCGCGCCAGGGTCGCGCGCACTTCGTCGAGGATCTCGCTGAACGAGGTGTCCTGCCGCGCCAGGCGGTACTGCAGGGTACGCGGGTTGCTGCCCAGCGCGGCGGCCACCGTCTCCAGGCTCGGTGTGCCGCCGGGCAGCAGCTCGAGCAGGCGCGCGCGTACCTGCAGCGCCGGATTGAGCAACTGGTGGCGGGCCAGGTACTCGGCCACCAGACGGTCGTTCTGCCGCGCCAGCTCGGGATTGCCGGTGGGCAACGGGCGGTGCAGCTCGGCGCCGTCGAGCAGCAGGCTGTTGTCAGCAGCATTGAACTGCACCGGCGCGGCGAAGTGCTCCAGCCAGGGCGCAGGATCGGCCGGTGCTGCGCGCATCAGATTGACCGCGCGCGGCGCGAAGCTCGGCCCGCGCATGTCGCGCAGCAGCTTGCTCACCGCGCCGAGGAAGTAGTCCACCCCCTCCGGGGCGATCTGCGCCTGGCCGTCGATCTCCTGCACCTGCATGCGGAAGCGGAAGGCGTCGCCCTCGGCCGCGAGGCTCAGGTCGGCGCCGTCGTTGAGCAGCGGCGCGAAGCGCACCATGCGCTCCAGCGCCTCGAACAGGCTGCTGCTGGCCCACAGCGAGAAGCCCAGGGCGTGGAAGGTGGTAGGGCAGACGAAGCGCGCGGCGTGCAGGCCGATGTCGGCGTGCCCGGTACGGGCGACTGCCAGCGGCCAGAAGCGCCGCGTCACCGCCGAGGAGAAGCGCGCCTCCTGGGCGTACTTGGCCGCCGGATCGGCGCCGGCCTCGGCCAGCAGCCGGTCGGCGTCCAGCCCCAGGGCCTCCAGGGTACGGGTCACCGCCGCCAGCCAGCCGGCCACCACCGAGGATGTCTGCGCCATGGGGAAGCCTCAGCCTGGGGAAAAGTCGCCATCTTGCCGGCGTCCGCGCCGGGACGCCCTGCGCTGGATCATGCCGCCGGCCAGGCCCAGCCCGCCAGTACCGCGCCGCCCCACGACAGCAGCACGACACCGCCCAGCCGCTCCAGCCAGGGGCTGGCCGGCAGCAGCTTCTCGGCCATCGCGTAGAGGCTGAGGCCGACGATCCAGTACAGGTTCATCAGTCCGCCGACGAACAGCAGCGCCATCAACAGCCAGCAGCAGCCCAGGCAATAACCGCCGTGGGCCATCCCCAGCCACACGCTGCCGCGCCGGCGCTGGCGCTGGCGGGTCAGCAGATCGAGCGGCGAGCGGCAGTGGCGCAGACAGGCGCGCTTCGCCGGCGCCAGCTGCCAGGCGCCGGCCGCCAGCAGCAGGCCCCCGGACAGCGCGGCCAGTTCGCTGCGCAGCAGTCCGTCGAGCAGCCCCTGCGTACCCAGCCACCACTGCGCGGCGGTGGCCAGCACGCTGAACGCGCCCCAGGCCAGCAGGTAGCCGGCGGCGAAGCCGGCCGCCGCGCCATAGGGCGGGCGCTGCGGGCGTACCCGGCGGTTGAGCGCGGCGACCAGCAGGATCACCGGCGCGGCGCTGGGCAGCATCATCGCCAGCATCATGCCCCACCACATGGCGAACATCAGCAGCGCGTAGCGCCAGCTCCACGCCGGCGCCGCCATGCCGGGCATGTCGCCCATTCCCTCCATCGCCTCCATTGCGGCCATACCCGGCATCGCCGCCGCGTCTGCCGGCATGTCCATCCCGGCGCCGGCGAGCAGCCAGCCCCAGGCCAGCGCCAGCACCACGCCCAGCGCCGCCAGCGACACCCGGCGGTCGCGGCGCAGCAGCGCCTCCAGGCTCATGGCTGGCGGCCGTGCACCACGCCGTCGCGCGAGTGGCGCAGCAGGTTGAACTGGCCGTAGGTATCGGCGAGGTCGAGACGGATGGCGCCGGTCGCCGTGGTGGTGGCGCTGCCGATCTCGGCCAGCTCGAATTCGATGCCGTTGGGAATGTCGATGCGCACGCGGTGCTCGTCGCCGGTGGCCGGACTGACGATCGGCCGGCCGACCGACTCGAGCACGCCGGGAATGCTGACCTGGGCGCGCCGCGCGTCGATGTCCACCGTACAGTCGATGGGCAGGAACAGCGGCTCGTGCACGCGGTCGCACATGGCGTGGAACACCCACCAGTGGGTGGCGCCCTCGCTAGTTTCCTCGCCGTGCAGGATCTTCACCAGCGCCTCGCGCTGGGCGGTATCGGCGGCCACATCGACGATAACCTGCATCTCGCCGCCACCCTCGAAGATCGCTCCCGGCCAGGCGTACAGCAACGCGGCCTTGAGTCCGCCCAGATCGACCGCGCCGAAATGGCCCTGATCGATGCGCACCACCTCGAAACCGCGGCAATCGCCGCGACTGGGCAGGCCCTCGAACTGACAGGGACAGGCATGGATGCAGCTGCAGCTGCCGAATTCCACCCCTTCCACGTACCAATCGATGGCGCTCATGGCAGACCTCCTCGCGGATCGCCGCCCCCGTGCCGGCGCATGGATGACCCCATGGTCAGTTTAATTGCCGCTCCGCCTGCTCGACCGACCGTTGGTCCCGGCTCCTCAGCCCTTGGCCAGCGCCTCGTGCAGCAGTTCGGCGAGATGGCGCGGGCGCTCGTCGCCGTGGGCGCGCATCTGCTGGCGACAGGAGAAGCCGTTGGCCACCACCCGCGCCGCCGGATTGGCGCGCAGCGCCGGCAGCAGGGCCTGCTCGGCCATCGCGCCGGCCAGTTGGGCGTGCTCGCGCTCGATGCCGAAGGTGCCGGCCATGCCGCAGCAGCCCGACTCGATCAGGCTGAAGTCGTGGTCGGGGATCAGCTTGAGCACCCGGCGCATCGACTTCATCGCGCCCACCGCCTTCTGGTGGCAGTGGCCGTGGACCAGGGTTTGCCTGCCGGCCAGCGCCGCCAGCGGCAGTTTCAGACGCCCCGCGCCGGCCTCGCGAGCGAGGAATTCCTCGAACAGCAGGGTGTGCCTGGCCACCTGCGCCACCGCCTCACCCAGGCCCAGCGCCTGGGCGTCGTCGCGCAGGCCGAGCACGCAGGAAGCCTCCAGGCCGACCACCATGCACCCGGCCTGCACCTGCGGCAGCAGCGCCTGCACCAGCCGCTGCGCCTCGCTGCGCGCCTCGGCGACCATGCCCTGGGCCAGGTAGGTGCGCCCGCAGCACAGCGGACGCCCCGGCTCGCCATCGCCGGCGGCGGGCTCGGCGACCCGCACCCGATAACCGCCGGCCCGCAGCACGGCCAGCGCCGCCTCGGCGACGGCCGGCTCGAAATGGCGGGAGAAGGTATCGACCAGCAGCACCACCTCCGGCAGCCCCTCGCCTCCTTCCGTCGTGGCCGGCACGGGCGCTGCGAACGGTCGCAACGCCGGCTCCGGCAGCGGCCGCCCGGCGGCCAGGCCCAGCAGCCAGGCCGACAGCCGCGCGAGCAGTGGGCTGGCGTTGCGCCGGCGCACCAGCGCGCGCAGCCAGGGCGCGGCGTGCAGCCAGCGCGGACTGTGGGCGAACAGCTGGCTGCGCCAGCTCACCCCCTCGCGCGCGGCGCGCTGGGCGAGGTATTCCGCCTTGATCAGCGGCATGTCGACGTTGGCTTCGCACTCGCGCTTGCAGCCCTTGCAGGCCACGCACAGGTCCATCGCTTCGGCCAGGGCGGGATCGGCCAGCGCCTGCTCGGCCAGCTCGCTGTTCAGCGCGGCCTTGAGCAGGCGCACACGGCCGCCGGTGGACAGGTTGGGGTTGTCGCTCACCCGAAAGCTCGGACACATCACCTGCTTGCCGGCCGCCTCGCACTGGCGACTGTCGATGCACACCGCCACCGCCTTGGCGAAGTCGCCGCCCTGCCTGGGAATGTCGGCGTAGGCGTCGCCCATGCCGGCGTCCCGGTAGGCGGACCAGTCGAGGAAGGTTTTCATCGGCGGGCGCCCTCCCGCAGGCGGAGGGGCAGGAACGAGGCGGGACTGGGGCTCATGGTGCGCTCTGGCCGGGCAAGGAAGGGGGTGGGCGTTCCCGCTCCTCTGCAATAAGCGCTCCGCGCCCGGCCGGCTCACCGTGCAGGAAGCGCGCAGCCCGCTGCGCACGCGGCCTGCCGCCGTTGCACGGGCAGGCCCGCGACCGCGCAGCGGCCCTCGGCCCTGCGCGCTTTGCGACAACCCTCAGGCCCAGTAGGCGGGATTGTCGAGATCCGCACTGTCGCGCTCGAGGATGCGCGGCAGCTCGCCCTGCATGAACTCGATCCAGGTGCGGATCTTGGCGTCGAGGAAGCGGCGGGAGGAGTACAGCGCGTAGATGTTGCGCTGGTGCAGCCGCCAGGTCGGCAGCACGCGCACCAGGCTGCCCTCGCGCAGCGCCTTGGCGGCGACGAAGTTGGGCAGCAGGCAGACGCCCATGCCGGCCACCGCGGCCTGCACCATGGCCTCGGAAACGTTGACCTGGAAGCCCTGGCCGGGATCGACGACCTGGCGTACGCCGTCGCGCTCGAATACCCAGTCGCCGGAATAGGCGGTGCTGACCGGATCGAGCAGGCGCAGGCAGCGGTGCCGACGCAGCTCCTCCGGCTCGCGCGGGATGCCGTACTGCTGCAGGTAGGCGGGCGCGGCGCAGAACACGCTGTGCATCTGGCCCAGGCGCTGGGCGACCATTTCCGAGTCGGGCAGCTCGACGGAGTGGACGATCACCACGTCGTAGCCCTCCTCCAGCAGATCCGGATTGCGCTGGGCCAGCGACAGATCCAGGCTGACTTCGGGATACAGGCCGGCGTAGCTGGCCGTCAGCGGCACCAGCACGTGGGTACCCATGGCGGTGAAGGAATGCAGGCGCAGGCGGCCGCGCGGGGTGACCAGGGCGCCGCTGGCCTCGGCGGCCGCTTCGTCGACCTCGCCGAGAATCTGCCGGCAACGCTCCAGATAGCGCTCGCCGACCTCGGTCAGGCGCAGGCGCCGGGTGGTGCGTTGCAAAAGGCGCGCGCTGAGGCTGCTCTCCAGGTCGGACACCTGGCGCGACACCTGGGCGGTGGACAGGCCGAGGGCCTGGGCGGCGGCGGTGAAGCTGCCACTGTCGATCACCCGCGCGAACACGCGCATCGCCTGCAGAACGTCCATCCCCTACTCCCGGAGGTGAGCGCGCGCCAACGACGGCGCGGCCAGTTGCCGGCAAAGATAGCGCACCGGCGGGGCGCGCCTGAACCCGGCAAGGCTCGGCAGCGGTGAAGGCAAAGGCGAACGGCGGGATACGGGCTTGGCAGAAGACAGGTAAAACGGAACCGGCCGGGCCGTCACGGCCCCATCACCGGCACCAGGCTGCCGCCCAAGGACGGCATGGCCTGGCGGCTGGCCGGTCACTCGCAGAAGGGGTCCTGCTTGACGTAGTCGACCACGTGCAGCTCGCCCTGCGAGTCGCGGTAGGTCATGCGGGTATCGACCGGCTCGCAGCGGCCGTGCGGGGCTTCCTGGATGCTCACCAGCTGGGCCACGTCGAGCTCCATGCCGTAGCTGTAGCGCACCGGCTGCACGCCGCTGTCGGCGTGGGCGGACTGCTCGGCCATGACGCCGGCCGAAGCCAGCAGGGCGACGATGAAAAAGGCGGATTTGCGCATCGCGGGAACCTCATGTGAACCAGGGGAGACGCCCGCGGAACGGGGCTTCCGGGGCGTGGTCACATTGTCCCGCAGCGCTAATGGCGGAAAAATCGCGGTTTCGGCAAGCGACTGTTACGTCAGAGGCAACAATATGCACTCGGTCCTTTAGCATTGCCTGAAAAAAAGCCCCCGCCGGCAGGACCGGCGGGGGCTCGTTCAGCTCAACAGAAGGCTCAGACCTTGCTGCGCTCGTAACGCTTGCGGTCGTTCTCGTTGAGGATCTTCTTGCGCAGACGGATCGACTTCGGAGTGACTTCCACCAGCTCGTCGTCGGCGATGAATTCCAGCGCCTGCTCGAGGGTGAACTTCAGCGCCGGGGTCAGCTGGATGGTCTCGTCCTTGCCGGAAGCGCGCATGTTGTCGAGCTTCTTGGCCTTGGTCGGGTTGATCACCAGGTCGTTGTCGCGGCTGTGGATGCCGGCCAGCTGGCCTTCGTAGACCTCGTCGCCCGGGGACAGGAACAGCTTGCCGCGGTCCTGCAGGGTTTCCAGCGAGTAGGTCAGCGCGGTGCCGGTGGCCATGGAGACCAGCACGCCGTTCAGGCGGTTGGTGACTTCGCCGGCCTTGATCGCGCCGTAGTGGCTGAAGGTCGAGGTCAGGATGCCGGTGCCCGAGGTCAGGGTCAGGAAGTTGTTACGGAAGCCGATCAGGCCGCGCGCCGGGATGGTGTATTCGAGGCGAATACGGCCCTTGCCGTCGGGGATCATGTTGGTCAGATCGCCCTTGCGCAGGCCCATCTGCTCCATGACCGAACCCTGGTGCTGCTCCTCGATGTCGATGGTGACGTTCTCGTACGGCTCCTGCTTCTCGCCGGCCTCGTTCTCGATGATCACCACTTCCGGACGGCCCACGGCCAGCTCGAAGCCTTCGCGGCGCATGGTTTCGATCAGCACGGAGAGGTGCAGCTCGCCACGGCCGGAAACCTTGAACTTCTCCGGGGAATCGCCCTGCTCGACGCGCAGCGCCACGTTGTGCAGCAGTTCCTTCTCCAGGCGGTCCTTGATGTTGCGGCTGGTGACGAACTTGCCTTCCTTGCCGGCGAACGGCGAGTCGTTGACCTGGAAGGTCATGCTCACGGTCGGCTGGTCGACGGTCAGCGGCGGCAGCGCCTCGACGTTCTGCTGGTCGCACAGGGTGTCGGAGATGAACAGCTCGTCCATGCCGGACACGCAGACGATGTCGCCGGCGGTGGCTTCTTCGACTTCCACGCGCTGCAGGCCGTGGTGGCCCATGATCTTCAGGATGCGGCCGTTGCGCTTCTTGCCGTCGGCGCCGACGGCGGTCACCGGGGTGTTGGAGCGCACCTTGCCACGGGCGATGCGGCCGATGCCGATGACGCCGAGGAAGCTGTTGTAGTCCAGCTGGGAGATCTGCATCTGGAACGAGCCTTCGACGTCCACCACCGGGGCCGGCACGTGGTCGATGATGGCCTGGAACAGGGCGTCCATGTTGTCGTCCATGGCCTCGTGGTCGAGACCGGCGATGCCGTTCAGGGCGCTGGCGTAGACGATCGGGAAGTCCAGCTGCTCGTCGGTGGCGCCGAGGTTGTCGAACAGGTCGAAGATCTGGTCGATGACCCAGTCAGGACGCGCGCCCGGACGGTCGATCTTGTTGACCACGACGATCGGACGCAGGCCGGCCTTGAACGCCTTCTGGGTCACGAAGCGGGTCTGCGGCATCGGGCCGTCCTGGGCGTCGACCACCAGCAGCACGGAGTCGACCATCGACATCACGCGCTCCACTTCACCGCCGAAGTCGGCGTGGCCGGGGGTGTCGACGATGTTGATGTTGTAGCCGTTCCACTTGATGGCGGTGTTCTTGGCCAGGATGGTGATGCCGCGTTCCTTTTCCTGGTCGTTGGAGTCCATCACGCGCTCGCTTTCGGCTTCCTTGCGGTCAAGGGTGCCGGACAGCTTGAGCAGCTTGTCGACGAGGGTGGTCTTGCCATGGTCGACGTGGGCGATGATGGCGATGTTGCGCAGATTTTCGATCACTGGAGTGTCTTCTCGGTAGATAACGCGGAAATTCGGATGCCGGGCGGATTTTCACCGCCTGCCGGCGACAGTCTGATTAACGACGGCAGTCGGGGGGGCGGTGGCGGATGCTGCCCCCGAGCAGGCCCGGCTGCCTAAGCCGGACGATAAACGCGCACATTGGCATGCCCCTCGCTGAGCAGGTGGTGGGCATGCAGGCGGCTCATCACGCCCCTGTCGCAATACAGCAGGTACTGGCGGTTGGCATCCAGTTCCTTGAAACGGTTGTTGATCGCGTAGAACGGCAGCGCCTGCACCTCGACGCCGGGCAGCGTCAGCGGCTCGTCCTCGGCGGCGTCGGGATGGCGGATGTCGAGGACGATCTGCCCGGGCAGCGCCTCGCGCACCTCCTCGACCTGGACGTCCTCGCCCAGCTCGTCGATCAGGCGGTCGACGGTGACCCGGCGCGCGCGCTCCAGGGCGCGCTCGAGGATCGCCATGTCGAACTGCGCCTCCTCGTGCTCGATGCGGTAGCGCTTGGCGCGGGTGGTCGGGTTGACCGAGATGACCCCGCAGTACTCGGGCATGTTCTTGGCGAACTCGGCGGTGCCGATGCGCGTGGCGGTGTCGATGATGTCCTGCTTGTGCGCGGCGATCAGCGGGCGCAGCACCAGGGTATCGGTGACCGAGTCGATCACCGACAGGTTGGGCAGCGTCTGGCTGGACACTTGGGAGATCGCCTCGCCGGTGACCAGCGCGTCGATATGCAGGTCTTCGGCGATTTTCGACGCGGCGCGCAGCATCATGCGCTTGAGCACCACGCCCATCTGGCTGTTGTCGACCTTGGCGAGGATCTCGCCGACCACTTCCTCGAACGGCACGCTGACGAACAGCACGCGGTGCGAACGGCCGAACTTCTCCCACAGGTAGTGGGCGACTTCCATCACCCCCAGCTCGTGGGCGCGGCCGCCGAGGTTGAAAAAGCAGAAGTGGGTGAGCAGGCCGCGGCGCATCATCTGGTAGGCGGCCACGGTGGAGTCGAAGCCGCCGGACATCAGCACCAGGGTTTGCTCGATGGAGCCGAGCGGGTAGCCGCCGAGGCCCTCGTGCTGGGCATGGATGATGTACAGGCGGTCGTAGCGCGCCTCGAAGCGCACCTCGACCTCGGGATGCTTCAGATCGATGCCGGCAGCCCCGCATTCGCGGCGCAGGCGGCTGCCGACGTGGGCGGCCAGTTCCACCGAGGAGAAGTCGTGGGTGTTGCCGGAGCGCTTGCAGCGCACCGCGAACACCTTGCCGGCCAGCTTCGCACCAAAATGGTGCTTACATTTTTCGGTGACGTCGTCGAAATCGCCCAGCGGGTACTCGTGCACCTCGAAGAAGTGGGCGATGCCCGGCGTGCAGCGCAGGCGGGCAAGCATCTCGCGCAGCTGCTGCGCATCGCTGACCTGGGTCTGCACCTCGAGATTGTCCCACTCGCCCTCGACCTGCAGGTCGGCGTCGAGATCCCTGAGCACTGTGCGGATGTTCTTGCCCAGCTGGCGGATGAACTGCTTGCGCACCGGCCGGCTCTTGATGGTGATCTCGGCGAAGGGTTTGACGATGAGTTTCATGATGGGCGACGGGTGCGGCGGCCGGGCGGAAAAATGGGCGCAGATTATAGCGGAATCGCTCAAGCCTTGAGCAGAAATCCGCGCAACGGCGTCAGCGCACCAAAATAGAGCCTCACATCACTTGAAAGCACCCGCTTGGTGCACAATATTGGTGAACCACGTGAGTGCTGCCCCGAAAAGCCCCATGCTTCGGGGGCTCGCGCCCATTAGCGGGCACTGGCACGCTACTTGCCTATGCAAACGGGCAAATTTTTCCGGCGGATTTCGGGTTCGGACCAAACATCCCGGACACCACCTTCCCCCGCCTGCACACCCTGGAGGACAGCATGTCGAAGGCGCTGCAACTGATCAAAGAACACGAAGCCAAGTGGATCGATCTCCGTTTCACCGATCCGAAGGGCCGTCAGCACCACATCACCATGCCGGCTCGTGACGCCGACGACGATTTCTTCGAGCATGGCAAGATGTTCGACGGCTCCTCCATCGAAGGTTGGAAGGGCATCGAAGCTTCCGACATGATCCTGCTGCCGGACGACGGCACCGCCGTGATGGATCCGTTCACCGAAGAGCCGACCCTGATCCTGGTCTGCGACGTGATCGAGCCGTCCACCGGCCAAGGCTACGAGCGCGACCCGCGCGCCATCGCCAAGCGCGCCGAGGAATACCTGAAGACCACCGGTATCGGTGACACCGTGTTCGCAGGTCCGGAGCCGGAGTTCTTCATCTTCGATTCCGTGAAGTTCAAGTCGGACATGTCCGGCTCGATGTTCAAGATCTTCTCCGAGCAGGCTGCCTGGAACAGCGACGCCGACAACAACGGCGGCCAGGGCAACAACGGTCACCGCATCTCCGTCAAGGGCGGCTACCTGCCGACCCCGCCGAGCGATCCGGACCACGAAATCCGTACCGCCATGTGCAACGCCCTGGAAGAAATGGGCCAGGTCGTCGAAGTTCACCACCACGAAGTGGCCACCGCCGGCCAGAACGAGATCGGTGTGCGCTTCAACACCCTCGTCGCCAAGGCCGACGAAGTGCAGACCCTGAAGTACTGCGTGCACAACGTCGCCGAAGCCTACGGCAAGACCGTGACCTTCATGCCGAAGCCGCTGTACGGCGACAACGGCTCGGGCATGCACGTGCACATGTCCATCGCCAAAGACGGCAAGAACACCTTCGCCGGCGAAGGCTATGCCGGCCTGTCCGATACCGCCCTGTACTTCATCGGCGGCATCATCAAGCACGGCAAGGCGCTGAACGCCCTGACCAACCCGGCCACCAACTCCTACAAGCGTCTGGTTCCGGGCTTCGAAGCTCCGGTGATGCTGGCCTACTCGGCTCGCAACCGCTCCGCTTCCATCCGTATCCCGTACGTCGCCAGCGCTCGCGGCCGTCGTATCGAGGCGCGCTTCCCGGATCCGTCGGCCAACCCGTACCTGGCCTTCGCCGCTCTGCTGATGGCCGGTCTGGACGGCATCCAGAACAAGATCCACCCGGGCGATGCCGCCGACAAGAACCTGTACGACCTGCCGCCGGAAGAAGCTGCCAACATCCCGCAGGTTTGCGGCAGCCTGAAGGAAGCCCTGGAAGCCCTGGAAGCCGACCACGAGTTCCTGCTCAAGGGCGGCGTGTTCACCAAGGACTTCCTGGACTCCTACATCGAGCTGAAGGCCGCCGAGGAAATCAAGGTGCGCACCTTCGTGCACCCGCTGGAGTACGACCTGTACTACAGCTGCTAAGCCAGCCGCCGGTTTCGCACCGGCACTGACTGCCAGAGAGGCCTCCTTCGGGAGGCCTTTCCGTTTTGTGGGCCCGCGAAAATCCCGCCTTTGCGCTTCGCCGCACAGCCCGTCGCCGCCGCCCTTGCCAGCTCGCGGCAAGGATGCAAGGCTGACCCCGCCATCCCACCGCAAGGACTCCCATGCGCCTGACCTGCGTCGCCTGCGCACTGCTGCTCGCCAGCCTGTCCGCCCATGCCGGCGTCTACACCTACCTGGATGCCGAGGGCAACCGGGTGTTCACCGACCAGCCGCGCCGCGCCAATGCCGAGCGCCTGGAACTGGCACCGCCGGCCGACGCTCCCGCGCCGCCGCCGGTGGCCCCCGAAGCGCCGCTGCCCGCCTATCTGCTGCTGCGCATCGGCCTGCCGGAGCCGGCCGCGGTGATCCGCAGCGCCAGCGGCGGCCTGCTGGTCAGTCTGGAAAGCGAACCGGGCCTGCAGGGCGACCACCACTACCGCCTGCTGCTGGACGGCCAGCCGCTCGGCGAGCCGAGCCGCAGCCCGGTGTTCGCCCTCGACGGTCTGGCCCACGGCGACCACCAGCTGGCCGCCGAGATCGTCGACGGCGCCGGACGCATCGTTGAGCGCACGCCCAGCCAGCCGCTGCGCCTGGAGGAGGCGCCGGCACCCTGAGCCGCCCTGCACCAGGAACGAACGCAGCCTGCGCCGCAAGTGGGCACTCAGCACCAGATTGGTGCACACAAATGCCCCACAACCTATACTGAATTGTCCTGGCGGCGCCGCCGCAAGGCGCCGCTGCCCCAGCAGGCGCGCCCGCCCCGCTCCCCGGAGACCCGACCGACGGCGCCCGGAGCCTTGTCCGCCGCGGCCCGCGCCGGCGGCCGCGCCACGCCGGGGCATGCACAAAAAAGCGGCAGGGCCGCGCTCCGCTCCGCTTCGCAGCCAATGGCGCATTTTTTGCAGTGCCGGTGCACCTACAGGAGCACATGCTTGCCATGGCCTACGACTCACTGCAGCGCCTGCTGCTCGACAACCTCACCACCGCAGTCATCCTGCTGAATGCGGAGCTGCGCCTGGAGTACATGAACCCGGCGGCGGAGATGCTGCTGGGCGTCAGCGGCCAGCGCAGCCACGGCCAGTTCATCAGCGAACTGTGCAGCGAGAGCCCGGACGGCCTGGCCGCCCTGCGCCAGGCGGTGGCCAGCGGCCAACCGTTCACCAAGCGCGAGGCGCAGCTGACGTCGTCCAGCGGCCAGCAGTTGACCGTCGACTACGCTGCCACGCCGATCAGCGGGCTGCGCGGCGCGCTGCTGGTGCTCGAACTGCTCCCGCGCGACCGCCTGCTGCGGATCACCAAGGAGGAGGCGCAGCTGGCCAAGCAGGAGACCACCCGCCTGCTGGTGCGCGGCCTGGCCCACGAGATCAAGAATCCGCTGGGCGGCATCCGCGGCGCGGCGCAACTGCTGGCCCGCGAGCTGCCCGAGGAAAGCCTCAAGGATTACACCAACGTGATCATCGAGGAGGCTGACCGCCTGCGTAATCTGGTCGACCGCATGCTCGGCTCCAACAAGCTGCCGCAGCTGACGCCGACCAACATCCACGAGGTGCTCGAACGCGTGTGCAGCCTGGTGTCGGCGGAGAGCCAGGGCCGGCTGCTGCTGGAGCGCGACTACGACCCCAGCATTCCCGAGCTGCTGGCCGACCGCGAGCAGCTGATCCAGGCGCTGCTCAACGTGGTGCGCAACGCCATGCAGGCGATCTTCGGCCAGAAGGCGCCGCACCCGTCGGGGCGCATCCTGCTGCGTACCCGCACCCTGCGCCAGTTCACCATCGGCCACCAGCGCCACCGCCTGGTGTGCCGCATCGAGGTGATCGACAACGGCCCGGGCATCGACCCGGCGCTGCAGGACACCCTGTTCTACCCCATGGTCAGCGGCCGCGCCGACGGCACCGGCCTGGGCCTGGCGATCGCCCAGAACATCCTCAACCAGCATCAGGGACTGATCGAATGCGAGAGCCAGCCTGGCCGCACGGTCTTCTCGCTGTTTCTGCCGCTTGAACAAGGAGCACCGACCCCATGAACCGACCGGATACCGTCTGGATCGTCGATGATGACCGCTCGATCCGCTGGGTCCTGGAGAAGGCCCTGCAGCAGGCCGGACTGCCCACCCAGAGCTTCGACACCGCCGACAGCGTGCTCAACCGCCTGAGCCTCGAGCAGCCGAGCGTGATCCTCTCCGACATCCGCATGCCGGGCACCAGCGGCCTCGATCTGCTCGCGCAGATCCGCGAGCTGTATCCGCGCCTGCCGGTGATCGTGATGACCGCCCACTCCGACCTGGAGAGCGCGGTGGCGGCCTACCAGGGCGGCGCCTTCGAGTACCTGCCCAAGCCGTTCGACGTCGACGAGGCGGTGTCGCTGGTCAAGCGCGCCACCCTGCACGCCCGCGAGCAGCTGGCGCTGGCCACCCCCGAGGAGATGGCCAGCACGCCGGAGATCATCGGCGAGGCGGCGGCGATGCAGGAGGTGTTCCGCGCCATCGGCCGCCTGTCGCACTCCAACATCACCGTGCTGATCAACGGCGAGTCGGGCACCGGCAAGGAGCTGGTCGCCCACGCCCTGCACCGCCACAGCCCGCGCGCCAACGCGCCGTTCATCGCGCTGAACATGGCGGCGATCCCCAAGGACCTGATGGAGTCCGAGCTGTTTGGCCACGAGAAGGGCGCCTTCACCGGCGCCGCCGCGCAGCGTCGCGGCCGCTTCGAGCAGGCCGACGGCGGCACCCTGTTCCTCGACGAGATCGGCGACATGCCGGCCGACACCCAGACCCGCCTGCTGCGCGTGCTGGCCGACGGCGAGTTCTACCGGGTCGGCGGCCACACGCCGGTCAAGGTCAACGTGCGGATCATCGCCGCCACCCACCAGAACCTCGAGAACCTGGTGCGCGCCGGCAAGTTCCGCGAGGACCTGTTCCACCGCCTCAACGTCATCCGCATCCACATCCCGCGCCTGGCCGACCGCCGCGAGGACATCCCGGCGCTGGCCCGCCACTTCCTCGGCCGCGCCGCCCAGGAACTGGCGGTCGAGCCCAAGGTGCTCAAGCCGCAGACCGAGGAATACCTGCAGAACCTGCCCTGGCCGGGCAACGTGCGCCAGCTGGAGAACACCTGCCGGTGGATCACCGTGATGGCCTCCGGGCGCGAGGTGCACATCGACGACCTGCCGCCGGAGCTGCTGCTGCAGCCGCAGGAAGTGCAGGCCGGCGGCAGCTGGGAGCAGTCGCTGCGCCTGTGGGCCGAGCAGTCGCTGACCCGCGGCCAGACCGACCTGCTCGGCAGCGCCTTGCCGGCCTTCGAGCGGGTGATGATCGAGAGCGCCCTCAAGCACACCGCCGGCCGCCGCCGCGACGCCGCCCAGCTGCTCGGCTGGGGCCGCAACACCCTGACCCGCAAGATCAAGGAACTGAACATGGCGGTGGAAGGCGGCGACGACGACGAGGGCGTCTAAGAGCCGCCGCGCGGGCAAAAAAAGCCCCGGCATGCACGCACATGCCGGGGCGAGTAGTGGCGGGATGTTCAGGCGGGGCAACCGACCCGAGATCCACACCGTTCGGGTCGCACCCCCGAGTCGTAGCAATCTCTTGCCGTCCGCGCAGCGCTGGCCGCAATCGCCAGCGCCCTGCCGGACAGCCCTCTCAAAGGCCGGCCTGCTCCTGCAGATCGGCATGCACCTGCCGGCGCAGCACGCGCCGCCGCCCCAGCAACCAGATACAGAACGCCAGCAGCACGCCGCCCTCCAGCGCCAGGGTCAGCGGGGCGCCGATGCGCGCGGCCAACAGGCCGGCGAGCAGGCCGCCGATGGCGTCGAAGCCGAAGCGCGTCGAGGTGAAGAACGACACCACCCGGCCGCGCAACTGCTCCGGTGCCAGGCTCTGCAGCAGCATGTTGATGCCGACGTTGCCCACCGAGATGGCGAAGCCGAGCACCGCCATGGCGAGCAGCGCCAGCGGCAGCGCCTGGCTGGCGGCGAAGGCCAGCAGCGCCGCGCCGCCGAGCACCGCGCCGAGCAGCACGACGCCCACCAGCCCCGGCAGGGCCTGGCGGGTGGCCAGGAACAGGGTGGACAGGAAGGCCCCGCAGCCGGCGGCGCCCCACAGCCAGCCGAGGGTCTGCGCATCGCCGCCGAACACGTCCTTGGCGAACACCGGCAGCAGCACCGCGTAGCTGGAGGCGGTGAGGTTGACCATCGCCAGGCTGAGGATCAGCAGGCGGATCGGCTGGTTGCCCCACACGTAGGCCAGGCCCTCGCGGAACACCGCGCCGGTCGAGCCCTTGGCGCGCGGCGGCGTGTCGATGCGGATCAGCAGCACGCCCAGCAGCAGGGCCAGGAACGACAGGCCGTTGAGGGCGAAGCACAGCGCCTCGCCGGTCAACGCCAGCAACAGGCCGGCCAAGGGCGGGCCGATGAAGCGGCCGATGTTGAACAGCATGGCGTTGAGCGCCAGGGCGTTGGGCAGGTCGTCGCGGTGACCGACGAAGCTGCCGATCAGCGACTGGCGCAGCGGCGTGTCGAAGGCGTTGAGCACGCCGAGCAGCAGCGACATGGCGACGATCAGGGTCGGGCCGATCCACTCCAGCGCGGTGAGCACGGCAAGCAGCAGGGCCTGCCCGGCGAGCAGCCCCTGCACCAGGATCAGCAGGCGGCGCTTGTCGTGGCGGTCGGTCCAGGCGCCGGCCAGCGGGCCGATCAACAATTGTGGCAGCAGCGCGACGAAGGTGGTCACGCCGAGCAGCGCCACCGAACCGGTGAGGCGATAGATCAGCCAGGACAGCGCGACCTGCTGGATCCAGCTGCCGAGGATCGACACCCCCTGGCCGGCGAAGTACAGGCGGAAGTTGGCGTGCTGCAGCGCCCTGACGGGAGCCGGCCACGGACGAACGGTGGATGGAGTCACGGCGCCTCCTGCGGCGGCAAAACCACCTCTGGCAGCATCGGCGAAGAAAACGCTGCCGCCCGGCAAGGCGCGGGACGCTCGGGAGCGCCGGGGCGGCAGCACATAATTAACATATTAACTTTGCCGCGAGAACTTGGCCAGCCCGCCGCGCGCGCCAGCGTCAGGCCACCCCTTCGCGGCTGACCACGCGGAACGCGCGGCTGAAGTACACCAGGCTGTCGCCCTCCTCGCGCACGCGGATGTCGTCCAGCTCGACCAGCAGCACCGAGTGGCTGCCGACCTCCTGCACCTCGACGATGCGCCCCTGCAGGTTGGCCAGCGCGCCATCGAGCAGCGGCAGGCCGCCCGGGGCCGCGCGCCAGGCATCGCGGGCGAAGCGCTCGTCCATCGCCACGCCGGTCATGCCGGCGAAATGGCGGGCGGTCTCCTCCTGGGCGGCGGACAGCAGGTTGACGCACAGCTGGCCGTTGGCCTTGAACACCGCGTTCAGGGCGCTGCCCCGGTTGATGCAGACCAGCAGGGTCGGCGGGCTGTCGGTCACCGAGCACACCGCGGTGGCGGTGATGCCGCAGCGCCCGGCGGCGCCGGCGCTGGTGACCACGCTGACCGCGGCGCTCATGTGCGCCATGGCGTCGCGGAAGGCTTGTTGCTTGGGATCGAGCTGGGACATGACGAATTCCGGGGCAAGACAGTGGCGGGCAGACTGCCGGCGAGGCGCGCGCAAGGCAAGCCCCGGTCCGCGAAGAGTTCGCCAGCGCCCTCAGCCGGTGCGGCTGCCGCGGGCCCGGTAGTCGCTCGGCGTGACGCCCAGCTGGCGGGTGAAGAAGCGCGTGAAGTAGCCGGGATCCTTGAAGCCCAGGCCATAGGCGATCTCGCCGATGCCCAGCCCGGTGTGCAGCAGCAGGCGCTTGGCCTCCTGCAACAGGCGCTCGAAGATCAGCCGCTTCGAGGACATCGCCGCCAGGTGCCGGCAGATGCGGTTGAGGCGCGCCTCGGCGACGCCCAGCGCCGCGGCGTACTGCGCCAGCGACCAGTGCTCGCGGTAGCGGGCCTCGATCAGCGCGGTGAAGCGGTGGAACACCAGCAGTTCGTCGCGCGGCACCGGCCAGTCCGCACAGGCCTGCTCGGCCAGGCGCAGCACGCAGGCGAAGATCAGCCGCACCAGCGCCTGCAGGTTCAGCTCGCGGCCGCCGCGCGCCTGCCCGGCCTCGCGGCGCAGCAGACCCAGCAGCAGTTCGAGGCTGGCCGCCTCCTCGGCCAATTCGCCTTCGAGGTCGCCCAGTTCGACGCACAGCGGCCGCGCGAGGCGCGGGTCCAGGCAGGCGGCGGGCATCCCCGCCTCGAACAGCCGCCAGACCAGCTGCTGGCGCACGGTCAGCACGTGGCCCTCGCAGTCGGCGTCGGTGACGAAGGCGTGCGGAACGCCCGGCGGCGTGAAGATCAGCAGCGGCCCCCGCACCCGGTACTGGCGGTCGTCGAGGTAGACGTGCGCCGCGCCGCTGTGCAGGTAGTGCAGCTGGTAGAGGCGGTCGTGACGATGCACCGCCACGCTGCGGCCGAAAACCGCAGACAGCCGGCTGTGCGCCGCGTACTGGACGTCGGCGTCCTGCTGGTGCTGGTCGAAACTCTGGCCAAGGTCGAGCAGCGGAATCGCGGCGAGGGGGGTGACGCTCAAGCGCGGCTCCTGGCTGGCGGGCTTTTTTTCAGACTGCCCGCGCCCGTGGCAAACGAAAAGAGCCTGGCCGCTGCCGCACTCCGGCTGGACGTCCGGCCCCGGACGGCGATTACACTGGCCCACCCCGACAACGCCGCCGGCGCACGAGAACGCACGACATGAGCGCATCCCCGACCGGCCAGCCCGCCAGCGGCTGGCTGCCCTCCCCCGCCCTGCTGGAGCTGGTGGACAGCCTCGGCGAGGAGCCGTTTCTCGACCGTTTCCTAGCCTGGGTCCACGCCGCGCTCGGCGCCGAGCAGTGCATGCTGTTCTTCTGCGCCGAGGACAAGCGCGTCACCACCCTGCTCTACAAGGACTTCGCCCAGGACGAGTCGGCCCGCGCCCTGGCCGAGTCCTACATCAGCGAACGCCGCTACATGCAGGACCCCAACTTCGCCCTGCTCAAGACCTGCGCGCCGGGGCAGCTGCACGTGCTGCACCTCGACCACCTCAGCCCGGAAATGCGCCCCGCCTATCGCCGGCGCTTCTTCGACGAGCCGGGCTTCAAGGACAAGCTGTCGATCATCCGCGGCCACGAATCGGGCAACTACTACCTCAACCTGTACCGGCGCAGCGGCCACTTCGCCGAGGTGCTGCGCCAGGCGGAGGACGAGGCCGGCGTCGCTCGACTGCTGAGCAGTCTGCTGGTCAAGCACTACCTGCTGAACAGGAAGATGCTCGCCCAAGGGCCGCTGGCCTTCCTCTCGCAGCGCGAGCAGCAGGTCTGCCAGGCGGTGCTGCAGGGCAAGAAGAACGAGCTGATCGCCGACGAACTGGGCGTGGCGCTGAACAGCGTGGTCACCTACCGCAAGCGCGCCTACGAGAAGCTCGGCATCTCGAGCCGCGCCCAGCTGTTCGCCCTGTGCCAGTAGCGCCCTGATCGGTCGGTCGATTTCGGCACCCATGGCGCCCTACGGCGTCGCCGCGCCATAACCCGGCCATGACTCGTCGCGGCGCCTGGTCTCGGAACCATGGTCATCCGAACTAGAGTCAACCAACCGCACAGGCCACTCGCTGTCCCCATTTTCGGGTGACAAGGCCCGCCGGCCGGGTCGCTTAACCTGAGCTCCTCAGCAGTGGTCCCCACTACAAGAATCGAGAGAGCCTGCCCATGAAACCCGAAAGCCACATCCAGCAAACCGGTCGCCCGTTCACCGGCGAGGAGTTCCTCGCCAGCCTGCGCGACGGTCGCGAGGTCTACTACGCCGGCGAGCGCGTCGCGGACGTCACCACCCACCCGGCGTTCCGCAACTCGGCGCAGACCGTGGCCTCTCTCTACGACGCCCTGCACGCCCCGGAAACCAAGGACAAGCTGTGCTGGGCGACCGACACCGGCAACGGCGGCTACACCCACAAGTTCTTCCGCTACGCACGCTCGCGCGAAGAAATGCTCGAACAGCGCGACGCCATCGCCGAGTGGGCGCGCATGAGCTACGGCTGGATGGGCCGCACCGCCGACTACAAGGCCGCCTTCGGCGACACCCTGGGCGCCAACCCGGAGTTCTACGGCCGCTTCGAAGGTAACGCGAAGACCTGGTACAAGCGCATCCAGGAAAACTGCCTGTACCTCAACCACGCCATCGTCAACCCGCCGATCGACCGCAACAAGTCCAGCGACTCGCTCAAGGACGTCTACGTCCACGTCACCCACGAGACCGCCGAGGGCATCTACGTCAACGGCGCCAAGGTGGTGGCCACCAACTCGGCGCTGACCCACTACAACTTCATCGGCCAGACCGCCGCCCAGGAAATCGGCGACGACCCGGACTTCGCGCTGCTGTTCATCACGCCGATGAACGCCAAGGGGGTCAAGCTGATCTCCCGCGTGTCCTACGAGAAGAACGCCACCGACACCGCCTCGCCGTTCGACTACCCGCTGTCCTCGCGCTTCGACGAGAACGACGCGATTCTGATCCTGGAAAACGTGTTCATCCCCTGGGAAGACGTGCTGATCTACAAGGACAAGCAGACGCTGGTGCAGTGGGGCTTCGCCGCCGGCTTCGGCCGCCTGTATCCGCTGCAGGCCTGCACCCGCTTCGCGGTCAAGCTGGACTTCCTCGCCGGCCTGCTCGAGCAGGTGCTGGAGTGCACCGGCGCCATCGATTTTCGCAGCGTGAGCGCCGAACTGGGCGAGGTAGTCGCCTGGCGCAACCTGTTCTGGTCGATCACCGACCACATGTGCCTGGCCGCCGAGGAGTGGAAGAACGGCGCCTACCTGCCGCCGACCGAATCGGCGTTCAACTACCGCACCTTCGCGCCGATGGCCTACGACAAGATCTTCCACATCGTGAAGACCACCGCGGCCAGCGGCCTGATCTACCTGCCGGGCAGCAACGTCGACCTGCAGAACCCCGAGCTCGACGCCGCCCTGGCCCGCTACTGCCGCGGCTCCGGCGACATCCCGCACACCGAGCGGATCAAGATCATGAAACTGATGTGGGACGCCATCGGTACCGAATTCGGCGGCCGCCACCACCTCTACGAGCTGAACTACGCCGGCACCGCCGACGCCATCCGCATCCAGTGCCTGGGCGCCGCCCGCGCCAGCGGCGAGATGCAGAAGATGCGCGCGCTGTCGCAGAAGTGCATGAGCGAGTACGACGTCGACGGCTGGAAGATTCCCGGGCTGAAGTAACCTCACTCCGTTCTACAAGAAGCCGGCCCCTGGGCCGGCTTCTTGCGTTTCGAGCCAAGCGAAATTGCTCGTGCAGCGGGGCGGGTCGCCGCGCGGTGGCACTTTTCACTCCGCTTGCGGAAGCTGAGCAACATCGCCCGAGCGCGCAGGACCAGACCCGTGCAGAATAATCGCCGCGCCCGGCGGGTCGTGTACCGGCGTGCCGGGCAACCGGCCGGATCGCCCAGACCTTCCGGGCCTGCAGAAACGAGTATCGTCGCGCTGGAACGCAAAAAGGCCGCTGTCACCAGCGGCCTTTCTATTGATCCTGTAGCTGCGCCGCACGCGGCGCGCGGCTCAGGCGGCGCGTTCGACGCGGCGGAACGCGCGGCTGAAGTACACCAGGCTGTCGCCCTCGGGGCGCACGTGGATGTCGTCCAGTTCGACCAGCAGCACCGAGTGGGTGCCGATTTCCTGGGCCTCGACGATGCGCCCCTGCAGGTTGGCCAGCGCGCCTTCCAGCACCGGCAGACCCTGGCTGCCGGTGGTCCACGGGTCGAGGGCGAAGCGCTCCTCCATGGCCACCCCGGTCATCCCGGCGAAGTGCTTGGCGGCCTCTTCCTGGGCGCCGGACAGCACGTTGACGCACAGCCGGCCGTTGGCCTTGAACACCGCGTTCATCGCGCTGTTGCGGTTGACGCAGACCATCACGGTCGGCGGCGTGTCGGTCACCGAACACACCGCGGTGGCGGTGATGCCGCAGCGGCCGGCCTCGCCGTCGCTGCTGACGATGTTCACCGCCGCGCTCATGTGCGCCATGGCGTTGCGGAAGGCGAGCTGATTCGGATCGAGCTGCTGCTGGGACATGATCGGTACTCCTGACGCAAGGGGTGAAGGCCCGCTACCGGCGGCCTGCGGCATCACTGCGGATGCTGTCGCCTGCATGCTCGCCGCCGTGGCGGTGCATGCCGATGGACGAATCATGAACATCACAACAAATTTGCAGAATGCCTTTTCCGCACTTTGCCTTGCACTTTTCGCAAAACGCCTTCGCCCATCCCCGGCGACCGGTATCCGCCCCCTCCCGCCGGCGAGCCGCCTGTTCCGCCGCCTGCCCGGCAGCGCCTGCCGACCACCGATGACTCCGATGCTAGGCGCTGGATTTTTGCCGGACTTGTCTGCCTGCGACCTGCAGTTGCCGTTCCCGGCATCGAAGGGCTTGCCTTGCCCCGCCGGCGGCGTGCTAGAGTGGAAAACATGAACTTGTTAACCAATTCCCGCGCCCGCTATTACGCCTATTACCGCACCTCACCGAGGCGGTAGGCGCGTGCACGCGACCCGATCCGCCTGAGGCGGACCGGATTGTTTTCCCCACAGTCTCCTCAGGCGTTTCGCCATTCCCCCCAAGGAGACTGCAATGCCCACGATCGACACCGACCTGCTCGCCCTGCTCGAAGAGCGCGGCTTCGTCCACCAGAGCACCGACGCCGACGGCCTGCGCGCCGCCCTGGCGCGCGGCCCGCTGACCGCCTACCTGGGCTTCGACGCCACCGCCGACAGCCTGCACGTCGGCCACCTGCAGGGCCTGATGCTGATGCGCTGGCTGCAGCAGGCCGGGCACAAGCCGCTGCTCTTGATCGGCGGCGCCACCACGCGGATCGGCGACCCGAGCTTTCGCGACAGCAGCCGGCCGATGCTGGACGAGGCGACCATCGCCGCCAACATGCGCGGGATCGCGAGCGCCTTCACCCGTTACCTGCGTCTGGGCGACGGTGCGCAGGACGCCACGGTAGTCGACAACGCCGACTGGCTGGACGGCCTCGGCTACCTGGAATTTCTCAACCGCGTCGGCCGCCACTTCAGCGTCAACCGCCTGCTGACCTTCGACGCGGTGCGCAGCCGCCTCGAGCACTCGCTGTCGTTCCAGGAGTTCGGCTACACCCTGCTGCAGGCCTACGACTTCACCGAGCTGGCGCGCCGCCACGGCTGCACCCTGCAGATCGGCGGCGCCGACCAGTGGGCCAACATCATCAACGGCGTCGAGCTGTCGCGCCGCCAGGACGGCCCGCAGCTGTACGGCCTGACCATGCCGCTGTTGACCACCAGCGACGGCCGCAAGATGGGCAAGTCGGCCCAAGGGGCGGTGTGGCTGAATGCCGAGCGCCTGGCGCCGTTCGACTTCTGGCAGTTCTGGCGCAACTGCGACGACCGCGACGTCGGCCGCTTCCTCGCCCTGTTCAGCGAACTGCCGATGGCCGAGGTGCGCCGCCTCGGCGCGCTGCAGGGCGCCGAACTGAACGAGGCGAAGATCGTGCTGGCCAACGAGGCCACCCGCCTGGCCCACGGCGCGCAAGCCGCCGCAGCGGCGGCCGACGCCGCGCGCGGGGTGTTCGACGGCGCCAGCGCCGCCGAGGGACTGCCGACCCTGTCGCTGACCGCCGAGCGCCTGGCCGCCGGGGTCAGCCTCGCCGAGCTGGCGGTGCAGGCCGGCCCGGCCGCATCGCGCATCGCCGCGCGGCGCCTGGCCGCCGACGGCGGCCTGCGTCTGGACGGCGCGGCGGTGAGCGACGCCGACCAGCTGCTGGCCGGCGATGGCACCGAATGGCGGCTGTCGGCCGGACGCAAGCAGCACGTGCGCATCGCCGTGGGCGACTGAGCAGGCCAGTCCCCGTGTGACACCCTGCGCAGCGCTCGCCGCGCAGGGTTGTCGTACCGCGCGCGGCGGGCGGAAAGATGCGCTCGCCCGGCAGTCCGCCATCGACGCCAGACGCTCACCTCGGCGCGCGCACGCCATGCCGCGACGGCCTGAACGAGGCTATGGAGTTCCCCGCTTGGAGGGTGCTACCTTGAAAAAAACGTCTTTCCGCACAGCACGGATGTCGGCCTGAGCCAAGGAATCCGGGGTATGGAGTTCCCGTTTTTCACCTTCCTCGGAGCAACACAATGCACACACAAGAGCTTGCTGCCGGCCCCCATCACGCCAAACCCGACGACTTCGACGCCTGGGCCGATGCCCTGACCACCTCGTGCGGCGCCTTCCACCCGGTGCGGTCGCGCGCCTTCGACCGCTACTCGTTCGTCGGCAAGGTGCTGCCGGTCACCGCTCCCGGCGCGCGCTCCACCTCCTACATCACCACCAATTGCGAGCACATCTACCGCCAGCGCAAGGACGTCAGCCGCGACGACCAGGACTTCTTCTACCTGGTCATGCAGCAGCGGGGCCGCGCGCGGATGTGCCAGAACGGCGAGGATGCCGACCTCGGCGTCGGCGACATGATCCTCCTGGACGTCAGCCAGCCCAGCGACTTCTACTACCAGGACCTCTCCCAGCAGCTGTCGATCATCCTGCCGCGCCATCTGCTCGACGACGTGTTCCGCCACAAGCCGGTCAGGAGCGGCCAGCGCATTCCCGGCGACCTCAAGGTCAGCCGGATGATCAGCCTGCTGGCCGCCTCCGCCCTGTCCCTCGAGGACCCCGAGCGCGAGGAGCAGCAGGCCTTTCTCGAGGCGCTCGCCGCCCTGCTCAAGCCGGTCGCCTGCGTCAGCGAGCTGGGCGACGCCCCGCAGCAGAACCACCATCTGCTACGCAAGGCGCTGGTCTTCATCGACGCCAGCCTCGCTCAGGGGCCCATCTCGGCGGCCGCGGTGGCCCGCGAGCTCTGCGTGTCCGAACGCACCCTGTACCGCCTGTTCGCCCAGGCCGGACTGAGCCTCAGCCGCCATATCCTCGACCGCCGCCTGGAGCGCTGCGCCATCAGCCTGGCGGAAAGCCGCGACGACCGGCCGATCGCGCTGATCGCCGACCGCGCCGGCTTCTCCGACCTGAGCCACTTCTCGCGCACCTTCAAGCAGAAGTACGGCGTCTCGCCGCGCCTCTACCGCCAGCGCAAGCTGGCCGACGATCGCGACGCCTGATCGGCGATTGCGCGCCCGCGCCGGCGCTCTGGCGGATCCGGTCAAGCAAATTGGCCGGATCGTGCAAAACATCCGCTGGCGTTTCTTCCATTCTTGTTCCCTACCAGCGGCCCGCTTTCGCGGCCGGCTGTACCCATGGTTTTGACGGGTCGCGAGGAGAACAACAATGACCAACGCAACCAACAACTCCCGTCGGCAGTTCATCAAGAACGCCGGCGTGCTCATGGCCACCAGCGCCCTGGCGGCCAATGCGATCGCCGCCGGCCAGGAGCGCGTCGAGAAGGGCCGCCAGGAACCACCCAAGCCGGGCGACCAGTTCGACGTGATCGTCATCGGCGGCGGCATGGCCGGCCTCACCGCGGCGCGCGACTGTGCCCTGCGCGGCATGAAGACCCTGGTGCTGGAGGCGCGCAACCGCATCGGCGGGCGCACCTTCACCAGCGAGTACGGCGGCAAGCACGTCGAACTGGGCGGCACCTGGATCCACTGGAGCCAGGGCTTCGTGTGGAACGAGGTGACCCGCTACGGCCTGGGCATCAAGGAGTCTCCGGGGGCGGCCGCCGACACCACCGCCTGGATCACCGAGGGCAAGCTGAAAAGCGCGCCGTCCATGGAGATCTGGCCGCAGATCGCCAAGGCCATGGCCGACTACTGCAACGTCGACCAGGCGGGCGGCCGCACGGTTTTCCCGCGCCCCTACGAGCCCTTCCTGGCCCGCGACAAGGCTCGCGAATGGGACAAGCTGTCGATGATCCAGCGTCTGGAGCAGATGAAGATCTCTCCGGAAATGCGCGACCTGCTCAATGCCAACTTCACCATCAACTGCCACAACGACCCCAGCCAGGGCGCGTTCATCGACATGCTGCGCTGGTGGTCGCTGGGCGACTACGACATGTTCCTGCTGTTCGACAAGCTCGCCCGCTACAAGATCGCCGAGGGCACCGGCGCGCTGGCCCACGCCATCATCGGCGACGGCGACGCGCAGCTGCTGCTGTCGACGCCGGTCAAGGCGGTCGCCAGCCAGGGTGGGCGCAACGTGGTCACCACCGCCAAGGGCGACAGCTACAGCGCCGGCGCGGTGATCTGCGCCGTACCGCTGAACGTGCTGTCGTCGATCGCCTTCACCCCCGGTCTGCCGGCGCAAAAGATGAAGGCGGCCGAGGCCGGCCATACCGGCAAGGGCGTCAAGTGCTACGTGCACATCAAGCAGAAGGTCGGCAAGTGGATCGGCATGGCGCCCTATCCGAACCCGATCACCATGATGTGGACCGAGCAGGAGCGCGACGACGGCACCCTGCTGGTGTGCTTCGGCCCGCCCGGCGGCCTCGACCAGAACAACGAGGAGCAGGTCCAGCAGGCGGTCCGCCAGCTGATCCCCGGCGCCGAGGTGGTCGCTGTGCTCGGCTACGAGTGGGCGGTCGACCCCTACTCCAATGGCACCTGGTGCTGGTACCGGCCGGGCATGCTCAGCGACAGCCTGGAAGCGTTGCGCGCCCCGCAGGGCTCGATCCACTTCGCCAGCGCCGACAGTTCCAACGGCTGGCGCGGCTTTATCGACGGCGCGATCCAGAGCGGCGTGGAAACCGCCCACAACGTGTTCAAGCAGCTCAACGGAGGCAAGGCATGATCCGCGCAGCTCTCCTCTTCGCCGCCCTGTGCGCCGCGACCTCGCACGCCCAGGCCGAAGCCAGCCTGGAACGCGGCCAGACGCTGTTCCAGACCAAGTGCGCGATCTGCCACAACAGCGAGGCGGCGGCCGGTCACGCGGTCGGCCCCAACCTGCACGGCGTGGTCGGCCGCAAGATCGGCTCGGCCGAGGGCTTCGGCTACTCCGCCGCGCTGGCCGGCTCGCCGGAAACCTGGACGCCCGAACGCCTCGACGCCTTCCTCGAGTCGCCAGCCGCCAACCGGCCCGGCACCGCCATGCCCTTCTCCGGCCTGAAGAAGGCCGAAGACCGCCAGGCGCTGATCCTCTTCCTGCAATCGCTGAGCACCAAGGAGTAAGCCGATGAACAAGTTCAACGCCGCCCTGGCGGGCCTGCTGCTGGCCGTCAGCAGCCAATGGGCGCTGGCCGATAGCCAGGCCGAGCTGACCCAGGCCCTGCGCGAGCGCCTCGACGTGGTGGAAACCAAGTGGGGCCAGAAGGATGCCGCCGGCATCGTCGCCGAGACCTACCTGCCGGAAACCGAGATCACCGGCGAGCAGAGCGCGCCGCTGTACACCGGGACGGCAAAACTCACCGAGCTGATCGAGACGCTGGTCAAGGACAGCAAGAGCGCCGACATCGCCCTCGACCGCGTCACCGCGCTGGGCAAGGATGCGGCCTACAGCTGGGTGACCTGGACGGTCGTGCCCAACCAGGGCGAGACCTTCAAGATGAAGAGCCTGTTCGTCTGGAAACAGACCCCGCAGGGCTGGCGCGTGGTGGCCGACATGTACGCCGCGGGCGAAATCCCGCCGCAGTAAGCCCGCCGCCCCACTCCTCCGACATTTCCCGCGCAGACCGCCGTCGGCAGGCCATGGCCTGGCGCGACGACGGCTGCGCGCGAATCGCGAATCGCTCCGCCAACCACAAGAAAGCGCCCGGCTACCGGACGCACACAAGGGGAAGCCTTTCATGCACAAACCGCACACCGGCCACTTGGCGCGGGCCATCCGCGCCGCCACCCTGCTGGGCCTGCTGGGCGGCAGCTCGGCAGGCTGGGCCGTCGAGCTGTACGCCCAGGGCGACAGCCAGCTCAACGCCGATCTCGAAGCCGCCTTCGGCCTGTTCCACAGCGCCGAGAGCTACGCGCAGTCCGGCACCCTGGATGAAGGCTCGGCCGACTGGCAGGAGGCTTACTTCAAGTACGGGGTAAGCGGCAGCCAGGGCCTGTCCGCCGCCGGCGACCAGCTCTACGGCAAGTTCAACTGGGTCAGCTCGGCCACCTTCGGCGACGGCGACGCCGCCGGCTGGAGCAACGGCAGCGAGCGCACCACCAAGATCGAGGACGCCTACCTGGGCTGGCGCTCCGGCCAGCGCTTCGCGGCCCTTGGCGAGAACGGCGTCGACCTGTCCTTCGGCCGGCAGAACATCGTGATCGGCGACGGCTTCCTGGTCTCCGGCGATGCCTTGAACCTCGGCGACGAAATCGCCGACGGCGTGCTCGATCGCGGCGGCGCCTACTACCTGACCGCGCGCAAGGCCTTCGACCGCACCGCCGTGCTGCGCCTGGGCGGCGAGCAGGGCCTGCGCGGCGACCTGATGTGGCTCAAATCCGACAACCGCGCCCAGGGCAAGGCCGAGCTGGCGGTCGCCACCCTGGAAAACGTGAGCGACAAGGGCACCGTGGGCCTGACCTACCTCGACGTGCTGGATACCGACGAGGAGTTCGACTTCGTCGGCCGCAAGGGCATCAGGACCTACAGCCTGCGCGGCCAGGGCAATGCCGGGGTCGACCAGCTGTTCCTCGCCGGCGAATACGCCCAGCAGGACAAGAACGGCGACGACGAGAACGCCTGGTATCTGGAGGCCGGCTGGACCTTCGCCGAGCTGCCCTGGTCGCCGACCGTCAACTACCGCTACAGCCGCTTTTCGGCGAGCTACGACCCGCTGTTCTACGGCAACGGCCGCGCGCTGGGCACCTGGTTCCAGGGCGAGGTGGCGTCCAACTACGCCGGGCCGTTCAACAACAACACGCAGGTCCACCACGTCGGCATCAAGGCCGCCCCGCTGGAGAACCTCAGCGTCGGCGCGCTGTTCTACGACTTCGCCACCCTGGAGACCGACAACCGCCTGAACCTGGACGGCCGCGAGCTGAACCTGTACGCCGAATGGGCGGTCGGCGAGCACCTGTTCGTGATGCCGCTGCTCGGCTTCTACAAGCCGGAGACGGACGCTGCCCATGGCGGCACCCAGCTCGGCAACGACGACAGCAACGTCTACGCCCAGCTGATCATGGCCACCACATTCTGAAGCCACCTGCCGCCGCCCCGCCGCGGGCGGCAGCACCTGCGGAGAAGACGGAAATGGGCATCTTCGACTGGAAACACTGGCTGGTGATCCTGCTGGTCGTCGGCCTGCTGTTCGGCGGCAAGCGCTTGAGGCACCTCGGCAGCGACCTGGGCGAGGCCGTCAAGGGCTTTCGCAAGTCGGTGGCGGACGCGGACGGCGCCGCCGCCGACAGCCAGGCGGAGGTGGCGGGCGAGGACACGCCGTCCCGTCTGCCGAACGGCGTGCGCCACCCCGTCAGCTGATCGCCTCCCTCCCCCGACCTGCGCCGCCGCCCTGGCGGCGCGGGCATTGCCGCGCCTTCACTGCCTCCCTCGCCTAACGAAGTCCTCCAGCTCGCCGGCCGCCGCTTCGTAGCGCTGCGCGGCGGCCTGCGCCAGCGCGCTGGCCTGCACGCTTTCCTGCTCGATCATATAGGCGAGGAAGGCGGCGTCTCCGCCATCCGCCGGCGCCGCGACCGCGCGCATGTCCGCCAGGTACTTGCCGGTGGCGCCGGCCAGCATGGCCAGGAAGCGCTCGGGGAACAGCCGGGCGAACAGGATCGAACCCCAGGCCTTGAGATCGACCAGCAGGCCGCCGCCGGCGAGACCATGACGCGCGGCGACCGGCGCATAGCGGGGCGCGTTGTAGCGCTCGAGGGCCACGTAGGCGGCCCAGAAGCGGCCCTGCGGGGTGCCGCGGTGGTGCTCGGCCAGGGCGCCGACCACCTGGCCGGCCAGCGCGCGGTTGTCCAGTTCGTGGGCCAGCGCGGCGCGGAACGCCGCGTCGCCGCCCTTCGCGGCCAGTGCGCCGCCGGCCAGGCCCAGCAGGGCGCACAGGGTGAGGATTCTCTTCATCGCAACTCCAGCGCGCCGCGCGCGCAAAAAAAAGCCCGCAACACCGCTGCCGGGGTGTTGCGGGCCAACCTCGTGTCTGTACACAAGAACCTCAAACGACCCGCCATCCATGGCGGTCCGGGCGGCGAGCGCGCAGGTGCCTAGCACGAAACCCGCGCACTCCAACCAGCCCGTACCTACAGCTCCCAAGTCACCGCGGCCCCTGGAGCCGCGTTGTCCGTACCTCCGCCCGCGGGCGAAATCTCAATAGGCGATGCACACCGACTTGAGCTCGGTGAACGCCTCCACCGCGCCGCGGCCGAACTCGCGGCCGATGCCCGACTGCTTGACCCCGCCGAACGGCAGGTTGGGGTCGAGCGGCACGTGGCTGTTGACCCAGACGATGCCCGACTCGATGCGCGGTACCAGGTCCATGGTCCGCCCCAGGTCGTTGGTCCACAGGCTGGCCGCCAGGCCGTACTGGCTGTCGTTGACCAGCGCCAGGGCGTCCTCGACGCTGTCGTAGGCCAGCACCGCCAGCACCGGGCCGAAGATTTCCTCGCGCGCCGCGGCCATGCCGTGGTCGACGCCGGCGAGCACCGTCGGCTCGACGAAGTAGCCCGGCAGCTGCGGGGCGGCGCCGCCGGTCACCACCTGGGCGCCCTGCGCGCGGGCCTTGTCCAGGTGGCCGAGCACGCTGGTCTGCTGCTTGCGCGAAACCAGCGGGTTGATCTGCGCGTTCGGGTCCATGCCCGGGCCGATACGCATGCCCTTGACCGCCGCGGCGAGCGCGTCGACGTAGTCCTGGTAGCGGGCGCGCGGCACGTAGATGCGCGAGGCGCCGGCGCACACCTGGCCCTGGTTGAGCAGGCCGCCGAGCAGCGCGCCGCTCACCACCTTGTCCAGGTCGGCGTCCTCGAGCACCAGCATCGGGTTCTTGCCGCCCAGTTCCAGGGAGAAGCGCGTCATGTTCTGCAGGGCGGCGGTGCCGATCTGCTTGCCGACCGCGGTGGAGCCGGTGAACGACACCTTGCTGACCAGCGGATGGGCGACCAGCGCAGCGCCGGCGATGGCGCCGCGGCCGAGCAGCACGTTGAACACCCCGGCCGGCACGCCCGCCTCGATGGCCAGCTCGGCCAGACGCAGGGCGGTCAGCGGGGTCTCGTCGGCCGGCTTGATGACGATGGTGCAGCCGGCGGCCAGCGCCGGGATCACCTTCCACAGGGCGATCATCAGCGGGAAGTTCCACGGCACGATGCCGGCCACCACGCCCACCGGCTCGCGGCGGGTGTAGGCGTTGTAGCGGGTGCCCGGCGGCACCGGGATCGACACGTCGAGGGTCTGCCCCTCGATCTTGGTCGCCCAGCCGGCCATGTAGCGCATGAACTCGACGGTGGCGCCGACCTCGATGGCCCGCGAGATGTGGATCGACTTGCCCTGGTTGAGGGTTTCCAGCTGGGCCAGTTCCTCGGCGTGCGCCTCCACCACGTCGGCGAAGCGCAGCAGGATGCGCTCGCGGTCGGCCGGGCGCAGGCCGCTCCACACCCTGGAGCGGAAGGCGCGGTGCGCCGAGGCGACGGCCTGCTCGACCTGCGCCTGGCCGCCCATCACCAGCTGGCTGAGCGGCTCGCCGCTGGCCGGGTTGAACGCCTCGATCACCTCGCCGGGGTGCTCGTCGATGCTGCAGCCGTCGATGAAGGACACATGCCGGCGGCGCAGGAAGGCGCTGACCTGCTCCAGGGGTTCGACCACGGTGGGGTTAGGCATGACGGTAACTCCGAATGAATGCACGTATCTGCGGCCCGCCCCGCGCATCGTGCGCCGGTGTCCGGGCGGAACGCCGCAAGGCGGCAGGCGCACGCTTCTCAAGGGGAGCGGCAAGGCCTGCGAGTTTCAATGGATAGTAGACCGCCCGCCCCCGGCTGCCTTGCCCGAGGCTGCCAACCTGTTGACCGTGCATGCCGGTCGCCGCGCGGGCGGGAAAAACTGGCACGCACAGGCAAGCGTCCGGCAGCAGCGTGCAAGACCGCCGCCGCGCCTTGCGCCACTAATGGCCGCCCATCCATCTGTCGTCCACTTCCGGAGGGATCCATGAAGCGTCTGCCGTTGCTGCTGTCGTTCGCCCTGACCACCTGCGCCGCCCAGGCCGAGGAGGTCCTGCGCGTCTCCAACTGGCCCGACTACATCGCCACCGCGGTGCTCGAGGACTTCCAGCGCGAGAGCGGCGTGCGCGTCGACTACCACGTGCACACCAGCGCCGACGAGCTGGACGCCGCCCTGCGCCGCGGCGAGCGCTACGACGTGATAGTGCCCTCGCACTTCCAGCTGCCCGCACTGATCCGCGAAAAACGCCTCACCGAGCTGGAGCCCGCGCGGCTCAGCCAGCTCGGCACGGTCGACCCTCAATTGCAGGCCACCCTCGCCGGCCTCGAATCGGCCAACCGCTACGCGGTGCCCTACCTGTGGGGCATGCTTGGTCTGGCGGTGAACCGGCCGCAGGCCGAAGCGGCGCTGGGCGGGCCGCTGCCCTCGAGCTGGAGCCTGCTGTTCGACCCGCAGCAGAGCGCGCGCCTGGCCGGCTGCGGGATCGGCCTGCAGGACGCGCCCGAGGAGACCTTCTCGGTGCTGTTCACCTACCAGGGACGCAGCCTGGCGCGCAGCGGCCCGCGCCAGGTCGGCCGCGCCGGCGAGCAGCTGCTGACGTTGCGCCGTGCGGCCAAAGTGCTCGACAACACCCGCCACGTCGAGGCGTTGCAGGCCGGCGAGCTGTGCGTGGCCAGCGCCTGGGCGGGCCTGGCGCTGGGCGCGGCCGCCAGGAGCAACCAGCCGCTGGAGTTCCTGGTCCCCGCCGAGGGCGCGCCGCTGGCCATGGAGGGCCTGGCGATCCCCAGCAACGCCGCGCGCCCCGACCTCGCCTATCGCTTCATCGACTTCCTGCTGCGCCCCGACAACGCGGTACGCAACTCGCAGGCCACCTGGTTCTACAGCAGCCTCAAGCCCGACACCCCCGAGCTGCAGGCGCTCGCCAAGCGCCAGCCGCAGCTGCTGCCCAACCCGGCGCAGCGCAGCCACCTGTACTTCGCGGAAAGCCCCTCGCCCAAGCTCAAGGCCGAGCTGGACCAGCGCTGGCAGGCACTGCGCCAGGCCCGGTAAACCCGCTCCTCGGTGCTACCAGGGCAGCGTCTCGCCCTGGTAGTCGACGAAGCGGCAGTCGAGCGAGCCGGCGGCCGCCTCGACCACCGCGACCAGCCCCGCCACGCTCTCGGTCACCGTCACGGGCGCGGTGCTGCCGCCCATGTCGGTCTGCACCCAGCCCGGATGCAGGGCGAGCAGGGCGAAGTCGCGGCTCTCGGCCAGTTGCGCGGCCCAGGTGAGCAGCAGGCTGTTGAGCGCCGCCTTGCTCGCCGCGTACAGCGGCATGCCGGCGCCGAGGCTGAGCTGCAGGCTGCCCATCACCGAGCTGGTCACCGCCAGCACACTATTGGGTTTCAGCAGCGGACGCAGGGCGTGCGCCAGGCGCAGCGGGGCGACCGCGTTGCTGAGGAACAGGTGGCCGATCTCGGCCTCGCCGACCACCACCACGTCCTGCGCCTCCGGGCCGTAGATGCCGGCATTGAGCAGCACGCGATCCAGGCGCGTCTCGCCCAGCGCGGCGAGAATCCGCTCGCCGGCCGCCGGATCGTTGAGATCGCAGGCGATCGGCTGCAGGCGATCGCCATGCAGCGCCGCCAGTTCGATCAGTCCCGCCGACGCATCCGGCCGACGCGCCACGGCGTGTACCCGCGCGCCCAGCTCCAGCCAGGCGCGCACCAGACCCAGACCGATGCCGCGCGAGGCACCGGCGATCAGAACATCGAGCATGGCAATCTCCTCGAAGGAAAGACACAGAGGTTAGCACCGCCTCCGTTCGACCATAAAAAAGGCCGGTCCGCCCGTTGCCGCGGGTCGGACCAGCCTGAGGGTGACACGGGGAACGGCGAGCCGCAGGACGACTCGCCGGGTGGGCGGCAACCGCCTTGCCGCCGCCCAGCCACGGGTGAATCAGAAGAAGGTGACCACCATCAGCTGGCTGTAGACATTGGTGTCGTCGCCGCCGAGCTGGGTACCGCCCTCGGCGGCGCTGCGCTCGGGCTGGTAGAAGCCGACCAGCGGGCTGATCATCAGGTGCTCGCCGACCATCCACTCGGCGTACAGGTCCAGCTCGCGGCCGCTGAGATCGCCCAGATCGGTGTCGAGGGTGTCGAAGTCGAAGTACAGCGCGCCGACGGTGAGGTTCTCCATCGGCGTGGCCTTGAGGCCGACATGGTGGACCTGGGTGTTGCTGTTGAACGGCCCGGCGTAGTTGGCCGCCACCTCGCCCTGGAACCAGGTGCCGTAGCCGCGGCTGAAGCCGTAGAACAGCGGGTCGAAGGCCTCGGAGAAGCGGCTGTAGCGGTAGGTGGCGGTCGGCGACCAGGGCAGCCCGGCGAAGGTCCAGCTGCCTTCCAGGTACCAGGCGTTCTCGGTGTCGGCGTCCTTGTCCTGGTTGGCGTACTCGAAGGCCAGGTTGAGGTTCTCCACGCCCAGGCCACCTGCGCCGCGCAGGCTGACGGTGTCCATGTCGTCGCGCTCGAGCTGCGCCGGGCTGGCGTAGCGCTCGTTGACGTCCAGGGTGCGGATCCAGGTCAGGCCCAGGGTGCCCGGCTCGCCGACGTGCTCGAGGGTGGCGACGCCCAGCTCGGTCTCGGCCTGCGCGCGGTTGTCGGATTTGAGCCACATCAGGTCGCTGCGCAGGCCCTTGTCGCCGCCCAGGCGCAGCACGGCGGTCTGGTCGAAGGCCTTGCGCGCGGCGATGTAGTAGGCGCCGCCGCGGTCGAAGTCGGCGCCGACGTCGACGTCGCCGAAGTTCAGCGAGTCGCCGTTGATCAGGAAGCCGTCGCCGACCACCACCTTCTGGCGGCCGCCGGAGATGTCCACGCCGTTCTCGCCGAGGGCCGGGAACAAGTCCCCGGAGCGCCAGCCCAGGTAGGCGTCCTCGATGTCGGTTTCGCGCTCGCTGCCCAGGGTGAAGCCGGCGGCGTCGCCGTCGCCCCAGGTGCCGGAGCTGAGCAGGTTGACCGCGCCGTACAGGCTGCCGGCGCCGCCCAGGCCCTGGCTGCCGCTCAGGCCGTACTTGATGTAGCCCTCGCGCCAGCTGGAACTGCCCGGGCTGCGGTTGCCGAAGCCGAGCTCGTAGCTTTCCTCGCTGTGCATCACGCCGAACACCGCCTCGAGGTCGGCGTTCAGTACCGTGTCGCCCTGCTTGTACAGCTCGTAGGCGTGGGCCGGGGCGGCGGCCAGACCGGCGCCGATGGTGCCGAACAGCGCGGCGGCGAGCGCCACGGCGAGGGGGGCACGGCGCGATCCGTGGTTGGAAAAAATCATCTGGGGGCAGACTCCGCTGGTTCTTCTTGTCGTTGCCGGCCAGCTGCGGCCAGCGTCGGGGGCATTAATCCCATGCCCGCCGGCCGGCGGTCTTGTGCCTGACTGCCAAGCGGTTGCCCCTGACTGCCAGGCTCGCCACCGCGCCGGCGGCCGTCACGCAACCGGCGCTCAGAGCGCCGCCAGGGTTTCCGGCAGGGTCGCGCCGCCGTCGACCACCAGGGTCTGTCCGGTGATGTAGCTCGCCGCCTCCGAGGCGAGGAACAGCATGGCCGCGGCGATCTCCTCCGGCAGGCCGAGGCGCCCCAGCGGCACCGCGGCGGCGATCCGCGCGGCGTGCGCGGCGTCGCCTAGATTGGCCATCGCCGGGGTGCCGATCATCCCCGGCTCGACGCCGTTGACCCGCACGCCCCGGCGCGCCAGCTCCAGCGCGGCGTTGCGGATGAAGCCGTTCACCCCGGCCTTGGCGGCCGCGTAGTGGGTCAGTCCCGGATAGGCCACGCGCGGCCCGGTGACCGACGAGGTCACCAGCACACTGCCGCCGCCGGCAGCGGCGAACAGCGGCAGGGCGCCCTGGGTCAGCCAGAACAGCGCCGCCAGGTTCACCGCCAGGGTGCGCTCCAGCACCGCCGCGTCGATCCGCTCCAGCGGCGTCAGCGGGAAGTAGCCGGCGTTGTGCACCAGCACGTCGAGCTGCTGCAGATCCTCGAACAGGGCGAAGATCGCCGTGCGGTCGGCCAGATCCACCGCCTGCGCCTGCACCGCCCGTCCCTGCCCGGTCAGTTCGGCGGCCAGCGCCTGTGCCCGCGCGCCATCGAGATCGGCGATCAGTACCCGCGCGCCGCTGGCGGCGAAGCCCTCGACGATGGCCCGGCCGATGCCCTGCGCGCCGCCAGTGACCAGCACCTGGCGGCCGCGATAGTCGTAGCGCGGATTCATGCCGCACCGCCGAGCCGCGCGTAGGCCAGGGTCGGCACGTCGACAATGCTCGAGCCGCCGTCGGCGACCAGGGTCGCGCCGGTGACGATGGCCGCCTCGTCGCTGATCAGGAAGCGGCACACGGCGGCGATCTCCTCAGGCGTAGCCGGGCGGCGCAGCGGCACCTCGGCGGTGACCCGCGCATAGGCGGCGTCGAGGCTCTCGCCGTGGTGCGCCATCAGCGCACGCATCTCCTCGTCGGCCATCGGCGTGCGCACCCAGCCGGGGCACACGCAGTTCACCCGCACGCCGAGCGGGCCGTAGTCGCGCGCCAGCGAGCGGTTGAGACCGAGCAGCGCGTGCTTGGCGGTGGTGTAGCCGCACACCTCGGGCCCGGCGGCCAGCGAGGCGATGGAGCCGAGCAGGACGATGCTGCCGCGCCGTTCGACCAGCAGCGGCAGGCAGGCGCGGGCGCTGTGGAACGCGCTGTCGAGGTTGCCGTGCAGCGCCGCGCGCCAGGCCTCGTCGGTGGTGTCGGTGGCCCGGCCCAAGCCGTGCCCGCCGGCGCAGGCGAGCAGCGCGTCGAGGCCGCCGAAGCGCGCGCGGATCCGCTCGACGAAGCCGGCCCAGGTGGCGCCGTCGGCGGCGTCGCCGACCAGCACCAGGCCGCCGGTTTCGGCGGCGAGCCGCTCAAGCGGCGCGGCGCGGCGCCCGACCAGCACCAGTTGCGCGCCCTCGCCGGCCAGCCGGCGCGCGCACGCCTCGCCGATGCCGCTGCCGGCACCGGTGATCAGCACGGTCTTATTCATGGTCGTAGCCGGTGCGGTTGAGGATGCTGCAGTGCGAGGCGACCGGGAAGTTGGCCAGTTCGTCGAAGCTGCCGCCGGCGTAGCCGAAGATCTTGCCGTCGCTGCGGTGGGCCTTGAGGTCGATCATCACCAGGCCGAGGGTGGGCACGATCTTCTCGCGCCAGACGAACAGGTACAGCTCGTCGGCGACCTTGTAGTAGTGGCAGCGGTCGGTGTCGCACAGGCCCTGCTCGACGCCCTTCAGGCATTGCCAGGTGTAGAAGTTGTCGTTGAGGTAGATGTGCTCGTAGACCTCGGTGGGGCTGTAGCGGTACAGGTTGCGCAGACCGACCAGCTCGCGCGTCGGCGCGTGCGGGCAGGCGCCGTCCTGCCAGGGACGGTCGAGGGTGCCGTGCAGGAACTCGACCTGCACGCCGGTCAGCTCCCGGCCGGCCAGCGCGCGGCCGTAGAGCCCTTCGCAGGTGGCGGCCTGGTCCGGCAGGCGGCCGATCACCGCGGTGAAGCTCTGGCTGTGGCTGTCGAGCACCAGGCTGATCGACCAGTCCTGGCCGTGCTCGCGCTTGATGAAGTCGACCAGATGGATGCCGGGGCGGATCGAGGTGGCGCGATAGTCCGCGCTGCCGCTGGAGTGGCCGTCGGCGGCGTGCCAGTGCAGGCGCTCGGCCTCGAAACGGTGTTCGATCGCCCAGCCGTTGGCGAAGTTCAGGGTGAGGCGCCGGCCGGCCAGGTCGGCCAGGGCGGGGAGGATGAAGGCCTCGGGGGCGAAGCCCTCGGCCAGGGCGCCTACGGTGATCCAGTCGGTGTTGCTGCTCATGGGACGATTCCTGCGTGGGTTAGGGACGTCGCCATGCTGGCGGAGCGCGCACCCGCGCGGTATCGACCGGATGGTTGAGGCGCGCCTAGAGGAACAGCCGGGCGACCAGCTCGGTGCGGTTGCGCGCGCCGACCTTGCGGAACAGGTTGAGCAGGTGGGTCTTCACCGTCGGCAGGCCGATGCCCAGCTGCCGCGCCAGCAGCTTGTTGCTGGCGCCGTCGCGCAGCAGCAGGGCGATCTGCCGCTCGCGGGCGGTGAGCGGGGGCGGTTCGTCCGCCGGCGCGCCGGGCAGGCTCGCGGCGGCCATCTGCATCAGCGCGTGCAGCGGCGCCAGGCGCTCCAGTTCGGCGCTCTCGAAACGCCCCTGGGCGGCGTCGCGCAGCAGCGAGACGCCGGCGGCCGGGCGGCCGTCGACGCGGGCGATCACCTCGACCACGTCGACCACCGCGTGGCGGTGCAGGAAGCTTTGGTAGAGGCGGTTGTCCACCTCGTCCTGGCGCGCCATGCCCTCGTGCAGGGGCACCACGGCGCCGCCGGCGCTGCAGTGGCTGGGGCGCAGGGGGTCGAGGTGACGGTAGTGTTCGAGGTAGGCGGCGTGCATCGGCGCGTGCATGCCCTGCAACAGGAAGTCGCGGGCTTCGAGCGTGGCGTCGATGCGGTAGAACACGGCGCAGCGCGCCGGCACGGCCTGGGTGAAGGCCTGCAGGCAGTGCAGGCCGAAGCTGCTGGAGGTCATGGCGTCCTCCCCGGCGAACAGGAAACGGGCCGCCTCAGCGGCGGCCCGGGGCGGCTCAGACCACCGCGAAGTAGTGCTTGACGAAGGCCTCGCTGGTCACGTCCCAGAGCACCGGCGTGCCCTTCTCGACGAACCAGCTGTCGCCGGCCTTGTAGGTGGTGGTCTGGCCGCTGGCCTCGTCGGTCAGGGTCACTTCGCCGCTGACCACGGTGGCCTGCTCGTTGAACGGGTAGACCATGCGGAACTTGCTCTTGGTCACACCGAAATAGGCAGAGCTGACCGGGTCGGTCGGCGCGCCGAAGGTCATCTTGCCGAAGGCCTTGCCCTCGCCCTCGAGAATCTCCGAGCCGAGGTCGGCCACGGTGCCCCAGGCGTCCAGGTCGGCGATGGTGGTGCCTTGCTTGATCGGATACATCAGTCAGTCCTCACACGAATGGGTGGTTCAACGATTCAGCGGCGGCCGGTCCAGTAGCCGGACGCCTGGTGCCAGCACTTGCCGCCAGTCAGCAGCAGGGCGCGGAAGCGGTCCTTGCCGTGGATGGTCGCGCGGCGTACCGAGCTGATCAGGTCGTAGCGCGCCGAGCCTTCGCTCATGCCCTCGGCCAGCACCTTGCAGACGATGTGGCTGGGGGTGACGCCGAAGCCCGAGTAGCCCTGCACGAAGAAGGCGTTGGGCCGCCCCGGCAGCGCGCCGATCTGCGGGAACAGGTTGGCGCTGCAGGCCATCGGCCCGCCCCAGGCCAGGTCGATCTTCACGTCCTTGAGGTAGGGGAAGATCTTCAGCATCAGGTTGCGGTTCCAGGCCTTCAGGTCGCCCGGGATGTGCTCGATCAGCGGGGTGGCCGAGCCGAACAGCAGGCGGTTCTCGTTGGTCACCCGGTAGTAGTCGATCACCGGGCGGATGTCGCTGTAGGCGCCGCGGATCGGGCTGATGCGCTGGATCAGCTCGTCGGACAGCGGCTCGGTCATGATCTGGAAGGCGTAGGTGTTGATGGTGCTCTGGTGCAGCGCGGGCTCGAGCTTGTTGAGGAAGCTGTCGCAGGCCCACAGCAGCTTGCTGGCGCGCACCGTGCCCTTGGCGGTGCGCACGCGGATGCGCTCACCGTAGTTCACCTCCAGCACCGGGCTGTATTCGAAGATCTTCACCCCGTGGCTGGCCAGCGCCTGGGCCTCGCCCAGCAGCAGGTTGAGCGAGTGCACGTGGCCGCCGCCCATGTGCAGCAGGCCGCAGCTGTAGGCGTCGGAGCCGACCAGGCGCTTGACCTCGGCGCCGGTGACCAGGCCGATCTCCTGATGCGGGGCGAGCTTTTTGAACTCGCTCTCCCAGGCGCGCAGGGTCTTCTCCTGACGGGCGTTGAAGCCCATGTAGCCGTAGCCGTGGCGGAAGTCGGCGTCGATGCCGTACTTGTCGATGCGCGCCTTGATGATCTGCGCGCCCTGGTCGCTGATCTCGAAGATGCGGCGCAGGCCGTCCTCGCCGACGTCCGCCTTGATCGCCTCCAGATCGTGGCCGATGCCGGCCATCACCTGGCCGCCGTTGCGCCCCGAACCGCCGAAACCGATGTAGCGGCCTTCCAGCACGACGATGTTGGTGATGCCCTTCTCCGCCAGCTCCAGCGCGGTATTGATGCCCGAGAAGCCGCCGCCGATCACCACGACGTCCGCTTCGAGATCGGCCTCCAGCGACGGGAAGCTCAGCTCGTACTTCTTGGTGGCCGTGTAGTAGGTGGGCGTTTCGATGTTGATCATGGCGCAGTACCAGGGGGCGTTGGGATTGCCGGCCCGGAGCGCTGGGAGCGCGCATCCGGATTGCCGCCGCGTTTCGTGAGCCTATTAGGCCGCCCACCCGGCGGGGCGTCTTGCCCGGCGCTGCCAGATTTCTTGCCCGAGACTGCCAGTGCGGCGGCGCGGCAAGCACAGTCAAGAAGCTCGGCAGGCAGGAGCAAGACGGCCCCGCCGGGCATCGCCAATGATCGGCTCGACTTCGTTCGACCCCACCGTCTGCAGGCCTTTGCAGCAACGCGGCCGACGGGGCATCTCCGGCACGCCAGGCGCGCCGCCCCCTCACCCGGAACGAGATACGCACAGCATGAACAAGAGCACCGCGAGTGCCGCTCCCGACACTCTTCTCCAGGATGTATCCAGCAATTCGGCCGTGAAGCGCGGCATCGGCTTCGCCACCATGATCGCCATCTGCATCGGCGTGGTGGTGGTGCAGGGCAGCATGGTCAGCGCCCTGCAGGGCATCGGCTTCGGCGGCGCCGGCTTTCTCGCCGCCGCGCTGGTGGCCTTCCTGCTCGCCCAGTGCAACGCGCTGACCTTCGCCGAGCTGTCGCTGATGTTCCCGCGCGCCGGCGGCACCCTGGGCAGCTACACCGAGGCGGCGCTCGGCCACTTCCCGGCCATCGTCGCGGTGTACGCCGGCTACGTGGTGGTGGCGATGTTCGGCCTGTCGGCCGAGCTGATGCTGGTCGACGCGGTGATCGACCACCTGTTCCCCGGCATGCTGCCGCACACCGTGGTGCCGCTGGCCATCCTCGCCGTGCTGACGGTGCTCAACATCCTCGGCACCGACGTGTTCGCCCGCCTGCAGAACCTCTTGACCTTCGCCATGGTCACCGCCCTGCTGGTGGTCGGCCTCACCGCGGTCACCGGCAGCGCCAACCCGGCCCCGGCCGAGCTGGCCGGCGCGGTGCAGTGGAACTGGGACGGCATCCTCGACGGCAGCTTCCTCGGCCTGGTGGCGCTGGCCATGTGGCTGCTGGTCGGCGTCGAGTTCATCTGCCCGCTGATCCAGGAGGTGCGCGACCCCGAGCGCAACGTGCCGCGCGCGATGATGCTGTCGCTGTGCCTGGTGTTCGGCATCTTCCTGCTGTTCTGCTGGGGCGCCAGCCGCTACCTGGCGCTGGACACCCTGACCGGCTCGCCGCTGCCCTACCTCGACTACGTCGACGCGGTATTCGGCAAGGCCGGCCTGATCGTCGCCATCGTCATGGCGGTGACCGCCACCTGCAGCACCGTCAACACCGTGCTCGCCTCGGTGCCGCGCATGCTCCACGGCATGGCGGTCAACGGCCAGTCGTTCCCGCAGCTCAAGCGCCTGCACCCGCGCTTCGGCACGCCGTGGGTGGCGATCCTGTTCATGGCCGCCATCATCGCCCTGCCCTTCCTGCTGCTCGGCCAGGACTCGATCGTCACCCTCTTGATCGCCGCCTCGACCAGCTGGCTGCTGGCCTACATGGTCGCCCACCTCGACGTGATCGTCCTGCGCCGCCGCCACCCGCAGCTGGCCCGGCCGTTCCGCACGCCGTTCTACCCGCTGCCGCAGCTGGCCGGCCTCCTCGGCATGGGCTACGTGGCGCTCAACAACTCGCCGTCGCCGGAAATGACCCAGACCGTCTACACCCTGACCGGCGCGGTGCTGCTGGTGATCGGCGTGATCGCCGCGCTGTGGGTCAAGCTGGTGATGAAGCGCGGCCTGTTCCAGCCGGAAACGCCCAAGGGCTGAGCACGGGATCACAAAAGTGTTACCGAAGGGCGCCTGCGGGCGCCTTTCGCGTTCTTGCCCAAGCGCTTGGAAAAGCCATCGGCAGGCTCTGCAACGGGGATTTGCGTCGGTAGCACAAGAGCATGACGGGACGTTGGCACGAAAATAGCTAACATGTTAACAATGTTACCGCCAGCCGATCCCGCGTGGCGGCACCGGCATAGTCCCCATGAGGTGCAGCGTGACCGCCTTCCACAGCATGACGCAGACGTTCGACCACTGGCTTAAGGACCTGCAGCGCGTGTGCGGCCACTTCGAGGTGACCCCCGCCAGCAGCGGCGAGCGCTTCATCGGCGAGCTCGCCCTGCACGATCACGGCGGCCTGGAGCTCGCGCACATCCGCACCAACGCGGGGCGCATCGCCCGCCAGCAGTGCCGCAGCGACCGCGGCGACGACCGCCACTGCTTCCTGGTGGTCAACCGCAGCGGTCACTCCGAGGTGCGCCAGGACAACGGCAGCATCCAGCTCGCCCCCGGCGACATGGCGCTGTTCGACTCGACGCGGGCCAGCGAGATCACCAGCGGCGACCTGATCGACCACGTGTCCTTCCACCTGTCGCGCGACACCGTGTGTCGCCACTTCGCGCCCAACCAACGGCTGTTCGGCAAGCTCGACTTGGGCTCAACCAGCGGCCGCCTGCTGGCCAGCCTGGCCGGGCAGATCCTCGCCGACGACAGCGCGCAGACCGCCGCCGACGAGGGCAACGCCCTGCAGGAGGCGCTGATCGCCCTGCTGCTGCCGACCCTGCGCGGCGGCGCGCTGGCGCGCAGCGAGCTGGGCGAGACCCCGCACGCCGCGCTGCTGCGCGACCAGGCGCAGCGCCTGATCGGCCAGCTGCTGCAGGAGGCGCACCTCACCCCGCAGTACCTGGCCGAGCGCCTGCACATTTCCATCCGCCAGCTGTACCGGCTGTTCGAGGAGCAGGGCGACAGCGTCTGCCGCTACATCCAGCGCCAGCGCCTGCAACACAGCGCCGACGACCTGGGCAACCCGCAGCTGCGCCACGAGTCGATCACCCAGATCGCCTTCAAGTGGGGCTTCGCCGACTCGGCGCACTTCAGCCGGGCGTTCAAGAAGCAGTTCGAGTTGTCGCCCAAGGACTATCGCCTGCAGCGCCAGAGCGCGCACTGAGAGCCCGTCCACGATCTGCTGCGCGTCGGCCATGTTGCGTTGAAATTGGCTTCGGACAGTGGCTTGCCACTGAACGCCCGACAGGGCGGCCCCGGAGGGGCGAGCGAAGCGAGTCATACTCATTTACGACCAGTAAACTCCGCTTCCTCAGCCAATTGACTCGCTGCGCTCGCCCTGCGGGCCAGCCTTCGGCTGTTACTCCGCTTCCCTGCGTTTCGCCTTGCCTGGCTCTAGCTCGCGAGATCGTGAACAGGCTCTGAAATAAAAAACGCCCGGCACAGAGCGGGTGCCGGGCGAAAAAGGCTCACGGGGAGCCCCTCCATCGAAAGCGGTTCAGGCGCTCGCCAGCGCCTCGCGCTGGCGGGTCAGACTGACGCGCAGCAGCGCGCGCTCCAGGCGGCGCAGCATCTCGTCGATATTGGCGTGGCTGACCGTCAGCGCCGGCGAGAAGCGCAGCACGTGCGGCTGCGGCGCGTTGACCAGCAGGCCCTCCTCCAGCGCCGCGCGGGCCACCGCCGGCGCGGACAGGCGCTGCAGCGGCAGGCCGCAGAGCAGACCGTGGCCACGCAGCGGACCCTGGCCGTGGCGGCGCGCCAGTAGCGCCAGGCCATCGCGCAGGTGCTCGCCCAGCTCGCGTACCTGTTCGAGGAAGCCCGGCTCCAGCACCGTCTTCAATACCGCGAGGCCGGCGGCCAGCATCAGCGCGTTGCCGTGGTGGGTGCCGCCCTGCTCGCCCGGTTCCTGGCAGCAGGCGTTGCCGCGCGCCAGCACGGCGGCCAGCGGCACGCCGCCGCCCAGACCCTTGCCGAGGGTGACGATGTCGGCGCGCACGCCGTACAGCTCCTCGGCGAGCAGCGCGCCGCAGCGGCCAATGCCGGTCTGCACCTCGTCGAGGATCAACAGCACGCCGCGCGAGCGGCACAAGCGCTCGACGCCCTGCAGGTAGTCGAGGGTCGCCGGGATCACTCCCGCCTCGCCCTGCACCGGCTCGAGCATTACCGCCACGGTGTGCGCGTCGATCGCCTGGGCTAGCGCCTCCAGGTCGTTGTACGGCACCTTCTCGAAACCCGGCAGCTTGGGCTCGAACAGTTGCTGGAAGGCCGGCTTGCCGGAGGCGGACATGGCGCCCAGGGTGCGGCCGTGGAAACTGTGCCGCGCGGTGACGATGGTGAAGGCGCCCTCGCGATGGCGCTGGCCCCACTTGCGCGCCAGCTTGATCGCCCCCTCGCAGGCCTCGGCGCCGCTGCTCACGAAGTAGGCCTGGTCGCTGCCGGTCGCCTCGCACAGGCGGCCGGCCAGCTTGAGCAGGCCGGGGTGGTAGTAGGCCGCGCCGGGGTTGAGCAGGCGCTCGGCCTGGCGCTGCAGCGCCTCGACCACCACCCGCGGGCTGTGGCCGAGGCTGTTGACCGCCCAGCCCTGAGTGAAGTCGAGATAGGCGCGGCCCTCGCTGTCCCACAGCCAGGAGCCCTGGCCGCGCACGAAGACCTGCTCGGGACGCGCGACGCTGGGCATCAGGCGCAGGCTGGCCAGGCTGTCGTCACGCATGACCAATCTCCTCGCCGGCCGGCGCCGGCAGCGCTTCGCGGCCATACAGGCGGGCCTGCCAGTCCTCCAGCTCGCCGCTGTCCAGGCGCCGCGCGGCGATGCGCCGCCAGCTGGCGGACAGCGCCGCGCAGGCCAGCATGCGGCGCAGCCCGGCGCGCTCCAGCGGCGCGTGCACGAACCAGTCGAGCAGCTGCGCCACGCTGAGGTCGGGATAGTGGCGTTGCACCAGCTGCAGGGGCGCCCGGCTGTCCACCGCGCCGGCACGCAGCACCCGGTAGTGCCAGCCGCAGCGGCCGCTGTCCTGCAGCAGCGCCGGCAGCTCGGCGAGATTCCAGCGCCGCGCCAGGCGGTAGTCGGGCAGGCACGGCTGGCTGACCTCGAGCAGCGCCTCGCCCCAGCGCAGCAGGTCGCCGACGCAGACGTCGGCCTCGGTCAGGCCGAAGGTGGAGAGATTCTCGCCGCAGGCCGCCGGCCGCCACTTGTGGAGCGGGAAGCGCTTGCGCCAGTGGCGGTAGTGCTCGGCCGGATAGTGGCGCAGCGCGCAGTCGGCGTCGCCAGGGTGCTGCCGGCGGGCCAGGCTGTCGCCGGCCAGGCCGTCGCTGCCCAGCCAGAGTTCGCCGTCGAGGCGGACGAGCTCGCCGCCGCCGGACGACTCTTCGACTTTGCCTATGAAAACCTCATGGAGCGGCGTGCTGTGCATGGACCGGATCACCTGTCTGCGCCTGATGAGCGCTAGACTAGGGCGCGCCGGAAGCACCGGCCATTTCGATTTTCCAGCATTTCTAATAAGTTCTGCTTATGGATTTCCGCCAGCTCCGCTACTTCGTCGCGCTCTACGAGGAAGGCCACGTCGGTCGCGCCGCCGAGCGCCTGAGCATTTCCCAGCCGGCGCTGTCGCAGCAGATCCGCCAGCTGGAAGGCGAGCTGGAGGTGGCGCTGTTCCAGCGCAGCGGCAAGCGCCTGCTGCCGGCGCCGGCCGCGCACACCCTCTACCACCACGCCGTGCCGCTGCTCGACGGTCTGGAGCGCAGCCGCGAGGCCATGCGTGCGTTCCGCGGCCAGGCGCCGCGCAGCCTGGCGATCGGCGTGCTGCAGACGGTCAACGCCAGCCTGGTGCCGCTGTTGCTCGAACGCCTGCGCGCCCTGCAGCCGCAGCTGGTGGTGCAGATCTACGAGCTGTCGGGGATCGATATCGAGCGGCGCCTGCTGACCGGCAGCCTGGACGTCGGCATCGGCTTCCTGCCGCCGCGCCAGCCCGGCCTGCACAGCCTGCTGCTCTACGAGGACGAACTGCAGCTGGTGATTCCCGCCGATCATCCGCTGCGCGAGTTCAGGAAGGTGTCGCTGGCGCAGGCCGCCGAGCTGCCGATGTTGCTGCTCGGCGAGGAGTTCCGCATCCGCCAGATCTGGCAGGAGCAGCTGGCCGCCATCGGCCGCCGCCCGCGGGTGCAGGCCGAGCTGAACCAGATGAACGGCATCCTCGACAGCCTGCCGCACAGCCAGCTGGCGTCGGTGCTGCCCGGACGCGCGCGCCAGGCGCAGGGCCACGGGCAGCTGCTGTGGAAACCGCTCAGCGAACCGCGCGTGCCGCTGCAGGTGGGCCTGGTGTACCGCGACGCCCAGCGCCAGCAGGCGACGCTGGAATTGCTGCGCTCGGTGCTGGAGGGCGGGGTCTGAGCACGGGCGACCGGCAGCGGCCACGGCCTAAAAAACGCGGACAAAAAAAACCCCGCCGAAGCGGGGTTCTTGCAGACCGAGTCCTGACATCCGTAATCGCCCCACCATCCTGATGGGATCCCTGTGATCCGTTTTCTGATTCGCGCTTCCTGCGCCAAGTCCAGATGTGCTTAGGTTAGTCAGCCGCCCGTGGGCTTCCTAGGGCGTTTAGCCATCACGCTATGTAAGTCAATGCTTACACAACCTTTACATTCAATGTTTCAAAACTGGAACAACGCCCCGCCGTAGGGCGGAGCGCCCCTTGCTGGGCGCTTCGGGTACTTGCAACGCCCGTCGGCCAGGGGATTGGCAGGCGCGAACGGGCTGCGCTCGCCTGCAGCGCTACTGGCCTCTGCGGCGGGGCAAAGGGGAGGCCCGCCGCCGCGGCGCAGAACCACTCAGTGGCCGAGCGCGAAGTCGTCCTCGGCCATCGCCATCAGGCTCGTCGCGCCGGCCTGGATGCAGGCGACGTGGCTGCGCGTGCGCGGCAGGATGCGCTGGTAGTAGAAGCGCGCGGTCTGCAGCTTGGCGCGGTAGAAGGCGTCCTCCGCGCTGCCGGCGGCCAGTTTCTCCTGGGCCAGACGGGCGATGTCGGCCCAGAAATACGCCAGGCAGGCGTAGCCCGAGTACATCAGGTAGTCGACCGCCGCGGCGCCGACCTCCTCGCGGTCCTGCATCGCCTTCATACCGATCTGCAGGGTCAGCTCGCCCCACTCCTGGTTGAGCTGCGCCAGTGGCCCGACGAACTCGGCCAGCTTCGCGTCGCCCTCGTGGGCCTTGCAGAAGCGGTGCACCACCCTGGTGAAGGCCTTGAGCGACTCGCCCTGGGTGAGCAGCACCTTGCGGCCGAGCAGGTCGAGGGCCTGGATGCCGGTGGTGCCCTCGTAGAGCAGCGCGATGCGGCTATCGCGGGCGTTCTGCTCCATGCCCCACTCGGCGATGTAGCCGTGGCCACCGAACACCTGCATGCCGAGGTTGGCGCTCTCGAAACCGGTCTCGGTGACGAAGGCCTTGGCGATCGGGGTGAGGAAGGCCAGCAGGGTGTCGGCCTCTTTCTTCGCCGCCTCGTCGCTGCCGTAGCGCAGCACGTCGACCAGCTTGGCCGCGTAGTAGATCAGCGCCCGGTTGCCCTCGGTGAAGGCCTTGATGGTCAGCAGCATGCGCCGCACGTCGGGGTGGACGATGATCGGGTCGGCCGGCTTGTCGGGGGCCTTCGGCCCGCTCAGGGCGCGCATCTGCAGACGCTCGCGGGCGTACCTGAGCGCGCCCTGGAAAGCCACCTCGCCATGCGCCAGGCCCTGCAGCGCGGTGCCGATGCGCGCGGTGTTCATGAAGGTGAACATGCACTTGAGGCCTTCGTTGGCCGGGCCGATCAGGTAGCCGGTGGCGCCGTCGAAGTTCATCACGCAGGTGGCGTTGCCGTGGATGCCCATCTTGTGCTCGAGCGAACCGCAGGACAGCGCGTTGCGCCGTCCCGGGCCGCCGCCTTCGGCGGGCAGGAACTTGGGCACGATAAACAGCGAGATGCCCTTGGTGCCGGGCGGCGCGTCGGGCAGGCGGGCGAGCACGATGTGCACGATATTGTCGGCGAAGTCATGCTCGCCGGCGGAAATGAAGATCTTGGTGCCGGTGATCTTGTAGCTGCCGTCGGCCTGGGGCTCGGCGCGGGTGCGCAGCAGGCCCAGGTCGGAGCCGCACTGCGGCTCGGTCAGGCACATGGTGCCGGTCCACTCGCCGGACACCAGCTTGGGCAGATAGGTGGCCTGCTGCTCGGCGCTGCCGTGGGCAGACAGGGTGTTCATCGCGCCGTGGGCCAGCCCCGGATACATGCCCCAGGCCCAGTTGGCCTCACCGACCAGTTCGCTGACCACCAGGCCCAGCGACTCCGGCAAACCCTGGCCGCCGAACTCCGGCTCGTGGGCCAGGCTCGGCATGCCCAGTTCGACGTACTGGCGATAGGCCTCCTTGAAACCGCTGGGCGTCTTCACCCCCGCGGCCGTCCAGGTGCAGCCCTCGATGTCGCCGACGCGGTTGAGCGGCGCCAGCACCTCTTCGCAGAACTGGGCGGTCTGTTCGAGGATGGCGTCCACCACGTCGGGGGTGGCGTCCTGGCAGGCGGGCAGACTCTGGTAGTGCTGCGGATAGCCGAGCAGCTCGTCGCGGACGAAACGCAGGTCGCGCAGGGGGGCATGGTACTCGGGCATGGTCATCGTCCTCTGAAACCGTCTTGTTGTTCCGAGCCAGCATACGATCTGCTGCGCGTCGGCCATGCTGCGTTGAAACGGAGCAAAGCGAAGTAACAGCCGCAGGCTGGCCCGCAGGGCGAGCGGAGCAAGTCAATCGGTTCGGAATGCTCATTTACCACTCGTAAACTCCGCTTCCTCAACCGATTTCGCGGGGCCGCCTAGGCCTTGCCTGGCCTTAGCTCGCGAGATCGTATGCAGGCTCTCAGACAGTATGACCGATCGACCCCGCCGGCAACCCGGCCGGGCTCAGGCTGTGCGCCGAGCCAGCAACGCTGAAAGATCGAGATGCGCGGCCACCGCCGCCGGGCTCGCCTCGGCCAGGCGTGGCACGCGGCCCAGGCAGGGCGCCGGCAGGCGCTCGGCCAGCGTCGCCAGGTTGTCGTCCAGGCGCGAGGTGGCCGGATCGACCACGTTGGCCACCCAGCCGGCCAGGGGCAGGCCGTCGCGGACGATGGCCTCGGCGCTGAGCACCGCGTGGTTGATGCAGCCCAGGCGCACGCCGACCACCAGGATCACCGGCAACTGCAGGGCCACGGCCAGATCGGAGAGGCTCTCGCTGCCGGCCAGCGGCACCCGCCAGCCGCCGGCGCCTTCGACCAGAGTGAAGTCGGCCCCGCGCGCCAGCACCCGCCGCACCGGCGCCAGCAGGGCGGCGACATTTAGCTCGACACCGACCTCGCGCGCCGCCAGGTGCGGGGCGATGGCCGGCTCGAAGGCGAACGGGTTGACCTCGGCGTAGTCGAGCGCCAGCGAACATTCGCCGAGCAGGGCCAGGGCATCGCCGTTGCGCAGCCCCGCGGGCGTGCGTTCGCAGCCGGAGGCCACCGGCTTGGCCGCCGCGGTGGACAACCCGCGTCCGCGCGCGGCGTGCAGCAGGCCGGCGGCGATGGTGGTCTTGCCGATCTCTGTGTCGGTGCCGGCGATAAAGAAGGCGGCGCTCATGGTGGGGTCCTCGCGGTACGAATTCGGGGCATGCCGCCGACGGTTCGGTGGAAAATCGCTGCGCGCGTTTTCCACCCTGCCCAGGGCTGGCACGCCGTAGGGTGGAAAACGACCGCAGGTCTTTTCCACCGGCCTGCTGCGCAGGAGTTCTTGATCGTGCCCACGCTCCCGCGTGGGCACGCAGCCAGGGACGCTCCCGCGTCCCGGATGCAGAAGCGTCCGTAGAGTCTGGCTCCCACGCCGGAGCGCTCGGCGTTATACACAACCGCCATCCAGCGCTGATCGAGCTGCCAGAGCTGTCACAAATT
>NZ_JAJHPU010000040.1 GCF_020831405.1 Pseudomonas oryzagri | reverse complement strand
CAAGGCCGGCGGCAGCTTCGTGAAGCTCGATGCCAGTGGCGTCACGCTGGTCGGGCCGACGGTGAAGATCAACTCGGGAGGAAGCCCAGGCTCGGGTACCGCGGCTGCTCCCCTGTTGCCAGGTGCGCTGCAGCAGGCCGATGCCGACAAGGCCGGCTCCTTGCTGACCCCTACGCAAATCAACACCTTCAAGCGCAGCGCGCCCTTCTGCGAGGAGTGCGAGAAGTGTAAGGAGGGCTACTGTGCAATCTGACCTCCTGACTCCCCAAGAGTGGCTTGCAGCCCGGCCGCTAGTAGATGACGAGCGCCTTTACGCTGTGTTCAGCAGCGTGAGCGAGGCCGATCCTCTTCGCACATGGTGCCGCCTGGGAGAACCCCGTCCCCCACAGCCACTCTGGCAGGGAACCCCATATGCCGGATGGCATCAGGTGATGCCTTACCTCGCCAGATTGCCCGCGGATAGCACCTTCCTTGACTGGGTTGGCGAAGCCAAGGCCGAAGACTGGGGGTGGCTCGCGGTATCCAGCAGCGATCCCGAGCGTATTTTCGAGCACTTGCGAAGCCTGACCCAGGTGCGCATGCCGGGAGGTACCGGCGTGTTCTTCCGTTTCTGGGACGGACGACATCTTCTGCCGATCCTCACTCATCTGGGGGCCGAAGCAACGGCGCTGATGCCGATGTTCGATCGTTACCTGATCAACGGCCAGACACTCCAGATAGGCCAGAAGGAGATCCCTCCGGAACAGCCCTTTCCCTGGTGGACACCGTCGAAATCTCTGCTGGACACCCTGGAGCGCGAGGACATCGGTCCGCTGGCCGACAACCTCCTGCAATGGCTCCAGGAAGAATATCCCGACCTTTGTGATCGTCTGCCCGAGGCGAACCTGCGACTCAAGATCGCCCGCCTCGCTCGGCGATACGAAACGGTAGCAAACCTGAAACACGCCCTGCTGGAGCAGTTGGCGTTGGAGCTCAGCTGATGGATCAGATCACCCTTATCGAACGGGAGCTGAACGAGTTCAAGAGCAGCCTCAGACAGTACCGCGAGATGACCGAGGCGTGGTACGCACGGGCGGCCGACAGTGCCAGCCGGGCGGCGGACCTGCCGTCCCTGCTGGGCATGGAGCGGGTCATCCGCGCCGGCTCCAGCAGCACCTCGGTAAGCTTGGGGGACAGCGATTTCGGCCTGGTTGCGCAGTGCCCGCGCAGCGGCATCCTGGAGATCGAAAGCAAGTTCGAGTCGGCCTACGAGGTGCCGCTGGGGGGAGTCCAGGTTGAAGTCCGCTCCCGCGACGATAACAGCCTGCAGCAGGCCCTGACGCTGGGCGACAATGGCAAGGCCAGCCTGCAGGCGCAGCCCGGCAAATGGTACGTCATCCAGGTCAATTCCGCGGTCGGCACGCAGCAGGTCGATGAGCTGTTTCGGAGCTACGACGGTCTGGCGCAGCAGCTGGAGAGCTGGCTGCGCGGGCAGTGGGCCGGGTTCCGGCCGCAATGGCAGGCCAATAGCGCATCCTCGGTGCTGGGCGCCGCGGGGACGGGCATCCTCGAGGGCAGTTGGCAGGCGGTCAAGGATGTCTGGGAAGGCATCGAACTGGTCTTCGACATCCTCAAGGACCCGATGAAGCACGCCCACATGCTGGGCGACAAGGCCGGCGAGCTGGTCGCCTTGGCCAGGAGCTCGCCGCAGAAGATGGCCAGGGTGATGCTCCTGGCCAGCGACGAGGCGGTGCTCTATCTGCTGCTGCGCAGCGCGGCGCTGTGGCTCTCCGCGCTGCCGCCAAGCCAGATCGCCGGCAGCGCGGCCAAGGAACTCAGCCGCTTCCTGGTTTCCGTACTGATCGACATCCTCATCGCCATCGTTCTGACCGTCGCCGTCGAGGGTACCGGCATCGCTTACCTGATGGTGCGTCTGGCCAAGTACGGCCAACGCGTGGTCGATGCGGTGGTCGGCTTCGTCAAGGCGGTGTTCGGCATCCTCGAAGGCGTGCTCGACTACATCGAGAAATACCGCGCCGTCGCCGCCCGCGGCATTGCCGGAGGCGTCCAGCGCGGTCCGGCAACGCTGGAGTGGAGCGCACGCAGGAACAGCACACTGCGCGAAGCCGAGAACACGCCGAACGTCGACCGCCAGGCCACCACCCCCAGCGAGCGTCCGGCCCAGGCGTCCAAGGACACCTGCACCGGTGGCGAGCCGGTCTCGATGGTGACCGGCGAAGAGCTGCTGACCCTGGACGACGGTTTGCTCGACGGCCTGCTGCCTTTCGCCTGGAGCCGCTTGTATCGCACCAGTGCCGTGGAGCTGGATCACGGCCTCGGATATGGCTGGAGCCACAGCCTGGCCCACCGGCTGCTGATCGACGACGGCCAGGTGACCTGGATCGACCAGGAAAACCGCCGCACCAGCTTCCCACTTCCGGACCGGCAGCGACCCGCCATCAACAATCGGCTGTCGAAGGCCGCCATCTTCTTGGGTGACGACCCGGCGGAGCTCGTCCTCGCTCAAGCGGGTGACAGACCGCGCTTCTACCACTTCCTCCATGACGGCAGAGTCGGCGATCTGGTCGCCATCAGCGATGCCTATGGCAATCGTCTGCATGTCAGCCGCGATCTCGGTGGCCGTATCAGCCGGCTGAGCAACGGGGCCGGGCGAGCGCTGGCGTTTCGCTATGCGCAGGGGCGCATCCAGACCGTGGACTACCAGCAGCAGGTCCCGGCGAACACCGAGGAGGCCTCCTGGCGGAGCGTGCAGACCCTGGTCAGCTACGTCTACAGCGCTGGCGGCCAGTTGCTGGAAGCACGCAATGCGCTGGGCGAAGTCGAGCGCTACCGCTACGACGACCGGCACGTGATTCTCGAACGCCACCTGGCAGGAGGCGCCAGCTTCTACTGGGCCTGGGAGGGCAGCGGCAAGCAGGCGCGCTGCGTGCGCCAGTGGTCGAACATCGCGCCGCTGGACTTCCACTTCGAGTGGGACGACGAGGCGGGCACCGCGACCCTGATCCATAGCGACGGCGGTCGTCAGGTCTTCGTCCACGACGGCAACGCGAGGCTGGTACGGCAGGTCGATCCCGACGGTGCCGAGCACCAGAAGGTATACAACCCGCAAGGGCAACTGGTGGCCGAACGCGATCCGCTGGGCGCAGTCATCCAGTACCACTACGACGACAATGGCCATCTGGTCGCCTTGGTGCCTCCCGAGGATGAACCCACCAGCTTCGAATACCGGGCCGGCTTCATAAGCGCCGTACAGCGCGGCAAGGCGATCTGGAAATACCGCCACAACGCCCAGGGCGACGTGGTCCAGCAGACCGATCCGCACGGCCATACCACGGTCTATCGCTACGACGAGTGCGGCCGCCTGCTGGAAATCCGCCATCCCGACGGCGGCTGCCATCGCCTGACCTGCAACGGGCTGGGGCAGTTGATCGAGGAGCAGCTGCCCGATGGCGGGCTGCGCCGCTACCGCTACGACGTGTTCGGTCGCCAGATCACCCGCCAGGACGAGCAGGGCGCCATCACCCGGTTCGAGTGGGACGCCGCCGGCCGTCTGCGCCAGGTCGTCCTGCCGGGCGGTGCCAGCCGCGCCTACGACTACAACGCCTACGGCAAGGTGACCGCCGAGCGCGATGAACTGGGCCGCGTCACCCGCTACGAGTATGCCGATGGCCTGCATCTGGTCAGCCGACGCATCAACCCCGACGGCAGCCAGCTGCGCTACCGCTACGACAACGCCCGCCTGCTGCTCACCCAGATCGAGGACGAGCGCGGCGAGCTGTACCGCCTCGACTACCACCCCAACGGGCTGATCAGTCGGGAAACCGGTTTCGACGGGCGCAGCTGCGCCTATGCCTACGACCTCAACGGCCATCTGCTGGAAAAGACCGAGTACGGCGAGGACGGCAGCGAGCTGGTCACCCGCTACCAGCGCGATGCCGCCGGTCGCCTGCTGGTGAAGACCCAGCCCGACGGTAGCGAAGTGCACTACCGCTACGACGCCCTGGGGCGGCTGGTGAGCGTGGACGACGGCCAGTGGCCGCTGGCCTACGAGTACGACCTCCAGGACCGACTGATCCGCGAGCACCAGGGCTGGGCGATCCTGCACTACGGCTATGACGCGCTGGGCCAGCTGAGCCACTGCCGCCTGCCGGACGGCAGCACCCTCGACTACCGACACGAGGAGGGCGGCGGGCTCAGCGCCATCGCCCTCAACGGCCAGCGCCTGACCAGCCACCAGTTCCGGTTCGGCCGGGAAACCCGGCGCCAGCAAGGCCAACTGCTCAGCCAGTACCAGTACGACGAACAGGGCCGCCTGCTCGCCCACCAGGTCAGCCAGCGCGAACGCGCCCTGTACCAGCGGCGCTATCGCTACGACACCGGCGGCAACCTGGCCGCCGTGGAGGACAGCCGCAAGGGCACCCGCAGCTACCACTACGACCCGCTGGACCGCCTGATCGCCGTGCGCGGCGAACTGCCGGAGAGCTTCGCCCACGACCCGGCCGGCAACCTGCTGACCCAGAACGCCCGGCAGGGCGATCCGCGCCACGTCAACGTGCGCGGCAACCGCCTGCTGATGCACGGCGACTGCCACTACGACTACGATGCCTACGGCAACCTGATCTGCGAGCGCCGCGGGAGCGGACAGAGGCTGGTTACCCACTATCGCTACGACAGCCAGCACCGGCTGGTCGGTGTGCAACTGCCCGATGGTCGCGAAGTCGGCTACCGCTACGACGCCTTCGGC
>NZ_JAJHPU010000004.1 GCF_020831405.1 Pseudomonas oryzagri | reverse complement strand
ATCAGTCGGGAACTATCACCCCAGGAGGGATGGCAGTCGAGATACAAGGGGCGAATTCATTCGCCTGAAGGCCGCGAAAAGGCGAATGAATTCGCCCCTACAGGTTGGGCATCGGCTGCATACGCTTGCTCTGGACGGGATTCGGGCAATCGCGCGATTGGCTGACGGGCCCGCCAATCTCTGTAGGGGCGAATTTATTCGCCAATAGGCCGTGCCAAGGCGAATGAATTCGCCCCTACACGCGGAACGATGGCTGCATGCGATGGCTGTTGGCGGAATCCGGGGCAAGCATACGATTGGCGTCGGGTCTGCACGATCCCTGTAGGGGCGAATTCATTCGCCAGAAAGCCCCGCCAGACGCACGAATTCACCCCATCACACACCGGAGATGCAGCGCCCTGCGGCGCTGCAGGCTTCGCTTACTTGCGCCCTTCGGCCAGGAAGTCCAGACAGGTGCGGTTGAACAGCTCGCGATACTCCACCATCACCCAATGCCCGCACTCGCTGAGTAGCACGAAGCGGATATTGCGGCAGGCAGCCATCAGCGTCTGCGCCCCGGAGGCCGGGCAGAACTTGTCGTTCACGCCCCAGAAACCGAGGATCGGGCACTGCAGCTCGCCCAGGCGCGGCGCCAGGTTCGGCACCTGCATGGTGGAGAGCACGCAACGCGGCTGCTGCTGGACCACGGCGACGCGCTCGGCGACGGTCTCGTCGCTGATCGTCGAGGCATCGTAGAGCTGCAGGCCGAGCAGGCGGCGCATGCCGGCGGCGTCGTTCAGCTCGCCATTGGCGAAGGCCGCGCCCATCTTCTGGATGCCTTCCATCTGCTGGTAGTACTCCTCCTTCTCCATCAGCGCGCCGGGTGCCATGAGGATCAGCTTGCTGACCCGCTGCGGCTGGTCCAGCGCCAGCTTGAGGGCGATGGCGCCGCCCAGCGAGTTGCCGACCAGCACGCAGCGCGGGATGTCCAGCGCATCGAGCAGGCCGCTCAGGGCATCGACGAAGAAGTCCAGGGTGTAGGCGGTTTCCGGCTTGTCCGAGGCGCCGTAGCCCGGCAGGTCGGGCACGATCACCCGGTAGCCGGCCTCGGCGAACTGCGGATAGTTCTGCTTGAAGTTGCTGTGGCCGCTGGCGCCCGGCCCGCTGCCGTGGATGAACACCACCGGCTCTCCGGAGCCGGCGTCCGTGCAGCCGGCCTCCGGAAAGCCGGCCTCAAGATAATGCAATTGCAGCCCATCGTTCAGCGTCACGAATCGCCCTTGCGGTAGCGCGCCCATGGCGGCCCTCCCCGTCTTATTGTTGGAAAGGCATTGTCCGAAGGGGAATCCGCGCCGGAATCGTCCGAGGAGACTAAGCAACAGCGCCGAGTCCGCGTGGACGAAGGCGCTCGCGCCCTGCCCCATTAGCCTTGGCGGCATCAGCGACTGGCTAAGGAGGTGGTGCATGCACGATCCGATCGATTTCAGCGGCAAGGTGGTCCTGGTGACCGGCGGCGGCAAGGGGGTGGGCCGCGGCATCAGCCAGAGCTTCCTCGAACGCGGCGCCGAGGTGGTGATCTGCGGGCGCAACGCACCCGAGCAGTTGCCGGCGCATGACGGCCGCCAGGCGCTGTTTCTGCCCTGCGACGTGCGCGACTTCGAGCAGGCCCAGCGCCTGGTCGAGGTGGTGGTCGAGCGTCACGGCCGCCTCGACGTGCTGGTCAACAACGCCGGCGGCGCCCCGCATGCCGACGCGGCGACCGCCTCGCCGCGCTTTTCCGAATCCATCATCCGCCTCAACCTGCTGGCGCCGCTGAACCTCTGCCAGCTGGCCAACCGGGTGATGCAGGCGCAGGCCGAGGGCGGCGCGATCATCAATATCTGCAGCGTCAGCGCCATCCGCCCCTCGCCCGGCACCGCCGCCTACGGCGCGGCCAAGGCGGGCCTGCTCAATCTCACCCGCTCGCTGGCGGTGGAGTGGGCGCCCAGGGTGCGGGTGAATGCGGTGACCGCCGGGCTGATCCTCACCGAGCAGGCCGAGCTGCACTACGGCGATGCCGAGGGGGTGGCGCGCGTTGCGGCGAGCATCCCGCTGCAGCGCATGGCCAGCCCGCAGGACATTGCCAATGCCTGTCTTTACCTGGCCTCGCCGATGGCCGGCTATGTCAGCGGGGTGGATATCTGCGTGCACGGCGGCGGGGAAAGTCCGGCCTTCCTGGCCGCTTCCAATGCCGGCTGACCACGTCACCTAACGAGGCACAACGAAAAACGGGGATCGCGACGATCCCCGTTTTTCGTTTGCGGCTACTGCCCAGGCCGTCAGGCGCTGCGTTGCAGGCACACGCCGCTGGCCTCGAAATGCCCGCGGAAGGTGGTTTCCACGATGCGCCACTGCCCGTCGATCAGGCGGTAGCGATCCTGGTAGAAGCCGCCCAGCTGGCGGGTCGCGCCGGTCTCGGCGTCGAGGTTGAAGTAGCACAGCGCCCAGCGCGCCACGGCCTCGTCCTCGCTCAGCAGGTCGATCTCCGGGTTGGAGCCGTGGTGCAGGTCGATCACCCGCGGCTGGCAGGCCAGCTCCTGGTAGAGCGCGACGAAGCTGTCGCGGTCGCGGAAAATCCCAATCGGGCCGTAGTCGATAAGGATCTCCCCTGCCGCGAAGCAGTCGCGGATCGTCTCGACCTGCTTGAGGTCGCAGGCGTTGAGATAGCGGTGCTTGAGCCGCTGGATCGCTTCCAGCGCCTCCAGGCGGGCGATGCGCTCTTCCAGGTTCATCACAGATCCCTCATCGTCAGGTTGGCTTCGCCCCAGTAGGCGCGCATGGAGCGGATGCAGCCTTCGGCGTCGAACTCCATTACGTCGATCACCTCGATCGAGCAGCGCCGCCCGTCCCAGTCGAGCTCGACGCGAAAGGGCATGGCGCCGTAGCCGTTGTGGGTGGCGCGGACGGCGCCCTGGAGACTGGCGCTGGCCCGGCTTTGCCCCAGTCCCTCGCGGTAGAACCGGCCGATGGCCTCGCGGCCTTGGTGGACCGGCGTGCCCACCGGGTCCTCGACCGTCGCATCGGCGGCATACAGGGCGAGGATGCCGTCGACATCGCCGGCATCCACCAGCTCGACGTAGAGCGCCATCCGGGCCTGGATCTGCTGTGGGGTAAGCATGGCGTCGCTCCTCAGGCGCGCACGCGCGGTTCGCGGGGCATGCCCAGCGCGCGTTCGGCGATGATGTTGCGCTGGATCTCGTTGGTGCCGCCGTAGATGGTGTCGGAGCGGCTGAACAGGAACATCGACTGCAGGCGGCCGAGCTGGTACGGCCCGTCTTCGAGCAATTCGGCGTCGGGGCCGAGCACGTCCATGGCCAGCTTGCCCAGATCGGCGTGCCAGCTGGCCCAGTTCAGCTTGTAGATCATCGCCTCGCGGCGCAGCGCGCCGTCCTGCGCGCCGGAGAGCATGCGCAGCGAGTTGTAGCGCAGGATGCGCAGGCCGCCCCAGGCCTCGGCGATGCGCTGGCGCAGCAGCGGATCGCGCGCGGCGCCGTTGGCGCGGGCGATGCGGATGATTTCCTCCAGCTCGTTCTGGAACAGCATCTGCTGGCCGAGGGTGGATACCCCGCGCTCGAAGCCGAGCAGCGCCATGGCGATCTTCCAGCCATCGCCGGGGGCGCCGAGGATGTTGGTGGCGTCCGTCTCGGCCTCGTCGAAGAACACCTCGTTGAATTCCGAGGTGCCGGTGAGCTGCTCGATGGGCCGCACCGTGACGCCCGGCTGGGCCATCGGCACCAGCAGGAACGACAGGCCCTGGTGGCCGACGCTGCCCGGCGTGGTGCGGGCGATCACGAAGCACCACTCGGACTCGTGGGCCAGCGAGGTCCACACCTTCTGGCCGCTGATCCGCCATTTGCCGCTGGCTTCGTCGAGCACCGCGCGGGTCTTGACGTTGGCGAGGTCCGAGCCGGCGCCCGGCTCGGAATAGCCCTGGCACCAGAACTCGGTGCCGGCGACGATGCCCGGCAGGAAGCGGCGCTGCTGCTCGGCGGTGCCGAAGGCGGCGATGGTCGGGCCAGCGAGACCCTCGCCGATATGGCCCATGCGCCCCGGGCCGCCGGCGCGCGCGTATTCCTCGTGGAAGATCACCTGCTGGCTGATCGACAGGCCGCGCCCGCCGTGCTCCGGCGCCCAGCCCACGCAGGTCCAGCGGCCCTTGGCGAGCTTGCGCTCCCAGGCCTTGCGCTCCTCGGGGAAGCTGTGTTCGTCGCCCGGGCCGCCGCGAAAGCGCAGCTGCTCGAACTCGCCGCCCAGGTTGTCCGCCAGCCAGGCGGCGACTTCGGCGCGGAAGGCTTCGTCCGCGGCGCTGAAACTGATCTTCATGCCGACTCTCCCATGAGCGCGGTGGCGATGCGTTCGCGGTGCCAGGACGGGGCGCCGAGGAAGGCCTCGCTGGCACGCGCGCGTTTGAAATACAGGTGCGGGTCGTACTCCCAGGTGAAGCCGACGCCGCCGTGCAGCTGGATCGACTCGGCCGCGCAGTGGAAGAAGGCTTCCGAACAGCGCGCCTTGGCTAGCGCGGCGGCCAGTGGCAGCTCAGCGGCGACGAAGGCATCGCCCTGCGTGTCGAGCATCTCCTGGGCCGCGCAGGCCGCGTAGTAGGCGGCCGAACGCGCGCATTCCACTTCGAGCATCATGTCCGCGGCGCGGTGCTTGATGGCCTGGAAGCTGGCGATCGGGCGGCCGAACTGCTGGCGCTCCTGGATGTAGGCCAGGGTCAGGTCGAGCGCCTGCTGGGCGCCGCCGGTCTGCTCGGCGGCCAGCGCCGCGCAGGCCAGTTGCAGCACCCTTTCCAGCAGCGGCCCGCCCTGCCCCGCCTCGCCCAGCAGCGCGTCGGCGCCGACGTACACCTGCTCGAGCTGCACCTCGGCGAGCTTGCGGGTCTGGTCGAGGGTCGGCTTCAGGCGGCGGCTGACGCCCGGCGTGGTGGCGTCCACGGCGAACAGGCTGATGCCCTGCGCGCCGCGCGCGGCGACGATCAGCAGGTCGGCGCTGTGGCCGTCGACCACATGGCGCAGCACGCCGTCGAGGACGAAGCCCTCGCCCTCGGCGCGCGCGCTGGCCTGCACCGCGTCCAGGCCCTGGCGATTGTCGCTGGCGTAGGCGAGGGTGGCGGTCAGGCTGCCCTCGGCCAGCTGCGGCAGCCAGCGCGCCTTCTGCGCGTCGCTGCCGCCCAGCAGCAGTGCCGGGGTGGCCAGGCAGGCGGTGGCGAAGAACGGCGAACAGAGCAGGCGGCGGCCCATCTGTTCGAGGAGGATGGCCAGTTCGACGAAGCCCAGGCCGAGGCCGCCGTACTGCTCGGGGATGTGGATGGCCGGCCAGACCATCTCGCCGCACAGCCGCTGCCATAGCGTCGGGTCGTAACCCTGCTCGCTGGCCATCGCCGCCCGCACGGCGGCGGAATCCGAGACGTCCGCGAGGAAAGCCTCGGCGGACGTGCGGATCATCTCCTGCTCGTCGCTGAATGCGAATTCCATATAGCTACCTTTTTCCAGGTCGTGGGGGCGCGCCGTGGGCGGCCGGTGGGATCGAGTCTGGCGACTGGGGCGTGGCGCGGAATCGTCCGCATGGACGATCCGCAGGCTGCAGGGTGCCAACGGGGCGATCCGTTGTAGGGGCGAATTCATTCGCCTTGGGCCGCAACGCGGCCCCGATGTTGCCGAGGGCAGGCCGAAGGCCTGCCTGGCGAATGAATTCGCCCCTACAGGACGGCGGCGCAGATCTCGGAAGCGATGCCTGGCGCTGAACGCGAAAAAGCGGCGGTCTTCCGGGGCGTGGGTCGTGGGGGCGTGGCGCGGAATCGTCCGCATGGACGATCCGCAGGCTGCAGGGTGCCAACGGGGGCGATCCGTTGTAGGGGCGACTTCATTCGCCTTGGGCCGCAACGCGGCCCCGATGTTGCCAAGGACAGGCCGAAGGCCTGCCTGGCGAATGAATTCGCCCCTACAGGACGGCGCGCAAACCTCAGAAGCTGTACTTGGCGCTGAACGCGTAGTAGTCGCGGTCAGCCAGCGGGCGCTTGTCCAGATCGGCGCTGCCCAGGAAGCCGTTGTAGGCGATCCCCAGCTCGAGGTTGTTGAGATACTTGCCGTTGAGGCCGACGCTCACGCGCTTGTCGCCCTCGCCGACCAGGCTGCCGAAGGCGCCGGCCACCGCGGCGGTGCCGCGGGCCTGATGGGCGAAGGAGATCGGCATGTTCAGGTCCCAGCCGTCGATGACGTTGTTCCACGACGGCGTCATCAGGAGCTGATAGGCCCAGGCGTTGCGGTCGTAGGTGAGCTCGTCGGAACGCATGCCCTCGAACTCGAAGGCATCGACGTCGTTGACGTGCAGGTAGGCGACCTCGGCGATGAAGGTGGTCTGGTCCGACAGCAGCATCGGGCCGGTGAGGTAGATGGCAGAGAGCTGGGCCTGGGTGGCGTCGGCGCGGGTGGCGGAGGCGCCGATCACCGAGTCGACCAGCACCGGTACTCCTTCCTTGTAGCTGACCTCGCCGGCCAGGTTCACATCGCCCAGGCGGGTCGAGAAGCTCGCCCCGCTCAGCTCGATGTCGTCGAAGTACACCACGCTGTACGAGGCCAGGAAGCCGTCCTCGAAATTCAGCGCCACATTGGGGTTCTTGTCGTGGTAGCGCAGGTGGTAGAGGCTCGCCTCGCTCTCGCTGCCGAGCGCGAAGCGCGCGCTCACCCCCCACTGGCCGCTGTCGCGGGGCTCGTCGTCATCCCCCTTGGGAATCACGAAGCCCGGCGCGGCGTAGATGAACTGGGCGCCCGGGCCGATCATGTCGGCGTAGGAGAAATAGCTGCCGACCGGGTCCAGCTCGGTGCGCTTGTACTCGTACTGGTAGTAGGCGGCCAAGCCGAAGTCCGGGCTGAGCTGCCACTGGGCGAGCACCTGGCCGACCGGCAGCAGGATGTCCTTCACCTCGGTGGCCGGCACGTTGGCCTTGGTGGCGTCGGCGGGCGACTGGGCGCCGGCGATGTTGGGGAAGAACAGGCTTTCCCCCCACTGCACCACCTGGCGACCGGCGCGCAGGTTGAGCATCGACTCCTCGCCGGTCTGCAGGCTGCCGTACAGGTAGGCGTCGAGGATGCGGCTGCGGCTGCCGGCGCGGTTCCTGGCCTGCGAGCTGAAGTGGTCGTGCGCGCCGGTCTTGTTGACGGTCTCCGGCGAGTCGTTGTCGTTGGCGTGGAAGTACACGTCATCGTAGAAGGTGCTGGCGCGCACGAAGCCGCCGTAGTTGCGGTACTTCAGGTCCAGCTCGCCGAGCAGCGCCACGCGGTTGTTGATCATCGCGCCGCCCTTGAAGTTGCGGTTGCCGTCGTCGGAGTTGACGGTGGTCGGCAGGCCGCTTTCCGGGTCGATCGGCCCGTCGACCAGGGCGCGGGCCGGATCGTGCTGGCGCCAGGCCGCGGCATAGGAAAGGTTGACCACGTAGTCGGCGTCGACCTCGTCGCCCAGCTCGAAGGAGCCGGCCGCTACCGGCGCGCCCAGCGGCAGCAGGCAGGCCCCGAGCAGCCACGGTGCCATCGCCCGATCTGCAAAATGCTTCATCTTCTGTCTCCTGATTGCCTGCCGCGCGGGGTTCGTTTCGCCCGTTCAGGGCGCGGCAGGTCGCGGCGACGACGGCATAGCGTCGTCACCGAGCCTATTGGGGAAGTTGGGGAAATCCCGTTTCGCCGGACCGCTCAGCGGCCCGCCTGGCGCAGCATGTCGGTGGTGTACATGAAGGGTTTCAGCCGGTCGCCGTTGAGCCGCGGCGCCTCGCCTTCGTTGGTCAGGCGGTCGGCGAGGTAGGCCCCGGACATCAGGTCGTGGTAGACCGTGACCCCGGCGTGGAACACCCGGGCGTCGTAGGCGTAGTAGGTGTTCATAAAGTTGGTCCGCCACAGCTGCCCGCGCGCGTCGTAGTTGTCGGCCATCACCGCCTGCCAGCTGTCCTCCTCGATGTACAGCACGCGCTTGGCGTAGCGGTGGCGATAGCCTTCCTTGAGGGTGGCTTCCAGCACCCAGACGCGGTGCGGCTCGTAGCGCATGGCGCGCGGGTCGATGCTGCCGGCCTTCAGCAGGTCGGCATACTTCACATCGGAGCCTTCCAGCCGGTAGCCGTTGTAGGGGATGTACAGCTCGCGCTTGCCGACCAGCTTCCAGTCGTAGCGCTCGGGGGAGCCGTTGAACAGGCGGTCGTCGTCGATGGTGCGGAAACCGCCCACGCCCAGCGGCATGTCGAAACCGAAGCCGGGGGACTGGCGCACGCGGCGGGCGCCGGGGTTGTACTGCCAACTGGTCTGCGGATTGGTCAGCTCGTTGAAGTAGGTGTAGGTCATCGACGCCTCGCCCTTCTGGCGTTCGGGCTTGAGCACGGTCGCCCGCGAGTAGGCGAAGATCCCCGTGGTCGGCTGGCCGATATCCTCCGGGCCGCCGGTCTTGTCGAGGATCTCGTAGCGCATCTGCCCCCAGGCCGCCTTGCCGTCCGGATAGACCACCGCCTGGTCGTAGACCGCATCCTCCTGGATGACGTAGGCCGGCAGCAGCATGTTGCGCAGCAGTTCGTCGCCGGTTTTCGGCAGCGGGAAAGGCGTGCCGCCCTTGAAGGCCTTCACCCCCATGTTGCCGTCCTCCAGCACGGCGGTCAGGGCGTTCTTGCGGGTGATGTCGCAGCGAATGTCGTCGAGGCGGAAGTCGCGGTGGCTGGGGTAGACGGGGATGGCGAAGCTCTGCGGATACTTGCGCAGCAGCGCCTTCTGGCCGTCGGACAGACGCTTGGCATACTGCTCCATGTTCTGCGCGGTGATGGTGTAGAGGGGCTTCTCGTCGGCGTAGGGATCGGGGTGGCGCGTACCCACGCCGTCGAACTTCATGCCCGGCGGGGTGCCCAGCCATTTGCCGCTGAACGCCGGGATCGAGCCATCGGCGTTGGCGGCCTTCTCGGCGCCGAAGCAGGTGAGTTCCTTGCCGAGCTTCTGCGCCTCGGCGCCGTCGATCTTGGCCCAGCTACCCTGGGCGACCAGCATTAGCAGTGCTGCCAGCGGCAGGCTGCTACGAAACGGGATATTCATGGCTTGCCTCTTGTTCTTGTTGTGCCCCAGGCCGCTCCCGACGGGGAGCGGTCCGTTGGTGATCGTTCGCGGTGGCGCGCCGATCAGGCGTGCTCGTGGCGCTTGACCTTGGTTTCGGTGGTGATGAAGGTGGCGCCGGTCTCGCAGGCGTAGGCGTGAACGTAGGCCTCGGCATCCAGGCAGACCTCCGGGGCCAGCAGGCCCTGGCCGGTCACCTGGCCGGCCAGCCAGGCCTCGATGGCCAGGCGCGCGCAGGTCGGGGTCGGGTCGGAGGTGCTGTCCGCGGTCTCCTCGACCGGCAGATCGAGGTGCTGCTCCAGTACCGAGCAGACTTCGGCGCCATCGCGCTCACCGATCACCTCCACGCGGAAGACCACCGCCCAGGGCTCGTCGGAAAGGTCGACGCTCATGCTCTTGAGGCCCGCCTCGCTGGTCAGGTGGCGGGTGAGGAACTTCAGCGGCGAGATGCCCAGTCCCTCGATCGGCTCGGTGCTGCCCAGGCCCAGGTCGATCAGCTTGCGCCAGATTTCCGAGCCGGCTTCGGGGAAGAAGCCGATGCGGTTGGTCACCTGCTTCACGCCCTTGATGAAGTACGGCAGGGTGACGGTTTCGCCGTGGCCGATGAAGAACGACGGATAGGGCTTGAACGGCAAGGAATACGGCACTTCCAGGCGGCCGCCCCAGCCCGGCATCTTGCGGTACGCGCCGTCGACGAACTGCAGCACCTCGCCGGCGGTGATGTGCATCATGTGGTCGACCACCGCGGGCGACAGCAGGCCCGGCACGAAGGGCACGGCGGTGGCCAGATGGATCTCGTGCACCGTGTCGAGGCGGTCGGCGAGCAGGCGGGCCATCACGTTGGTCAGCCCCGGCGTCGAGCCGCAACCGATGATCAGGCGGATCCCCGCGGCCAGCGCGCGCTGCCGCCAGGACGGATCGAGGAACAGTTGCTCGGCCACGTCGTGGTCGTCGTTGATGTCGATGTAGTCGACCCGCGCGCGCAGCGCGGCCTCGATGACCGGCACGGCGCTGCGGTAGAACGGCCCCACCGCGTTGAACACCAGATCGACGCCGTCGAGCAGCTCGTCCAGACAGGCGGGATCGAGCACATCGGCACGCACGCCGCGAACCCGCGGGCCCAGCTCGGCGGCGAGCTTCTCGGCAACGGCGAGATTGAGGTCGCCGACCACGCACTCCAGCTCGGGGTGGCGCGGGACCAGCTGCCGCGCCACGTTGGCGCCCACGTTGCCGCATCCCAATAGCAAGACTTTCATGCTTACTTCCTTCTTCTATGGTTGTTGTTCTTCTGCAAGGCATTCGCTGCGCGGGCACTGCCCGCTCAGACGAGGTGGAACTTGTCGGCCCAGCGCGCCGCCGGGATCAGCACGCGGCGGATCTTGGTTTCGAACAGGCCGGGGAACTGCACGGCTTTGGGCGTTTCCAGCGGCAGCAGGCAGGCGGCCAGGCGGCCGGCGGCCAGCGCCTCGGCGAGGTTGACGCCCATCATCGGGCCCAGCACGTTGCCCCAGGAGCCGAAGTTGTTGAGCGCCAGCACGCCATCGGCGACCTGGTACAACTTCGGATAGGCCGCCTCGTAGACCGAGGACGAATTGGCAGTCATGCCGGTCCAGTAGGACTCCAGCTCGATGAGCGTGTCGCCCAGCTGCGGGTAGGTGCGCCGCAGGTAGCGCAGGAAGTAGGCGAAATGATCCGCCGCGCTCTGCGCGCGGCCGGAGGCCGGAATGGTCGCGGTGATCAGGCGGTTGCGCCCGTCGACGACCAGCGGATACAGGCCGGCCGGGTACTGCATGAGCGCGACCCGCGCCGGGTTGATGATCTCCAGGGCCGCCTTCGGCAGCGGCCGGGTCGCCAGGCCGCAGGCCACCAGCGGGAACTGGGTGCGCGCCAGCTCCGGGAAGAAGGCATTGCCGGCGTGGCCGTTGGTGCACAGCACCACCTGCGGGGCGCGCACGCTGCCGACGGCGGTGCGCACGCGCCACGACGAGCCGCTGCGCTCGCAGCCCACCACGCTGGAGTTGCCATGCACCCGGGCGCCGAGGCGGGCGGCGGCAGCGATCATGCCGTTGGTGAACAGGAAGGGATTGACCCGGCCGCCTTCGCGCCAGTGGATGCCGTAGCTGTAGGCGCTGGTGCCGAGCAGCTCATTGAGGCGCTCGGCGCCGACCACGTCCACGTCATAGCCGAGGGACTTCCACTTCTTCACCTTGGTCTCTAGCGCGGCGTGCCGGCGGGTGGCTGCATCGACCATGCCGGACTGGGCGGCGTCGGCCTGCAACCCATGCTTGCGGCACAGATTGAAGACCACGTTGCGGTGCTCGATGAAGTAGTCGGTAAAGCGTCGCCCGCCGTCGGCATGGGCGCGCAGCGGCTCGAACGAGCCCAGGTAGGGCTGCACGTGCCCCGCGTTGCGGCCGGAGGCGCCGCTGCCCGGCTGATCCGCCTCCAGCACCACCACGGCGACGCCCTGCTCGGCCAGGCGCAGGGCCAGCGAAGCACCGGCCAGCCCGGCGCCGACCACCACCACGTCCGCCTCGATGTCCCGATCCAGGGCCGGGTAGGCCGGGATTTCCCCTGGCAGCGGCCAGCCGCTGAAGCGAATCGGCACCACCCCTGCCTCGTAGGCATCGGCTACCGGAAAGACGGGAACCTGCCCCGCCACTGCACTGCGCAACCCTCGCCCACTCACTGCCGCCTCCTCGCATTCACGCCACAACCCTCGCTTCGAACTGCGCAGGGCGCGGCGCAATCCCACCGCCGCTGCCTGCCACAGCGGTATCGATCCTATTGAGGAGGCGAAGCGGCGCTCCAGTACCAGCTGGTACTGCTGGGGGAGATCGGTCGCTGGGTAGACTCCGGGCCGGACTTTCCGACCCATCACCTGAAGAGATCGAGCATGGCGCGTATGCAACAGACGGCAGTGGCGCTGGACGGCGCAGCGCTCGCGGAGGCCGCCGAACGCCGCCCCGCGCCCCAGGCAGCGGCGGCCGCCCTGCCCGACCAGCGCCAGGGCTGGCTGCTGGTGGTTGGCCTGGCGGTGGTGCTGTGCGTGATCTTCGGCACCACCATCAGCGCCCTCGGCCTGTTCACCCTGCCGATCGCCACGGACCTGCACTGCAGCCACGAGCAGGCCGCGCGCATGGCCACCGCCTTCATGCTCAGCATGACCCTGAGCATGCCGCTGGCCGGCTGGCTGCTCGACCGCCTCGCGCCGCGGCCGGTGATGACCGCCGGCAGCGTGCTGGCGGCGCTGGGCTACCTGCTCGCCGCCGGCAGTCCCGACATCGACCGCCTCACCCTGGCCCTGGCGCTGGCCGGCATCGGCGTCGGCGCCTCGACCTACGTGCCGGCCATGACCCTGGCCGCCCGCTGGATGGCCCCCGCCCGGCAGGGCCTGGCCTTCGGCCTCCTGCTCGCCGGGGCCGCCATCGGCGGGGTGATCTTCCCCAACCTGCTCACCCGGCTGATCGGCGAACTCGGCTGGCGCAGCGTCATGCAGGCCATCGCCGGCCTGATCCTGCTGGTCTGCGTGCCCCTGCTGATGTGGCTGGCGCGCCTGCCCGATGCGCCGGCGGCGGCCAGCCCGCACGCGACGCAGGCGCTACCCGGCCACGCCATCGGCCAGGTGCTGCGCATGCCGCGCTACTGGCTGTGGATCGCCATGCAGCTGCTGCTGACCATGAGCGGCGTGGGCATCTACATCTCGCTGGTTGCCTGCCTGGTCGCGGCCGGCTATTCGGCGCAGACCGCCGCCAGCTGGTACGCCGGGGTGGGCGCCGCCTCCTTGGCGGGCAATTTCCTGTTCGGTGCGCTGAGCCAGCGCTTGAGCGCGAGGACCCTCCTGCTGTGCGGCAACGCCATCGGCATCGCCGGCGTGCTCTGCCTGCTGCTCGCCAGCCACCCGGCCTGGGGCCTGGCGGCGGTCGCGGTGTTCACCCTGGGCTGGGGCAGCACCTTCAACCTGGTCAACCAGCTCGCCCCGCTGCTGCTGGTGGAGGCCGTGGGCCCGCGCAACTTCGCCAGCCTGCTCGGCATCGGCAACCTGCTCGGCGGACTCGGCGCAGCCTTCGGCCCGGCCGCCGTCGGCTACCTGGTCGACTCCACCGGCAGCTACGCCCCTGCCCTGCTGCTCTGCGCCGCCCTGGCGGCCGCGGCCAGCGTGCCGATCACCCTGCAGCAGCGGCCCCCGGTCAATCCGCTGTAGGGGCGAATTCATTCGCCAAGCAGGCCCGCGGCCTGCCCCGGGCCACCTCTGGGGGCCGCGTTGCGGCCCATGGCGAATGGATTCGCCCCTACAGGTGAGCGCAGCATTTTCCGTAGGGTGGACAACGGCGCAGCCTTGTCCACCACAAAGGCCCGCCCCGACTCTCCTGCCCGCTCGATCCGCCGTGGGGAAATGTCTGCATGCGCTTGCCCCGGAAGGATTCGGGGGCCTCGCACGCACGGCTTCCGAGCCTGCACCATCTCTTGTAGGGGCGAATTTATTCGCCAAGCAGGCCAGCGGCCTGCCCAGGGGCGACCTCCGGGGGCCGCGTTGCGGCCCTTGGCGAATGAATTCGCCCCTACAGGAGAAATTGGCGGCCCTGTCGGGATACACCGCTCAGCGCAACAACGCGAAACTCTTGAACAGGATCCGCACCAGGTCCGTCTGCCCCTTGATGCCCAGCTTGGCGTAGATGTTCTTCGAGTAGTTGCGCGCAGCGGTCACCGCGATGCCCATCTGCCCGGCGGCTTCGCTGATGGTCTGGCCGCAGGCCAGCAGCGCGGCCAGGCGGGCTTCCTGGCGGGTCAGGTCGAGCAGCTGGGCGATCAGCTCCGCCGCCGAGCCGCCGGAGACCTGCTGCATGGCCAGGCTCTCGGTCAGCTCCGAGAGGTAGATGATCACGCTCGGTACGTGGCGGCCCTGGTAGTAGTAGTCGAACAGCGGCGCCGGCGTCGCCAGCATGCCGAGCAGCACGCCGTCCTGGGCGTGCTGGCGCACCAGTTCGCCACGGTAGCGCCCGCCTTCCTGCGTCCTGGCCGCGATGGCATTGCCGATGGCCTTGTCCAGTGCGCGCTGGGCCGTTCGGTCCTGCAGTTGCACGCGGCCATGGCTCAGCTCGATGCCTTGGTGCTTGTCGACGATCGCCCGCGCCGCCCGGTTGACGCACAGCAGCTGTCCATCGCCGTCGAGCAGCAGGCAGCCGAGCAGCAGATGATCCAGGCAGCCTTCGTAAATCGACTTTTCCGCCTCCTGGCGCTTGAGCCGGGCGAACAGGCCTAGGGCGCGGGACAGGTGCGGCAACAGCGCGCCGATCAGCTCCAGCTCACTGGCCGCGAACGGCCGCTGCGGTTCGCAGTGGCCGCGGATCACGTCGATCCAGCAGCGCATGCCGCCCGGCTCGGCGAAGCAGGTGCGCAGGCAGCTGGCGAGATTGAGGAAGGCCATGAACTCGGCGCAGTCCGGCTCGACGTCCTGCGGGCCGAACACCAGCACCTCGCCCGGGCGCAGCGACTTGGGGTCGACCAGCTCGACATGCGCGAAACGCTCGCGGTGGACCCGCTCCGCCTGTAGCCAGTCGGTGCCGTCGTCCGGATCGACGGACATCACCTGGATATCGGTCGGCCGATCCTCGGCGTGCAGCAGGGTGACGGTGACGTTGATCGCCGCCAGCACCTGGCGCAGGCGGTCGGCCAGAGCGGCCCAGGGCCGGGCTTCGTTGAGGCCTTCATAGACCAGCCCGATCAGCTCGGGCAGCACGGTGGCGCCGCTGGCCGGTGGCGCGACCGGGTGTTTCGGGACGGCGGCAGCCTGCATGGGAGCCTCTCCTCTCGGGCAACGCCCTCCCCGGGGAGGGCCGGGATATGGCGTCGGCGCTCAGCCGGCGGCCGCGAAGGTGGTGCCGGCGCCGATGGCCAGTCTTCCGCCGAACAGCGCCTCGCGGATCCGTGCCTTGTCCGCACCGCGTCCGCCCCAGGCCTTGTCCAGCGCCCAGGCACGCTTCATGAAAATCTGCAGATCCATTTCCCACGTGTAGCCCATCGCGCCGTGGGCCTGGATGGCGTGCCTGGCCGCCAGCAGCGCGGCCTCGCCGCAGGCCAGGCGGGCGTGGGAAACCAGCACGTCCTGCGCGGCCTGGTCGTGGGCGATGGTGTAAGCGGCGCGATACAGCGGCGGCTTGGCGAACTCGATCTGCACTGCGACGTTGGCCATCAGATGCTTGACCGCCTGGAACGAGCCGATCGGCTTGCCGAACTGCTTGCGCTCGAAGCTGTAGTCCACCGCGAGATCAAGCATGCGCAGGGCCAGGCCGAGCAGTTGGGCGGCGGTGCCCAGCTTGCCGCGGTTCAGGCTGGCGGCCCACAGCGCCCTGCCCTGCGCGCCGGCGGCCACGCGGGTGGCGGCGCCGGGCGTCCAGTCGACCCGGAACAGCCGGCGGCTGGGGTCGAGCGAGGCGTTGGCGGTCAGCGTCACCGCGGCGCGCGGCACGGCGTGCACCTCGTCGCCATGCGCCAGCAGCAACAGGTCGGCGACATGCGCGTCGGCCACCAGCGCACGCCCCGGCTGCCCCACCGCCAGGCGCGCCGTGCCCGCCGCCACCCGGGGCAGCCAGGTGTCCTTGAGCTGGGCCCGGTCATCGTCGAGCGCCGCCAGCAGCGGCACGCCGACCAGCACGGTATCCACCAGCGGTTCGGGCAGGCCGGCGTAGCCGCATTCCTGGGCGATCAGCACGCAGTCCAGTTCGTTCATGCCCAGTCCGCCATGGCCTTGCGGCACGCTCAGGGCCGGCAGGCCGAGCTCGACCAGCTGCGCCCAGAGTGCGTCGCTGCGGCCGCTCGGGCTGTCCCACAGCTCGCGGATCAGCTCGGGCGTCACCTCGTTGGTGAAGAACTGGTGGACGCTTTCATGGAACAGCAGTTGGTCGTTGCTGAAGGTGAAGTCCATGGTCGCTGCTCCTCAGGCGCGCGGCATGCCGAGCATGCGCTCGGCGATGATGTTGCGTTGAATCTCGTTGGTGCCGGCGTAGATCGGCCCGGCCTGGGCGAACAGGAAGCCGTCCAGCCACTGGCCGACCTCGCCGGCGTCCGGCGCCTCCGGCAGCAGCTCGGCACGCTCGCCGAGGATGCTCAGGGCGGTCTCGTGCATGCGCTGGTCGAGTTCCGACCAGAAGATCTTGTTGGTCGACGACTCGGGGCCGATCTTGCCGCCCTGCACCAGCCGCGAGGCGGTCATGTAGGTGCTCAGGGTGTAGGCCTCGGCGTCCAGCCAGGCGCGCATCACCGCCTCGCCGATGGCCGGGTCGCGGTCGGCCTGCTCGCGGTTGGCCAGGTACAGCTGCACCAGGCGCCGCGCGGTTTCCTGGAAGCGCGCCGGCGAGCGCAGCAGCAGCCCGCGCTCGAAGCCGGCGGTGGACATCGCCACCTGCCAGCCCATGCCCTCGCCGCCGAGCACGTTCTCCGCCGGCACCTTCACATCGTCGAAGAAGATCTCGGCGAAGCCCGCCAGGCCGTTGAGCTGGCGGATCGGCCGCACGGTGACGCCGGGGCTGTCCAGCGGCAGGAGGATGAAGGTCAGGCCATGGTGGCGACTGGAGTGCGGATCGCTGCGGAAGATGCCGAACAGCCAGTCGGCCCACACCGCGCGGGTCGACCAGATCTTCTGGCCGTTGAGCACGTAGTGGTCGCCGTCGCGCCTGGCCGTGGAGCGGATCGCCGCCATGTCCGAACCGGCGCCCGGCTCCGACCAGCCCTGCGCCCAGATGTCCTGGCCGGTGGCCATGCGCGGCAGGAAGCGCGCCTGCTGCTCGGCGGTGCCGAACTCCATCAGGGTCGGGCCGAGCAGGAAGATGCCGTTCTGGTTGACCCGCGCCGGGGCGCCGGCCCGGTAGTACTCCTCCTCGAAGATCAGCCACTCGATCAGGTCGCAGCCGCGCCCGCCCAGCTCGGTCGGCCAGGTCACCATGCCCCAGCGGCCCTCGTTGAGCCGGGCCTCCCAGGCGCGGTGTTGCTGGAAGCCTTCCGCGGTATCGAAGGACGCCAGCGGCGTGGCCGGCACGTTGGCGGCCAGCCAGGCGCGCGCTTCGGCGCGCAAGGCCTGCTGGGCCGGGGTGTAGTTCAGTTGCATGGTCGGCCTGCCTCAGCCTGGGAAAATCGCGCGCTGCGCCTCTCGACGACGAAGCCGCGCGCCTGCCGGAAATCCTGCGAGCGGCAGGCCCGTCCACGGATAGCCATGCGGCGCACCCCTCGCGCGTGTTCATGGGGGCCTGCCGTGAGGCCCCATGAATCGGATTTAACTCCCGCGTCAGGGGGCCAACATCGTCCTATGGGACTAACGCGCGGGTCGCTGGCGACTGGCTTGCCGGGCGACTGCGGGCGATTTGCTGGCCTGTAGGGGCGAATTCATTCGCCTTGGGCCGCAACGCGGCCCGGCTGTTGCCAAGGGCAGGCCGAGGGCCTGCCTGGCGAATGAATTCGCCCCTACAGCGGGTCATGCGTTCGCCCTGGGGACTGCGGGCGCGGGATAGTCGGCCAGGAAGGCCGCCGCGAAGTTCTCCAGCATCTCGTCCGGCAGGTGGTTGATGCCGGCGGCGCGCTTGCGGCCGCCGCCGCTGGGGTAGCGCCGGCAGAAGGCATCGGCCTCCAGCGCGGCGGCGGGGACCCGCAGGCTGAAGGTCCAGCCGCCGTCGGCGCGCGCCGAGAGCAGCCCCAGCGCGCGCTGCGGATCGGCGGCCGCCAGCTGGTTGGCCAGCACTCCGCTGACCCGGCGCGCCCAGGGTGCGTCAGGCAGGCGGTACAGGCGGGCTCCCGGCACCTCCCGCCACGGGCGCAGTGCGGCGGCTTCCGCCATATCGGCCGCATGGCCTTCGCGCAGGCGCTGGAAGCTCGGGCTATCGCGCACGAAGTCGAGCGGGTCCCGGTACGGCAGCAGCTGCGCCGCCAGCGCCAGCGGGTCGAAATGCAGGTCGGCCGGCTGCTCGCCGTAGGCGTTGTAGTTGAGCAGCAGGCCCAGCTCGGCGAGCAGCGTGGTGTCGCCCTCCCCCAGCCCGTGGCGCAGGGCCAGCGCCCGCGCCGGTCCCGGCATGCCGTCGCCGAAGGCCGCCGCCACCGCCCAGCGGTGGAAGCGGCCGTCGAGGAAGCGATCCACCAGCAGGCTGGTGCAGACGTCCGCGGCGGTGTCGATGAACGACTCGAACCCCGGATGCTCCGGCAGCTCGCCGGCGAAGTGGTGGTCGAAGTAGCGCACCCGGACCCCGCCGGCGAGCAGCCGCGCGACATCCGCGCGGTTGCTGTCGTGGGCGATGTCCAGCACCGTGACCCGCTCGCCGGGGCCGGCCTGCACCCGTTCGAGCAGGCCGATGTCGCGTTTCACCCCGCTGACCAGGCGCACCGCCGCGTCCAGTTCGCCGGCCAGGCGCAGTTGCTGCAGGGCGCACAGCCCGTCGGCGTCGCCGTTGAAGGCGCAATGATCCAGCATGTTCGCCTCCTCAGCGCATCCGCTCGCCGTTGGTGTCGAGCTGGGCGCCATTGATCGCACTGGCATAGTCGGAGACCGGGAACAGCGCGGGCTCGATGTCCCCGCCGGGTCCGATGCCGGAGAGCATCCCAACCTTGTCGTTCAGCAGCATGTGGTTTTTCTCTGTGCTTGTTGTCGGGCGGGAAAATCAGTGGGCCAGGTGGCGGGTGCGATAGGCGCCGTAGTCCTGTTCCAGGCGGGCCTCGTCCAGGCCGAAGGCGGCCGCGTCGTACTGGTGGGCGGCGCGCTTGTCGCGGCCGTTCAGCGCCAGCCAGGCAGCCATCGCCACCTGGGTCGCCGGCGCCAGTTCGAGGCCGGCGAAGCGGTAGATGCGCTCCACCACATCCAGCGGGGCCTGCACGGTGTCCTCGAAGCGCACGTCGAGGAAGGCGCCGGCCGGCATCCGCTCGCGGACCGCCATGCTGTGGCGCAGGGCGCGGGCCATGCGGCTGTTCCACTGCTCGCCGACCTGGGCCGGGTCGGCCTGGTCGCTGTACATCTGCCAGAGGGTATGGATGAAGCTGGCCAGCGACGGAATGGTCTTGCCCGGATCGCGGTGGGTGAGGATCACCTGCGCGCCGGGGAACACCTTGAGCAGCAGCTCCAGGGTGTGCAGGTGCTGCGGACTCTTGAGCAGCCAGCGCCGCCCCGGGGCGATGCCGCGGCGGGCCTGCTGCCACTGCAGGAACTGCAGGGTCTTCTTCAGGTAAGCGTAGACCTGGGTCTGCTCCTGGCGATCGAGCCAGGCGGTGTAGTCCGGCACGTTGACGTAGGAGTCCATGGCGCAGAGGAAGGAGTGCTCCATCAGCATGAACTCCTCGTCCGGCTGCTCGGCGTCTAGCGGGTGGATGGCGAGGATCTGCGGCACGAACTCGATCATCGCCGCCACTTCGCCGCGCGCCCGGCCGATGCGCTGGTCCGGCCGCTCCAGGCTTTCCCCGGGCAGCGGCGCCGGATAGCGGGTCTCCCACCACTGCGCCTTGCTGAACTGCGGGTCCACCGCCAGCAGGCGCTGCAGCAACGTGGTGCCGGTGCGCGGCAGGCCGACGATCACCAGCGGGTCGTCGACGGGCTGCTCGAGGATCTCCGGGAAGCGCTTGCAGTGGTCCTCGATCACCAGGCGGTTGGCCAATTGCGACACCAGCTTCTCGCGCAGCAGGGTCGCGCCCTGGGCCGACAGGCGGGCCTGCCCGTGCAGGGCCGGCTCCAGCACGCGCAGGGCCTCGCGAAAATCGCCGGGACCGAAGTCGTCCAGCCCTTCGGTGCGGGCGCTGGCCTCGGCCAGCAGGCTGTCGGGGGCGAAGGAAACGGAATGGCTCATTGCAGCTCCTCGAGGTGGGCGAGCTTGACCACGCGGGTGGTGGGATGGACCGGGGACTGGGCGCCGACCCAGCGCAGGCAGAAGGTGCCGTCGGCATGCCCGGCGGTTTCCAGCCAGTTGGGCAGGCCGGGATCGCGGTGACTGAGCACCAGGCGCACGCCGCCTCGGCCGTCGAGCCGCGCCGAGTGCTTGTTCAGGCAGATGCGGTGGTAGCGGTAGTCCAGCGACTCCATCCAGTAGTTGTCGATCTGCAGGTTCCAGAAGTCGCAGTCGGGTACCTGCTCCACTTCGATCAGCAGCGCCTCGTCCTCGGCCAGCTTCCAGTAGCCGTGGTAGTAAAAGATGTTCGGATCGCCGCCCACCGCCTGGCACAGCGCCTGGTCGGCCGGCGGCAACTGGTTCGGCCGGGCCTGGTAACCCTCGGCCCAGTCGGCGAACAGCCGCGCGGTGTTCTCGACGAAGCTGGCGACCCGCCCCAGGCTCTGCTGCAGACGTTCGGCAGTCAGGGGGTCGGGCTGCTGCCGGTTGTCCAGACGCTCGATGCGCAGTTGGGCCGGCTGCTCGGCGCCGCGGTCGAGGAAAGTCTGGCGCACGATCAGCGCGTTGCTCGCCGGCTCCAGGCGCAGCCAGTTGCCGCTGGCCGGCGGCTGCTGGCTGAGGATCAGCTCGAAGCTGCCGTCGGCCTCCAGCTGCAACTGGCTGGCGTCGATGAAGCCGGTCTGGATCATCGTGCCGTCGCTCTCGTAGCCGCCCTTCTGGGTGCCGAAGCTGAGGTAGGCCACGCTGCCGCGCCGGCCGCTGACCCGGTACTGGTTCTCGCCGTTGAGGCGGGCGTACTGGTACAGGTTGTCCGGGTTGTCGGCGCCGATCTTGGCCGTCTCATGGGACGGCGAGAAGAAGCCGGGGAAGTCCGGGTCGGCGAACTCCAGGTGCATTTCCAGGGCGATGCGCAGCAGGCGGGTGAGGTAGCGGTAACCCTCCGCGCGGTTCAGCGCGTCGCTGGGCGCCTCGGCCCGCAGGATCTGCTCGCCACACCGCTTGAGCTGGTCGCAGAAATCGCTCCAGACCTGCCCGCTGCATACCTGCCGTTCGATCTCGTCTATCGCCATGTCGGTCTCCTCTGGTCCGGCGCAGGGGGCGCCGCTGTCGTCACCTTAGGGAGGCCGCGGGCATCGATTCTTCGTCTGGGCGGACTAAAAAGCGGGCAGCCGGTGGGTGGCCGGAAGCCCTGCTCGTCGAGGGCGGAAAAAGTTCGTCTGGTCAGACGAAGAAGCCAGAGCGGCAGCTTCCCTACCGTGGAAAAAAGCCGGCCCGCAGCCCGCGGCGCCGATCCCCTCCCACGGAGACAAGCGATGCTGACTCACCTGCAACGCCTGGAAGCGGAAAGCGTCCAGATCATCCGCGAAGTGGTCGCCGAGTGTGAGAACCCGGTGATGCTCTACTCCATCGGCAAGGACAGCGCAGTGATGCTGCACCTGGCGATGAAGGCCTTCGCCCCGGGCAAGCCGCCCTTCCCCCTGCTCCACGTCGACACCACCTGGAAGTTCCGCGAGATGATCGCCTTCCGCGACCAGACCGCGCAGCGCCTGGGCCTGGAGCTGCTGGTGCACGTCAACCCCGAAGGCGTGGAGCGCGGCATCAACCCCTTCGAGCACGGCTCGGCCCTGCACACCGACGTCTGGAAGACCCAGGGCCTCAAGCAGGCGCTGGACCTGCACGGCTTCGACGCCGCGTTCGGCGGCGCGCGGCGCGACGAGGAGAAGTCGCGCGCCAAGGAGCGGGTGTTCTCGATCCGCTCCGCGCAGCACCGCTGGGACCCCAAGCAGCAGCGCCCTGAGCTGTGGCACCTGTACAACACGCGCAAGCGCAAGGGCGAAAGCCTGCGGGTGTTCCCGCTGTCCAACTGGACCGAGCTGGACATCTGGCAATACATCTACCTCGAGCGCATCCCCATCGTTCCCCTCTACCTCGCCGCCGAGCGCCCGGTGGTGCGCCGCGACGGCACCCTGATCATGGTCGACGACGAGCGCCTGCCGCTGCTGCCCGGAGAGACGCCCGAGATGCGCAAGGTGCGCTTCCGCACCCTGGGCTGCTACCCGCTGACCGGCGCCATCGACAGCGAGGCCGACAGCCTCGAAGCCATCATCCAGGAGATGCTGGTGAGCCGCACCTCCGAGCGCCAGGGCCGGCTGATCGACAGCGATTCCGCCGGTTCCATGGAGAAGAAGAAGCAAGAGGGGTACTTCTGATGAACGCGATGACCAACCTGGACCAGTACCTGCAGCAGCAACAGCGCAAGGACCTGCTGCGCTTCATCACCTGCGGCAGCGTCGACGACGGCAAGAGCACCCTGATCGGCCGCCTGCTCTACGAGACCAAGGTGCTCTTCGAGGACCAGCTCGGCCAGCTCGAAGTCGACTCGAAGAAGCTCGGCACCCAGGGCGGCGAACTGGATTTCGCCCTGCTGGTGGACGGCCTGGCCGCCGAGCGCGAACAGGGCATCACCATCGACGTCGCCTACCGTTTCTTCGCCACCGACAAGCGCAAGTTCATCGTCGCCGACACCCCCGGCCACGAGCAGTACACCCGCAACATGGTCACCGGCGCCTCCACCGCCGACCTCGCGGTGATCCTCATCGACGCCCGCCAGGGCCTGCTGGCGCAGACCCGCCGGCACAGCTTCCTGGTGTCCCTGCTGGGCATCCGCCAGGTCGTGGTGGCGGTGAACAAGATGGACCTGATGGACTATTCGGAAAGCGTGTTCCGCGACATCGAGGCCGAGTACCGTGCCTTCGCCGCCAAGCTCGGCCTGACCGACATCCGCTGCATCCCGCTCTCCGCGCTCAAGGGCGACAACCTGCTGGAGCGCAGCGAAGCCATGCCCTGGTACCAGGGCCCCAGCCTGCTGCAGCACCTGGAAAGCGCCCCGCTGGACGACGGCCGCGCCAGCCGCGCGCCCTTCCGCCTGCCGGTGCAGTGGGTGAACCGGCCCAACCTCGACTTCCGCGGCTTCGCCGGCAACGTCGCCGCCGGCAGCCTGCGCGTCGGCGAGAGCATCCGCGTGCTGCCTTCGGGCAAGCAGAGCCGCGTCGCCGGCATCCTCGGCATGGCCGGCGAGCAGCAGGAGGCGCTCTGCGGCCAGGCGGTGACCCTGACCCTGGAAGACGAGATCGACATCAGCCGTGGCGATCTGATCGCCCTGGCCGACGCGCCGCCGGCGGTCGCCGACCAGTTCGAGGCCACCCTGGTGTGGATGGGCGAGGAACCCATGCTGCCCGGCCGCCCCTACCTGATGAAGATTGGCTGCCGCACGCTGGCCATGAGCTGCGCCACCCTCAAGCACAAGGTCGACGTCAACAGCCTGGAACAGCTGGCCGCCCGGACCCTGCAGCTCAACGAGATCGGCGTGTGCAACCTCGGCCTCGACCAGCCGATCCCCTTCGATCCCTACGCGGACAACCGCGACACCGGCGGCTTCATCGTCATCGACCGGCTGAGCAACCAGACCGTCGGCGCCGGCATGCTGCACTTCGCCCTGCGCCGGGCGCAGAACGTGCACTGGCAGGCCATCGACGTCGACGCCGCCGCCCGCGCCGCGCTGAAGGGCCAGACGCCGCGCATGCTGTGGTTCACCGGGCTGTCCGGCGCCGGCAAGTCGACCATCGCCAACCTGGTGGAACGCAAGCTGAACGCTCTGGGCCGCCACACCTACCTGCTCGACGGCGACAACGTGCGCCACGGCCTGAACCGCGACCTGGGCTTCAGCGAAGCCGACCGGGTGGAGAACATCCGCCGGGTGGCCGAGGTGGGCCGGCTGATGCTCGACGCCGGGCTGATCACCCTGGTGTCGTTCATCTCGCCGTTCCGCGCCGAGCGCGAGCTGGCGCGCAGCCTGGCCGGCGACGGCGCCTTCCTGGAGATCTTCGTCGACACGCCGCTGGCGCTGGCCGAGCAGCGCGATCCCAAGGGCCTGTACCAAAAGGCGCGGCGCGGCGAGCTGAAGAACTTCACCGGCATCGACTCGCCCTACGAGCCGCCGCTGGCGCCGGACCTGCGCATCGACACCAGCCGCGAATCGGCGGAGACCGCCGCCGAGCGCATCGTCGAGTACCTGCTGGCGCGCTGAAAGTCCATGCGGGCCGTGGCGGGAGCACCACCTTGTAGGGGCGAATTCATTCGCCATGGGCCGCCACGCGGCCCCGACGTTGCCAAGGGCAGGCCGATGGCCTGCTTGGCGAATGAATTCGCCCCTACAGGTGCCTCTACCCGCCTTGGGGCCGCCAGTCGGTCCCGGGCGGCTGCCAGCGAGTACCGGAGCAGTGCTTGAGCAAGCAGCTCCAAATCACTTCCAAACCCATCAACTGAGTGCACTACAGGAGCGAGTCATGGCCAAGGCCGAAAACATCGTCACCTCGATCACCGTGGAAATCGACGCCCCCGCCCGGGTGGTCTGGGAGGTGCTGACCGATCTGGACAATTACCACGCGTGGAACAGCTTCTGTCCGAGCATCAAGTGCGGCCTGCAGATCGGCGATCCGGTGCTGATGCAGGTACGCGTCCCCGATAGCGCCGAAACCGTTCCGGTCTTCGAATATCTGGTGGCCTGCGACCCCGAGCGGCTGTTGTCCTGGGAGCAGCGCCCGGTCCCGGAAAACATGGATGCCGCGCGCCGCGATCAATACATCACCGCCATCGACGCCAACCGCTGCAGCTACTTCACCACCGATATTTTCCTGGGCCTGAACCAGGACACCATCATGCGCGAGCACGGTGCCTGGGTAAAAAAAGGCTTCGACCAGATGGCCCTGGATCTGAAACGGCGCGCCGAACAACTGCACGCCAGCCGCGCCTGAGCGGCCCATTTCCGCACCACAACAACAAGAAGGTAATCGCCATGTTGCTGAAGGATAAAGTCGTCATCATTTCCGGTATCGGTCCCGGCCTGGGCATCAAGCTGGCCGTGCGCGCCGCCGAATACCAGGCCAAGGCCGTGGTGCTGGCCGCCCGCACCCCGGCCAAGCTGGACCAGGCCGAGCAGGCCATCCGCGACGCGGGCTACGACACCCCGGTCCTCAAGGTCCCCACCGACATTGCCCAGGTCGAGCAGTGCCAGAAGCTCGCCGACCTGACGGTCGAGCACTTCGGGCGGATCGACGCCCTGATCAACTCCGCCTACTCCCACGGTGCCTGGGGCAGCTCCTCCGCGTCGTCGATGGACGACTGGCGCAACTCCATGGAGGTCAACCTGTTCGGCACCATGCAGATGACCCAGGCCGTGCTGCCGCAGATGAAGCAGCAGCGCTCGGGCAGCATCGTGATGATCAACACCATGGCCACCCGCATCCCCAACCAGCTGGAATCCGGCTACGCCGTCTCCAAGGGCGCGCTGAAGACCGCCGTGCAGTACCTGGCCCAGGATCTCGGCCCGTTCGGCATCCGCGTCAACTCCACCTTCATGGGCTGGATGTGGGGCGCGCCGGTGATCGGCTACTTCCAGAGCGAAGCCAAGCGCCTGGGCGTCTCGATGGAGTCGCTGGTCGACCAAATCGCCCAGCAGATTCCGCTGCGCAAGATCCCCGAAGACGGCGACTGCGCCATGGCCGCCCTGTACCTGGCCAGCGACTACGCCAAGGTCATTACCGGCGCGCAACTGGACGTCAACGGCGGTCACTTCCTGCCTTGCTGACCAGCCCGGGCGACAGGGAAGTCGCCTCCTTTCGCTACTCGCAGAATGGCCCTCGCCCTCCCTCTGGAGATCATCGACATGCTGGATCTCGTTGCCATTGAGCAGATCAAACAGCTCAAGGCCCGCTATTTCCGTGGTATCGACACCTGCAACCTGGAACTGCTGCGCAGCGTCCTCGCCCCCGAGGTGCAGATCCGCTTCGACAGCCCGACCTACCAACTCGAACTCAACGGCCTGGAGCAGGCCATGGAGTTCTACCGCACCAGCTTCACCAACCGCCGTTTCGGCATGCACAATGGCCACACCCCGGAAATCGTCGTCAACGGCGACGAAGCCACCGGCCTCTGGTACCTCAACGACGTCTTCATCAACCTCGACAAGCAGACCCTGCTCAACGGCAGCGCGATCTACGAAGACCGCTACGTCAAGCTGCAGGGCGAGTGGCGCATCCTGCGCACCGGTTACAAACGGCTGCTGGAGATGATCGGCCCCCTGGATGCGCAGTGGCGGATCACTTCCAAGCCGATCAACTGATCGGCACTTCCTGCTGTCGCGCTGACAGGCCAAGCGGCGCCATCTTGTAGGGGCGAATTCATTCGCCAAGCAGGCCGTCGGCCTGCCCTTGGCAACCCCTGGGGGCCGAGTTGCGGCCCATGGCGAATGAATTCGCCCCTGCAGCTCATGCGAGTCCCGCGCATAGGCCGAACGGACGATTTGCCCGCCCCGCCGGGCGCAAATACTGGCCTCATCCAGCCCGACAACCACAACAAGCGAGGCGCGGATGCACGACTCGTCCAATGCCCATGAACTGGCAGGGCTCAGCGCCCGCGAACTGAGCGAGCTGCTCGCCCTCACCTACCGCGGCCCGCTGGAACCCACGCCCTGGTCCGGCCTGCTGGAAGCGCTGCGCCTGCGCTTTCGCGCCAGCTTCGCGACCCTGGTGCTGCGCAACCCCGCCCACGACCGCCCCGGCCTGATCGTCAACGCCTCGGTCCACGGACCGCACCTGCCGGGCGAGCCGTCCTACAGCGAGCACTACTATTCGATCTGCCCCTTCCTCGACTGGCCGCCGGGACAGGTAACCAGCGCCGACCAGGTGCTGGGCCAGGAGGCCTGGCTGGCCGACGACTTCTACCGCAGCTACCTGCAACCGCTGGATCTGCGGTACGTGCTGGTCGCCAACCTGCGCACCGAGGCCGGCATGCACTGCGCGCTGTTCGCCTGCCGCGGTCACGCGGCGGCGGACTTCGACGCCGCGGAGCGGGCGCTGATCGAGGTGCTCACGCCCCACCTGCAGCAGGCGGTGGACCTGCATTCGACGGTGGACGAGCTGGATTCCGAGCGCCTGCTCTACGCGGCCACCATCGACCGCCTGCTGGTGGGCACGGCGATCCTCGACGAAACCGGCAAGGTGATGCGCAGCAACCAGGCGGCGCAGCGCCTGTTCGCCGCCTGTGATGGCCTGGAGTGTCGCCAGCAGCGACTGCACGCCTACTCCGCCCAGGACAACCGGGATCTCCAGAAAGCCGTGCAGAGCGTGCTCCTGCATCGCCAGCAGGGCCGCGACGAGTCGGTCGAGGTGCTCACCCTGTCGCGCCCGACCGGCGAAGTGCCGTTGAACCTGCTGCTGCGCCCCATCGCCCTCAACTACGAAGGCCAGGGCAACGCCCGGCGGCCGGCAGTGGCGGTGTTCATCCGCGACCCGAGCGACTCGCCGCAGGCCTCGCGGAGTCTGCTGCGCAGCCTGTTCCAGCTGACCCGCACGGAAACCGAGGTGGCCATGCTGATGATGGACGGCCTGACTCTGGACGAGAGCGCCGAGCGCCTGTGCCTTTCGCGCAACACCATCCGCGCCCATCTGCGCGGGGTGTTCGCCAAGACCGGCGCCACCCGCCAGGCCCAACTGGTCAAGACCCTGCTCAACAGCGTCGCCGCGCTGGCCTGAGCGCCAACCCTCTGCCCTGCCCCACGCCGTTCCCGGCTCCTGGCGATACTGGCGGCGTATGGGCAAAAAAAACCCGGCCTCGGGGCCGGGGAAAGGGTGACAGAGGGATAGGTCTGTCAGCACACGAAGTTCTTCACGCGGGCGATTTCCGCCCGCTGCGCCAAATCAGGCAGCACCGCCGATCAGCTGGGCGTTGTCGACGCGGATCTCCGCGCCGTTGATGAAGCGCGACTCGTCCGAGGCCAGGAACAGCACCACGTTGGCGATGTCCGCCGGGGCGCACATGCGGTTCTTCGGATCCTTTTCCAGCTCCTCCTGGGCAATCGGCCGGCCGCCGGCCAGGGCGCTGGTCATCGGCGTGTTGACGCCGTCCGGATGCACGCTGTTGCAGCGGATGCGGTAGCCCTGCTGCTTGCAGTGCATGGCGATCGAACGGGTCATCGCCGCCACCGCGCCCTTGGACGCCGAGTAGGCGCAGAACGCCGGCATGCCGCCCAGTGCCGCCAGCGAGGAGATGTTGACGATCGAGCCGCCGCCGGTTTCCTTCATCGCCAGTACCGCGTACTTGCAGCCGAGGAAGTAGCCGTCGCTGTTGATGCTCTGCACCTTGCGCCACAGCTCCAGCGAGGTGTCCTCGATGGTGCCGACGGCGAGGATGGCGGCGTTGTTGACCAGCACGTCGAGACGACCGAAGGTTTCCAGGGTGGTGTCGATCACCCGCTTCCAGTCGGCTTCGCTGGCGATGTCGTGGCGCACGAACAGGGCATCGCCGCCGAGTTCGGCAGCCGCCTTGAGGCCCGCCTCCTCGTTGAGGTCGGTCAGCACCACCTTGGCACCTTCACGGACCAGCAGTTTGGCGTCCTCCAGACCGATGCCACTGGCGGCGCCGGTCACGATGCACACTTTGCCTTCGACTCGTTTCATTGTTGTTCTCCCGTTGCTGGATCAGCGCGGATCGAGCCCGCTATCGACTGGAGCCGATTCTTGCAACGGGTTGGAGGGGCTACATCGTCTCAGGAGACTAATCCTGTTGGGTCTGCGGATTTTGCATGGTCCGCTTGGGGGATGTTTCGCTACGGGAGGCAGTGCCATGGCCCGGAGTGAGGTTCTGGCGAGCCGGTGGCGACGCCGCTTTCTTTCGCACTGCCGCTGCGCAGGAACGCTCGGGCAGGTGAGGCTGGAGACCCGGCGAGGCGCTTACCTACGCCTGGACGCGCGACCGCACGGGTCCCCTGGAAGTCATCCTGGGAGCTGGGTACTCCCGCTTCGTGTGCACGGTTCGTCGAGGCTGAACTGTGTCGGGATGAGGCCTATGGCGCTGCTGAACAGCTGTCGAACAATCTCGGAGAGAATCCTATCCAGACGCTCGGAAGCGGGTTTGCCGACTGTCCGGATAGGGTATAGGTCAGATGGACAATGGATGGACACTATCGGCCAATAGCGGTCATCGAGTGTCTAGGAAAGCCGGGGCGATTCACATTGCAAGTCACGCGATTGACTACGGGGACCTCGGCTTTTCGGACGGCGACAACGACTATTCCGGCCATCTATTTCTGCTCTATCCTGATGTCGCCAAATTTTAGGCAAAGTTCCGATACTGGACTGGCAATGGCCTAGTCCCCCCGCAAGTCCATCGACAGGGTAGGCCAGTATTATCATGGCGTCTCACGAATATCGTCGTAACCACTACGTGCCGGAGTGGTACCAGAAGCGTTTCCTCCCCTCAGGGAGCGGTGAGAAGAAATTCTTTTACCTGGATTTGAAGCCGAAAACCGTGGTTGCAGCCAATGGTACTTGCTATCAGCGAAAACACATGCTGCGCTGGGGGCCTGATAGCTGCTTCGTAGAGACGGACCTCTACACGACGAAATTTGGCGATTTCGAGTCGACCGAGATCGAGGAGAAATTCTTCGGAAATATCGATGTACAGGGAAAGGCCGCAGTCGAGTACTTCGCCACCTTTGAACACCCTGATGTTGAGCCTGAGGCCTTTCACAATCTGATGCTCTACATGAGCACGCAGAAGCTCCGCACGCCTAAGGGGTTGGCGCATCTAGCCCGTAGGACCGGTTCACGCAAGAATGAGCTGCTGTTCGACTTGCAGCGGCTGCGGAATATATTCTGCGCACTGTGGACAGAATGTGTATGGCAGCTGGCAGATTGTAAGAAAACGGATACGAAGCTCATCCTGTCCGACCACCCTGTAACCGTCTACAACAAAGGGTGCTTTCCGCTTTCCGTCGTCGCTAGAACAGCGGGTGATCCAGAGATCTGGGCCAACGGTACTCATACCTACTTCCCGTTGTCGGAAGAGCGCGTTCTGATCCTCACGAATCTCTCCTGGGTAAGGCATCCGTACGGCAATCCGATGAATAATCGCCCCAACCCTAAGCTATTCCGGGGCGCCATGTTCAATTTCACTGACATCCAGACCCATCGTGAACTGACTGAGCAGGAGGTCCTACAGCTCAACTACATCACCAAGATGAGGGCTAACCGGTACATAGCTGCCAGGCGCAAAGAATGGCTCTATCCCGAGGCAAGCGTGGCACCTAAGCTCTGGTCCGATTTCGGCGACAGCTACCTGTTGATGCCGGACCCCCGTTCCCTCTCGTATTCCACTGAAATCCTGATCGGGTACAAGGATGGTCGAGCGGAGGCAATGGATGAGTACGGCCGGCGACCTGGGCAAAGCGGGTACAGCGGGAATGCGCCGAGCCGGGAGGACTGGGACAGCTTCTTAGCGTTTCAGGGTGAATATGCTCGGCGATTTGGGCCAATGCGACGAGGGAGATCGTTCGAGTTTAATGGTCTTTCCAATGCCGAGGACTCACCGGAATACCACGCCTATCATCTCGGTTTGGAAGCCAAGCACAGAAAACGACGCAAGCCCCGATAGCGGCGGGGATACCCCAGAGCAAAGAGGGAGGCGCGTCGGATTTGCTGCTGCGCCGGGAGGCTTCTAGGTGAAGTCGTCGAACGAATCCAACGAAAAGCGACCCTGCTCCCAAGGCGCCTTTTCGTGATCGCTCCCACTCTCTGCGTGGGAGCTTCTCACTGGCCGCTCCGTGCCCGCCTCAGTGACGCAGAGCGTCACTGACCGAATTTCCACGCGGAGCGTAGGAACGATCAAAATCTCGCTACAAACTGAGCTTCAGGTGAAGGGATCGGGTTGAACTAATAGAGTCGATGCCATTCGTAGAGAACGATCCGGCTTGGCCGAGCTGCGCATTCGAAGGTGGATGGTGGCAGCAATATCGGCCGGCACCAGGATGCGGGTCATCGTGCTTGCCTCACTGGTGCAGAAGAGACAGAACTCACTGCCCGGTGGATTAAGTAGACAGCAGGCGGAGCACTCGACTGCCTGGCCACCCCAGTCTCGGGCTGCTCGAAGTGTCTGGTTGACGATTAATTCCTCTCGACGCTCCCGAGCGCCGCGCTCCTCCTTCACAGGGATCCCATTAGCACGCTGTGCCTCAGCAGCCTCTAACTGGGTCTGCCTATGCGCTGCGAGTGCAGCAGCATGTTCGGCAGCCTTTGCCTCTTGCTCAACTCGTCTCTCATCCTCTATCGCCTGCAGACGAGTACGCTCCTGCTCCCACTGGGCGTTGTAGACGATAACTTCAGCCCCTAGCTCATCGACAGCGCGCTTAATCAGCATTTCCCCCCGCAGTGAGCGAATCCATGACCTGGTATTGGGATCGGAAAGAACCGCTCGTTCAAAAGCTGCCGGGACGTTGATCTGATCAAAGGTAAGCCCGCTGAGGTCAATCTCAACTGACGAAGCTTCAATGCGGAGGAGTCTCTGATATCGTTCATGCTCTGCTCGGGAGAAGACTTTGATTCGAACAAGCAGCTGGCGATTAGAGGCCGTGACAACTGCATGTGCGACCACATCGCCAAGATCTACGAATCGCTTCACCGAGTCACCGATAACAGGCGCCGCCTGGAAGGACACATCGCGAAACAGGGAGTGTCCGGAAACCGCGGTGGCGCTGACTTGGCGAGAGAATGCAGGAAGGGTTAGACCTCGCCGTGCTGCTATCAGAGCTACTGCCGCCCGGCGCACACCCTCCTTGTAGCCGCGGACACAGTCTTCAGATTGGACGTGACGAAAGTGCGGGATGACTTTCTGGCCACCATTCGCAGCATTCAGCGGCTTGCGACAGCCCGGGCAGATGCAGCCACAAGCAAGGCCATTCTCGACTTCAAAGGCCCGGAAGAGCGTGCCGTCACGTTCACCGAATGGAATCCTTACATCCTGCATACGACCATCCCTTGGCAATACCAGCAAAGTGGCTAACCTCTCAAAGGCGAGGCCGATCTTCCAGCCCGCCTAGAAGGGACTGAATATCCTGTTATGCAGATGAATAGCAAGCACACGGCTAGGCTCTGTATGATTTGAGCTCTTCACAGCTCAGCCATTTACCTTTATTTCATAAACTCCGTAGCAGCTGGCTAGGTTTTAAGCAGACGCTAGCTGGACGTCCACAATTGCCAGAAAGCAGTCATCCAGCTCACGATTCAGCGGTTGGGTAGGCCGCTTTCGCATCCGATTTCCCCATCTGACGGGCTGAACCGCCCCGTCCATCAGCGGCTGAAGGTTGGCCTGGCGCAGGCCGGCGGCAGGTCGACGGCGGTGTCGGCGACGTTCACCTACACGCCGCGGTCGCCCAGCGCGAGCAACTGCTCGGCGACCTCGCCCAATTTCATCTGGTGAGCAGTACCCGGCCAGCAGAAAACCAGTGGCTATGCTAGTGGATGACCTGCCGCTGGCTGATCGCGAGCGGTTGGGTACTGCCACCCGGATGGGCGCAGCAGAGCCGGATCAGGGACAGCCCATAGACCCAGTGGCGCCGACCGGCTGTCAGGCCACGGTCTGAGATTGGCGTCGCGATCTGCCTTACAGATGGGAGGCAGCCATGTACGCAGTGATTCGCAAGTACCAGTTCGATCAAGGTCTCAACGAGGATCTGGACCGCAAGATCCAAGAGGCCTTCGTGCCGCTCATCAAGAAAGTTCCGGGGTTTGTCGCCTATTACTGGCTGAATAACGGCAATGGCACCGGGGCGTCGTTCAGCGTGTTCCAGGACAAGGCCGGGGCCGAGGAGTCGGTGCGCGTCGCCGCCGGGTTCGTGGCGGAGCAGCTGGGGGCGCAGGCACTCGGCAAGCCCGAGATCACCGAAGGCGTGGTACAGGCGCATGGCTGAAGCGGGCATCGCGCCTGTTCAACGTCGTTGCGTGCGGGCGCCTGGCTGAGGCACTCGCCCGCTGCCCCGGTGCGGGCAGCGGGTCGAGCTTTCCTGCGAGCCCCCCCGGAGTCCGCTCATGGCGAACTCCGGTTCACGCTCGCCTTTACACGCCGCGGTCAGACGGCCGCGGGCTTGGCGATCAGGTACTGGCTGGTCGGCAGCACGTCGATCTTGTCGAAGTCGATGAAGCGGCCGCAGCTTTCCATCATCGCCGCCAGGTTGCGGCGGAACTTCTCCTCGTCGCCCGGTGCGTCGAAGAAGCTCTGCGGGTCGGTCATCGCCGCCGGCGGGAAGCACTCCTCGACGATGGCGTCGAACGCCGGCGCGCCGCGGGTCAGCGGGCGCACCACCACGTTCTGCACGTACTGGAAGTTGTCCTGGGTGTCGATGGCCACCTGGGTGTGGCGGTTGTGCCAGACGTCCAGCCAGGCCTCGTGGGTGAGGCGCGGTGGGCGGCTGAGGAAGGCCAGCTGGGAGAAGCCGTGGGTGCGCTCGCCCGGTGCGGCCGGGTAGCGGGTGTTGCGGATCGGCACCGACTCGGTGACCAGGTAGGCGGCCAGACGCTCGACCGCCTTGCCGATGGCCTCGTCGAACGGGCGGCGGAACTGGGCGATGGCGCTGTCGAGCCACACCGACACGGTGCCGTCCATCAGCGGCTGCAGGTTGGCCTGGCGCAGGCCGGCGGCGGGTTCGACGGCGGCGTCGGCGACGTTCACCTGCACGCCGCGGGCGCCGAGCGCCAGCAACTGTTCGGCAACCTCGCCGCGCAGGCGGTTGGCGAATTCTTCGGGGTTGGTCTGGCGTTCGCGCCAGACGACGTAGACGACTTTTTCCATGGAAGCGCTGCCTTTGATGGGGGGTGGAAAACGTCCGCACCGACCGATGGTGCGGAGGTTTGATAACGGCTGGTCAACTCACCCGAGGCAAAACATGGGTGACGTCAGAGCCTGGTCGATTCGTTGTAGGGGCGAATTCATTCGCCCGGATATCCCGCCAAGGCGAATGAATTCGCCCCTACAGAGCCGAAACTTGCCTTTCAGATCACCCGCGCCGGATGCGGCACGCGCGGTTCGCCCAGCTGTTCGCGGTAGGACGGCGGCATGCGGCCGCCCTCCTCGCTAATGCCGTAACCCGCGGCCAGTTCGGCGGTCACCAGGGTCTGGCCGCTGAGGCTGGCCAGCGCCGGGTCGTTGAGCAGCGCGTGGATCACCCGGCCGTTGAACTCGGGGGTTTCCGCCTGGGCGAGGAACGCCTCGTACTGGTCCGCGCGCTCCTCACCGGCGATGGCGGTGCGTTCGGTGCGCTGCGGGCCGAGCCACAGCGACACCGCGGCAACTCCGGTATTTTCCAGGTCCACGGCCATGTCGGCGGCCAGCTTGTCGCAGCCGATCTTCTGCGCCCCGTAGGCCGGGCCGTGCATGTAGCAGCTCGCCCCGTAGGACGAGACGAAGGCGATCAGGCCGTGGCCGCCGCCCACCAGCAGCGGCGCGGCGTAGTAGCTGGCGACGTAGGACGAACGCAGGCCGACGTCGAGGATGCCGACCAGCTCCAGCGGCTTTTCCCAGAAGGGACCGGGATCGATCAGGTTCTCGTGCAGGAAGGTGGCGTTGTTGACCAACAGGTCCAGGCGGCCCTGCTCGCGGCCGACCTGCTCGAACAGCGCCTTCACCTGCGCATCGTCGCCGTGGTCGCAGGCCACGGCGATGCCCAGCCCGCCGGCGCGGGTCACTGCCTCGGCGGTTTCCTGGATCGAGCCGGGCAGCACCTGGCCGCGCAGCTGCGAGCCGCTGGTCGTGGTCGAGCGGCCGGTGACGTAGACGACCATGCCGGCGGCGCCCAGCGCCAGCGCGACGCCCTTGCCGACACCACGGCTGGCGCCGGTGACCACGGCGACCTGGCGATTCTCGGAACTCATGTCTGACTCCTTGCGGTGATGATGGTTGGGCCTGCGGACCCGGTTTGCAGGGGCGAATTCATTCGCCATGGGCCGCAACGCGGCCCCGGGGTTGCCAGGGGCAGGCCGCTGGCCTGCCTGGCGAATGAATTCGCCCCTACAGGGATTGGCCAGGCTCGGTCGCGATTCATGCGTTTCTCCCGGGCCGACGTCCGCTGCCGGATAGCCGGGCTGCGGGCCCGGTTGGTAGAGGCGAATTCATTCGCCATGGGCCGCGACGCGGCCCCGGATTTGCCGGGAGCAGGCCGGTGGCCTGCCTGGCGAATGAATTCGCCCCTACAGATTGGCCAGGCTCGAAGGCTTTTCATGGGATTGCCCCGCGTCGGCGTCCGCCTTCGCAGCGGCGCAGCCGCCGAGATGGTTGGCCGCCAGGTAGCCGAAGGTCATCGCCGGGCCGATGGTCGAGCCGGCGCCGGGATAGGTCGCGCCCATCATCGAGGCGGCGGTGTTGCCGATGGCGTACAGCCCGCCGATCGGCTGGCCGTTTTCGCCCAGCACGCGGGCATGCGCGTCGGTCAGCAGGCCGCCCTTGGTGCCGATGTCGCCGGCGTCGATGCGCAGCGCATAGAAAGGCGCGCGCTTGAGCGGCGCGAGGCAGGGATTGGGAGTGACGCCGGGGTCGCCGTAGTAGCGGTCGAACACCGAGTCGCCCTTGCCGAAGTCGCTGTCGCGGCCCGCCTCGGCCATGGTGTTGAAGCGAGCGACGGTCTCGACCAGCCCCTGGGCATCGACGCCGATCTCGCGCGCCAGCTCGGCCAGGGTGTCGGCCTTGTGGACGCCGCGGCGCACCTGCTCGGACAGTTGCCGGTCCGGCTGGGCGTAGCCGGGCAGCAGCGGGCCGCAGGGGTACTTGTGGCGGTAGTCGGCGTCGAACACCAGCCAGCACGGGATGCTGCTCTTCTGCGCGCTGTGGTTGGCGTACATCGCGTAGACGATGTCGGTGTAGGGCGCGGCCTCGTTGACGAAGCGGCCGCCCGCCGAGTCGACCAGGATGCAGCCCGGCAGCGCGCGCTCGACGAACAGCGCGCGCGGCTTTTCCTCGCCCTCGACGTGCACGGTCGGTGCCCACCAGCTGTGATCCATCAGCGTGGTGGCGGCGCCGAGCGTCTGGCCGGCGCGGATTGCATCGCCGGTGTTGTTGGGCGGCGTGGCGCTCCACTCGGCCTGCGACGGCTGCGGGTGGTACTGGTCGCGCATGGCCTGGTTGCGCTCGAAACCGCCGGCGCCGAGGACCACCCCGCGACGCGCCTGGATGCGCAGCGGGCGCCCGTCGCGCAGGATGGTCGCGCCGATCACCCGGCCGTTCTCGGCGATCAGCGAGCGCAGCGGGCTTTCCAGCCACAGCGGCACCTGGCGGTCGCGCAGCGAGCAGCGCAGCGCGGCGACCAGCGAATTGCCGAGGGTGAGGTAGCGGTCGCGCCGCGAGCGCAGGCGGCCGGGGATGTCGCTCCAATAGCGCCACATCACCTTGAGGGTGGCGCGCATCCAGCCCGGCGCGCGGCAGATCATCACCCGCGCTTCCTTCATGGTCATGCTCATCCGGCCCAGCATCAGGGTGTTGCCCGAGGGCGCGCGCAGCAGTTCGAAATCGTCGCCCAGGTCGCGGGCGTCGAAGGGCAGCGGGTCCATCGAGCGATAGCCGCTCTTGCCGCCCTCGACCTCCGGGTAGTAGTCGGCGTACTCGGGCTGCGCCTCGAAGTGCACGCGGGTCTGCCGGTCGAGGTACTCGACCATCTTGCGGGCGTTGGCGACGTAGGCCTCGATGCGCGCGTCGTCGACCAGGCCGCGGGTCACCGTCTTGATGTAGTGGATGGCTTCCTGCGGCGAGTCCCGCCCACCCAGCGCGGCGATGCGATGGTTGTCGGGGATCCAGATGCCGCCGCCGGAGATCGCCGAGGTACCGCCGTAGCGGTCGCTCTTCTCGACCAGCAGGACCTGCAGGCCGAGGTCGTGGGCGCGCAACGCCGCGGTCATCGCCCCGGCGCCGCTGCCGACCACCAGCACGTCGCAGCTGTGGTCCCAGGCGCCATTGCCTTCGCTCATCGCCTTGCTCCTAGTTCTTTTTGTATGGGCTGCGGGAAGCGGTTCCCGACAAGCAGTCAGCCGGATTCTTGAGGCGTGGCTGGGCGGTCACATCGTCCGTTGGGACTAATCCAAAAAACGCGGCAATCTCGGCAAACAAGCGGCGATCTCGCGCTTAGTCTCGGCGGACGATGTCCGCTCTCCGGCTTCTTCACATAGTGGCCAGCACGGCCAGCGCCTTCGGGCAATGGGCGAAACACTTCTCCAGGCGCGACAGGTTGAGTAGATCCGCTTGAGCGTCTTTGCGCGGCATCCTCGTAAGGGGTGCCGCGCTTTTTTATCCCGCACCTGCCGGCTCCCGGTGCCGCCAGAGGATATTGGTCGGAAATTAGTCCCTTCGGACGAGGTCGCCACCGCGCACGCTGCTATGGTGGGCGCACAGCCACCGGGCTCCCGTGCGGGCCCGGCCACCGGAAGCAATACGGCCGCCACTGCGCTCCTCCAGGTTCCTCCAGTCCAGGCCCCGCCAGGCTTCCCATCCGCAGTCGATTCGCTGGGATTCAGCATGCATAACAACAAGATCCTGCCCGCCTCGCCCTCCCCGTTCAGCCCGCTGAAGATCGGCCCGCTGACGCTGAAGAACCGCTTCATCAAGTCCGCCACCAACGAGGGCATGGCCCGCGGCGGCACGCCGTCGAAGCAGCTGGTGCGCTTCCACGAGGCGATGGCCGCCGGCGGTACCGCGCTGACCACGGTCGCCTACTGCGCAGTGAGCCGCGACGGCCGCACCTTCCCCGACCAGATCACCCTCGACCGCGACGCCGTGCCCCATCTGCGCGTGCTGACCGATGCCGTGCATCGCCACGGCGGCGCGGCTTCGGCGCAGATCACCCATGGCGGCTGCTTCACCTTCCTCGAGGAGCTGTCCACCGGCCGGCCGCTGTCGGCCAGCGGCGGCTTCAACAAGGTCGGCGTGCTCAGCGGGCGCTTCCTCAAGGGAGCGATGAGCGAGGCCGACATGCACCGCGTCGCCGAGGAGTTCGTCCAGGCCGCCCTGCTGGCACGCGAGGCCGGCTTCGACGCGGTGGAGATCCACATGGGCCACGGCTACCTGCTCAGCCAGTTCATCTCGCCGCTGTACAACCAGCGCCGCGATGCCTGGGGCGGCAACCTGGTCAACCGCCTGCGCTTCCCCAGCCTGGTGCTGCGCCGCGTGCTGGAGGCGGTGGGCCGCGACCTGGCGGTGATCTGCAAGTACAGCGTCACCGAAGGCGCCAAGGGCGGCCACACCGCCGAGGACGGCGCCGGAGTGGCGCGCATCCTCGAGCGCGAAGGCGCCCACCTGCTGGTGCTGAGCGCGGGGATGAACGTCGAGTCCACCACCACCCTGTTCGGCTCGTCCTTCCCCAAGGAAAACCGCGTCAGCGTCAGCAACCCCATCGTCCGCGCGGCGATGACCATCCAGCAGTTCACCGAACCCAAGGTGGAGTTCCGCGAACTGTACCTGCTCGAACATGCGCGCAAGGTGCGCGCCGCGGTCGACATGCCGCTGGCCTACCTTGGCGGCGTGAAGACCGCCGCCAACGTGCAGCAGGCGCTCGGCGAAGGCTTCGAGGCGGTGGCCCTGGGCCGCGGGCTGATCTTCGATCCCGAGTTCGTTAACAAGATGGCCGCGGGCGGCGACGGCGCCACCGGCTGCACCTCCTGCAACCGCTGCGTGGCCATGATGTACACCCCGGGCGGCACCAGCTGCGTGCTGGGCAAGCCCGGCGACGCGCAGCTCAACGCCCTGCCCGCCCGGTCCTGACCGCCGATCCCTGTAGGGGCGAATTCATTCGCCAGGCAGGCCACCGGCCTGCCCTTGGCAACCTCCGGGGCCGCGTTGCGGCCCATGGCGAATGAATTCGCCCCTACAAATGCCGCCTGGCGGCCAACCCTATCGCCGACGCAATGGCGAACCCGGCCCGGAGCAAGCGCATGAATGGCGTCCAAGCCCGGCCAATCCCTGTAGGGGCGAATTTCTTCGCCAGGCAGGCCCCCGGCCTGCCCTCGGCAACCACCGGGGCCGCGCTGCGGCCCATGGCGAATGAATCCGCCCTACAGATCGAACAACAACAACTCAAGGAGATGCCCGCCGTGACCCAGCGCGATGAACCCGGTAGCCAGCACTGGTATTCCCCCGTTCGCCAACCGGAGCGGGTGGCCGACGCCACGCGCGTTCCGTGGGACGATGCCGCCGACTTCCTGGTGGTCGGCTACGGCGGCGCCGGCATCGCCGCGGCGCTGGAGGCCGCCGAGCACGGGCTGGAGGTGCTGGCGATGGACGCCTTCGACGGCGGCGGCTCGACGGCCATGAACGGCGGCGTGGTGTACGCCGGCGGCGGCACCGCCATCCAGCGCGAGGCGGGCGTCGAGGATTCGGTGGAGGACATGTTCCGCTACCTCCAGCTGGAGACCCAGGGCGTGGTCAAGGACAGCACCCTGCGCCGCTTCTGCGAGCAGAGTCCGCAGATGATCGACTGGCTGATCCGCCACGGCGTGCGCTTCGACAGCACGTTGTACGCGGGCAAGACTTCCTATCCGCCGCAGGGCTACCACCTCTACCACTCCGACAGCTCGCTGTCGCCGCGCGCCGCGGCGGTCGCCCGGCCGGCGCCGCGCGGCCACAAGGTCTACTCGCCGCCCACTTCCGCGCCCATCGGCTTCGGCGTGCGCATGACCGATCCGCTGCGCGAGCGGGCCAGCCGCATGGGCGTGCGCTTCATGGCGCAGACCGAGGTGCGCCAGTTGATCGTCGATCAGGACGACAACGTCGTTGGGGTCAAGGTCGTGCAGATACCCCCCGGCGCGGCGGCCGCACAATTCAGCCACCTGATGCAGCAGGCGGCGCGCTTCCAGCTGATGCTGCCGGCCAGCTTCCCCGGCTCCGGCATCACCGGGGCCATCGCCCTGAGCTACTGGCGCAAGGCCGAGGCGCTGAAGAACGCGCACGCCGTCGAGCGGCGCATCCGCGCCCGCCATGGCGTATGCCTGAGCACCGGCGGCTTCATCCAGAACCGCGCGATGGCCAACCACTACGCGCCCGGCTATGCCGACGCCATGCCGCTGGGCTCGCTGGGCGACAACGGCAGCGGCATCCGCCTCGGCCAGAGCGTCGGTGGCGCCGCCGACCGGCTCGGGCGGATCAGCAGCTGGCGCTTCCTCAATCCGCCCAAGGCCTTCGCCGAGGCCATGCTGGTCAACGGGCGCGGCCAGCGCTACTGCGACGAGATGCTCTACGGCGCCGCCATCGGCCAGGCGATGGGCGACGAGCAGGACGGTACCGGCCTGCTGATCCTCGACCGCGCCCTGTACCGCAAGGCCTGGCAGCAGGTGCGCAAGGACGACATGCTGCCGTTCCAGCGCCAGCCGGCGATCCTCGCCCTGCTGTTCGCCTCGCGCAAGGCGCGCACCCTCGCCGAGCTGGCGCACAAGTGCGGCCTCGATCCCCGCGTGCTGGAGGAAACGGTGCGCGACTACAACCAGGCGGCGGCCGGCTGGCAGGCCGACTGCTTCGGCAAGGACCAGAAGGACATCCACGCCATCGCCGAGGGCCCCTTCTACGCCATCGACGTGTCGATCCGCAGCCGGCTGTTCCCGCTGTCGGCGATGACCGTCGGCGGCCTGCGCGTCGACGAGGACAGCGGCCAGGTGCTGCGCGGCGACGACACGCCGATCGGCGGGCTGTACGCCGCCGGCCGCACCGCCATCGGCCTGCCCTCGCACCTGTACATCTCCGGGCTGTCCGCCGCCGACTGCATCTTCTCCGGCCGCCGCGCCGGCGCGCACGTTGCCGCCCAGCGCGCGCAACAGCAGCAGAAGCAGGAAGAGCTGCAACAGGCCTGAGCCGATCCGGCGGCCGTCGTCTGCTCTCGTCGCAGCGGCAGGCACGGCCAGGCAAGCGGCGCGAATGCATGCGCGAGCCGGGCGGCGCCGCACTCCACGGCCGCCCGGTCGAGAGGCTCGACCGAAGCGGCCTGGGCGCCGTCCCCTTCAGGGTCGATAAAACAGGAAATTGCGGGTTTCCGCCGTCCTGACGTACTTCTTGGCCCAGCCGGGCTTCACCGTCTTGTCGTGAAAATACAGCGCGCCGTGGGTGCGGTCCGGGAGCTGCTTGTTGAGGGCCTTGCGGGCAATTTCCTTGGCGAGGGCGTACTGGTCGTCTTCCTTGACTTGATCCGCACGCCCGTCGCACCACCAGGAAAACTCGCAGGCACGCTTTTCGGAACCCTGCTTGACCACCGCGCATACCGTGTCGGGAAAGTCGTCATGGCCCAGGCGGTTCATCACCACGCTGGCGACGGCTTCCATCTCGGTCGCCGGTCCGCCCTTGATTTCCCAGTAGATGCTGCGTGCCAGGCAGGTGAGCGCATCGTCCAGAGGCGCCGCGCCGGCGGGATCGACCGCCTGCGCCTCGGGGGCGGTGATGGCCTGGGACTTGGGCACGCGTGCCTTGTCGCCCTTCTCGACCGCCTTCTGCTCGAGAAGCTGCGCCTTGTCTTCGGCGGCCTGCTCCGCCCGCTCCTGGCCGCTCGCCACGCCGAGGAAGGTGATGGCGAAACAGGCAGCTACCCATTTGAAGCGCATGGTCGAGCCTTCTGCGGAAACCGGCGTGAGGGACGAAACGGCGACGTTGTAGCGCTGACTCGACTTGAGTGTAGTCGCCAGAGGCGGCCAGCCCGGCGAGCGCCATCGGCACCTCCGCACGACACCACCGCGACCTTGAAGGATGCCGAGGCGAAGCGCCTGCGGGATGCGGCCGCTATCGTCCGACAGGACTAGCCGGGACCGGTCATGTCCGCCCGCCGACAACTCCCTAGATTGGTTCCACCCAATAACAAAACGGTGTGACCATGAACAAGCAAGCGGCAAGACCCGATCTGCGGGTGGTGGTGATGGGCGCCGGCATGGCCGGCATTCTCAGCGGCATCAAGCTGCGCGAGGCCGGCTTCGCCAACGTGACCATCTACGAGAAGGCCTCGCGCATCGGCGGCACCTGGCGCGAGAACACCTATCCCGGCCTGACCTGCGACGTCCCCTCGCACGCCTACACCTACTCCTTCGAGCCCAACCCCGACTGGAGCCGCTTCCTGCCGCCGGGCGCGGAGATCCAGGAGTACTTCGAGCGCACGGTGAAGAAGTACCGGGTCGACGAGATGATCCGCTTCAACGAGGAAATCGTCCGCTGCGAATTCGTCGACGGCCGCTGGCAGCTGGAGATGAAAAGCGGCCTCACCGACAGCGCCGACATCGTCATCGCCGCCACCGGCGTGCTGCACCACCCCAGCACCCCGAACCTGCGCGGCCTGGACAGCTTCCAGGGCGACCTGTTGCACAGCGCCCGCTGGGATCACAGCATCCCGCTGGACGGCCGGCGCATCGGCATCGTCGGCAACGGCTCCACCGGCGTGCAGATCGTCTCCGCGCTGGCCTCCCGCGCCGGCAAGCTCAAGCACTTCCAGCGCACCGCGCAGTGGATCTTCCCAGTCGAGAACCCGTTCTACAGCGAGGAACAGAAGGCCGCCTTCCGCGCCGACCGCGCGCTGCTCAAGCGCATGCAGAACGAGGAAACCTACCTGGCCAACGTCGAGCGCTTCACCAACGCGGTGCTCGACGCCAACTCGCCGGAAATCCTCGAGATCGAGGCCATCGCCCGCAACAACCTGGAAAACAGCGTCAGCGACCCGGTGCTGCGCGAGAAGCTGCGCCCCACCTACCGCGCGGCCTGCAAGCGGCTGATCTACTCGCCCGACTACTACCAGGCGATCCAGCATCCGAACGCCGAGCTGGTCACCGACGGCATCGAGTGCGTCGAGGCCGGCGGCGTGCGCACCCGCGACGGCCAGCTGCACGAACTGGACGTGCTGGTGCTGGCCACCGGCTACAAGGCCGACCAGTTCATGCGCCCGATGCGGGTGACCGGCCGCGACGGCCACACCCTGGAGCAAGCCTGGGCCAAGGGCCCGACCGCCTACATGGCGATCTCGATTCCCGAGTTCCCCAACTTCTTCATGCTCAACGGCCCCACCGGCCCGGTCGGCAACTTCTCGCTGATCGACATCGCCGAGCTGCAATGGGGTTACATCGCCCAGCTGATCGAGCTGGTGCGCAGCGGCCAGTGCAGTGAGGTAAGCGCCGCGCAGCCCGCGCTGGACGCCTACGACATGGCCCGCAAGGAAGCCGCCCGCAAGACTGTGTTCGGCTCCGGCTGCAACAGCTGGTACCTGGACGCCGAGGGCATCCCCAACACCTGGCCGTGGTCGCAGCAGCGGTTCAAGGATGAGATGGCGGGGCCGAAGCTGGAGGCCTTCGTTCTGCGCTGAAGCGAACAACGGGCATCCCGCTGGCTGGGTGGGACGCCCGTTGTGTTTGTGATCGCTCCCACGCTCGGCGCTCGGCGTTATACATAAGTCGCGTGAACTCGAGAGGTAGTAATGAGCTGGGCGACAG
>NZ_JAJHPU010000039.1:56334-165037 GCF_020831405.1 Pseudomonas oryzagri | reverse complement strand
CTCTTCTGTCGCCCAGCTCATTACTACCTCTCGAGTTCACGCGACTTATGTATAACGCCGAGCGCAGAGCGTGGGAGCTATCACCCAAAGCTGCGCCGATGGCTCCCCTACCGGCTTGCCCCAGAGCGACGTCATTGGTCGGGTTGGAGCCGGGGGGCTCGCAGGGCTGGTCTAGGCTTTTTCGTCTGGTCCCTTAACTCCTTGGAGAGCACAGATGAGTCTTTTCAGCTTTTTGAAACATGCCGGTGAAAAAATCCTCGATGCGCTGACGCCCGACAAGGCCGAAGCCAACAGCGAGAAGCTGACCCAGCATGTGAAGGACGCACTGACGGGAATCGATACTTCCAGGATTCAGGTGAAGGTCGAGGGTGAGACAGTCATTGCCACCGGCGAAGCCGCCAGCCAGGAAGAGAAGGAAAAAATTCTTCTGGCGCTCGGCAACGTCGCCGGTATCAGCGTTGTGGATGACCAGATCACGGTCACCGGGCCGGTGGCCAAAGCGGCGAGGTTTGTTACGGTCGAGTCAGGCGACACCCTCAGCGCCATATCCAAGCGTGCATATGGTGATCCCAACCAGTATCAAAAGATCTTCGAGGCCAACAGGCCGATGCTCAAGGATCCGAACAAGATCTATCCGGGACAGTCGTTGCGGATTCCGGATTAGCCTTCAGAGACGAAGGAAAAAGAGGGGCGGACAAGGCGGCGCCGTTGTCCGCCCTACTTGCCGGCCTTTATCTTTCCCTTAAACAATAAGACATAAACTCTGTCAGTCAAAAAAGCCGAACCCAATACAGCTCCAAGCCAGAGCTTACCAGTAATGAACAGGCCGAATGCGCTATATATTGCACCCAGAATGCAAAGCCAAATAAACGCACCGATAAAAACCACAGAAGCTGCGAGAACTATTCGGTTGGCGACACGTATTTCGGACTGATTCATATGGATATCATATATTTGCTCATTCCAGCTCAGAGCGTTGGGGCGATCCCAACTCCCACGCAGAGCGTGGGAGCGATCACAAATCTGGCCACGCTAACGAGCGAGCTAACTTCCCCCAATGAAGCGCAATAAAATTATTGCCCATATACGCGCCATCAAGATTTAAACTCACTCGATCCTTTGCTTGAAAAGTAGTATCCAGTGACGCTCCCTATAAGAGTTGTGCAGAACGCCATGATTTCGTGAAAGTATTCACTTCTTATAAAACCAAAAAAGAAAACCAAAAACAGAGACAAAAATACAAGAAGCATTGAAACTATAGGCTGAGCACGATATTTCAGGCGATAAGTCAGAGTATCAGTTTTCCCTAGACCACCACAGGTGCCGCAGGCTAGCCCAAAATACGGGCCTTTTCTCAACTCATTTTTCTTCACGCATACTGCGCAGCTTTCGCCTGTACTCACCGAACTGCAAGTACCAGTACCGGAACAATGCGCACACTGATGAAGATTTTCGAATTTCTCTGTCACCGCGGATATCCTTTTCTCTCTAGCAACTAACTCATTCAGCGAAAATCGCATAATGATTATTTAATCGTTCCCGTGCTCGGCGTGGGAACGCAGCCAGTGACGCTCTAAATCACAGACACAGACGCGAAGTGCCCGGCGAGGCACTCCCACGCAGAGCACAGGGGCAATCACAAACTTAATATACAAACACCCATGGGCGGGACATGATCCTAATTCCGAAAATCATTCAATTAGCCTTTTTGGCCTACCCAAGTAGTTCAAACGCGCTCTTCCTTTACGCCACACGACTAAGCTAAGAGGCGGCCAAAAGCGTAATAATGGCACATCCCGCAAACGAAGCGAGCGATAGCTTAGCACATTGTTAGCGCTTACCCGGAGCCATTCTAAGACGCTCGGAAACCTCAAATTCGAGTATAATTTTCTTTATTTCCTGCTCTCGCTTTCTGGGGTCTAGAACTTCCTGAATATGGCTTACGAATTCGCGCTGGCACATAGCCAACTCTGACTTTGCATCGTATTCCGGCCCTGACTCTTTTAACGCATCATATGCAGCCACAACACAATCCAGAACCGGCTGAAGCACCCCACGATACGCTGGCTCTTTATGAGTACCGTAGTCATCAACCCATTGATTAGGAAAGTACCAGCGACCTGTGTCAACAAGAGCGCTTAGCTTAATAAGTACTGGTCTTTTGTGCTCTGCACTTAGCTCTGAATGCTCAGAGATATGTGTAGCCTCAGAGATGGCGAGGCAAACTTCCTCTGCCCACATGCGTACAGAACTGAAAAATTGATCTGTCCATTCGCGAAGCTTCAGATCATGCTCTTTTTCGAGAATCTCAGCATTGCTTATGGCGTGGCGCGTGGCTTCTTGCTGCTGTTTCTCTGCTGCCTTTGAGGACCTTGCAGCTGCAATTGCTGATGCAATTGCAGCTACGGCTGCTATCCATGTAGCGAAATCTCCAAACTCAATGCTTGGCATTCTTACCTCTAGAGCCAACTATAAAATTGACACCAACTAATGAATAATCCCCGGACATGGCCGGGGGATAATAGCCCTATGCAGGAGAAGGAAGTCGCTCAGGAGTGCAGCCTGGAGAAAGGCACTGTGCGAGAAGATAACTTATACGCCATAACAGCAAATCCCTTGCTCACGGGTGCATCCGACAAGCGGCAAGGTTATCGCACCCCCCAAAAGTAAAACAACCGGGACAGCCTTCGCCATCCCGGTCCATTAAGCAGCAATACCCTTGCCTACAGAGCGCCCTACCCGCCCGCCAGGCGCTCCTCGATCACCCCACGTACCTCCGGATCCTGCTCATCCAGCTTCCGCAACGCCTCCAATGGCGCGTTCTCGACCGCCGCCAGGCGCACGGTCCAGTCGGGGTCGTGGAGCAGTTCCACCACGTCGTCGCCCTTGAGGCGCGAGGCGACGATGCGGCGGATTTCCGGTTCGGGGTCCTGGGTCATCAGGCCGAGGCTGATTTCCGGCAGGCGCTTGGCGACCAGCTTGCGCACCTGGCGGTCGTCGTCGCGGATGAAGCGGAACAGCCGGCCGGGGGCGATGCGCTGCACGACGTAGGCGCGCACCAGATAGTCGCGGTCGGCGGCCATCTGTTCGAGCTGCTCGACCGGCAGGCGGTCGGCCACGGTGATGCGCACCTCGCGGTCCTCGTCCTGCATCAGCAGGCTGAGCTGCTCGCGCGGCAGGCGGTAGGCCACCGCGCGGCGCACCGCTTCGTCGCTGTCGCGCACCAGTGCCGGCAGCGCCTCCAGAGGCGCGTAGCGCACGGCGATGGCGCGGCGCTCCCAGAACGGGTCGGCGAGGTACTGCACGGCGATCTGCGGGTTGTTGCGGAAGAAACGGTCGATCTGCCGGCCGCTCTCCACGGCCACGCAGGCGTCGCCGGGCGTGCAGCGCCCGCTCAGCAGCAGCTGGCGGCGGAAGCTGCACTGCAGGCAGTCGCCGATCGGGGTGTTGTCCTGGCCCTGGTCGTCGAACATGGCCACCTCAGTCGGCAATGATTTCGGCCAGCACGATGCCGGAGGCCGAGGCGCAGTCGTTGGTGAGCACCGAGCAGTGGTCGCTGGAGTTGACCAGGTAGAGGTTGAAGCCCGGCCGCTCGACCAGCGGCTTGGCGTTGACCACGATGTCGTCGTCCATGCACCAGGTGAAGTGCACGCCGGGGTGGGCGCTGCGCAGGCGGCCGATCAGGGCGTCGTCGAGCACGCCCTCCTCGGCCCGCTGGACGACGTCGTCGAGTAGTTGCTGGCTGATCATCGCGGTGTCCTCGTCGGTAACTGTCAAAGGCCGTTGTCGGGGGTGAAGCGCACGCGCCGGCCCGGCTCGGCGCCCATGGCCTTGGCCAGCCAGGGCGGCGGCGTGGTGGCCAGCACCCGTTGCAGCTCCTCGACGATCTCGCCGGCGGGCAGCGCGCGCGCCTGCTTGATCGGGTGGACGCCGGCGCGGATCACCTTGGCCGCCGCCGGCCCGCCGATGCTGAGGGTGTAGAGGAGCTGGCAGTCGTGGAGCAGTTCGGCACGCAGGGCATAGCGGTCGTCGTCCTCGGCCGCGGCGGCCGGGACGCGGATGTCGATCAGGCGGCTGTCGCGCGGGGAGATCTGGTAGATGAGAAAGCGCGCGCAGCCGCCGAAGCTGCCGTCCATGCGCTCGCCGCTGTCGGAGGCGCAGGCGATGCGCACCGAGTCCTCGAACTCGCCCTCGCGGTAGCTCTGCGGCACCGGCAGGGGGTCTTGCGGCATGCTGACGCCGCGGCCCTTGAGCAGGCCGAGGGCGCTGTGCAGCTGGCGCTCACCGATGACCGGCGCGGCTGCGTCGGCCGGCGCGGTTTCCAGCAGGCGGGTGTACAGGCGCGAGGCGCGCAGCTTGCGCAGGCGGGCCTCGGTGATGGGTTCGCCGACCGCGGCGATCAGCGCGCGCAGCAGGTGCGCGGTATCCACGCCCTTGAGCGTGCGCGCCGCCAGGGCGATGCGCAGGGCCAGGTGACCCGGCAGCTGGGCATGCCGGGACGCGGTAGGCGCGCTCACGATCTCAGGCCTCGCCGGCCCGCTTGGCGCGTACGGTGATCGGCAGCTTGGGCTGGGGGATCGGTTCGATGTAGTAGCTGGAACCGTCGCCGAGGGTGACTTCGCCGCCCCACTGCTCGGCGCTGTCGTACTCGAGCGCCACCACGATTTCTTCCTGGTCCTTCTTGGCGATGTAGAAGGCCAGCTGGCCTTCGGCGTTGCGGCGGATCATGACGCTGGGCATGGCGGTTCTCCAGATCGGGTAGGCACCGCCGCCGGCGGCCGGGGGCTCTGGACCCGGGCGCCGGCGGACGGTGGGGTGAAGCGGGCCGGAGCGGCGGGCGCCGCCCCGGCCGTACCGCTACGCGCTGCGACCTTAGCGAACCAGGTCGTAGTTGTAGTCGGTGGTCTGCATGCCGCGGGTTTCTTCGTCCAGGCGCTCCAGGATGGAGTTGACGATGGTGGTCAGCATCTGCATGGCGCCCTCGTAACCCATGGTGGTGGAGCGGTGCAGGTGGTGACGGTCGAAGATCGGGAAGCCGATGCGGATCAGCGGAACCTCGAACTCCTTGCCCTTGTGCAGGGTGTCGCGCTGGATGAACTTGCCGTAGCTGTTGCCGATCATGAAGTCCGGCTTGTCGGTGAACACCAGCGAGCGCAGGTGCCAGAGGTCCTTGCCGACGTAGACGGTGCAGTTCTTGCCGTACGGCGAAGCCTCGAGGATGGCCTCGACGGCCTTCTTCCAGCGCTTGTTGCCGTTGTGGCAGAGGATGTGCACCGGCTCGGTGCCGATTTCCAGCAGGAACTTGACCATGCCCATGACGAAGTCCGGGTCGCCCCACACGGCGAAGCGCTTGCCGTGCAGCCAGGTGTGCGAGTCGGTCATCATGTCGACCAGGCGACCGCGCTCCTTGGCCAGGCTGGCCGGGATCGGCTGGCCGGTGGCTTCGCTGACCTTCATCAGGAATTCGTCGGTCCAGTCGAGGCCCATCGGGATGCTCAGCTTGGGAACTTCGTGCTTCCAGGTGTTCTCGACGAACTTCTTGGTCTTTTCCAGGTGCCACGGCTGCAGCAGCAGGGTGGTGATGGCGTTCGGCGCGTCCTTGATCTCGGCCTGGGTGGTGCCGCCGGCGTACATGCGGAACTGACCGTCGGCCGGGGTATCCAGCACTTCCTCCGGATCGGAGAGGAAGCTGAAGTCGACGTCCATTTCCTTGAGCATGCGCTTGATGACGCGGAAGTTGCCCAGGTAGGTCTCGAAGCCCGGCACCACGTTGACCTTGTTGTTGCTGCCAACAACCTTGTCTTCCATGTGGTTCAGGGTGAAGTAGCGGGCGATGCCCTCGAACATGTTGTCCCAGCCGGTGACATGGCTGCCGACGAAGCTCGGGGTATGCGCGAAGGGCACCGGGTATTCGTCCGGGACGAACCCTTCCTTCTTCGAGTTGTTGATGAAGGCGTTGAGGTCGTCGCCGATGACCTCGGCCATGCAGGTGGTGGACACGGCGATCATGTCCGGCTTGTAGGTGGCGATGCAGTTCTGCAGGCCGTCCTTCATGTTCTGCTGCCCACCGAACACCGCGGCGTCTTCGGTCATCGAGTCGGAAACGCAGGACACCGGCTCGCGGAAGTGACGGTTGAAGTAGGTACGGAAGTAGGCCACGCACCCTTGCGAACCGTGCACGTAGGGCATGGTCTTCTCGAAGCCCAGGGCGCAGAGCACCGAGCCCAGCGGCTGGCAGGCCTTGGCCGGGTTGACGGTCAGGGCTTCGCGGGCAAAGTTCAGCTCCTGGTATTCCTTGGTGGTGGTCCACTGGAACACTTCGTCGATCTTGTCCTGCGGATGCTTTTCCTCGAAGCCATCGCGCTTCTTGGCAAGCATGTCCTTGTATTCTTCGTCGCGGAACAGCGGATAGCTGGGTTTGATGTTATCGACTTGCTGGCTCATGACTCTCTCCTACGCCTCACTCATCTGTGCAGGCGTTAGCGGATGTCGGCGGCGGGCCACCCCGGTCGGAGGGGCCGCCCGCCGCGGACGTTTCGTAGGACGGCGGACTATCAGGCGCTGGCGGCGACTTTCTCGGCGGCTTCTTCAGCCTTCTGCCAGGGTGCCTGCAGCTTGTTCCAGCACGGGTTGTTGAGGGTCATGTCCATGTCACGGGCGAAGATGGCGAAGCCGTCGAAGCCGTGGTACGGGCCGGAGTAGTCCCAGGAGTGCATCTGGCGGAAGGGGATGCCCATCTTCTGGAAGATGAACTTCTCCTTGATGCCGGAGCCGATCAGGTCGGGCTTGACCTTCTTGACGAACTCTTCGAACTCGTAGCCGGTGACATCGTCGTAGAGCAGGGTCGCGTTGCCCATTTCCTTGATGGTGCGGTCGTAGTCGTCGTTGTGGGCGAACTCGTAGCCGGTGCCGACCACTTCCATGCCCAGGTCCTCGTAAGCGCCGATCACGTGGCGCGGACGCAGGCCGCCGATGTACAGCATGACGCGCTTGCCTTCCAGGCGCGGACGGTACTTGGCGACGACGGCTTCCCACTCGACCTGGTACTTGGCGACGACTTCCTCGCACTTGGCCTGGATCGACTCGTCGAACTTGGCGGCGATGGCGCGCAGCGATTCGATGGTCTTGGTCGGGCCGAAGAAGTTGTACTCCATCCATGGGATGCCGTACTTCTCTTCCATGTGACGGGAGATGTAGTTCATCGAGCGGTAGCAGTGCACCAGGTTCAGCTTGACCTTCGGGGTCAGCTCGATCTCGGAGATGGAGCCGTCGCCGGACCACTGGGCGACCACGCGCAGGCCCATTTCTTCCAGCAGGATGCGCGAGGACCAGGCGTCGCCACCGATGTTGTAGTCGCCGATGATGGCCACGTCGTACGGGGTGGTTTCGAAGGAGTTGTCGTTGTCGCGCTTGTCCAGCACCCAGTCGCGAACGGCGTCGTTGGCGATGTGGTGACCCAGGGACTGGGAAACGCCGCGGAAGCCTTCGCAACGCACCGGGACCACGGTGGTCTCGTGCTCGGCGGACTTGCGCTTGGCGACCGCTTCGATGTCGTCGCCGATCAGGCCGATCGGGCACTCGGACTGGATGGAGATGCCCTTGTTCAGCGGGAACAGGGTCTCGATCTCGTCGATCAGCTTGCCCAGCTTCTTGTCGCCGCCGAAGACGATGTCCTTCTCCTGGAAGTCCGAGGTGAAGTTCATGGTGACGAAGGCGTTAACGCCGGTGGTGCCGATGTAGTAGTTGCGGCGACCGGCGCGGGAGTACTGACCGCAGCCCACCGGGCCGTGGGAGATGTGGATCATGTCCTTGATCGGACCCCAGACCACACCCTTGGAACCGGCGTAGGCGCAGCCGCGGATGGTCATCAGACCCGGCAGCGACTTCTTGTTCGAGGTGATGCACTTCTTGGACTGGGCAACGGACTGATCGTTGACGGCCAGGTGCTTGGCACGATCCTTACGGGCCTTCTCGGGATAAACTTCCAGGACTTCCTGGATGAGGCTTTCGACCTCTTCGCGCGTCATACCGGACATGGGTATGTTCCTCTTGCCTTGCGTTCATGTGCGGGTAACGGATGGGCCGCACTGCGCACCGCGCAGTGCGACGCTCCGGCAGGGCCCATCTGCCCTGCCCCGTCCTACTGAAGCGGGAGCTGTTACTCTTCGGCAGCGGTCTTGCCGACGATGCTCAGGTCTTCTTCTTCCATGATCCCGAACTCCATCAGCAGAGCTTCGAGTTCGTCCATGGTGATCGGGGTCGGGATGATCAACTTCTTGTTGTTGACGATCTTGTTGGCCAGCGCGCGGTATTCGTCGGCCTGCTTGGCTTGCGGGTCGTACTCGATCACGGTCATGCGGCGGATTTCGGCGCGCTGTACGACGTTGTCGCGCGGCACGAAGTGGATCATCTGGGTGCCCAGCTTCTCGGCCAGGGCGATGATCAGCTCGTCTTCGCGGTCGGTGTTACGGCTGTTGCAGATCAGGCCGGCCAGACGCACGCCACCGGAGTTGGCGTACTTCACGATGCCCTTGGAGATGTTGTTGGCGGCGTACATGGCCATCATCTCGCCGGAGCAGACGATGTAGATTTCCTGGGCCTTGTTCTCGCGGATGGGCATGGCGAAACCGCCGCACACCACGTCGCCGAGTACGTCGTAGAACACGAAGTCGAGGTCTTCGTCATAGGCGCCTTCCTCTTCGAGGAAGTTGATCGCGGTGATCACGCCACGGCCAGCGCAACCAACGCCCGGCTCCGGACCACCGGACTCGACGCACTTGACGCCACCGAAACCGACCTTGAGCACGTCTTCCAGCTCGAGGTCTTCAACGGTGCCGGCTTCGGCAGCCATTTCCATGATGGTGTTCTGAGCCTTGGAGTGCAGGATCAGACGGGTGGAGTCGGCCTTCGGGTCGCAGCCGACGATCATGACTTTCTTGCCGCTTTCGGCCAGAGCCGCCACGAGGTTCTGGGTAGTGGTGGACTTGCCGATGCCACCCTTACCGTAGATAGCGCATTGACGCATTGCCATAATTGAGTTCCTCAGGTTTCGTTTCCACTGTCGTGGGCTGTAGGCCCGAACAAGCCTGCGCCACCTGATCAATGCAGCGTCTGTGCCAGCGCTGAAAAACGCTCCTAGTGCATTGATTTAAAAAGAAAAATTAATCAGCACCGGACACCCTTGGGCGGTTTGATACACAACAAAGCCCCCTCGTCGCGTGTGGTAATGGCGACAACCCAACAAACTTTCCCTTAGTTCGCCAAGTTCACTTGCGGGCCGTACTCGGCCCTGTCGCAAAGACGACAATTGTCGCTGCACTACTTGGCTTTTGTTATTTACGGAAAACTCCCAGGCGACCAACTCGACAAATAAACTCATTGCATATCAATGAGTTGTCGTATTGCCGCGAAACTGGTTCGGATATTGCGTTACAGCCGGCGATGTCACGCCTTTTTCCACCGGGAGAGTCCAGTGAACAGCACTTCGATGCAGGAAATCCTCGCCCAGCTCGGCGCCGGCGATATCGTTCCCTACCTGGGCCCCGGCGTCCTGAACGGGGTGGTCGATCGCACCACCGGCAAGCCGATCCCGGCCGACAGCGACAGCCTGATCCTCGCCATGACCAACGGCCAGCCGATGTCGCCGCGCCTGATGTACGAGTTCCCGCGCGCCGCCATGCACGTGGAGAACAAGAAGGGCCGCAGCTACGTCGAGCGCTTCCTGACCCAGACCTACGGTGTCGACCGCTGGACGGCGTCGCCCTTCCATCAATGGCTGGCCGACCAGCGCCTGCCCTACGTGATCGACTGCAACCGCGACACCCAGCTGCAGCGCTGCTACGCCGACCGCAAGCACACCCTGGTGGTGGGCGCGGCGCGCATCGCCGCCACGCCCTATCGCTTCGACCTCTACCAGTTCGACGACGGCCAGTACCGCGCGATCGACCTGGCCGAGGTCGACGGCGAGCTGCCGGTGCTGTTCAAGCCGCTCGGCACGCCGCTGCCCAAGCCCAGCTACGTGGCCTCGGACGCCGACTTCGTCGACTACATCACCGAGCTGATGGGCGGCTTCGCGGTGCCGGCGTGGCTGAAACAGCAGCGCAAGGACAAGCGCTACCTGTTCCTCGGCATGCACTTCAACCGCGACACCGAGCGCATGGTGATGAGCGACCTGATCCACGACGCCGCCACCCCGGCCGGCTGGGCGCTGATCGCCGAACCGAGCGAGAAGGAGCGCAAGGTCTGCGCCCGCAAGCAGCTGGAGCTGCTCGAGGCCGACTGGAGCGGCCTGTTCGCCCTGGCCAACCCCGACGCCGCCGCCGGTTCCGCGCGCGTGGCCTGAATCCCCTTGATCGAAGAGAGAACCTCACCATGCTGCTGAAAACCTACGAAGAGAAGAACCTGCTGTGCAACCTGAGCGTCAATGGCGCCACCACCCAGGCCGACACCTACGGCTACCGTGGCGACCTGGTGCTGGCCGAGGGCGAGATCGCCGATGACGCCGGCCGCCGCCTGCCGCCGACCGCCGTGGTCAAGCAGGCCACCGTGCTGGTCAAGGGCGACAAGCTCAGCATGGTCAGCGGCATCATCAACCAGCTGGCCGAAGTGCCGCTGTTCGTCGAGCGCTACCGCCACGATCTGGCCGCCGATATCCACGTGCTGTTCTACGTCGAGGACCTGACCAAGGCGGTGACCACCGACCTCGACGGCGTCGGCATGATCCTGCTGCCGCACCCGGATGGCGGCGCCGCCTGGCAAACCCTGATGGACGACCTGCGTCTGGACAAGGACGACTTCAAGGGTCAGAGCGCCGAGGACAAGGTCATCACCATGGCCGAAGGTCTCGCCGACTACAAACCCAAGCTGCCGAGCCTGGGCTTCAACGAGTGCCTGGCCTTCGTCAGCAAGGTTCAGCGCGAGCATCGCGGTCCGGTTTGATCCCCGTTCAGCCCTCTCCACGCGTGTCCCATTAGGCTCCTTTAGCCACTCCCCCGCTCCTGGGGGAGTTTTGTTTTCGGGGACAGGCGTTTGCGCCGCCGCCGACCTTCAGGGGCGGGCTCGCTCCTGATCGGCGGCGGCGCCGCCAACTTCGCCGGCAAGCGGACGCTCAGCGGCGCAGCGCGGTGAACGCCGCCATCTCCCACTCGCGCAGCGCCAGCAGCAGGCCGCAGCCGCGGCGCTTGCCGCGCGGCGTGGCCAGGCTCTCCTGGTGCAGCTCGGCGAAGCGCTGGCGCAGCCGGCGCACCTCGGCCTGCAGCTGCGCCAGCGCCGCCTCGGTGAGCATGCCGTGGGCGAAGCCGAGCATCTGGTCGGCACCGGCGAAGTCGCTGGCGAGGAACTCGCCGAGACCCTGGCGCAGGAAGAAACGGTGGATCGGCCCGTTGGGCAGCCAGTCGAAGTCGCGCGCCACGTTGAGACGCACGCGGTTGCCGGGCAGCAGCTCGATCAGCCGCAGGCGGTCGAGGCGCGCCAGGCAGCGGATCGCCTCGCTCTCGCTCAGGCGGTATACGCTGAGGATGTCGGCCAGGCTCCACTGGTTGAGCACGCATACCGCCACCAGCAGCAGGCGGTCGTCGGAGACCAGTTCGCGCTCCTGCGCCTCGCTCAGGGTGTGCAGGCGCTGGCCGCTCTGCGCCGCCTCCTGGCTCAGCTCGGCGAGGGTGAAGCCGAGCAGGTGGGCGATCTGCAGCAGGCGCTCCAGCGTGAAGCCGCCGCTGGCGAACAGGCGCTTGACGCTGGCCTCGGAAAGATCGAGGGCAGCGGCGAGATCGCGGTAGGTCATGCCGCGCGCCTTGAGCTGGCGCTTGAGAGTGGACAGCAGCTGGTCGAGTTCGCTCACGGGGGACAAAGTAGTGGATTTCGATACCTTGCAGTGTACGCGACGCGACTTTTTCCGCCAGAGTTTCACCTGATGCCACTTCAGGCCATCCTCGGCTCACCCCACCCCCTGGAGACCGCCATGGATCGCTGCTCCCGCTACCGCCACCTGCCGCTGCTGCTCACCCTGCTGCTGATCGCCGCCGCGCTGCTGCACGGGCCCATCGCCCAGTTCGAGAACTACCACGCCTTCGCCGACCAGCTGACCCTGCTGGGCATCCCCCACTTCTGCGACGTGCTGTCCAACCTCGGCTTCGCCGTGGTCGCCCTGTGGGGGTTCGGGCGCCTGGCGCCGCGCCGGCATACGCATTTCCCGCTGAGCTGGCCGGGCTACGCGCTGTTTCTAGCCGGCCTGCTGCTCACCGCGCTGGGTTCGGGCTGGTATCACCTGGCCCCCGACGACCACCGCCTGCTCTGGGACCGCCTGCCCATAGCCCTGGCCTGCGCCGGGCTGCTGGCCGGCGCCTGGGCCGACTGTCGGCAACGCGACAACCGCCTGCTCGCCGTCCTGCTCGGCTTCGCCGCGCTGGCCGCCGTGCTCTGGTGGTATATCGGCGCCCTGCAAGGCCGTGGCGACCTGCGTCCCTACCTGCTGCTGCAGGGCCTGGCCATGCTGCTGATCCCGCTGTGGCAGTGGCTGTACCGCCGCCCGCGCGGCGAGCGCCTGGCCTTCGTCGCCGCCTTCGCCCTCTACGGGCTGGCCCGGGTCGCCGAGCTGCTCGATCACCAGCTCGCCGCCCTGCTCGACCCGCTGACCGGCCATACTCTCAAGCACCTGCTGTCCACTGCCGCCGCCGCGGTCATCGTCGCCCAACTGGTGCGACGCGGCCCGGCAGCGGCGCCGCTGGCCAGCGACACCGCCGCGGTGGCACCATCGCGCCATTCCATCCGCCACTCCTGAGATCAGGGATCGATCATGCTCAAGCCCTTTCTGCGCCGCCTGTTCCAGCGCCTGCTGCGCGTGCGTGTCCACGGCGCGGCGGACGTGTTCGCCAACCCGCGCACGCTGATCGTCGCCAACCACGAATCCTTCCTCGACGGCCTGCTGCTCGGCCTGTTCCTGCCCGTCGAGCCGGTGTTCGTGGTGCACACCCAGGTCGCCAGCCGCCCGCTGTTCCGCGTGCTGCTGCGCTTCGTGCCGCACCTCGCGGTCGACTCGACCAACCCGCTGGCGATCAAGCAGATCGTCCGCCTGGTGGAGAGCGGCCGCCCGGTGGTGATCTTCCCCGAGGGGCGCATCACCCGCACCGGCTCGCTGATGAAGGTCTACGACGGCGCCGGCTTCGTCGCCGCGCGCACCGGCGCCACCGTGGTGCCGGTGCGCATCGACGGCGCCGCGCGCAGCTACTTCGGCCGCCTGGCCGGCGTCTACCCGCGCCGCCTGCTGCCGCAGGTCGATCTGCACATCCAGCCGCCGCGGCAGATCGCCATGCCCGCGCTGCCCTCAGCCAAGCAGCGCCGGCGCCGCGCCGGCGAGGAGATGCGCCACATCCTCCTCGACATGCTGGTGGCCACCCGCCCGCAACGCACGCTGTTCGAGGCCTTCCTCGACGCCAAGGCGATCTTCGGCAACGACTACAAGCTGGTCGAGGACGTGCGCCTGGTCGAGGAGTCCTACGGCTCGCTGCTGAAGATGGCGCTCGGCCTCGGCCGCCTACTCAGCCGCCACACCCAGCCCGGCGAGATCGTTGGCGTGCTCAGCCCCAACGCCGCGCCGACCCTCGGCCTGCTGCTCGGCCTGTCGCTGAATGCGCGCATCCCGGCGATGCTCAACTACACCGCCGGCAAGGACGGCCTGCAGGCCGCCTGCACCGCCGCCGGCATCCGCACCGTGGTCGCCTTGCGCACCTTCGTCGACAAGGCGCGCCTGGGCGGCCTGCTCGACCAGCTGACCGGCATCCGCGTCATCTACCTGGAGGACCTCAAGCGCGAGCTGAGCCTCGCCGACCGCCTGTGGCTGCTCGCCCACCTGCTGCTGCCGCAGCGCGCCGCGCTGGCCCAGCAGCCGGACGATCCGGCGCTGGTGCTGTTCACTTCGGGCTCGGAGGGCAAGCCCAAGGGCGTGGTGCACTCGCACAACTCGCTGCTCGCCAACGTCGCGCAGATCCGCGCGGTGGCCGACTTCACCCCGCTCGACAAGTTCATGATGGCGCTGCCGCTGTTCCACTCCTTCGGCCTGACCTGCGGCGCGCTGCTGCCGCTGGTGTCCGGCTGCAAGGTGTTCCTCTACCCCAATCCGCTGCACTACCGGATCATCCCCGAGCTGGTCTACGACCGAGACTGCAGCGTGCTGTTCGGCACCTCGACCTTCCTCGGCAACTACGCGAAGTACGCCCACCCCTACGACTTCGGCCGCCTGCGCTACGTGGTGGCCGGCGCCGAACGGCTCAACCACGAGGTGCGCCAGACCTGGCTCGACAAGTTCGGCATCCGCATCCTCGAAGGCTACGGCATCACCGAGTGCGCGCCGGTGGTGGCGGTCAACGTGCCGATGGCCTGCCGCGACGGCAGCGTCGGCCAGCTGCTGCCGGGCATTGCCTACGAGCTGGAGGCGGTGCCGGGCATCGAAGGCGCCGGCGCCCTGCACCTCAAGGGACCGAACCTGCTCAAGGGCTACCTGCTGTTCGACCGCCCGGGGGTGATCCAGGCGCCGCCGGCGATCCGCCCCGGCTGGTACGCCACCGGCGACATCGTCGAGGTCGACGCCGACGGCTTCGTGCACATCCGCGGCCGCCTCAAGCGCTTCGCCAAGCTCGCCGGCGAGATGGTCTCGCTGGAGGTGGTCGAACAGATCGCAGGCGAGGCCGCGCCGGACTTCGCCCACGCCGCCGCGACCCGCGGCGACGCCGCCAAGGGCGAGGCGCTGGTGCTGTTCACCACCGCGCCGCAGCTCGCCCGCGAGCAACTGCTGGCCGCCGCCCGCCGCCTGGGCGCCAGCGAGCTGGCGGTGCCGCGCGACATCCGCCACCTCGACGCCCTGCCGCTGCTGGGCACCGGCAAGACCGACCACGTCAGCCTCAAGCGCCTGGCCGAGGCCGGCGAGGCCATCCCGCTCCCCGCCCAGGACACCCCGTCATGAGTTCGTCCTTCGCCCTGCTCAACACCCGCCGCTTCGGCCCGTTCTTCGCCACCCAGTTCCTCGGCGCGTTCAACGACAACCTGTTCAAGAACGCCCTGGTGGTGCTGCTGACCTTCCAGGCCGCGCAGTGGACCACGCTGAGCATCGGGCTGCTCGCCAACCTGGCGGCGGGCATCTTCATCCTGCCGTTCTTCCTGTTCTCGGCCACCGCCGGGCAACTGGCCGACAAGTACGACAAGGCGCGCCTGGCCCGGCTGGTCAAGCTGCTGGAGATCGGCATCGTGCTGCTCGCCGGGGCCGGCTTCGCCCTGCACAGCCTGGCGCTGCTGATGGGCTGCCTGTTCCTCCTCGGCGTGCATTCGACCCTGTTCGGCCCGGTGAAGTACGCCATCCTGCCGCAGCACCTGCACGAGGACGAGCTGGTCGGCGGCAACGCGCTGATCGAGGCCGGCACCTTCGTCGCCATCCTGGTCGGCACCCTGGCCGGCGGCCTGCTCGCCGGCATGGCCGGCGGCCACCTGTGGATCACCGCCGGCTGCCTGGTCGTCGCCGTGCTCGGCTACCTGACCAGCCGCGGCATTCCGCTGGCGCCGGCGCCGCAGCCGCAGCTGACCATCAACCCCAACCCGTTCAGCGAGACCTGGCGCAACATCGGATTCGCCCGCCGCAACCGCACGGTGTTCCTGTCGATCCTCGGCATCTCCTGGTTCTGGCTGTACGGCGCGCTGCTGCTCGCCCAGTTCCCGGCCTACGCCAAGGACGTGCTGGGCGGCAGCGAAACCAGCGTGACCCTGCTGCTGGCCATCTTCACCCTCGGCATCGGCGTGGGCTCGATGCTCTGCGAGCGGCTGTCCGGCAAGCTGGTGGAGATCGGCCTGGTGCCGCTGGGCTCGATCGGCCTGACCCTGTTCGGCCTCGACCTGGGTTTCGCCTCGCCGGCCAGCCCGCCGCCCGCGCCGCTGGCGCTCGGCGAACTGCTGCAGCAGCCGCACATGCTGCACGTACTGTTCGACCTGTTCGCCCTGGGCCTGTTTGGCGGCTTCTTTATCGTGCCGCTGTACGCGCTGATGCAGCTGCGCTCGGACCCGGACTACCGCGCGCGGATCATCGCCGCCAACAACATCATCAACGCGCTGTTCATGGTGGTCGGCGCTGGAGCTGCGGCCGGGCTGCTCGGCGCCGGCCTGTCGATCCCCCAGCTGTTCATCGCCGCCGCGCTGGTCAACGCGCTGGTCGCCATCTACATCTACCGCCTGGTGCCGGAATTCCTGCTGCGCTTCCTCGACTGGATGCTGGTCCACTCGGTCTACCGCCTGGACAAGCAGAACGTCGAGCGCATTCCCTTGAACGGCCCGGCGCTGCTGGTGTGCAACCACGTCAGCTACGTCGACGCCCTGGTGATCAGCGCCGCCTGCCGGCGGCCGATCCGCTTCGTGATGGACCACCGCATCTTCCGCTGGCCGCTGCTGTCCTTCGTATTCCGCCACGCCCGCGCCATCCCCATCGCCCCGGCGAAGGAGGACGCCGCGCTGCTGGAGAAGGCCTACGCCGAGGTGGCCAGCGCGCTGGAAGCCGGCGAGCTGGTGGCGATCTTCCCCGAGGGCCGCCTGACCCCGGATGGCGAAGTCGGCGAGTTCCGCCCCGGCATCCAGCGCATCCTGCGCCACCAGCCGGTCGACGTGCTGCCGATGGCGCTGTCCGGGCTGTGGGCCAGCCCCTTCTCGCGCCAGGCCGCCTCCTGGCTGCAGCGCCTCGGCCGCCTGCACCCGCTGCGCCGCGTCACCCTGCGCGTCGGCGAACCGGTGCCGGCAACCGTGGCCGAACCCCGGCTGCTGCGCCAGCGGGTGCTGGAGCTGCGCGGGGCGGAGCAGTGAGGGCGGCGCGGTAAGGACAGCGCGTCAGGCGGCGAACTGGCCGAGGGCGGCCATCATCGCCAGTACGGCTACGGCGCCGCCGACGCACTGGACATAGATTTCCTCACGGTGCCCGCTGCGCCAGCCGTGGCGGGGATATTTGCCCAGGCTGAACAGCTTCACCCACGGCCAGCCGAGCCAGTAGCAGAGGGTGCCGAGGATCAGCTCGCCGACAAATTCGGCGATAAGGCGGGCAGCGAATGCCAGCAGTGCCGATAGCAAGTCCATTGCTTGCCAACTCCCCTACATGCCGCGCTCACTGGCTCAACGGGATATAGCCCTTGCAGGAAGGGAAACGGGAGCAACCCCACAAGCGCTTGCCCGCATGAGCGCCACTCTTGACCGTGCGCAGCAGTGTAGACCCGCCACACTTCGGACAAGCGGGCACCTTCTCCTGCGCGTCGGCTGCAGGCGGTAATTGCGCAGTCGCCCGCACGCGCTCCATGTCGCTGGATTTCGACGCCGGCCCCGGCTTGATGACCGCCACCTGCTCGATGGCGTCCCGGACATCCTGAATGCTGTAACCAGCCTTCGCTACAAACCTGGCCAGCGGCAAGCCGGCTGCGCGACATGCCTCCTCAAGGAAACTATCCCTCGCCCTCCGACGTTCCTGTTGATGGGAGGCGTCATCCAGCTCAATGGCGCAGACGATCTCAAGAGATTCCTTCTCGCACAGCACAAAATCGGCATGCTTGCGATTGATACGATTCAGGGCAATAGCGCGGGCGGACCTGTTGGTGCCCGTTTTCACCGCAAGTAGATCGCCCAGTCGCACCTGGGCATACACTCGATATCGCCCTTCCAGCGCTTGCTCAAGAACGCCCAGAAATGAGCGCTCCGCAGGGGTGAGCAAAGAGTCTTTTTTCAAATAAGGAAGCGGCTGGCCGGCGATGCCTCTGGATGCCCTCTTCGTAGCGAGCATTATCGCTACAAGTACGGTCAATACCACGACCGCAATCAGTAACCACGTCATCTCATTCCTCCATGAATACACGGCATCCGTGTTCTCGACATTAATCTACTGGATCGCTACCCGGCATCGGCCGAGGCATGCCAGTCACCTATGATGGGCAACTCGCGCAGCGATTATCCACCGCCGGGGGCGGGAGTTGGTGGACAAGGCTGCGCCGTTGTCCAGCCTAGTTGTCAGTCTTGTCTCGCGACCAGCAGCGAATTCTTGCCACCTCCGCCGGATCGAGGCCAAGCAACTTCAGGAAGTTCGCATGCTGGTCGGGGTCTTCACGCTCGAACTCAATGTGCCACAGGTGCATTGCCTCTTCGTTGAAGCCTGCGCGCCGCAACAACTCAACCCACGCCTCCTTGTCCCAATGTTGCCGACCGTTGCGGACGTCGGGAGCCGCGAGCAGACGTGCGAGATCGCGCTGCTGCTTGCGGATACGCTCCACTTCCTGGCTGAGACCGAGCAGACGCTTCTCCAGTAACGCCATAGGCCCGGTGCCTCCACGCGAGACTGATTCATCGGACGGCGAAAGGATGCTGCGGATGTCGGCTAACGCCAGACCCGACTCGCGCAGACGACGGATAGTGAGCAGGCGATCCAGCTCGGACTGCCCATAGAGGCGGTAGCCAGCCGGGCTACGTCCGTGGGGAGCCAACAACCCGATGGACTCGTAATACAGGATCGAGGAGCGCGCCAGCCCGACGCGTTTGGCGAGCTGACCAAGCGTGAGCTTGCTGCGGGATTGGCTCATAACGGCAGGGGCTGGCGGTCCGGTGCCGTGAAGCGCTCCCGTGCCGCCTCCGAGTACAAGGTTTCGTCACTATAGTGGCGCGCCAGGACGCGGCGCGCGCCACCGACCAGATCGGCGTTGGCGGCAAGAAAATCCGGCCAGGCGAGTGCCCTGTTGCTGGCGCCGCCATGCGCCATCAGACGCACCAGTGCCTCGGAAAGGGTCCGGTTGTACTTTCCCGGGACACCCAGACGAGTCGCCAGCCGGGCGATAGCGTGGCAGGTTTCCACCACCGCCTCCTCCAGCGGACGACGCTGGAGCAGCAGCCAGGCTGCTCGCATGTGGCCGAGGTGATCAAAGCCGGCTGGCGGTATGCTGGAGTCCAGAAAGGCCGCAAGAAACTGGTCGTCAGACATTGATTTCGGACCGGTCATGATCTGCTCCTGTGGAATGGGAGCGCCAAGCTTCGACCCTACTATAGTCGTCAGGTCAAGCCGTGATGAGCCAAAGCAACGCCGGGTGACGTAGGGTGGAGTCCATATAGGGCAACTCGCGCAGCGATTGCCCACCGGGGCGCAGGACACAGGTGGACAAGGCTGCGCCGTTGTCCACCCTACTCGCCCGCCCCTCCAGCCTCGTCAGGCCACCGCCTCCCCCTCCCACTCGAAGCGCACCCGCTCCTCCGCTCCCTTGCCCAGCAGCTTGGCCAGCCACGGTGGCGGCGAGCCTGCCATGACCTGCTGCAGCTCGCCGAGGACCTCCTCGGCGCGGCCGCCCTTGGGCTTCTTCAGCGGGTGGATGCCGGCGCGCACCACCTTGGCGGCGGCCGGGCCGCCGATGGAGACCACGCAGAGCACCTGGCAGTCGTCGATCAGCCCGGCGCGGAAGGCGTTGCGGTCCTCGGCCCGGTCGGCATCCAGGGTCGAGCGCACGTCGACCAGCACCCGTTCGCCGGCGCTGACCTGGTAGACCAGAAAGCGCAGGCAGGTGCCGAAGTGGCCGTCGAGCTGGGCGCCGTTGTTGGAGGCGACGGCGACGCGGATCGCGCCGGCCGGCATCTCGCCGAGCGCCACCGGCTGCGGCAGGTCGTCGGCGGTGGTCTCGCCCCAGAGGATGCGCACCGCCTCCTTGAGCGCGCCCATGGGTGTGTCGAGCAGGTCGACGTCCTCCTCGGAGCCGGCCAGGCCGATCTTCAGGTCGGTGACCGTCAGGCCCTGCAGGCTGCTCTCGGTGAGCGGGCCGTCGATGCGCTGGTGGAGGATTTCCAGCAACTGGCCGACGCCGGTCTCGGGCAGCGCGCGGGCGGCGAGCGCGACGCGCAGGGCGGTTGCGCGGCTCAGGGTGGGGCTGTTCATCGGGAGTCTCCTTGGCGAGTCCGGGATGTCCGGGGATCGGGCGGCCCGGCAAGGCCGGGCACCCACTGGCACGCAAGGCAGACGTGTGCCCCGCCCTCCGCGCGGGAGGGCGAGGCGGCGCTCAAGCCACTTCGTCGGTGGTCTCGTAGCGCAGGCGGCGCTCGCCGCCGCGGCCGAGCAGCTTGGCCAGCCATGGCGGCGGGGCGCTGGCCATCACCGCCTGCAGCTCGTCGAGGATGGCGTCGGCGCTGCCGCCCTCGATCCTGAGGATTGGGTAGATGCCCGAGCGCACCACCTTGGAGGCCGCCGGGCCGCCGATGGTGACCGCGTAGAGCACCTGGCAGTCGCGGATCAGGTCGCGGCGATAGCCGTTGCGATCCTCGGCCTGGTCCGCGCCGTCGGTCGCGCGCACGTCGACCAGCACCCGCGCGCTGGCGCTCACCTGGTAGACCAGGAAGCGCTGGCAGGAGCCGAAGTGGCCGTCGAGGTTGGCGTCGCTGTTGGAGGCGATGGCCACGCGGATCGACTTCTCCTCCGCGGACTGCAGCTCGGCCAGATCCTGTGTCTGCGGCAGGGTGCCCGGTTCGACCTCGCCCCAGAGGATGCGCACCGCCTCCTTGAGCGCCGCCATCGGCGTGTCGACCAGGTCGACGTCGTCCTCGCCGCCGGCCAGGCCGATCTTCAGGTCGATGACCGTGACCCGGCGCAGGGTCTGTTCGGTGAGCGGCGCGTCGACGCGCTCCTGGAGGATCTCCAGCAGCTTGCGCAGCGGAACATCGGGCAGCGCGCGGGCGGCAAGGGCGATGCGCAGCGCGGCCTCGCGGCTCAGGTTCACGGGACTGTCCATCGACTGCCTCCTGGCCGGCCGCTCGCGTGCGGCCGGTTCGCTGATGATGCTGGGGAAGGCCGGGCGGCCGACGCTCAGGCCACCTGGTGGCCCTCGCCGCCGCAGCTGTGCTCGTCGTGCGGCGCGCCGGGCGGCAGGTCGTCGGCGAGGTACGCCTTGACCGCCCGCGCCGGGTCGCTTTCGCCGGTGGTGAGCAGGCTCACCCCGCGCTCGCCGAGACGGCGGATCACCCCGTCGCCGGCGCTGCCGGCGATGGCTACGTCTACCGCGTGCAGCGGATGGCGCTCGGGCCACGCGCAGACGTGCCACTCGTGCAGGCAGGCGTGCTCGGCCAGTTCGAGGCTGTAGGCCTCCTCGGCCGCCTCGCCCGGCCAGACGTCGAACACCCGCCAGCGATGGGCGCGCCCGGCGTGGCCGGCCACCCGCCCCTCGCGGTCGATGGCCACGGCGATCAGTCGTCGGTTCTCACTCACTCAAGCCACCTCGTCGGATCGGGAAAAACGTACGCGCTCCTCGGCGGCGACGCCCAGATGCTTGGCCAGCCACGGCGGCGGCGAGCCGGCCATCACCGCCTGCAGTTCGGCGAGGATGTCCTGGGCCTGGCCGCCCTCGAGCTTCTTCATCGGGTAGATGTCGGCGCGCACCACCTTGGCCGCCGCCGGACCGCCCACCGATACCACGTAGAGCACCTGGCAGTCGCGGATCAGGTCGACGCGGAAGCCGTTCTTGTCCTCGGCAAAGTCGGCCTCGAGGGCCGAGCGCACGTCGACCAGCGCCTTCTCGTCGGCGCTGACCTGGTAGATCAGAAAGCGCAGGCAGGAGCCGAAGTGGCCGTCAAGGTTCTCGCCGGTGTTGGAGGCGATGGCCACGCGGATCGAGCGCTCCGGGATACGTTCCAGCACCACCGGCTGCGGCAGGTCGTCGGCGGCCAGCTCGCCCCAGAGGATGCGCACCGCCTCCTTGATCGCCGGCAGGCCGATGCTGATGTCCTCGCCGTCCTCCTCGCCGTCGGCGCTGGCGAAGCCGGTCTTGAGGTTGGTCACGGTGATGGTCTGCAGGCTTTCCTCGGTCAGGGGGCCCGGAATGCTCTGCTGCAGCATGTCCAGCAGGCGGGCGACGCCGATGCCGGGCAGCACGCGGGCGGCCAGCGCGATGCGCAGGGCGGTCTCGCGACTCAGGTTCATGGGGGTATTCATCGGCGCTCTCCTCGGCGAGCTAATCAATCGTCATCGTCGTCATCGTCGTCGTCGAGCACCCGGGTGATGCGCTGGTAGATCTCCACGCGATCACCGTCCTTGAGCGGACTGTCCAGCTTGACGAACTTGCCGAACACGCCGACCTTCTGCTGCTTCAGGTCGATCTCCGGGCGGTAGCGCAACAGCCCCGACTGTTCGATGGCCTGCTCCACGCTGCTGCCCTCGGCGACCTGGCAGATCAGCAGCAGCGGCTGGGGAGCCACGGCGTACACCACAGCAACTTTCATGCGACTCACTCCTGTGCCGGACTCATTGCAGGACGATCAGCTCGCCGTGGGACTGGATCCGTCGCTCGGCGCGGCGGCGGTCGAGCACGCGCTTGCCGGCCAGCAGGAAGCCCAGGACGATGAACGCCCCCGGCGGCAGGATGGCCAGCAGGATGCCCTGGAAGCCGGGCAGCACGGTGATCTCCAGCCAGGCGAAGTGCGGGCCGAGCAGGGACGAGGCCTGGGCGAACAGCGTGCCGCTGCCGAGGATCTCGCGGATGCCGCCGATCAGCACCAGCACCCAGGTGAAGCCGATGCCCATGCCAGCGCCGTCGAGCATCGAGGGGATCACCGGATGCTTGAGGCTGAACGACTCGGCGCGACCGAGCACCGCGCAGTTGGTGACGATCAGCGCGATGAACAGGCCGAGCACCTTGTACAGCTCGTGCATCCAGGCGTTCATCGCCATGTCGATCAGGGTCACCACGCCGGCGATCAGGCCGATCATCACCGGGTTGCGCACCTCGGGGGAGATGGTGTGGCGCAGCGCCGAGATCAGCGCGTTGGTCAGCACCAGCACCAGCGTGGTGGCCAGGCCCATGCCCAGGCCGTTGGTGGCGGTGGTGGTCACCGCCAGGGTCGGGCAGAGCGCGAGCATCTGCACCAGGGCGACGTTGTAGTCCCACAGCGCGCTGGTGAAGTACTTCCACGGACTGGCCGACGGCGGGGCGCTGGCGGGAACTCCGCAACTGCTGCTCATGGTTGTGCCTCCTGTTGTTTCGCGCTCAGCCGTTCGGCCTGGCGCACCTGGAATTGCAGGGCCTGCAGCACGCTCTTGACCACCGCACGCGGGGTGATGGTGGCGCCGGCGAACTGGTCGAACTGGCCGCCGTCCTTCTTCACCTTCCATTTGGGCAGCGGCGTGTTGGCCAGCGACAGGCCGTCGAAGGCCTTGATCCAGTCGCTGCGCGACACCTCGATCTTGTCGGCCAGGCCCGGGGTTTCCTTGTGGCCGAGCACCCGCACGCCGAGGATGCGGCCTTCGGCATCGAGGGCGATCAGATGCAGGATTGGTCCGCCGTAGCCGATGTTGCTGACCTGGAAGGCCACCGCGGTGAGGCGGCCATCCTTGCGCGCCGGATACACCTCGACCTCGCCCAGCTCGCTGTCCTGCACCTTGAAGGCGTCCTGCAGCGGGTTGTTGTCGTACAGCGCCGCCGGCAGCACCTGGCGCAGCACGGCCAGGCGGTCCTCGAGCTGCTGGGCCTCGATCTGGCCCTTGGTCAGCTGGTCGCCGACCAGCAGGATCAGGGCGACCAGGGCGCACACCGCGCCCAGCGACAGGCCCTGGTAGGCGATCTGCGACCGCCAGCGTTCGAGCAGGCCAGGCGCCGCGGCGCCCGCCTCGTCCGGGGCCGCCTTATTCGGGGCCGCCTCATCTGGGGAAGTGAGACTGGTCTCGCTCATGCTTAGCCCTCCTGCTTGACCTGGCTGGTTTGCCGGCCGATGGCCAGCGGCTTGCCGCTCGAGGTGCGGCCGTAGGCGCGCGGGCGCCAGTAGCGGTCGATCAGCGGACTCAGTGCGTTCATGAACAGCACGGCGAAGGCCACCGCCTCGGGGAAGCTGCCCCAGGTGCGGATCACGTAGACCAGCACACCGCAGCCGATGCCGAAGATCAGCCGCCCGGCGCGGCTGACCGGCGAGGTCACCGGGTCGGTGGCGATGAACAGGGCACCGAGCAGCAGGCCGCCGCTGGCCAGGTGGTAGAGGCCGCCGGGATAGCGGTCGGGGTTGATCTGGTGGGCAATGGCGCCCAGGAGCACCACGCTGACCAGCATGCTGACCGGGATCTCCCAGTGGATGATGCGCCGCAGCAGCAGCCACAGGCCGCCGAGCAGGAGCAGCAGCTCGGAGGTCTCGCCGAGGCTGCCTGCGGTGCTGCCGAGCAGCGCCGGAATCAGCTGGAAGTTGCCGGCGAGGATCTGCTCGGCGGTATGGCCCAGGGTCAGCTCGGTCTTCAGCCCGCCGAGGGCGGTGGCGCCGGTCGTGCCGTCGGGGATCGCGCCGCCGAAGGTGATGGCAAGACCTTCGACGAAGCCGGGCGCGGCGGCCGAGCCGAGCGCGTGCGGCAGCGCCCAGGTGGTCATCTGCAGCGGGAAGGCGATCAGCAGGGCGACGCGGGCGAGCATCGCCGGGTTGAACAGGTTCTGGCCGATGCCGCCGTAGATCTGCTTGCCGATGCCGATGGCGAACACGCTGCCGCCGACGCCGATCCACCAGGGCGCCCACGGCGGCAGCGACAGCGCGAGCAGCCAGCCGGTGAGCAGCGCCGAGCCGTCGAGCAGGCGCCGCTGCGGCTGGCCGAGCCAGCGCAGGCACAGCGCCTCGGTGAGCACCGCGCTGGCGCAGGTCAGCAGCCACAGGTTGATCGCCGGCCAGCCGAACAGGTAGAGGCCGAACAGGGTGGCCGGCAGCAGCGCCAGGCACACCTGCAGCATGATGCGGTTGACCGACGAGCGGTCGTGGGCGAACGGCCCGGATACGAGACCCATGGTGCTCATGACTCCACCTCGTTGCTCGGTGCGGCCACCGGCTTGGCGGCTTTCGCCTTGGCCGCCTTGGCGGCCTTGGCGGCGGCCTTGGCAGCCTCCTCCTCGGCCAGGCGCGTGGCGCGCGCCTCGGTCAGCTGCTTGATGTGATCGGCCTTGCGCGCGCCCTGGCGGCGCTCGTCCTGCTGGCCCATGGCGTACTGGAAGTACTGCACCAGGGGGATGTGCGAGGGGCACACGTAGGAGCAGCAGCCGCACAGGATGCAGTCGCGCAGGCCGTACTCGTGGGCGCCGTCGAGGTCGTCGACCCGCGCGCGGGCGGCCATCTCCAGGGGCAGCAGGCCCATCGGGCAGGCGTCCACGCAGCTGGCGCAGCGGATGCACGGCGAAGCCTCGTCGGCGCGCAGCTCGTTGGGGGCAAGGGCGAGCAGGCCGGTGGCGCCCTTGATCACCGGCGCCTGCAGCGACGGCAGGTTGACGCCCATCATCGGCCCGCCGAGCAGCACGCCGGCGGGCTCGCGGCTGAAGCCGCCGCAGGCGTCGAACAGCGCTTGGGCCGGGGTGCCGATCAGCACCTCGAGGTTGCGCGGATTGCTCACGCAGCCGCCGGCCACGGTCACCACCCGCGAGATCAGCGGCCGGCCATGGCGCAGCGCCTGCTGGATGGCGTACACGGTGCCGACGTTGTGCACCAGCGCGCCGACCGAGGTGCTGCGCGCCTCGGCCGGCACCTCGCGGCCGGTGACCGCCTGGATCAGCTGCTTGGCCGAGCCCATCGGATAGAGCGCCGGCACCGCCTCGACCTCGATGGCGCCGTAGGGCTCGCTGGCCGCGCGCATGGCGGCGATCGCCTCGGGCTTGTTGTCCTCGATGCCGATCACCACCCGGTAGGCGCGCAGGATGTGCTGGATCAGCCGGGCGCCGTCGACGATGGCCTCGGCGCGCTCGCGCATGATGCGGTCGTCGCAGGTCAGGAACGGCTCGCACTCGCTGCCGTTGACCAGCACGGTCTTGATCTCGTGCCTGGTGCCCTGCTTGAGCTTGACCGCGGCCGGGAAGATCGCCCCGCCCATGCCGACGATGCCGGCCTGGGCGACCCGCTCGGCGAGCACCAGCGGGCTCTCCTCGAAGGGGTTGCCCGGCACGTCCAGCTCGATCCAGCGATCCTCGCCGTCGGTGTCGATGACGATGCCGTTGACCGTCAGGCCCGACGGGTGCGGGGCGAGGATCGGGCCGATCTCGACGACGGTCCCGGAGCTCGGCGCATGGATCGGCGCCGACATCTCCGAGGGCGAGCTGGCGATCAGCTGGCCCTTGAGCACCCGGTCGCCGACCTTGACCAGCGGCAGGGCCTCGGCGCCGGCGTGCTGGCGCAGCGGCAGGTACAGGCGCGGCGGCAGCGGCACGCTGCCGATGGTCAGCGCCGAGGAGCGGTCCTTGTGGGCGTCCGGGTGGACGCCACCGCGGATGCGGGCGAGATTGAACATGCGAAGGCTCCGTGGGGAATTCAGGCGGCCTGGGGCTTGGCCCAGCGCCAGGTGTCCAGGGTCGGCCCCTGCGCGGCGAGCGAGATGCAGTCTTCGGGGCAGGCGTCCTGGCACTTGGCGCAGCCGGTGCAGGCGCTCTGCATCACCACGTGGATCTGCCCGCTGGCGCCGACGATGGCGTCGGTCGGACAGGCGCGGTAGCAGCGCGTGCAGCCGGTGCACTGCGCGCTGTCGATGCTGGCCATCTGCGGCGCGCTCATCTGCCCGGCGTCGAGGGTCACGCCGAGCAGCGCGGCGAGCTTCTCGGCCAGCGCCACGCCGCCGGGCGGGCAGCAGGTCACCGATGCGTTGCCCTCGACCAGCGCCGCCGCGGCGCCGGCGCAACCGGGGAAGCCGCACTGGCCGCACTGGCTGCCGGGCATCAGCGCCTCGACCTCCTTGAGCAGCGGGTTGTCGTCGGTGACCGCGAACTTGCGCGCCGCCACCCCCAGTCCGCCGCCCAGCAGCAGGCCCATGGTGGCCAGGGCCAGGGTTGCCATCAGCATGTCGCTCTCCTCGCCGGCGTCAGCCGGTCAGTCCTTCAGATCAAACCGCCGAAGCCCATGAACGCCAGCGCCAGCAGGCCGGCGGTGACGAAGGCGATCGGCGGACCGGAAAACGCCGCCGGCACGTTGGCGAGCTGCAGGCGCTCGCGCAGGCCGGCGAAGATGATCATGATCAGGGTGAAGCCGAGCGCCGAACCGAAGCCGAACAGGCCGGCCTGGACCAGGCTGTGGCCCTCGCGCACGCTGATCAGCGGCACGCCGAGCACGGCGCAGTTGGTGGTGATCAGCGGCAGGTAGATGCCCAGCGCCCGGTACAGCGAGGGACTGACCTTGCGGATGATCATCTCGATCAGCTGCACCATCGCCGCGATCACCACGATGTAGGCGAGGATGCGCAGGAAGCCGATGCCCAGCGGCAGCAGCACGTAGTGTTCGAGCAGCCAGCTGCTGACGCCGCCGAGGGTCATCACCAGGGTGGTCGCCACGCCCATGCCGATCGACGGATCGAGCTTGCTGGACACGCCCATGAACGGACACAGGCCCAGGAAGCGCACCAGCACCACGTTGTTGACCAGCACGGTGCTGATCAGAAAAAGCACGTATTCCATAGCGAGCCACCCACCCGGTCGAACCTTGCGATGCACCCTTGTCGGGCACTGACTGTTGCCAGGTGTTTCTGCAGCAAGCGTGCCATGGCCCCGCAGGGCTGCGCGCAGGCCCCGCACGGCCCGTAAAACTTGATCCAGATCAAGGGAAGTGCAGACAAACCGGGGCACCCGGCGACCCCGGCGCAAGGATTTGTCGGCTTCGCTACAGAGCGTCTCGCCGCTCGCGCCGCCCTGCGTGGGCTTTCCTACAGAAACCGCCGGCAAAAGCCGGCCCAACGGCTCTGAAATGCGACTTTTTCCCGCCCTGATGGGGGTCGGCGGCGGTTATGGCGGCGGCACAGTGTTTGCAAAAAAGCCCCTACCTGCGGTGCGTATATAGAAGTCGGCCTCCGGGCGGCCCGTCGCAGGCGATCTACCTGTCCGCTGGTTCTCCCGAATGACGAGGCATAGCGCATGACCCAGGGCAAACCGACCCGCAGCAACGAGACGTCGCCGGCCATCGCCAGCATCGATGCCGAGGAGTTGCTCCCCGAGGCGTTCCGGCAGATGGCCGAGCACGCGCCCATCGCCATCTCCATCACCGATCTCAAGGCCAACATCCTCTACGCCAACCGTGCCTTCAGCACCACCACCGGCTATACGCTGGCCGAGGTGATCGGCAAGAACGAATCCATGCTGTCCAACGGCACCACCCCGCGGCTGGTCTACCAGGCGCTGTGGAGCCGCCTGGCGCAGCACAAGCCGTGGTCCGGCGTGCTGGTCAACCGGCGCAAGGACGGCAGCCTGTACCTGGCCGAGCTGACCGTCGCCCCGGTGTTCGACGAGGACGGCGACGTCGTCTACTACCTGGGCATGCACCGCGACAGCAGCGACCTACACGAGCTGGAGCAGCGGGTCAGCAACCAGCGCCTGATGATCGAGGCGGTGGTCAACGCCGCGCCGGCGGCGATGGTGGTGCTCGACCACGACAACCGCGTGGTGCTGTCCAACCCGAGCTTCACCCGCCTGGCCAAGGAGCTGGCGGCCGACGGCTCCAGCGACGGCCTGGTCGGGCTGCTGCGCGAGAACCTCGCCACTCCGTTCGCCGCCCTGGAGCGCGACGGCAGCGCCTTCTCCGGCAAGGAGATCCCCCTCGACCTGGGCGGCTACGCGCCGCGCTGGCTGTCCTGCCACGGCCGCGCCATCCATATCGAGGACGAGAGCGCCCAGGTGTTCTTCTCGCCCAGCGAGGAGCGCTACCTGCTGCTGACCATCAACGACATCTCCGAGCTGCGCCAGAAGCAGCAGGACTCGCGGCTCAACGCGCTCAAGGCGCTGATGGCCGAGGAGGAGCTGCTCGACGGCATGCGCGAGACCTTCAACGGCGCCATCCACCGCCTGCAGGGCCCGGTCAACCTGATCAGCGCCGCGCTGCGCATGCTCGAGCGCCGCCTGGGCAGCCAGGCCGACAACGATCCGGTGCTCAGCGCCATGCGCGAGGCCAGCGCCGCCGGCATGGAGGCGCTGGACAGCCTGTCCGGCGCCATGCCGGTACGCCGCGCCGAGGCGAAGATGCCGGTCAACGTCAACCAGCTGATCCGCGAGGTGGTCACCCTGTGCACCGACGACCTGCTCGCCCAGGGCATCGTCGTCGACTGGAAGCCGGCGCTGCGCCTGCCCTGGGTGATGGGCGCGGAAAGCCGCCTGCGCAGCATGATCAAGCAGCTGATCGTCAACGCCATCGAGGCAATCGCCCACAGCCAGGTCGGCCGCCGCGAGCTGTTCATCAGTACCCGGGTGGAGAACCAGCAGGTGGTGCGCATGGAAATCACCGACAGCGGCCCGGGCATCCCGGCCGATCTGGCCCTGAAGGTGTTCGAACCCTTCTTCAGTACCAAACCGCCGCACTCCGCCGGCCACGGCATGGGCCTGTCCATGGTCCAGGAAATCGTCACCGAGCACGCCGGGATGGTGCATATCGACACCGGCTACCGCCAAGGCTGCCGGGTGGTAGTCGAACTCCCCTTCACCGCCGGTTGATCCACGGAGCCCATGTCGATGAACAGCAAGCTCGCCCAGCGGCCCGCCAGCATGAGCCGGGTCGATCTCTACGACAGCCAACTGCAGGCGCTGGCCAGCATCGCGCGCACCTTGAGCCGGGTGCAGCAGATCGAGGACATCCTCGCCCAGGTGCTGGCCGTCCTGCACAACGACCTTGGCCTGCTGCACGGCCTGGTGTCGATCTCCGACGCCGAGCACAACGCCCTGCAGGTCGGTGCCATCCACAGCGACGCCGAGGCGGTGGTCAGCGCCTGCGAGAGCGTGCGCTACCGGATCGGCGAGGGGGTGATCGGCAACGTCCTCAAGCACGGCAACTCCGTGGTGCTCGGACGCATCTCCTCCGAACCGCGCTTCCTCGACCGCCTGGCCCTCTACGATCTGGAACTGCCGTTTATCGCGGTGCCGATCAAGACCCACGAGGGCACCATCATCGGCGTGCTGGCCGCCCAGCCGGAAGGCTCGGCCGACCCGCTGCTGCCCGACCGCGCGCGCTTCATGGAAATCGTCGCCAACCTGCTGGCGCAGACCGTGCGCCTGGTGGTCAACCTCGAGGACAGCCGCGAGGTGGCCAACGAGCGCGACGAACTGCGCCGCGAGGTGCGCGGCAAGTACGGCTTCGAGAACATGGTGGTCGGCCACACGCCGTCGATGCGGCGGGTGTTCGACCAGGTGCGCCGGGTCGGCAAGTGGGACAGCACGGTGCTGGTGCTCGGCGAGTCGGGCACCGGCAAGGAAGTGATCTCCAGCGCCATCCACTACAACTCGCCGCGCGCCCACCAGCCGTTCGTGCGCCTGAACTGCGCGGCGCTGCCGGAAACGCTGCTCGAGTCGGAGCTGTTCGGCCACGAGAAGGGCGCCTTCACCGGCGCGGTCAAGCAGCGCAAGGGCCGCTTCGAGCAGGCCGACGGCGGCACCCTGTTCCTCGACGAGATCGGCGAGATCTCGCCGATGTTCCAGGCCAAGCTGCTGCGCGTGCTGCAGGAAGGCGAGTTCGAGCGGGTCGGCGGCAACCAGACGGTGCGCGTCAACGTGCGCATCGTCGCCGCCACCAACCGCGACCTGGAAGCCGAGGTGGAAAAGGGCAAGTTCCGCGAGGACCTCTACTACCGCCTCAACGTCATGGCCATCCGCATCCCGCCGCTGCGCGAACGCACCGCGGACATCCCCGAGCTGGCCGAATTCCTGCTGGCCAAGATCGGCCGCCTGCAGAACCGCACGCTGTCGATCACCGACAGCGCCATCCGCCTGCTGATGAGCCACCGCTGGCCGGGCAACGTGCGCGAGCTGGAGAACTGCCTGGAGCGCTCGGCGATCATGAGCGAGGACGGCACCATCACCCGCGACGTGGTGTCGCTGAGCGGCCTCGACCATGACAGCGTGACCCTGGCGCCGCTGCCGGAGGTCAACCTGGCCGACGAGGCGCTGGACGACCGCGAGCGGGTGATCGCCGCCCTCGAGCAGGCCGGCTGGGTGCAGGCCAAGGCGGCGCGCCTGCTCGGCATGACCCCGCGGCAGATCGCCTACCGCATCCAGACCCTCAATATCCATATGCGCAAGATCTGAAGCCCGCCGTGTGCCCGCAAAGGATTGCGGGCGCCCAGGTTCCCGCCCGGGAGCCCGGTCCCTTCCCCCTCCTTCCCCGCGCTTGCCATGTCCGCTGCGGCCATCCGCGCGCCGTGCGCCCCCGCCGCGCCGCGCGTTGTCGGCTCCCCGACAAAGCCGACCCGGCGGCGGTGGGAAAAATTGTCCGTAGCCCGACAAAGACGCCCACACGAAACAATTAAATCATTAAAAAACAATAACTTACGAACAGGCACGGGTATTGCTCGGGTATCTGCGACTCCCTTCTCTTCACCGGAGACCAACCATGGAACTGAGCGTACTTGGGCAAAACGATGCGGGGCACCACAGCGCTGGCGGTTGCTCCTCTGGATCCTGCGGCAGCACCGACGACCAGCTGTCCCATCTGCCGGATCACATCCGCGAGAAGGTGCACAACCACCCCTGCTACTCCGAGGAGGCGCACCACTACTTCGCCCGCATGCACGTGGCGGTGGCGCCGGCCTGCAACATCCAGTGCCACTACTGCAACCGCAAGTACGACTGCGCCAACGAGTCGCGCCCCGGCGTGGTTTCCGAGCTGCTGCACCCCGACCAGGCGGTGAAGAAGGTCAAGGCCGTCGCCGCGACCATTCCGCAGATGACCGTGCTCGGCATCGCCGGCCCCGGCGACCCCCTGGCCAACCCGGAGCGCACCTTCGAGACCTTCCGCCAGCTCTCCGAGCAGGCCCCGGACATCAAGCTGTGCGTGTCTACCAACGGCCTGGCGCTGCCCGACTGCGTCGACGAGCTGGCCAAGCACAACATCGACCACGTGACCATCACCATCAACTGCGTGGATCCCGAGGTCGGCGCCAAGATCTATCCGTGGATCTACTGGAACAACAAGCGCATCCGCGGCGTGAAGGCCGCCAAGATCCTCATCGAGCGGCAGCAGAAGGGCCTGGAGATGCTGGTCGAGCGCGGCATCCTGGTGAAGGTCAACTCGGTGCTGATCCCCGGCGTCAACGACGAGCACCTCAAGGAAGTCAGCAGGATCGTCAAGGCCAAGGGCGCCTTCCTGCACAACGTCATGCCGCTGATCGCCGAGGCCGAGCACGGCACCTTCTACGGCGTGATGGGCCAGCGCAGCCCCGAGCCGGAAGAGCTGCAGGACCTGCAGGACGCCTGCGCCGGCGACATGAACATGATGCGCCACTGCCGCCAGTGCCGCGCCGACGCGGTCGGCCTGCTCGGCGAGGACCGCGGCGACGAGTTCACCATGGACAAGATCGAGGAGATGGACATCGACTACGAGGCCGCCATGGTCAAACGCGCGGTCATCCACGCGGCGATCAAGGAAGAGCTCGACGAGAAGGCGGCGAAGAAGGCGCGCCTGGCCGGCATGAAGGCCCCGCAGCTGGGCGACGAAGCGCTCGGCAAGGGCTACCGCCCGGTGCTGATGGCGGTGGCCACCAGCGGCGGCGGGCTGATCAACCAGCACTACGGCCATGCCACCGAGTTCCTCGTCTACGAGGCCTCGCCCAGCGGCGTGCGCTTCATCGGCCACCGCAAGGTCGAGCAGTTCTGCGTCGGCAACGACACCTGCGGCGAGAAGGAATCGGCGCTGTCCGGCGGCGTGCGCGCGCTCAAGGGCTGCGAGACGGTGCTCTGCTCGAAGATCGGCTATGAGCCGTGGGGCCTCCTGGAGGCCGCCGGCATCCAGCCCAACGGGGAGCACGCCATGGAGCCCATCGAGGAGGCGGTGATGGCGGTGTACCAGGAAATGATCGCGGCCGGTCGCCTCGATCAGGACCAGACCGCGCTGCGCGCCAACGCCTGAACGCCATGATCGCTTGAGGGAGGGGAAAACCATGGCACTGAAAATCGTCGAGTCCTGTGTGAACTGCTGGGCCTGCGTGGACGTGTGTCCGAGCGAGGCGATCTACGAGAGCAGTCCGCATTTCAAGATCAACGCCCACAAGTGCACCGAGTGCGAGGACGACTACGCCGAGAAGCAGTGCGCGAGCATCTGTCCGATCGAGGGCGCCATCCTGCTCGCCGACGGCAGCCCGGCCAACCCGCCGGGCTCGCTGACCGGCATCCCGCCGGAGCGCCTGGACGAGGCCATGCGCGAAATCCAGGCGCGCTGAGGAGAAGGCCGATGACCAGTCTGGTGTTCTACGAGAAGCCCGGCTGCGCCACCAACCGGCGGCAGAAGCAGCTGCTGCAGGAGGCCGGCTTCCAGGTGCAGGCGCGCGACCTGCTCGCCGAGCCGTGGCGGCGCGAGCAATTGTACGCCTTCCTGGCCGCCTTGCCGGTGGCCGAGTGGTTCAACCGCGCGGCGCCGGCGGTCAAGGACGGCACGGTGGACCCGCACGGACTGGACGCCGAGCAGGCCCTCGATCTGCTGCTGGCCCAGCCGCTGCTGATCCGCCGCCCGCTGATCAGCGTCGGCAGCCTGCGCCTGGCCGGCTTCGATCTGGCGGCGCTCGACGCCCTGCTGCCCACGCCGCGGCTGGGCGCAGTGCCAGCCGAGCTCGACGGCTGTGCGCGGCAGGCCCACGGCCATGCCGCCTGCCGCGCCGGCGAGGAGGCCTGATCATGCTGGCGCAGGCCCTGCCCCGTCCCCATGGCGAAGCGCCGCCGGCCCTGCGTGGTCCCAACCATGCCTGGCTGGAGCGCATCCTGCTGGCGCAGCGCCAGGGGCGCAGTTGCCTGCCCGTTCGTCTGGGCCTGGAGGATGCAGCGTACGCCGCACTGATCCAGGCCAATTTTCCGCAGCTGGCCGGCCAGTACGATAGTGCCCCCCCGCAGGTCCCGGAGCGCGGCGCGCTGCGCGCCGAGCTGCTGGAGCTGCGCCGCGACGAATGGCAGGAGCTGCGCGACCTGCTGATCAACGGCCGCGCCGACCGCGAGCCGTTCGAGGAGGCGCTGGCCTGCATCGTCGCCGCCGCCTGTCTGGGCGGCGACCACCTGTGGCGCGACCTGGGCCTGGCTTCCCGCGAACAACTGCGCGAGCTGCTGGAATACAACTTTCCGCGGCTCGCGGCCCGCAACACCCACAACATGCGCTGGAAGAAGTTTTTCTACCGGCAGCTGTGCGAACAGGACGGCGGCTACGTCTGCCGCTCGCCCAGCTGCGAACACTGCCCCACCTACCATGACTGTTTTGGAGAAGAGCGATGAGCAACTTCAAGCATATCAGCGCCGAACAGGCCGCCCGCCTGCTCGCCCGGGAAGAAACCGTCATGCTGCTGGACATGCGCGACGCGCGTGCCTACTGCCAGGGGCATGATCCGCGCGCCATCCACCTGAGCGACACCACCCTGCGCTCGCTGGTGAAGTACACGCCGCGCACGGTGCACATGATCGTCTGCGGCGACGAGGAAGGCGCCAGCGCGGAAATGGCGCAATTCTTCAGCGACTACGGCTTCGCCAACAGCTACAGCATCGACGGCGGCTACCCGGCCTGGAGCGCCCACCGCCAGCGCCAGAACGGCGCCCAGCGGGTCGCCCTGCGCCTGGCCGCGCATTCCTGAGGAGAGGGAAATGACCATGCAGGTCCTTGATACCGAAGCGCGCATCCGCAAGCAGATCGCCGAGAACCCGGTGATCCTCTACATGAAGGGCACGCCCGAGGCCCCGGAGTGCGGCTTCTCGCGCGCCGCGGTGGGGGTGATGCAGAAGACCGGCAAACCCTTCGCCTTCGTCAACGTGCTGACCGCGCCGCACATCCGCGAGAAGCTGCCGAAGATCTCGCAGTGGCCGACCTACCCGCAGCTGTTCGTCAACGGCGAGCTGGTCGGCGGCTGCGACATCGTCCTGTCGATGGACGCCGACGGCAGCCTCAAGGCGCTGCTGGACAGCGTTCCCGCCTGAGGGCCGGTTGCCGGCGCCCTGCTTCCCGCGTCACTCCCCGGGCGCGGGTGGCCGGGCGCCGCCTCGCCGCCCTCCTCGTTCAGGCCAGGCCGAGAAAGGCCGCCACCTGCGCCGCATCGAACGGCCAGCCCAGCTCGTCGCCGCTGTCCGCCCGACGCAGCAGCGGAATGCGCACGCCGTAGGCCGCGACCCACTCCTCCCGCTCGGCGATGTCCACCAGCTCGACCTGCAGGCCCAGGCCGACGAAGGGCATCAGCTGCTCCTCGGCCAGTTCGCAGAGGTGGCAACCCAGGGTTCCGAACAGTTGGCATTCAGGCAGCATGACATCGCTCATGGTGGAAACGGCGCGCGGCAGTTTAGCATGCGCGCCCCGCCGCCCAGCGCCGTCCCTCGCCAAGGCTGGACGCTGCCGCCCGGCCTTGGGCATCCTGCATCACTCTGCCGGCCCTTTCGCATGGAGCACTGCCGTTGTTCGTCAACCTGCTGATCATCCTCGCCGCCTCGCTATTGGTCATCGCGGCGTTCCGTCCCTTCAAGCTGCCGCCGCTGCTGGGCTACATGACGGTGGGGCTGGCGCTCGGCCCCGGCGGCCTGGGCTGGGTGGAACAGCATGAGGACCTGCCGCTGCTCGCCGAGTTCGGCGTGGTGTTCCTGCTGTTCAGCCTGGGCCTGGAGTTCTCCCTGCCGCGCATGCTGGCCCTGCGCAAGGTGGTGTTCGGCCTCGGCAGCCTGCAGGTGCTGGCCTGCAGCCTGCCGCTGGCGGGCCTGCTGACCCTCGCCGGTCTCAGCACGCCGGCCGCCCTGCTGATCGGCGGCGGCCTGGCGCTGTCGTCGACGGCCATCGTCACCAAGGAGTTGAGCAGCCTGGGCGAGGTGTTCAGCCCGCACGGGCAGAACGCGGTCGGCGTGCTGCTGTTCCAGGACCTGGTCGCGGTGCTGCTGCTGACCATGATTCCGGTGATCGCCGGCGGCAGCGAGCAGGCCTGGTACTGGGCGCTGCCGATCACCCTGGGCAAGGCCGCCCTGCTGTTCGCCGGCCTCCTGGTGGCCAGCCGCTGGCTGCTGCCGCGGCTGTTCCACGAGGTGGCGCAGGCCAACGCCGCCGAGCTGTTCGTCCTGCTCGCCCTGGTCATCGTCATGCTCACCGCCTGGCTGACCCACCTGCTCGGCCTGTCCATGGCGCTCGGCGCCTTCCTCGCCGGCATGCTGCTCGGCGAAAGCCACTACCGTCACCAGATCGAGGCGGACATCCGGCCGTTCCGCGACGTGTTGCTCGGCCTGTTCTTCGTCAGCGTCGGCATGTACATCAACGTCGGCCAGTTCCTCTCCGACGGCCTGCTGATCCTCGGCATGACGCTGCTCCTGCTGCTGCTCAAGGGCGGCGTGGTCACCGCGCTGGTGCGCCTGCGCGGCGGCGACGTCGAGAGCGCCTGGCGCAGCGGCCTGGCGCTGGCCCAGGGCGGCGAATTCTGCTTCGCGCTGGTCGCCCAGGCGCAGCAGGCCAACCTGCTGCCGGCCGAGATCGGCGGCCTGGTGCTGGCCGCCACCTTCTGCTCGATGGCGCTGACCCCGCTGTTGCTGCGCGCCGCGCCCCGCCTCGCCGCCCGCTTCGCCCGCCGGCCGCACGCCGAGAGCAACCTCGGCGAGATCGCCGCGGCCTGCGCCGAGCATGAGCAGCACGTGCTGATCTGCGGCTTCGGCCGGGTCGGCCAGTCGATCGGCCGCTTCCTGCGCCGCGAGGGCATCCCCTTCGTCGCCTTGGACAGCGACCCGATCCGCGTCCAGGAAGCCGCCGCCGGCGAACTCAACGTGCATTTCGGCGATGCCCGCCGCCCGGAGCTGCTCGCCGCCCTGGGGGTGGCCCGCGCGCGCCTGCTGGTGGTCGCCGCCGACAATGCCGAGAGCGCGCTGGAAACGGTCCGCCAGGCGCGCAAGTTTTCCGACACGCTGCCGATCCTGGTGCGGACCCGCGACGACAGCCATCTGGCCAGCCTGCAGGCGGCCGGCGCCACCGAGGTGGTGCCGGAGCTGCTGGAGTCCAGCCTGATGCTCGCCTCCCACGCGCTGGTCATGCTTGGCCTGCCGGAGCGCCGCGTGCAGGCGCGCATCGACGAGGTACGACGCAGCCGCTACCACCTGCTGCACGGCTTCTATCACGGTGCGACGGGCAATCTGCTGGATCAGCAGGGCCGCCCGCGCCTCCTCCTGCACGCCGTGAACCTGAGCGCCGACGCCTACGCCTGCGGCCGCAGCCTGGCCGAACTCGACCTCGCGGGCCTCGGCGTCGAGCTGCAGGCGGTGCGCCGCGACGGCGAGGAGCTGCAGGCCAGCGACAATCCGCTGCTGCGCGAAGGCGACGCCCTGCTGATCGCCGGCCCGCTGGACGTCATCGAAAGAACGGAAGCCAAGTTGCTCGCCGGACTCTGAGTCGCCTGCACAGCGCCCGCCATAATTAACTTATTAATTATGGCGGGCCTTTTTTTATTAACACTCTAACGAGTTTGCGGACTTCTGCGACCTGTCCGGCAGATTCGCGCGCGCTAAGACCAATGTATAAGCGCACCGCCACCATCCGACATGTTCTATTCACGCCGCTTTCACAATAGAGCCACATAACTGGCCGGTCGCACTCCCCCATACCCCATCTGGAGCACAGAATAAAATGAGCATGACCCCGCTCGCTCGCGCGGTTGCTGCCGCAACCCTCGGCGCCGGCATGATTCTGCCGTGCCTCGCCCAGGCAGCATTCGTAGAAGACAGCAAGGCCACCCTGGAACTGCGCAACTTCTACTTCAACCGCGACATTCGCCAGGACAGCGACCCGGCCGTCCCGACCACCGTCGGCAAGCCGACCGATCGGGTCGCCAAGCAGGAAGAGTGGGGCCAGGGCTTCATCGTCCGCGTCGAGTCCGGCTTCACCGAAGGCACCATCGGCGTCGGCGTCGACGCGCTCGGCACCCTGGGCGTCAAGCTCGACTCCGGCCGCGGCACCAGCGGCACCGGCGTGCTGCTGCGCGACCGTGAAACCGGCGAAGCGCAGGACACCTACGGCGACCTGGGCGTGACCGCCAAGTTCAAGGCCTCCAACAGCGTGCTGAAGGTCGGCACCGTGATGCCGAACCTGCCGACCATCTCCGGCGTCGACAACCGCCTGCTGCCGACCAGCTACCAGGGCGGCTACCTGAACTCGCAGGAAATCGCCGGCCTGGCCCTCGACCTGGGCATGGTCAACCGCATCAACTACCGCGACTCCCAGGACCATGAAACCATGACCCTGGCGCGCACCAGCACCCGCAACGGCCTGGCCGGTCGCAGCGACAGCGACCAGTTCGTGTTCGGCGGCCTGACCTACAAGTGGAACAGCGAACTGACCACCGCCTACCACTACGGCAACCTGGACGAGCTGTACAAGCAGCACATCTTCAACCTGGTGCACGTGCTGCCGATCGCCGACGCCCAGAACCTGAAGACCGACCTGCGCTTCGCCAAGACCAGCGAGGAAGACGACAGCAACGTCGACAACAACGCCTTCGGCGCGATGTTCACCTACGCCCTGAAGGCGCACAAGTTCGGTCTGGGCTACCAGGCGATGACCGGCGACACCGGCTACGCCTTCATCAACGGCAACAACCCGTTCCTGGTCAACTACGTGCAGATCGGTGACTTCTCCAACACCGACGAGCAGTCCTGGCAGGTGCGCTACGACTACGACTTCACCAGCCTCGGCATCCCGGGCCTGACCTTCATGACCCGTTACGTCTCCGGCGACAACTTCGATCTCGCCGACGGCAGCGAAGGCAAGGAGTGGGAACGCAACACCGAGCTGAAGTACGTGTTCCAGCAAGGCGCCCTGAAGAACCTCGGCGTGCACTGGCGCAACGCGCACATGCGCAGCAACTACGCCAGCGACCTGGACGAGAATCGCCTGATCCTCTCCTACACCCTGCCGCTGTTCTAAGCAGCGCCTGGTGAAAAAAAGCCCGCTCGAGAGCGGGCTTTTTTGTGGCTGGCGATCAGTCGTGGTTGGTCGCGCCGATCTTGTGGATCGACAGGTCGGCGCCGTAGTACTCCTCCTCGGCGCTCAGACGAATGCCGGCGGTGCTCTTCAGCAAGCCGTAGACCAGCAGGCCGCCGACCAGCGCCAGCGCGCAGCCGAGCAGCGTGCCGAGCAGCTGGCTGACCAGGCTTACGCCACCGAGACCACCCAGCGCGGTGTGGCCGAACACCCCGCAGGCGAGCCCGCCCCACAGGCCGCACAGCCCGTGCAGCGGCCAGACGCCCAGCACGTCGTCGATCTTCCAGCGGTTCTGGGTGGCGGTGAACGCCCACACGAACAGCGCGCCGGCGATGCCGCCGGTGATCAGCGCACCGACCGGATGCATCAGGTCGGAGCCGGCGCATACCGCCACCAGACCGGCCAGCGGGCCGTTGTGTAGGAAGCCGGGGTCGTTGCGGCCGATCAGCAGCGCCGTCAGGGTGCCGCCGACCATGGCCATCAGCGAGTTGACCGCCACCAGGCCGCTGGCGCCCTGCAGGGTCTGCGCGCTCATCACGTTGAAGCCGAACCAGCCGACGATCAGGATCCACGAGCCCAGGGCCAGGAACGGGATGTTGGACGGCGCGAAGGCCACCAGCCGGCCGTCGCGATAGCGGCCGTTGCGGTGGCCGAGCATCAGCACCGCGCCCAGCGCCAGCCAGCCACCGACCGCATGCACCACCACCGAACCGGCGAAGTCGTGGAAGGCGGCGCCGAACTGCGCGGTCAGCCAGGCCTGCAGGCCGAAGTTGCCGTTCCAGATCATGCCCTCGAAGAAGGGGTAGACGAAGGAGACGATCAGCGCCGTGGCGCACAGCTGCGGGCCGAACTTGGAGCGCTCGGCGATGCCGCCGGAGATGATCGCCGGAATCGCCGCCGCGAAGGTCAGCAGGAAGAAGAACTTCACCAGCGCGTAGCCGTTCTCCACGGTCAGCGTGCTGGCCGGCGTCAGGAAGCTCACCCCGTAGGCCACCCAGTAGCCGACGAAGAAGTAGGCCAGGCAGGAGACGGCGAAGTCGGCGAGGATCTTCGACAGGGCGTTGACCTGGTTCTTCTGGCGCACGGTGCCGACCTCGAGGAAGGCGAAGCCGGCGTGCATGGCCAGGACCATGACCGCGCCAATCAGGATGAACAGGGTGTTGGATCCGTGAACCAGGCTGTTCACGGCAGTGGACAGATTTTCCATCGGCGCGACGCGCTCCTCCGGTTGGCAGATAAAGCACCAAAGATGACCACCGAACCGAGAAGGCGCACCACAAAAATGCATGCACCGAATCGCCAATCGCCGGCGCTTTCGCAGCGGACTACCGGCAATTCCCGTCAGGATGGTCCAACTTTGACGTTATTTCCTTGTTAATCATAATGTTATAGGTGTGATGCAACATCCTGTCGACCTACCGGACTGCCCCTGGAACGGCCAGTTTCGCAGGCACACGGCGCCGTTTGATGCAATAGGCATGCCGCCCCAATATGATCATGACGGGACTACAAATGGTGCACGCACGCCGCCCAGGCGGTGCGCCGACCTGAGCGTCGATCAGGCTTGCAGCGCCCGCCGGCACACCGCAAGCTGGAGACTCCGCGATCTGGAGTACGCCCCTTGGACTGGCACACCCTGCTTTCCCGCGAGCGCTTCGGCAAACCCGTGCAGAGCACGGAGGAACTCGGCCGCAGCGCTTTCCACAAGGACCACGACCGCATCGTCTTTTCCGGCGCCTTCCGCCGCCTGGGACGCAAGACCCAGGTCCACCCGGTTTCCAGCAACGACCATATCCACACCCGCCTGACCCACAGCCTGGAGGTCGCCTGCGTCGGCCGCTCGCTGGGCATGCGCGTCGGCGAGATCCTGCGCGGGGAGCTGCCGGACTGGTGTGACTCCAGCGACCTCGGGGTGATCGTGCAGTCGGCCTGCCTGGCCCACGACATCGGCAACCCGCCGTTCGGCCACTCGGGCGAGGACGCCATCCGCCACTGGTTCCAGCAGGCCGAGGAGCGTGGCTGGCTGGATACCCTGAGCGCGGCCGAGCGCGCCGACTTCCTGTGTTTCGAGGGCAATGCCCAAGGCTTTCGCGTGCTCACCCAACTCGAATACCACCAGTTCGACGGCGGCACCCGGCTGACCTACGCGACCCTCGGCAGCTACCTGAAGTATCCCTGGACCGCCCGCCACGGCGATGCCCAGGGCTACAAGAAGCACAAGTTCGGCTGCTACCAGAGCGAGCTGCCGGTGCTCGAGCAGATCGCCCGCAAGCTCGACCTGCCGCGCCTGGACGAGCAGCGCTGGGCGCGCCACCCGCTGGTCTACCTGATGGAAGCGGCCGACGACATCTGCTACGGCCTGATCGACCTGGAGGACGGCCTGGAAATGGATCTGCTCGACTACGCCGAGGTCGAGGCGCTGCTGCTCGACCTGGTCGGCGACGACCTGCCCGATACCTATCGCCAACTGGGGCCGCGCGACTCGCGGCGGCGCAAGCTGGCGATCCTGCGCGGCAAGGCCATCGAGCACCTGACCAACGCCGCCGCGCGGGCCTTCGTCGCCCAGCACGACGCGCTGCTCGCCGGCAGCCTGGAGGGCGACCTGGTCGAGCACATGCACGGCCCGGCCAAGCTGTGCGTGCTGCGCGCCAAGGCGCTGGCACGGGAGAAGATCTTCCAGGACAAGCGCAAGACCCTGCACGAGATCGGTGCCTACACCACCCTGGAGATCCTCCTCAACGCCTTCTGCGGCGCGGCGCTGGAGCAGCACGGCGGACGCACGCCGTCGTTCAAGAACCAGCGGATCCTCGACCTGCTCGGCAACAATGCGCCCGACCCGCACTGGCCGCTGTACAAGGCCTACATGCGGATGATCGACTTCATCGCCGGGATGACCGACAGCTACGCCACCGAAATGGCGCGGGAGATGACCGGGCGCTCCAGCCCGGTGTAAGCGCCCCGCAAACGCAAAAGCCCCGCGACACGCCTGGTGTCGCGGGGCTTTTGTCGTGAGCGGTCGATCAGGCGTTGAGCGGCTTTTCCGGATACCAGGCATCGGCCAGCGCGCCGACGCGGTAGCTGGCCAGCTCGCTGCGCGCCTGCAGCCAGGCCTCGACCTGAGCGCGCTGCTCCTCGCTGACCGAACCGCGCTTGCCCAGGCAGACCATGCCGAACTCGTCGCAGCCGATGAACATCAGGCCGTTGCCCTCGATCGCCTGCTGGAGGAACTGCTGCATGAAGGCATCTTCGGCCGCTTCGTCGAGATCCTCGCGATAGGTGATGAACAGCTCGAAGCCGAGTTCCTGGAATTCGTCGACACAGAGCTTCTTGCGCAGGCGGCGGGAGCGGTTGGTAGCCATGGGGGCATCCTCGAACGATTGGGCCCGGCACTCTACCAGCTTGCGGGCGGCAGGCCCATGACTGCCGACCGCCCGGCGTGCAAAACCCCGGAACAGAGGGTTTCAGGCATAATGCGACGAGATTCTCCAATCTGCTCTGTGAGTTCTCTCGTGCCGTTTTCCCCTGCCAAGTCCTTGCTCGCCAAGGCCAAGAATTTCTGCCGACCGCTGCGCCTGCTCGGCCTGGTCGGCCTGCTGCTGCCCGCCGGCCTGCCGCTGCCCGTCAACGCCGCCGGCCTGCCGCCGCGCGTGGAACAGGCGCTCAGGGCCAGCAAGCTGAACAACGACGCGCTGTCGCTGGCGGTGATTCCGCTCACCGGCCCGGGCAGCGCCAGCTACTTCAACGCCGACGTGGCGGTCAATCCGGCCTCGACCATGAAGCTGGTCACCACCTATGCGGCGCTGGAGCTGCTCGGCCCCACCTACCAGTGGAAGACCGCCTTCTATGCCGACGGCCCGCTGCGCAACGGCGTGCTGCAGGGCAACCTCTACCTCAAGGGCGGCGGCGATCCCAAGCTGACCATGGAGCGCCTGTGGCTGCTGCTGCGCGATCTGCGCAACGCCGGCGTGCAGCAGATCCAGGGCGACCTGGTGCTGGAACGCAACCACTTCCGCAACCCGGCCCACACGCCCTTCGACGACGACGGCGGCGACGCCAGCAAGCCGTATCTGGTCGAGCCCGACGCGCTGATGGTCAATCTCAAGACCCTGCGCATGATCGTGCGCGGCGAGGCGCGCGGCGCCGCCGTGCAGGCCGAGCCGCCGATCCCCTATATCCGCATCGACAACCGGGTGAAGGTGACGGCGCCGGCCAGCTGCCCGAGCTGGCCGCAGGTGACCTACAACTTCCAGCCGCAGGCCGACGGCACCCTCGACGTGGTGGCCAGCGGGCAGATTCCGGAAGGCTGCAGCGGCCAGCGCTACCTGTCGCTGCTCGACCATCCGACCTTCGCCGGCGGCTCGGTGCGCGCGCTGTGGAGCGAGCTGGGCGGCAGCATCGCCGGCCGCGATCGCCTGGGCACCACGCCCGGCAACGCCCGCCTGCTGGCGCAGACCCTGTCGCCGGATGTCGTCGAGGTCATTCGCGACATCAACAAGTACAGCAACAACACCATGGCCCGTCAGCTGTTCCTGTCGATCGGCGCGCGCCACCGCCTGCCCAGCGATGCCGACGACGCCGCGGCCGCCTACCGGACCATCGACCAGTGGCTGAGCCGCAAGGGCATTCGCGCGCCGAACCTGGTGCTGGAAAACGGTTCCGGGCTGTCGCGCCGCGAGCGGATCAGCGCGCGGGAAATGGCCGCCATGCTGCACGCCGCCTGGAACAGCCCGTTCGCCGCCGAGTTCATCTCCTCGCTGCCGCTGGCGGCGATGGACGGCACCCTGCGCAAGCGCATGCGCAACACCCCGCTGGCCGGCAACGCGCACCTGAAGACCGGCACGCTGAACAACGTGCGCGCGCTGGCCGGCTTCAGCCGCGACGCCCAGGGCAACACCTGGGCGGTGGTGGCAATCCTCAACCATCCGCGGCCGTGGGGCGCCTCGGCGATCCTCGACCAGGTGATCCAGGAGCTGTACCGCCAGCCCGGCACCATGGCCAGCCTCGGGCGCTGAGGCCGAAATGCAAAAACCGCCTGTCCGGGCTCACCGGCAGGCGGTTTTTTCATGCGCGGCAGTTCGGTGGGTGGACAACTCGCGCCAGCGATTGTCCACCACCGCCGAGCTGCAACAGCATCGCGAGGTGCCGCCTGCGGCGGCATCGGTGGATTACGCTACGCCAATCCACCCTACCGGGCGGTCAGCCGCCAGGCGCGGTGGATCTTCGGGTCGCGGGCGAAGTCCTGATCGATCGTCTGCGCGCTGATCTCCTCCACCGCGTAGCGCTGCTCCAGGGCCGGATCGAGCTGGAACTTGCGGAAGTTGTTGGAGAAGTACAGCACCCCGCCCCTGGCCAGGCGCGCCATCGCCAGGTCGAGCAGATGGACGTGGTCGCGCTGCACGTCGAACACGCCCTCCATGCGCTTGGAATTGGAGAAGGTCGGCGGGTCGATGAAGATCAGCTCGTATTCGCCGCGGTCGGCTTCCAGCCAGGCCATCACGTCGCCCTGCTCCAGACGCTGCTTCTCGGAGAAGCCGTTGAGCGCCAGGTTGCGCCGCGCCCAATCCAGGTAGGTCTTCGACAGGTCGACGCTGGTGGTGCTGCGCGCGCCGCCCTTGGCCGCGTGCACGGTGGCGGTGGCGGTGTAGCAGAACAGGTTGAGGAAGCGCTTGCCGGCCGCCTCGCGCTGGATGCGCAGGCGCAGCGGGCGGTGATCGAGGAACAGCCCGGTGTCGAGGTAGTCGGTGAGGTTGACCAGCAGCTTGACGCCGCCCTCGCCCACCTCCATGAACTGCCCCTGCTGGGCCTGGCGCTCATACTGCTTCTTGCCGGCCTGGCGCTCGCGGCGCTTGATGACCACCCGCGAAGGATCGATATCCAGCGCCTGCGGGATCGCCGCCAGGGCGTCGAACAGGCGCGCCTGCGCCTTGTCCGGATCGATCGAGCGCGGCGGCGCGTACTCCTGCACGTGCACCCAGTCGCGATACAGGTCGACCGCCAGCGCGTACTCCGGCATGTCGGCGTCGTACAGGCGGTAGCATTCGATTCCGGCCTTGCGCGCCCACTTGCCCAGGGTCTTGAGATTCTTCTGCAGACGGTTGGCGAACATCTGCCCGCCCTCGGACAGACGCGCCGGCTCGGTGCGTACCGCCGGCGGCCGCTCGACCAGCTGGCCGCCGATCATCCGCGCCTGCGGGGCCGGCTGGGCCGCCGCCGGCTCGTTGCGGCCGGTGACGAACTGCTCCGGCAGCACCTTGAACAGCAGCAGCTTGCACGGCAGCGCGCCGTTCCAGAAGGCGTACTGCTTGTGGCTGCGGATGCCCATGCGCTTGCCCAGCTCCGGCGCGCCGGTGAACACCGCCGCCTCCCAGTTCAGGCAGGCCTGGCGCAGGCGCTCGCCGAGATGCTGGTAGAGGTACAGCAGGCTGGCCTCGTCGCCCAGGCGCTCGCCATAGGGCGGGTTGCACACCACCAGACCGGTCTGGTTCTGGTCCGGGCGCGGCTCGAAGGTGGCCAGCTCGCCCTGGTAGATCTTCACCCAGTCGGCGAGGCCGGCGCGCTCGATGTTGTTGCGCCCAGGCTGGATCAACCGCGGATCGGCCTCGTAGCCACGGATCCACAGCGGCGGACGGGCGAGACCGGCGCTCGCGCGCGCCTCGGCTTCCTCGTGCAGCTTCTTCCAGAGCGCCGGTACGTGACCCAGCCAGTTGGAGAAACCCCACTTCTCGCGCTTGAGGTTGGGCGCGATGTCGGCGGCCATCATGCCCGCCTCGACCAGGAAGGTGCCGACGCCGCACATCGGGTCGGCCAGCGCGCCGCCCTCGGCGGCGATGCGCGGCCAGCCGGCGCGGATCAGGATGGCGGCGGCGAGGTTTTCCTTGAGCGGCGCGGCGCCCTGCTGCAGCCGGTAGCCGCGCTGGTGCAGGCTGAAGCCGGACAGGTCGAGCGACAGCACCAGCTCGCCGCGCTCGAGGCGCGCATGGATGCGCAGGTCGGGCTGATACTTGTCCACCGACGGCCGCTGGCCGGACTGCGCGCGCAGGCTGTCGACGATGCCGTCCTTGACCTTGAGCGCGCCGAAGTGGGTGTTGTCGATGCCGGCGCCACGGCCGGAGAATTCCACCGCCAGGCTGCCGGAGGGCAGCAGGTGCTCGCTCCAGTCGATCGAGCGGACCGCCTGGTAGAGCGTCTCGGCGCTGTCCACCGGGAAGCGGCCGAGCACCAGCAGCACGCGGTTGGCCAATCGCGACCACAGGCACAGACGGTAGGCGGTTTCCAGGCTGCCCTGGCCCTGCACGGCCGCCACCTGTTCGCGCCCGTCTTGCAGGCCCAGTGCGGTGGCTTCATCGAGCAGCAGGGTTTCCAGGCCCTTGGGACTGGTGAGAACGAGTGGGTAGAGGTCGGACATGCGGTATTCCAGGGGCCAGGCCCTTCATTGGGTGTGACTCAGGGACGCAGATGCCCCTTCGTCGGAAGGCGCCCGCCCCAATCGGCAGAACGCCAGCTCGTTCGGTCTAAGTGCAACCGCCGGCAAAACCGCGCCTGAGCGGGCTGCCACGCGGGTCAGAACGCCGGCTTAGGCCATGAGCGTCCTAGTATTGTTTCCTTTATGACAATTCGATCATTCACAGCACCAAGGAGATTCATTTAGAACTCCCATAATCCGCACCTCCTTAAGAACTGCGGAATATGCTCGCCCTGTCGGCAGCGAGCTTTATGGCGGACCTTCCGCCAGGCCTCCAAGAGGCCAACGGGACAAGTAAGTCAACCTAAGAGGGCAATACCCGATGAAGAGACTCAAGCGTGATCCGTTGGAAAGAGCCTTTTTGCGCGGTTATCAATATGGCATCAGCGGGAAGTCCCGCGACATGTGTCCCTGCTCAGCACCGTCGGCCCGCCAAGCCTGGATCAATGGCTGGCGCGAAGGTCGTGTCGACAACTGGGAGGGTATGACCGGCACGGCCGGCATCCACCGTCTCAACCAACTTCACGCGGTCAGCTGAACCGCACCCTCGTACGCCTTTTCAGCCGATCTATCCATCCACAACGGGGCCCCAGGGGGCCCCGTTCCGTTTCCGGGGCTCAGACCCGGCCGGTCGCCGCGATGGCGTCCACGGCCGCGCGGATCAGCGCCGGGCCCTTGTAGATGAAGCCGGAGTAGATCTGCACCAGGCTGGCGCCGGCGGCGATCTTCTCGGCGGCATGGGCGCCCTCGGTGATGCCGCCGACCGCGATGATCGGCAGCCGCCCGGCCAGTTCGCCAGCCAGCAGCCGCACGGTATGCGTGCTCCTGTCGCGCACCGGGGCACCGGACAGGCCGCCGGCCTCGTCGGCATGCGCCAGCCCTTCCACGCCTGCGCGGCTCAGGGTGGTGTTGGTGGCGATCACCGCATCCATGCCGGCATCCAGCAGGGCACGCGCCACCAGCACGGTTTCCTCGTCGCTCATGTCCGGGGCGATCTTGATCGCCAGCGGCACCCGGCGGCCGTGCTGCACGGCGAGAGCCTCCTGGCGCTGGCGCAGCGCTTCGAGCAGCTGCTTGAGCGAGTCGCCGAACTGCAGGCTGCGCAGCCCGGGGGTGTTCGGCGAGCTGACGTTGACCGTGACGTAGCTGGCGTGGGGATAGACCTTGTCCAGGCACAGCAGGTAGTCGTCCACCGCGCGCTCGACCGGCGTATCGAAGTTCTTGCCGATATTGATGCCCAGCACGCCGCGGTACTGGGCGGCCTTGACGCGCTCCAGCAGGTGGTCGACGCCATGGTTGTTGAAGCCCATGCGGTTGATGATCGCCTCGGACTGCGGCAGGCGGAACAGGCGCGGCTTGGGATTGCCCGGCTGCGGGCGCGGCGTCACGGTGCCGATCTCGACGAAGCCGAAGCCGAGCTGGGCGAAACCGTCGATGGCATCACCGTTCTTGTCGAGACCGGCGGCGAGACCGACCGGGTTGGCGAACTCCAGACCCATCACCCGCACCGGCAGGCGCGGCGTCTGGCAGACCAGGCGATTGAGGCCGAGGCGGCCACCGGCACCGATCAGGTCGATGGCCAGTTCGTGGGAGGTTTCCGGGGACAGTTTGAACAGCAGCTCGCGGGCGAGAGCATACATGGGCAGGAATCATCAGCAGGTCGTCGGGGTGCGAAGTATAGCCCAGCCGCTGTGGCGGGCGAAGCACGCCCCGCGCTCCAGACGTGACGCAAGCCATGGCGACAGCTGGCCAGCATTTTTTCAGCGGGCAAAGTCGGTTAGTCTTGTCTTTGCTGAGTAATGGCATCAAGTGAGCAATGATCTGCCGCGAGCCGATAACCCATCGATATGCAGGAAGCATTCGGGCGTGAACATGCCACCATTTTCATTTCGCAACTTTTTTGCCTCCCTGGCCCACCGAGCAGGATTCGGGCCCAGCGGTAGCATGCAGCTGCAGGAGCAGGCTGCGAAGTTGCGCCTCCCCTTCAGCCCCTTGCCGGAAGTACCGGACAGCATCTGGTGGCAGGACGGCCCACCGTTGCAACGGCTGGCCGACCTGCCCCGCGGGGCACTGTCCGGCCCGGTCCAGGAGGACAAGGCGGCGGCCCATCAGGCGCTGCGCGCGCTGGTCCAGGTGCAGGAGCGGCGAATCAGCGAGTTCGATCTGCGCTGGGTCGATGGCTTGGGGGGCGCCCCCGAAGCCGGCGCCCGTTTCGCCCGCTTCGAGGACTACGCGGCCTCGCCGGCCTGCCGCAGCATCCGCCTGATCAGCTACAAGGACTTCAGTCGCACCCTGGCCCAGGCCCTGCCGCACCATGCCAGCGGCGAGACCCTCCATCTGCGCCAGGCCAACTGGCGCGGCGAGCGCTACTACTGGAACGGCGAACAGGTCCCCCAGGCCTTCGCCTGCGCGGTGGCCTACGCCCGCCGCCGTGGCCTGACCGTGCAGATGCCGGCCGTGCTCACCGAATACCGCCTGCACCGCGGCGGCCTGGAGCAGCTGGATGCCGGCTACCACGTGCTGGCCATGCCGGCAGCCGCCTGGAGCGACGCGCGCTTCATGCGCCTGTTGCTGACCGGCATGCCCTATGCCCGCCTGCACCTGCTGCGCGACAGCGGCGGCCCGGAGTTCCTCCTGCTGCCGCGCGACCAGGCCGAAGCCAACGCGCTCGGCGAGGGCCTGCGCCAGGCCGGCGCGGCCGACGTCTGCGCCTGGCTGCACGCCCAGCTGTCCCACTGACCCCGACGCGGCGGCGCCGCGTCGTCAGAGCACGACGCTCTGGCGCTCGCCGGCCAGGCGCACAGCGGTCTGCGCCGCCGGCAGCGGCCGTCCGCTCAGATAGCCCTGTACCGCATCGCAACCGTGGGCGCGCAGCAGTTCGAGCTGCGCGGCGCTCTCCACGCCTTCGGCGACCACATGCAGATCGAGGCCCTTGCCCATGGCGATGATGGTGGCGACGATCTTGTCGGCGCGCGCATCCTGGCCGAGGCCGTCGATGAAGCTCTTGTCGATCTTCAGCTTGTCGATGGGGAAGCGGCTGAGATAGGCCAGCGACGAATAGCCGGTGCCGAAGTCGTCCACCGCCAGATGCACGCCAAGCGCCTTGAGGTCGGCGAGACGCTCCTGGGTGGTCAGGTCCTGCGCCATCAACGCGCCCTCGGTGATCTCCAGTTCGAGCAGCGCGCCCGGCAGGCCGCTGCTCTCCAGCGCGCGGCGCACCAGCTCGACCACGTCCAGATGCTGGAACTGGCGCGGCGACAGGTTGACGCTCACCGGTACCTCGGGCAACCCCGCGGCGCGCCAGCGCACCACCTGCGCGCAGGCCTCCTGCAGCACCCAGTCGCCGAGGGCGAGGATCAGGCCGGTTTCCTCGAGCAGCGGGATGAACACCGCCGGCGAGACCGGCTCGCCGCTGCCCGGCCGCCAGCGCACCAGCGCCTCGAAACCGAGGATCCGGCCACTGGCGACATCCACCTGCGGCTGGTAGTGCAGTTCGAACTCCTGCGCGGTGATCGCCCGATGCAGGCGGCTTTCCAGCGCCTGGCGATTCTCGGCGGCGCGGGTCAGCTCCTCGGTGTGGAACTGGTAGTTGTTGCGGCCATTTTCCTTGGCCTGATACATGGCCACGTCGGAGCAGCGGATCAGCTCGGCCATCTCCTGGCCATCGTCGGGGAACAGGCTGATGCCGATGCTGGCGCCGACGAACAGCTCGTGGCCGCTGCCGACGCGGAATGGCTGCTGCAGCAGGTCGATCAGGTCCTGCGCCACCAGCGCCGCCTCGTCGGGGTGGCCGATGCCCTCCAGCACCAGCAGGAATTCGTCGCCGCCCAGACGGGCGAACATGTCCTCGGCGCGAATGCGCTGGCGCAGGCGACGGGCGATCAGCACCAGCAGCTCGTCGCCCACCGAGTGGCCGAGACTGTCGTTGACCCGCTTGAAGCCGTCGAGATCGAGGAACAGCACCGCCACCTTGCAGTGCAGACGCCGCGCCCGCTCGATGGCGCCGTTGAGGTGCGACTGGACGAGAATCCGGTTGGGCAGCTCGGTCAGCGGGTCGTAGTGGGCCAGCCGCTCGAGCTGCGCCTCGGACTCCTTGAGCTGGGAAATGTCGCTGAACACCGCCACATAGTTGGTCAGCTTGCCGCGGTCGTCGCGCACCGCGCTGATGCTGTGCCACTGCGGGAACACCTCGCCGGACTTGCGCCGGTTCCATACCTCGCCCTGCCAGTGGCCTTCGCCGATCAGCGTCGCCCACATGTCGCGGTAGAACTCCTTGCTCTGCCGTCCGGAGCTGACCATGCTCGGGTTGCGGCCGATCACCTCGTGCTCCTCGTAGCCGGTGATGTCGCAGAAGGCACGGTTGACCGCGATGATCTGCGGCGTGGTGTCGGTGATCACCACCCCCTCGCGGGCGTTGGTGAACACGGCGGCGGCATGGCGCAGCTTCTCATCCGCCGCCTTGCGCGCGGAGATGTCGATCAGCAGGCTCTCGAGGCATTGCGGCACGCCCGCGGCGTCGCGATGCACCCGGCTGTAGTCCTCGACCCAGATGAAGGTGCCGATGCCGGTGCGGATGCGATATTCGAGGACGAACTCCGGGCGCACCTCGAAGATGCAGCGTTCCACCTCCTCGATCACCTGGCGCAGATCGTCGGGATGGATCAGCGTGGTGAACCAGCGCCGTCCCTCGCTCAGGCTCTCGGCGGAATAGCCCCAGCGGCCGACGTTGGCGGAGATGAACTGCACCGGCCAACCCATGCGCACGCCGCGACGCAGCATGACCATCGGACTGGCCACCACCGCATCCACCACCGCCTGTACCGCCGCGCGGTCCTTGTGGCCCTGGGTAACGTCCAGCAAGGTGCCGATGATCGCCGGCAGGCCGTCCAGCTCGATACGCGTGCCGAAGGCTTCGGCGACGAACTCGCGCCCGTCGCGGGTCAGGGCGCGGAATTCGTAATGCGCGGAGCGCAGTTCGCCGCGCTCGCGCTTGTCGAGCATCTCGCGCACCATCTCGCGGTCAGCCTCGCTGACCAGGTCGAGCAGCGAGCGCGCCACCAGCTCCTGCGGCCGGTAACCGAACCACTCGGCCATGCGCGGGTTGACGTACTCGAAGTACCCTTCGCGCAGTACATAGACGCCGACCAGCGACTGCTCGACCAGGCCGCGGAAACGGGCCTCGTTGGCCTGCAGCTCGCTGGCCGCATCCAGCTCCGCCTGGATGTCGAAGGCACTGCCGAGAAAACCACTGAAACGGCCGTCACGCCCCACCAACGGCTCGCAGTGCAACTGAATCCAGTGGTAGCAGCCGGCGCGCGCGCGCAGGCGCAGGCGACGGGCGAAATCCGCTCCGCAGCCGCCAGGGCCGGCCACCAGCAGCGGCTCGAGCACCGCGCGATCATCGGGATGCACCGCCTGCCACCAGCCCTCGTAAAGGCTCTCGGCCCGCCCCATGCCGGTGAAGGCCAGCCAGGCGGCGTTGACGTAGACGCAGCGCTGCTGCGGATCGACCTGCCAGACCGGGCTGGGGATGCAGTCGAGCAGGTATTCGTTGTAGTCGCGGGCGCTGATCATCTTCTGCATCAGCTCGCCGAACTCGGCGGCCAGCTGGCTCACCTCGTCGTTGCCCTGCACCGGCAACCGGGAGATCCGCCCCTGGCTCAGGCGACGTACGTCCTGCAGCAATTCCTCGATGCGGTCGGTGAGCAGACGCTTGAGCAACCAGGCCAGCAGCACTGCCAGCAGCAGCAGCGGCAACAGCAGCAACAGGAGCTGCTCGCCGGTGCGCGCCCAGGCATTGTCACGCAGGGTATCGGTGCGCATCACCAGCACCACCATGCCCCCCTGCACACCCGCCTGCTGGTCGATGGGATAGCCGCCGAGGAGCAACTCGTCGCGTTCCAGCCACTGCAGGTGGGCGCCCTCCCAATCGCTGCGCGCCTGCAGCAGGCGCTCGACCTCGGGCATGCTCAACGGCATGCGCATGACACCCTGGGGCAGACTGAGCGAACGCATGCGCCCTTCGCCATCCAGCACGGCGGCATAGACCAGCGAGGGGTGATCGAGGTGTTCGGCGAACAGGTGGGCGAGCCGTTCGATCGAGGCGGAGGAGTCCTGCTCCAGGCCGCCGGCGAGGAAATGGCCGATGAAGTCGGTGGTGACCTCCAGTTCGGCCATCGTCTCCTGCAGGGAATGACGGTAGACCGACACCCCCTGATAGACCGAAACCAGCAAGCCAAAACCAAGGAAGGCACTCAATAGCAGAGTGCGCAGGCTGAACAGACGACTCATCCGCACCCCCTCAAGGGAATCCATCTCACGGCAGTGGGGGAACAACTGAACGGTGGAGGCAAGACCATCACGGCATCCGGCCACGCCGCATTGGCGCCGGCATGCTTGCCATACCTGGCTCGGCTGCTTCCAACGGCACACTTTGCATGCACCTGTGGCTCAAAAGCAAAAGAGTCGCGCTGTGTGGAAGACTTTTTGAGCGACACGAATATGGTGCGCGAGGGGGGATTCGAACCCCCGACCTACCGCTTAGGAGGCGGTCGCTCTATCCAGCTGAGCTACAGGCGCATTCGGCGGGCGATGTTAAACGACGGGGGACGAGTTGTCATGCCCCGCGCAGCGCCGCCGCCATCGAGCCCGGCACAGAGCGCGGCAGGCCAGCAATGCAGAATCAATCGCAATTTCGGGACGGGCAACTGGCCAGGGGCATGGTCAGCGGTCACACTGCCGCCACGCCCACGAACCCCTGCTCAAGGATCGAACTTGGACTTCGAACGCGGCGGGTCGAAGCGGACGAGATGAACGGAACCGATCGAGCGTGGTCATAACCCTGCTACTTCTATATCTCGATCAGAGAACCCACTGATAAACCGGTTATCGACAGCCCATGAAACAGAGCCTCCCCTCCCGCTCCAGTCGGAGCGCCGACAAGTTTGTCGTCCGCCTTCCGGAGGGCATGCGCGCGCGCATCGCCGAAGTGGCCCGCCACTCTCATCGCAGCATGAATTCGGAAATCATCGCCCGTCTGGAGAAGACCCTGATCGCCGAAGGCAATCTGAATCTGCTCCATGAGAGCTTCGCTGCACCGGCCCACGGCGACCTGCACCCGCACGAGCGCGAGTTGCTGCTGCATTTTCGTCAGCTGCCGCAACCCCAGCAGAGTGCGCTGATCGCGCTGCTCGGCCACAGCGCCGCCAATCAGGAAAACTGATTCCTCGCCAACGAAAAAGCCGCCATTTCTGGCGGCTTTTTCGTTGCCGGGACTCGCTACATGAGGAACAGGGTCGCCAGGCCAAGGAAGATGAAGAAGCCGCCACTGTCGGTGACCGCGGTGATCATCACGCTGGCGCCCATCGCCGGGTCGCGTCCGAGACGCAGCAGGGTCATCGGAATCAGCACCCCCACCAGCGCGGCGAGCAGCAGGTTGAGGGTCATGGCGCCGGTCATCACCGCACCCAGCGACCAGCTGCCGTACAGATACCAGGCGACGCCGCCGATCACCCCACCCCACACCACACCGTTGATCAGCGCCACCCCCAGCTCCTTGCGCAGCAGCCGTACGGTGTTGCCGGTACCCACCTGATCCAGCGCCATGGCGCGCACGATCATGGTGATGGTCTGGTTGCCGGAGTTGCCGCCGATGCCGGCGACGATCGGCATCAGCGCGGCCAGGGCGACCAGCTTCTCGATCGAACCCTCGAACAGACCGATCACCCGCGAGGCGACGAAGGCGGTGATCAGGTTGATCGCCAGCCAGGCCCAACGGTTGCGCAGCGACTTCCACACCGAGGCGAAGATGTCCTCTTCCTCGCGCAGACCGGCCATGTTGAGCACTTCGGTTTCGCTTTCCTCACGGATCAGGTCGACCATCTCGTCGATAGTCAGGCGGCCGATCAGCTTGTCGTTGCGATCCACCACCGGCGCGGAAATCAGGTCGTAGCGCTCGAAGGCCTGGGCCGCGTCGTAGGCGTCCTCGTCGGGGTGGAAAGTCACCGGGTCGGTGGCCATCACCTCGGCCACCTTCTTGTCGGGGTCGTTGACCAGCAGACGCTTGATCGGCAGCACCCCCTGCAGGATGCCGTCGTAGTCGACCACGAACAGCTTGTCGGTGTGACCGGGCAGCTCCTTGAGCCGGCGCAGGTAGCGCAGCACCACCTCGAGGGTCACATCGTCGCGGATGGTGACCATCTCGAAGTCCATCAGCGCGCCGACCTGGTCCTCCTCGTAGGACAGCGCCGAGCGCACCCGCTCGCGTTGCTGGGCGTCGAGCGACTCCATCAGCTCGTGGACCACGTCGCGCGGCAGTTCCGGCGCCAGGTCGGCCAGCTCGTCGGCATCCAGGTCGCGGGTAGCGGCGAGGATCTCGTGATCGTCCATGTCGGCGATCAGCGACTCGCGCACCGCGTCGGACACTTCGAGGAGGATGTCGCCGTCGCGCTCGGCCTTGACCAGTTGCCAGACGCTCAGGCGGTCTTCCAGCGGCAAGGCTTCAAGGATGTGGGCGATATCGGCGGGGTGCAGATCCTCGAGCTTGCGTTGCAGCTCGGCCAGGTTCTGACGGTGGACCAGGCTCTCGACCAGCTCCTGGTGCTCCCCTTCCTGGCGGTGGGCCAGGCCTTCCACCAGGCGGTGGCGGTGGAGCAGATCGACCACCTGGGCCAGGCGGTCCTGCAGGCTTTCCTGAGGCTTCTTGGCTTCTGCTTCAGTCATTGCGCACTCCCTGTCCCCCAGCGGCGGGACGCGCGCCAAGGGCGATCAATCTTTCAAGATGCAGACGAACAATCGCGGTTCGGTATGACTACTGGGTAAGTCCATGGCTGGATGTCCACACAACCCACTGGGGGCGATAGGTGTAATGTTACCATTCGGCCGCCCCGCCACGAGCAACAAATCGCCGGCGGGAGCGGCATCGATCGCCGCGTGCTGCCTGTCCGGCAGCCTCGCGGCGTACGAAAAAAAGGGCCTGCATCGCTGCAGGCCCTTTGGGTATGGCGCACTCAGGAGGATTCGAACCTCCGACCGCCCGGTTCGTAGCCGGGTACTCTATCCAGCTGAGCTATGAGTGCGTTGTGATGTTTAGCCAGATCACCTCTGGTTTGAGGCCGCCGCCAGATGACGCAACCTCTAAAATGGCGCACTCAGGAGGATTCGAACCTCCGACCGCCCGGTTCGTAGCCGGGTACTCTATCCAGCTGAGCTATGAGTGCGCGGGGTGGTGCTTGACCAGTTCACCGCTGGTTCGGACCGAACGGCACAAGCCATGCAATCCTGAAAATGGCGCACTCAGGAGGATTCGAACCTCCGACCGCCCGGTTCGTAGCCGGGTACTCTATCCAGCTGAGCTATGAGTGCGCAGGGCTGCCTGTCTTGCCAGGCTGTCACTCCACCAGCCTGACAGGCTGAGGAGAAAAGAACAATGGCGGAGAGGGGGGGATTCGAACCCCCGACACCCTTTTGAGGTGTACTCCCTTAGCAGGGGAGCGCCTTCGGCCACTCGGCCACCTCTCCGCAACACGGGGCGTACTATACCCAAGCCAACCCCGCTTGCAAAGCCTCATTCGATAAAAAATCGAAAAAAAATCAATGGCTTGGTTCTTCGTCCTTCTCCTTCTGGATGCGCTGGTAGATTTCCTCGCGATGCACCGCGACTTCCTTGGGAGCGTTGACGCCGATACGTACCTGATTCCCCTTCACGCCTAGCACGGTCACAGTCACGTCGTCACCAACCATCAGGGTCTCACCCACCCGGCGAGTCAGAATAAGCATTCCTTTTCTCCTTTACGTATGTTTCAGGACAGCTGTCTGCAAGAAAAACGGCTAAAGGCCTGCGCAACCCGAAGTCGCCAGGCTGTTGCCAAAGTATTGACCAGCTCCGACGGAATAAAAGTCTTTCGCCAGACCAAAAACGACAAAAGGCGCGGAAGTCCGCGCCTTTTGTTCGGGAGGCGTCACTCGCCCTGTCGGGCCGGGGCGTCCAGATCGAAAGCGGTGTGCAGGGCACGCACGGCCAGCTCGAGGTATTTCTCCTCGACGACCACGCTGACCTTGATCTCCGAGGTGGAGATCATCTGGATGTTGATGTTCTCCTTGGCCAGCGCCTCGAACATGCGGCTGGCGACGCCGGCGTGGGAGCGCATGCCGACACCGACGATGGACACCTTGGCGATGTTGGTGTCGCCGGACACCTCGCGGGCACCGATCGACTCGGCGGTCTGCTTGAGGACGGCGAGCGCCTTCTCGTACTCGTTGCGATGCACGGTGAAGGTGAAGTCGGTGGTGTTATCGTGCGCCACGTTCTGCACGATCATGTCCACCTCGATGTTGGCGGCGCTGATCGGACCGAGAATCTTGAACGCCACGCCGGGGGTGTCCGGCACGCCACGGATGGTCAGCTTGGCTTCGTCGCGGTTGAAGGCGATGCCGGAGATGATCGGCTGTTCCATGGATTCCTCTTCATCGATGGTAATGAGGGTGCCCGGACCCTCCTGGAAGCTGTGCAGCACGCGCAGCGGAACGTTGTACTTGCCGGCGAATTCCACCGAGCGGATCTGCAGCACCTTGGAGCCGAGGCTGGCCATTTCCAGCATTTCCTCGAAGGTGATCTTTTCCAGACGCTGGGCCTTGGCCACCACGCGCGGGTCGGTGGTGTAGACACCGTCGACATCGGTGTAGATCTGGCACTCGTCGGCCTTGAGCGCCGCCGCCAGGGCCACGCCGGTGGTGTCGGAGCCGCCGCGACCGAGGGTGGTGATGTTGCCCTGCTCGTCGACGCCCTGGAAGCCGGCGACCACCACCACGCGGCCAGCATTCAGCTCGGCACGCAGGCGCTGATCGTCGATATCGAGGATGCGCGCCTTGGTGTGGGCATTGTCGGTGAGGATGCGTACCTGATTGCCGGTGAAGGACACCGCCGGCACGCCGCGCTTGATCAGCGCCATGCTCAGCAGACCGATGGTCACCTGCTCGCCGGTGGAGATGATGGCGTCCAGCTCGCGCGGATCCGGCTGCGGCATGACCTGTTTGGCCAGATCGATCAGACGGTTGGTCTCGCCGCTCATGGCCGACACCACGACCACGATGTCATGCCCCGCTGCGCGGAACTTTTTCACCTTCTCGGCCACCTGCTCGATGCGCTCGACGCTGCCGACCGAAGTGCCCCCGAATTTCTGTACGATCAATGCCATTTGGATACCGCCTAACCGCGAAAAAGTCGCTCATTAAACATGTCGGACCGGAGCCTGCCAAGAGCCGCTGGCCTGGCAGGCCCCGGATAGATCAGAACGCCGCCGCCACGAACGGCTCGGTCAGCGCCAGCGCCGCGCCGAGCTGGCCGGCGTCGCTGCCGCCGCCCTGGGCCATGTCCGGACGGCCGCCACCCTTGCCACCGACCGCGGCAGCGGCCTGCTTCATCAGGTCGCCGGCCTTGAGCTTGCCGGTCAGGTCCTGGGTCACCCCGGCTACCAGCACCACCTTGCCGTCGAACTCGCCGCCGAGCAGGATCACCGCGCTGCCCAGCTTGTTCTTCAGCTGGTCGACCAGCGCCAGCAGGGCCTTGCCGTCCTGGCCGTCGAGACGGGCGGACAGCACCTTGACACCGGCCACCTCGCTGGCCGAGTTGGCCAGGTCGTCACCGGCGGCGCTCGCCGCCTTGGCCTTGAGCTGCTCGAGATCCTTCTCCAGCTGGCGGTTGCGCTCGAGCAGGCTGGCGAGCTTGTCGAGCAGGTTGTCGCGGCTGCCCTTGACCAGGGCAGCTGCCTCCTTGAGCTGCTCCTCGGCGCCGTTGAGGTAGTCCAGCGCCCCGGCGCCGGTCACCGCCTCGATGCGGCGCACGCCGGCAGCCACGCCGCCCTCGCTGACGATCTTGAACAGACCGATGTCGCCGGTGCGCTTGACGTGGGTACCGCCGCACAGCTCGATGGAGAAGTCGCCCATGCTCAGCACGCGCACGCTGTCGCCGTACTTCTCGCCGAACAGCGCCGTGGCGCCCTTGCGCTTGGCCGTGTCGATGTCGGTGACCTCGGTTTCCACCCCGCTGTTCTTGCGGATTTCGCTGTTGACCAGCGTCTCCAGGGCCTTGAGCTGCTCGGTGCTGACCGCTTCGAAGTGGCTGAAGTCGAAACGCAGGCGCTGGCTGTCGACCAGCGAGCCCTTCTGCTGCACGTGCTCGCCGAGCACCTGGCGCAGGGCCGAATGCAGCAGGTGGGTGGCCGAGTGGTTGAGCGCGGTGGCGCCGCGCACCGAGGCGTCGACCTGGGCCTCGAGGACCTGGCCGACCCGCAGGGCACCCTTGGCGACCACGCCATGATGCAGATGGGCGCCGCCGGCCTTGGTGGTGTCGCGCACGTCGAAGCGCGCGGCACTGGTGTCGTTCAGGTAGCCGCAGTCGCCGACCTGGCCACCGGACTCGGCATAGAAGGGGGTACGGTCGAGGACCACCACGCCCTCCTCGCCTTCGCCCAGCTGCTCGACGGCGACGCCGCCCTTGAACAGGGCGAGCACCTGGCCCTGGCCGAAGGTGCCCTCGTAGCCGGTGAACAGGGTGTCGGCGTCGACCTTGACCAGGCTGTTGTAGTCCAGACCGAAGGCACTGGCCGAGCGGGCGCGCTCGCGCTGGGCCTCCATCTCGCGCTCGAAACCTTCCTCGTCGACGGACAGCTCGCGCTCGCGGGCGATGTCGGCGGTCAGGTCGACCGGGAAGCCATAGGTGTCGTACAGCTTGAACACCACATCGCCGGGGATGACCTTGCCCTGCAGTTCGGCCAGGTCCTGCTCGAGGATCTTCAGGCCCTGCTCCAGGGTCTTGGCGAACTGCTCTTCCTCGCTCTTCAGCACGCGCTCGATCTGCGCCTGCTGCTGCTTGAGTTCCGGATAGGCGTCGCCCATCTCGGCGGCCAGGGCGGCGACGATCTTGTGGAAGAACGCGCCCTTGGCACCCAGCTTGTTGCCGTGCCGGCAGGCGCGGCGAATGATGCGGCGCAGCACGTAGCCGCGTCCCTCGTTGGACGGGGTGACGCCGTCGGCGATCAGGAAGCCGCAGGAGCGGATGTGGTCGGCGACCACCTTGAGCGAGGGCGCACCGTCGTTGGCGCAGCCGATCGCCTGCGCGGCAGCGGCCAGCAGGTTCTGGAACAGGTCTATCTCGTAGTTGGAATGCACGTGCTGCAGCACGGCGCTGATCCGCTCGAGGCCCATGCCGGTGTCCACCGAGGGGGCCGGCAGCGGGTGCATTACGCCGTCGGCGGTACGGTTGAACTGCATGAACACGTTGTTCCAGATTTCGATGTAGCGGTCGCCGTCTTCCTCCGGCGAGCCGGGCGGGCCGCCCCAGATGTCCGCGCCGTGGTCGTAGAAGATCTCGGTGCACGGACCGCACGGGCCGGTGTCGCCCATCGCCCAGAAGTTGTCGGAAGCGTAGGGGGCGCCCTTGTTGTCGCCGATGCGCACCATGCGCTCGGCCGGCACGCCGACCTCGCGGGTCCACAGGTCGTAGGCCTCGTCGTCGCTGGCGTAGACGGTGACCCAGAGCTTTTCCTGGGGCAGGTTCAGCCACTTCGGCGAGGTGAGGAACTCCCAGGCGTAGGCGATGGCGTCACGCTTGAAGTAGTCGCCGAAGCTGAAGTTGCCCAGCATCTCGAAGAAGGTGTGGTGGCGCGCGGTGTAACCGACGTTCTCGAGGTCGTTGTGCTTGCCGCCGGCGCGCACGCACTTCTGGCTGGTGGTGGCGCGGGTGTAGGCGCGCTTCTCCAGGCCGAGGAAGCAGTCCTTGAACTGGTTCATGCCGGCGTTGGTGAACAGCAGGGTCGGGTCGTTCGCCGGGATCAGCGAACTGGAGGCGACGCGGGTGTGCCCCTTCTCTTCGAAGAAGCGGAGGAAGGCTTCACGGATTTCAGCGCTTTTCATGAATTCGTCTCGGGAAACTGTGCCTCAGCGGCAATGCCTGACTGCCGCGCGTACTGCCGGCAAAGACGGGCATTATATAAACAACCCGCGCCGACTTGCATCGGCACGCGCGCTTTCCGAGGAGGAAGAATCGACAATCGCGGGCAAGACCGCTCAGGAGCAGGCTTCGTCGACGCCGACCGGCACCACGATGAGGCCGGCACGCTGCCCCACCTTGACCTGGGGATTGGCGAACAGCAGGCGCGCGCCGGGCTCGCTCACCCACCAGCTCTGACCATTGGCGTCCTCGGCCAGCAGGCTGCCGGGCACCAGCTCGGCGAAGTTATCCAGCACGCCGTTCAGATGCAGGCGAAATTCCGGACTGTGCTTGACGATCTCGCGCTCGACACGAAACAGCTGCAGCGGCTCGCCCGCGGTGGTCGGCGGCTCGCGGCCTTCGATCAGCGCGTGCAACCAGTCCTCCAGTAGCTGCAGATCGACGCCCTGTCCCGCGGCTGGCGGGCAGACTTCGAAGGTCAGGGACTCGGCGCCGAAGCGGCTGGCGGTGAAGGCACAGAAGGTGCCGAGGGTCCGGCTGTGCAGCAGCAGGGCCTGCAGGCCGGCGCCTTCCAGGCGGGCGAGCTGCTCGCGGGTGGGCGGCCCGGCGCTGGCGGGCCACAGCGCGAAACGGGCGAAACGCGAGGGACGCAGGGTGGTATGCAGGTCGTAATGCAAGCGCCGCCGCTGCGGGCGATTGAAGAACAGCTCGGCCTGCAACTCCAACTCCACCGCGCGCAACGCCTCCGGTCCGCTGACCGCCGGCTGCAGGCCGCCGAACAAGCGGTTGAGGTCGTGGCCGACGAAGTGCTCGCCGCGGCGCAGGCCGGCCGGATTGCCCAGCACCACCAGCAGGCGCACCGCCGGCTGCAGCCGACAGGCGGCGATGGCGTGCAGGAGGTGTTCGAGCAGTTCGACCGGCGCAATCTCGTCGCCATGGATGCCGGCCGACAACAACAGGTCGACGCCCGAGTCGTGCCCGGCCGGCGGATCGACCTCCAATACGCCGTCGATCTTCCACTGCAGGCGCGCGCCCGAGGAGCAGAGCTGGATCTTTTCCGACGGCTCGCGACCGGCCAGGGTCAGCTCGAGCAGTTTGCCCAAGGCAAGCATGAGGCGCACGTCCTACGGCAGGAGGTCACCCCAAGCATAGCTGCCGACACCGCCGGACGAACGACGCCTCAGTGGGAGTGGCCGCAGCCGCAATCGGCGCCGTGCTCGTGCTCTTCCTCGTGCTCGTGCGCCTCGGCCGCCTCCAGTTCGACGCTCAGCGACAGCTGGTTGACCGCCTGGGGACGCACCACCAGCAACGGGATCTCGGCTTCGCCTTCCAACGACTCGGCATAGATGGTCACCCCACCGGCACCGTCGGCCTCCAGCCACAGCTCGCGGCCTTCGAGGCGCACGGCGACGCGCGCGCTATGGGTTTCCCGACGTTCGCCGTGGGCATCTTCGAGGATCAAGGGCAGGCTTTCGCGCATAGGAAATGACTCGCTAGGACAGACAGGAAAGGATAAACGACGCTCAGCTTAAGGATTTGCGCCGGCGCGTCCAGTCCCCGCCGGGACGGCCGCGCCCTCAGCGCCAGCCGACCTGGGCCGACAGCGGCACGGCACGCACCTGGGCACCGGCGGCGAGGCGCAGGCGGCGGGCCGTGGTGGCGTCCACCACCAGCGCGCCGGACGCCGCGCGCGCCTGACCGACGGTGATGCGGCAATCCTCGCGCTTGCGGTTGTGGATGAGGAACTGCGGCGCCTCGTCGCCCGGCGTGCCGATGGCCAGCACCAGCGTCTGGCTCTCGCGCACGGCGCGGATGTTGGCGGTTTCGCACTCCAGCGCCGCCCCGCCGTCGAAGATATCGATGTAGCCCTGGTGGGTGAAACCCTCGGCGCGCAGCATGGTCAGCGCCGGCTCGGTGTCGCGGTGCACGCGGCCGATCACCGCGCGCGCTTCCTCGGAGAGGAAACAGGTGTAGAGCGGGAACTTGGGCATCAGCTTGGCGATGAAGGCCTTGTTGCCGACGCCGGTGAGATAGTCGGCCTGGGAGAACTCCATCTTGAAGAAATGCCGACCGAGACTCTCCCAGAACGGCGAGCGCGCGTTGTCGTCGGAGATGCCGCGCATCTCGGCGATCACCTTGTCGGCGAACAACTCGCGGAATTCGGCGATGAACAGGAAACGCGCCTTGGACAGCAAGCGACCGCTGAGGCCGTTATGGCGGTACTTGGCGTCGAGGAACAGCGAGCACACCTCGGTGTTGCCGGTCAGGTCGTTGGCCAGGAACAGCGTCGGGTTCTCGCGGTGGATGCCCAGCTCGCGCGAGGCGCTCACGGTCAGGCCGACCCGGTAGTTGTACCAGGGCTCGCGCAGACCGACCGCGCCGTTGATGGCGCTGATGCCGACCACCTCGCCTTCGTCGGTCTCCAGGACGAACTGGTAATCCGCGTCGGCGCGCGCGGCCTGGCCGCGGAAGGATTGCTCCGCCCAGGCCATGCGCTGGGCCAGGCGCTCCTCGTTGGCCGGCAGCGAGGTCAGGCCGGCGCCGGTGCTGCGTGCCATGGCGATCAGCGCGGGCATGTCGCTGCTGCGCACGGGACGAACGATCATGACTCCTCCAGAACGCGGCCGGCAGAAGGCCGCGTGTCGAAACGTCGATGTGCCCGAGAGCCGCTCATAGCGCCACCAGGCGCACGCTGTCGCCCTCGCCGACCCCCAGGGCCTCGGCCTGCGCCGGCGCCAGAATCAGCGGCTGGCCCGCCTCCCAGTCCAGTTCGGCGAGCAGGGCGCGGAAGTCCTGCACCTGCTCGTTGGCCAGCAGATGGGGACGCCCGCCCGGCGCCGGCGCACCGAGGCGCACGGTCGCCCGCTGGCTCTGGGCGACCGTGCGCAGACTGGCGGTGCGCGCATGCACGGTGGGACCGCCGTCGAAGATGTCGACGTAGTGCTCGGTCTCGAAGCCCTCGCGCATCAGGATGGCGAACGCCTCCTGCGAGTCGGGATGCACCTGGCCGATCCCCTCCTGGGCGCTGTCCGGCAGCAGGGGCACGTAGATGGGGTAGCTCGGCATCAGCTCGGCGAGCATGGTGCGGCTCTTCATCCCGCACAACCGCTCGGCCTCGGCGTAACCGATGGCGAGGAAGTTGCGGCCGATGGCATCCCAGAACGGCGCATCGCCGGCCGCGTCGCTGTAGCCGACCACCTCGACCACCATGGCGTCGGCGAAGCGCTCCGGATGGCTGGCGACGAACAGCAGGCGAGCGCGCGAGTTGAGCTCGACGGCGGGGGTGCCGCGCAGCTCGGGCTGCACGTAGAAGCTGGTCAGCAGGCTGTTGCCGGTGAGGTCGTGGCACAGCGACAGCACATGGATCTTGTTGTGGATCTTCAGCTCGCGCGAGGCGTGCACGAAGGTCTCGTTGCGGAAGCTGTAGAACGGCTCGGAGAAGCCGGCGGTCGCCACTATCCCCGAGCAGCCGAGCAGCTTGCCGCTGGCGGTGTCCTCGAGGACGAAGAAGTAGCTCTCCTCGCCGTTGTAGCCGACTTCGGCGGCGAACGAAGCCTCGGAGGCGCGAATCTTCTCGGCCAGCCGCTCGCGATCGTCCGGCAAGGAGGCGACGCCGATCGGGCTGGCCGCCGCCAGGCGCTGGACTTCGGGCAGGTCGCCCATCCGGGCCGGGCGCATGATCAGCATCGGGGTCACTCCTTGTCGGCAATCATCGCAGCAGGCGGGTTCAGGCCGCGGTCAGGCTGGCCAGGGCGCGCTCGAGGCGGGCCAGGCCCTCGTCGATATCGGCGTCGCTGATCACCAGACTGGGGGCGAAGCGCACCACGTCCGGGCCGGCCTGCAGGATCATCAGGTCGTGCTGCTGGGCAGTGGTGACGAACTCGCCGGCGCGGCCCTTCCAGGCCTCGGTCAGCACCGCGCCGAGCAGCAGGCCCATGCCGCGCACCTGGCTGAATACGCCGTACTGCTCGCCCAGGCGGGTCAGCTCGCGGGTGAAGCGGGCGCTGCGCGCGGCGACGCCGTCGAGCACCTCGGGGGTGTTGACGATGCTGACCACCGCCTCGCCCACCGCACAGGCCAGCGGGTTGCCGCCGTAGGTGGTGCCGTGCACGCCGACCCCGAAGTGCTTGGCCACCGCGTCGGTGGTGAGCATGGCGCCGATCGGGAAGCCGCCGCCCAGGCTCTTGGCGCTGGTCAGGATGTCCGGGGTCACGCCGTAGTGCATGTAGGCGTACAGCTTGCCGGTACGGCCGACGCCGGTCTGCACCTCGTCGAAGATCAGCAGCGCGTTGTGCTCGTCGCACAGCTGGCGCACGCCTTCCAGGTAGGCCTGGTCGGCCGGCAGGATGCCGCTCTCGCCCTGGATCGGCTCCAGCACCACCGCGCAGGTGTTGGCGGAGATACGCGCCTTCAGCGCTTCCAGGTCGTTGTACGGGACATGGCTGATGCCCTCGATCTTAGGCCCGAAGCCGTCCGAGTACTTGGGCTGGCCGGCGACGCTGACGGTGAACAGGGTACGCCCGTGGAAACTGTTGACCGCCGAGATGATCTCGCACTTCTGCGGGCCGGCGACCTCGTGGCCGTAGCGGCGCGCCAGCTTGAAGGCCGCCTCGTTGGCCTCGGCACCGGAGTTGGCGAAGAACACGCGCTCGGCGAAGGTCGCCTCGGTGAGCAGCTTGGCCAGGCGCAGGGCCGGCTCGTTGGTGAACACGTTGGACACGTGCCAGAGCTTCTGCGCCTGCTCGGTCAGTGCCTCGACCAGCGCCGGATGGGCATGGCCGAGCACGTTCACGGCGATGCCGCCGGTGAAGTCGACCAGTTCGCGGCCGCTCTGATCCCAGACGCGGCTGCCCTCGCCTCGCACCGGGATGAAGGCGGCGGGGGCGAAAACGGGAACCATCAGCTGGTCAAAATCGGCGCGTTGCACCGGCGCGTGCGGAACGGACATCGAACTCTCCTGCCTGGGCGGCTAACGGGATGGGAGTGAAAGGGATTGTAGAGACAACGGCCGGATCGGCATTGCAGGCATGCGACATCTTCGTACAGCCGGCGGAAGCGCTCCGGAAGCGGAACCGCGGCGGCAGGCTGCCGGCCGCGGAAAAGACGCAGTGTATAGGCTCGGCGCGACCAGCTGAAGTTCCGCCATGGTGCAAATCCGCTCAGCCGCGCTCGGCCGCGCCCGCCACCGACCCGGCGGTCGCGCTGCGCCGCAGATTGCGGTCCTCGCGCGGGGTGACGCCGAAGAAGTTGCGGTAGGCGCTGGAGAAGTGCGGCCCGGAGGAGAATCCGCACGACAGGCCGATCTGGATGATCGAGGTGCTGGTCTGCTGGAGCAGCTGGCGGGCGCGGTTGAGGCGCAGCTCGAGGTAGTACTGGCTGGGCACCCGGTTAAGGTACTGCTTGAAGATCCGCTCCAGCTGCCGGCGCGACACGCAGACGTGCTGGGCGATCTCGTCGGTGGTCAGCGGCTCCTCGATGTTGGCCTCCATCAGCAGCACCGCCTGGGTCAGCTTCGGGTGGCTGGCGCCCAGGCGATTGCGCAGCGGCACCCGCTGGCGCTCGCTGCCCTCGCGGATGCGCTCGAGCACCAGCTCCTCGGCGACTGCCGCGGCCAGTTCGCTGCCGTGGTCGCGGGCGAGCATCTCGAGCAGCATGTCCAGCACCGCCAGTCCGCCGCAGGTGGTCAGCCGCTCGCGGTCCCACTCGAACAGCTGGCTGGTGGCGGTCACCTGAGGAAACTGCTCGGTGAAGTCGTCCTGCCAGCGCCAGTGCAACGCCACCCGGTAGCCATCCAGCAGGCCGAGCTGGGCCAGCGGATACAGGCCGGCGCCGGCGGCGCCGAGCAGGCTGTCCTGACTGGCCGACTGGCGCAGCGCGGCGGCCAGTTCCGGCGCCAGCTCCGGCGGCTCCTCGGCGAGCAGGAACAGCCGCCGGGCGTCGCCCAGTTGTCCGGCCCAGGGCCGCCCCGGCAGCGGCCAGCCACCCTCGCGCGGCGCCTCGGCCTGCAGGAAGCTGACCTCGTAGCCGGCCTCCGGATGCAGGCGAGCCGCCAGCTGCAGGGCTTCGTCGATCAGGCTCAGGGTGAGTGGACGCACGTCCGGCCAGTAGAGGAATGCGAGATGTAGGGGAGTCATGGGCGGCAGTGTGGCCGGATTGCGGGCGCAAGGCTAGGCAGGCGGTGGGAGCCGCGGCAATTTACCCGGAACCGCCGGCAAATGCACCAAAAAAGGGCAACGATCCGCCCAAGAGTAGAGCCGGCCATCCCGGTTGACGACTTCGTTCGCCCGCCGGGCGAGCGCGTCTGGAATAGCCATGCGGCGGAGCCGACCGCCCTGCCGGAGCCCGGGACAACGACGCCGCGCCGACGAACCACCCGGCAGAAACATCAACGCCGCGCCCGACGAGTCCCGGCAGGGCGTTCGTCGCAACGCGGCGTTGACTGCCCGCCGTCCAGGACGGCGGGCACGGGTGCAGATCAGCGCGGCTGGAGTTCGAGGACCTGGCTGGTGCGCGCACGCACGCGGCGCAGCAGATCGCCGTCCTTCTCCAGGGCCTTCTCGTCGGCCTCGAAGATCTTGCCCAGGCGCTCCTGCCAGGCAGCGCTCTTGTACTGCTCGGGGAAGCAGCGCTCGATCACTTCCAGCATCACCGACACCGACACCGAAGCACCCGGCGAGGCGCCGAGCAGTGCGGCGATGGTGCCATCGTTAGCGGCGACGATCTCGGTGCCGAACTGCAGGATGCCGCCCTTCTTGGCGTCCTTCTTGATGATCTGCACGCGCTGGCCGGCGATTTCCAGACGCCAGTCTTCCTTCTGTGCCGCCGGGAAGAACTTGCGCAGGGCCTCGAGGCGCTGGTCGTCGGACTGCAGGACTTCCTTGATCAGGTACTTGGTCAGATCCATGTTGTCGCGCGCCACGGCCAGCATCGGGCCGAGGTTGTTCGGACGGATCGACAGCGGCAGGTCGAGGAAGGAACCCTGCTTGAGGAACTTGGTGGAGAAGCCGGCGAACGGACCGAACAGCAGGGATGCCTTGCCGTCGACCACGCGGGTGTCCAGGTGCGGCACGGACATGGGCGGTGCGCCGATATCGGCCTGGCTGTAGACCTTGGCCTGGTGCTGCTTGACGATTTCCGGGTTGTCGCAACGCAGCCACTGGCCGCTGACCGGGAAGCCGCCGAAGCCCTTGCCTTCCTCGATGCCGGACTTCTGCAGCAGGGTCAGCGCGGCGCCGCCGGCGCCCAGGAAGACGAAACGGGCGACCAGCTCGCGGCTGCCGCCACGCGCCTTGTCGTCGACGATCAGACGCCAGCGGCCATCGGCCTCGCGGTGCAGGTCGGTGATCTTCTGGTTGTAGGCCACCTGGCAGCCTTCGCTGTTCTGCAGGTGCTGCAGCAGCTTCTGGGTCAGTGCACCGAAGTTGACGTCGGTACCGCCCATCGCGCGGGTCGCGGCCAGCGGCTCGTTGTCGCTGCGGCCCTGCATCAGCAGCGGCGCCCAGCTACCGATGGTCTTGCGATCCTCGCTGTATTCCATGTCGTCGCTGAAGCAGTGGTGCGACTTCAGGGCATCGAAACGCTTGCGCAGGTAGGAAACCCCCTTCTCGCCGCGCACGAAGCTCATGTGCGGAACGGGGTTGATGAAGTCCTTGGGCGACTTGAAGTAGCCCTGCTCCACCAGGTAGGCCCAGAATTGCCGCGACACTTCGAACATCGTGTTGATGTTCACTGCCTTGGCAATGTTCACCGAGCCATCCGGACCTTCCGGGGTGTAGTTCAGCTCGCACAGTGCAGCGTGGCCGGTTCCCGCGTTGTTCCACGGGAAGGAACTTTCCGTAGCCCCGGACTCGAGCTGTTCCAGGACTTCGATCTTGAGGCTCGGGTCGAGCTCTTTCAGCAGGACGGCCAGGGTTGCGCTCATGACGCCTGCCCCGACGAATACCAGATCCGGCTGCTCACTACCAGTTTGCATCATTCATGCTCCTGAGACACAGGTTTCGCATTTTACCCCGGATCGTCTACAGACGCGTACTGTAGTCCGTCCGACCAAGGTACTACACGCTCCCCGGAATACCCCCCGGATATGGGGGCAGGCGAAGGCGGCGCAATCCTAACGGGGTGCGCCGCACAACGCCAGTAGCTCCTGGTGGTAAGGGCGAAAAAGTCTAGGACGGGCGCCGGCCCTGAGCGGCCGCAACGAAAGGGTCATGCGACGAGCGGCGGTAGGGAAAATTGGCGGGCACTACAGCCGTCGACGCGCTCGATGCCGCGGCGCAGACGGCTGCGCAAGATTGTCGACACTTTGCTGACAGCCTGCGACCGGACCCGCGCTCCGGGCCGCCAGGCCCGGAGCAGAGCGGCGGCATTACAGCACCGAGTCGAACAGCTCGAGCTGCGGCGGCCCCAGGTAGATCTCGCGCGGGCTCTTGCCGGCGTTGGCGTGCGCCTTGCGGAACGAATCGGAATGGGTCCAGTCCTCGAAGGCCTGGGCGGACGTCCACTCGGAATAGGAGGAGAACAGGGTGTACTCCTCGGTCTGCGGCCCCTGCAACAGGTGGAAACGCAGGAAGCCGGGCACTTCGTCGAGATAGCTCTCGCGCTGGCGCCAGTGCTCGACGAAGGTCTCCTCGTGGCCGCGGGCGATCTTGAAGCGGTTCATGGCAAGGAACATGGGCGGGACTCCAAGTGGTCGGGAAGCGGCCATTCTACGCACATGCAGCGCCGCGCCGACACGTCGGCACGCCGCTGCCGCCTCCGGCCGCTGCCACTCAGCCGGCCGGCGCCAGGGCCGCCGCGCTGCGCCGCCCCAGAGCGATACCGGTGAGGATGAACAGCAGGCACAGCGCCCCCACATACCAGGCCGGGCCGAGCGGACTCCACTTCAGCAGCAGGCTGACCAGGATCGGCGTCAGGCCGCCGCAGATGGCGTAGGCCAGGTTGTAGGAGAACGACACCCCGGAGAAGCGGACCGCCACCGGGAACGACTTGACCAGCACCATGGGAATGGCGCCGATGGTGCCCACGCTCAGGCCGGCCAGCGCATACAGCGGCACCAGCAGGTCGCGGTGGCTGGCGAGACTGGCGTAGAACAGCGAGGAGCAGAACAACAACGTCAGGCCGCCGACCACGAAGGTCGGCCCGGGGCCGAAGCGATCCGCCGCCAGGCCGGCCAGCACGCAGCCCAGGCTGAGGCCGACGATGGCCAGGCTGTTGGCCTGCAGCGCCTCGCTCGCGGCGAAGCCGTGGACGGTCTGCAGCAGGGTCGGGGTCATCAGGATCACCACCACGATGCCGGCCGACAGCACCCAGGTCAGCAGCATCGACAGCAGCACCGCCGGCCGGTGCTCGCGCACCACCGCCTTGAGCGGTAGCCCCACGGCCAGCGACTGGCGCAGCTGCAGCTCGGCGAACACCGGGGTTTCGTGCAACCAGCGGCGCAGGTAGACCGAGAACAGGCCGAACACGCCGCCGAGCAGGAAGGGCACGCGCCAGGCCCAGGCGGCCAGCTCCTCGGCGCTGAACAGGCGGTTGATCGCCGTGGCGGTCAGCGACCCGAGCAGGATGCCGGCGGTCAATCCGGCGGTCAGGGTGCTGCAGGCGAAGCCGATGCGCCGCGCCGGCACGTGCTCGGCGACGAACACCCAGGCGCCCGGCACCTCGCCGCCGATCGCCGCGCCCTGGATCACGCGCAGGACCAGCAGTGCCAGCGGCGCCCAGATGCCGATTTGCGCGTAGGTCGGCAGTAGGCCCATGCACAGCGTCGGCACGGCCATCAGGAAGATGCTCAGGGTGAACATGCGCTTGCGCCCGAGCAGGTCGCCGAAGTGGGCGAGGACGATGCCACCGAGCGGTCGCGCCAGGTAACCCGCGGCGAAGATGCCGAAGGTCTGCAACTGGCGCAGCCAGTCGGGCATTTCGGCAGGGAAGAACAGCTTGCCGACCACCGCCGCGAAGAACACGAAGATGATGAAGTCGTAGAACTCCAGCGCACCGCCCAGGGCGGAGAGCGAGAGCGTCTTGACGTCGCTGCGGGTCAACGGGCGCGCCGCGGGCGCAGCGCTGGAATGCTCGACGGACATGAGGGTGGTTTCTCGGCGATGGGCAGGGGAACGGCGGGCGCACCTTAGCAAATTACGCCCCGCCGGGCAGCACTCCCCTGCCGCCGGCGGCCCGCAGCGCAGCGACCCCTCACCGGGAAAGGTCGATTAATGCTGCAAATGGCCGTACAGGCGGGCGTACAGCCCGCCTTCGGCGATCAGCTGCTGATGGCCGCCCTGCTCGGCGATTCGCCCGCCGTCGAACACCAGCACGCGGTCGGCCTGCTTCACCGCCGACAGGCGGTGGGCGATGATCAGCGTGGTGCGCCCGCTGAGGAAGCGGCCGAGGGCCTGGTGCAGGGCGTACTCGGTGGCGGCATCGAGCGCCGAGGTGGCCTCGTCGAGGATCACCACCTTGGGCTCGGCGAGAATCATCCGGGCGATCGCCAGGCGCTGGCGCTGGCCGCCGGAGAGACGCACCCCCGAGCGGCCGACCACGCTGTCCAGGCCCTGCGGCAGGGCGCGCACGGTGTCGGCCAGTTGGGCGATCTCCAGCGCCCGCCAGCAGGCGCCGTCGTCGCGCTCGCGGCCCATGTTCAGGTTGGCGCGCACCGTGTCGTTGAACAGCGCCGGGTGCTGCAGCACCACCGCCACCTGCTCGCGCACCCGCTCCAGACCGATCTCCTCGAGGGTCGCGCCGCCGAAGCGGATGCTGCCGGCTTGCGGCGTGTAGAGACCGAGCAGCAGCTGCACCAGGGTGCTCTTGCCGCCGCCCGAGGCGCCGACGATGGCCACCTTCTCGCCCGGCGCGATGGCGAGATCGAGGCCATCGAGCACTGCCTCGTCGCGGTATGCGAAACGCAGGCCGCGCACCTCGATGCCGACGGTGGCATGCCCGGCGAAGGGATCGACGCTGCCCGGATAGCGGGGCTCGTCGGCGCGGGCGAGCAGTTCGTTGATCCGGCTCAGCGCGCCGCCGGCGGCGTAGTAGGCGTACTGCAGGCCGAGCAGCTGCTCGACCGGGCCGATCATGTACCAGAGGTAGCTGAACACCGCGAGCATCTGGCCGATCGACAGGTCGGAAAACAGCACGGTGAGCATGGCCGCGGCGCGGAACACGTCGATGCCGAACTGGAACAGCAGGCCGCTGGCGCGGTTGGCGGCATCGCTCTTCCACAACGAGGCCACCGCGTAGTCGCGCACCTCGCGGGCACGCAGGCCGAGGCGGCCGAGGAAGAAGCCCTGGCGGTTGCCGGCGCGGATCTCCTGGATCGCCTCGAGGGTCTCGGCGAGCGCCTGGGTGAAGCGCGCGGTGCTGTCGTTCTCCAGCTTCTTCAGGTGCTTGACGCGCTTGCCGAGCAGCACGGTGGCGTAGATCACCGGCGGGTTGAACAGCAGGATCAGCAGCGCCAGCTGCCAGTGCATCCACAGCAGGATGACCGCGGTGCCGGCCAGGGTCAGGATCGCCACCAGGAAGCGACTCAGGGTCTCGCCGACGAACTTGTCGAGGGTATCGAGATCGGTGACCAGATGTGCGGTCACCGTGCCACTGCCCAGGCTTTCGTACTCGCCCAGGGAGATGCGCTTGAGCCGCTCGATCAGGCGCAGGCGCAGGCGGTAGACCACATCCTTGGACAGCCCGGCGAACAGACGCGCCTGCAGCACGTTGAGCGCCAGCGCGGCGCCGCGCAGCAGCAGGGTGGTGCACAGGATCAGGCCGATGTAACCGGCGGCCTGCTGCCAGGCCGCCGGCAGCAGGCGATCCATGAAGCGCAGCGCGGCGTCGCCGTGGCCGAGCAGCACCTCGTCGACCAACAGCGGCAGCAGCAGCGGGATGGGCACGCTGCACAGGGTGGCCAGCACCGCCACCCCGTTGGCGATCAGCAGCGCGCGCCGGTGGCCCAGCGCCAGCCGGCGGATCTCCGCCCAGCCCAGGCGGTCGCCGGCCGGCTCAGCCATGAGCCAGATGCTCCAGCCAGCGCCCCAGCAGCGGGGCCAGGGCGTCCAGCGGCTGGTAGCCGTTGGTCAACAGCGCCAGCTGGCCATTGCGCTCGGCGAGCAGGGTCGGGAAGCCGGCGATGCCGAGGTTCTGCACCCGCTGGAAGTCGGCCGCGGTGGCCTCGCGCAGCGCGGCGCTGTCGAAGGCGGCGGCGAAGGCCGGGCGCGCCACGCCGGCCGCCTCGGCCAGTTCGACCAGCACGTCCGCCCGGCTGACGTCGCGTCCCTCGACATAGAAGGCCTGCTGGATGGCGCGCAACAGTGGCCAGAGCCGCGCAGGATCGAGCTGGCGCACCGCGACCAGCGCCCGACAGGCCGGCTCGGTGTCGTAGACGAAGCCCGCGGGCAGCGCGCCCTCGAAGCGGAAGGATTGCCCGGTGCGGGCGTGCACCGCTTGCCAGTGTTCGAGGATGTAGCCGCGCCTGCCGGCATCCAGGGCCTCGCGGGTGCCGGCGCGCAGGCCGCCGACCAGCAGGTGCGCCTCGACGCCGGCGGCACGCGCCTGCGCGAGCAGGGCCTCGAACACCGGCGCGAAGCCCCAGCACCAGGAGCACATGGGGTCCATCACGTAGAGCAGGCGGGCGTTCATCCGGCCTCCGGGCGCGGTATTCAGCAAGGAGCGCGCCTGCCGGCGGGCAAGCGCGGGCGACTCAGTGGGCGTGGCGGTCGTGCTTGCTGCCGCCCAGGCAGGCCGGCGAGTCCGGCGCGGCGCCCTGCGCGGCCCACTCCTCCGGAGTGTAGGTGTGCAGCGCCAGGGCGTGGAAGCTGCCCATCAGCTCGCCGAGGGTGGCGTAGACCTTCTGGTGGCGCTTGACCGAATTCAGGCCGGTGAACTGCGGGCTGACCACCACCGCCTTGAAGTGGCTTTCCTCGCCACGGCTGTGCATGTGGCTCTCGTTGTGGACTTCGAGGTGCTGCGGCTCGAGGGCGGCCAGCGCCTGCTGGATCTGTTCCTGTTTCGACATGGGGAGCTCCGAAATGCATGGGGCCGCCGGCGGCGGCGAGAGGATGGGGTCATTCTGCGCAGATCGCCCGCCCCGCTCAAGCGCGGCACTGTCGCAGCAGCGGGACGGACGGGGCCACGGCCCCGCCGGCGGCGGCCTAGACTGGGGAAAAACCGCCGCGGAGACCCTGCGATGAGCCGCATCGAAACCGACAGCATGGGGCCGATCGAGGTCCCCGACGAGGCCTACTGGGGCGCGCAGACCCAGCGCTCGCTGATCAACTTCGCCATCGGCGGCGAACGCATGCCGCTGGCGGTGATCCACGCCCTGGCACTGATCAAGAAGGCCGCCGCGCGAGTCAACGCACGCAGCGGCACCCTGCCGGAGGATATCGCCGCGTTGATCGAGCAGGCCGCCGACGAGGTGCTCGCCGGCCGCCACGACGACCAGTTCCCGTTGGTGGTGTGGCAGACCGGCAGCGGCACGCAGAGCAACATGAACGTCAACGAGGTGATCGCCGGACGGGCCAACGAATTGGCCGGCCAGGGTCGCGGCGGCAAGAGCCCGGTGCACCCCAACGATCACGTCAACCGCTCGCAGAGTTCCAACGACTGCTTCCCCACCGCCATGCACATCGCCGTAGTGCTGGCGGTGCACGAGCAGTTGCTGCCGGCCCTGCTCGAGCTGCACGGCGGCCTGCAGGAGCAGGCCCGGCGCCACGCCGGCTTGGTCAAGACCGGCCGCACGCACCTGATGGATGCCACGCCGGTCACCTTCGGCCAGGAACTGTCGGCCTTCGTCACCCAGCTGGAACTGGCCGACCAGGCCATCCACGCCACGCTGCCGGCGGTCTGCCAGCTGGCCCAGGGCGGCACCGCGGTGGGCACCGGCCTGAACGCCCCGCAAGGCTTCGCCGAGGAGATCGCCCGCGAGCTGTCGGAGCTGTCGGAACAGTTGTTCGTCAGCGCGCCCAACAAGTTCGCCGCCCTCGCCGGCCACGAACCGCTGGTCGCCCTCTCCGGCGCGCTGAAGACCCTTGCGGTGGCGCTGATGAAGCTGGCCAACGACCTGCGCCTGCTCGGCTCCGGGCCGCGCGGCGGCCTGGCCGAGGTGCGCCTGCCGGCCAACGAGCCGGGCAGCTCGATCATGCCCGGCAAGGTCAACCCGACCCAGTGCGAGGCGCTGTCGATGCTCGCCTGCCAGGTGCTCGGCAACGACGCCACGGTGAGCTTCGCCGCCAGCCAGGGCCACCTGCAGCTGAATGTGTTCAAGCCGGTGATCGTCTACAACCTGCTGCAGTCGATCCGACTGCTGGGCGATGGCTGCCGCAACTTCAACGAGCACTGCATCCGCGGTATGGAGCCGGATGCGACGCGCATGGCCGAGCATCTGGAGCGCGGGCTGATGCTGGTCACCGCGCTCAACCCGCACATCGGTTACGACAAGGCGGCGCAGATCGCCAAGAAGGCCTACGCCGAGGGCCTCAGCCTGCGCGAGGCCGCCCTCGCCCTGGGCTATCTCAGCAACGAAGAGTTCGACAACTGGGTACGCGCCGAGCGGATGCTGCAGCCCGGCGCGGAAGGCTGAACCCTCAGGCCTGGGGACGCGCCTTGAGCAGCGCGGCGAGCGCCGAGCCGGCGGCCACCAGCAGCGCGCCGCCATAGGCCAGCGCGTTGAGCGCCTCGGCCTGCACCGCGGCCGGCCACAACCCGGCGGCCGCGGCGACGGCCAGCAGGGTGACCAGCGGAGTCAGCGCCAGCGCAGCGCTGACCCGCGAGGCTTCCCAATGCGCCAGCGCCTCGGCGAAGGCACCGTAGGCCACCAGGGTATTCAGGCAGCAACCGACCAGCAGCCATAGCTGCAGGCTGTTCAGCGCCAGCAGCTGGCGCGGCTGCGCCCAGGGGGTGAGCAGCAGTGCGCAGGCCAGGTAGATCACCATCATGATCTGCGCCGAACTCCACACGGTGAGCAGCTGCTTCTGCGCCAGGCCATAGAATACCCAGACCAGCGCGGCGGCGAGCACGGTCAGCACGCCCAGCGTGTAGCTGCCGAGCGAGCCGAACAGCTCGTCCAGACGCTGATTGAAGAACAGGCCGAAACCGAGCAGCAGCACCAGCAGGCCAGCCAGCTGGCCGCCACTGAACGACTCGCGGAACACCACCAGGCTGGCCAGCAGCAACATGATCGGCGCGGTCTGGATCAACAGCTGGGTGGTGCCGGCGCTCAGCCGCTCGAGGCCGAGCAGGTAGAGCACGTAGTTGGCGGTGAGACCGAACACCGCCAGCCCGAGCAGCCACCGGCCGTTACCCTTGAGCGGCTGCAGCGCCGGCAGACGCCGGCAGGCGCCGAGCCAGACCAGGAGGATGAGCCCCGAGCTGAGCAGGCGGTACCAGGTGACGGTCACCGGGTCCATCGTCTGCAGGACCTGCTTGAGCATGATCGGCAACACGCCCCACAGCAGGGTGGTCACCAGGGTCAGGAAGAGACCGTACAGCCAACGGCCGGAAGAGATGTGCATGGGCAGTCCGAAAGCGGGCAAAGCGCGATTCTAGACATCCCCTCCTGCGCCGTCAGCCACTGGTCGCATGATCACCCCGCCACCGCAGCAGCGACTAGACTTGAAAAGTTAACGTCACTTGTCGGAGAGCGGCCCCCATGTTCGTCAAACGCCAAAACGATTCGGCACCGGCCACCCACTACCGCAGCGACCGCATCAACACAGTGGACGGCCAGTACTTTTTCGCCACGCGCGAGGGAACCCTGGAGGGACCGTTCTTCACTCGCTTCGATGCCCAGGAAGCGGCCAATCGCTATGTCGACAACTTGATGAGCCTCGCCCAGCCCGCCCTCGGCAACCCCGTGCAGCCGCAGCGCAGCTACTGAACGAGGCAGGTCCGCGCAGTATCACTGCTGCGCGCGACGGGCGCTCAGCGCGAGCGCTCGAAGGCCGCCTCGAGCGCCTCGTTGATCGTGCGCAGCACCTTGACGCGGGCGAAGCGCTTGTCGTTGGCCTCGATCAGCGTCCAGGGCGCAATCTCGGTGCTGGTGCGGTCGACCATGTCATTGACCGCATCGACGTATAACGACCATTTGTCGCGATTGCGCCAGTCGTCTCCGGTGATCTTGAAACGCTTGAACGAGGTTTCCTCGCGCGCCTTGAAGCGCTCCAGCTGGGTCTGTTGGTCGATGGCCATCCAGAACTTGACCACCACTACCCCGGCGTCGGTGAGCTGCTCCTCGAAGTCGTTGATCTCGCCGTAGGCGCGCAGCCAGTCGGCCTGCGAGCAGTATCCCTCGACCCGCTCGACCAGCACGCGTCCGTACCAGGAACGGTCGAACATGCTGAACTGACCGCGCGCCGGAATATGCCGCCAGAAGCGCCACAGGTAGGGCTGGGCCTGCTCCTCCTCGGTCGGCGCCGCCACCGGCACGATGCGGTACTGGCGCGGATCCAGCGCACCGGCCACACGACGGATCGCCCCGCCCTTGCCGGCGGCATCGTTGCCCTCGAACACCGCCACCAGCGCCTGGCGGCGCATGCGCTTGTCGCTCAGCAGGCGGGCCAGGCGCGCCTGCTCGCTCAGCAGTTGCTGCTGATAGGTTTCCTTGTCCAGGGCCTGGCTCATGTCCAGGCTGTCGACCAGACCGCGGTTGTCGATGCTGGCCGCCACCGGCGCGGCGTGCGGCTGTCGCTTGGGCCGCTCCTTCATCTGCAGCGCCGCCTGCAGGCCTTCCAGCAGAATGCGCCCGACAGTCAGGCTGCGGTAGCGCTCATCCGCGCCTTCCACCACGTACCAGGGCGCGTAGTCGCGGCTGGTGCGGCGCAGCACCCGCTCGCCGTGGCGCACGAACTTGTCGTAGGTCTTCGACTGCTGCCAGTCCAGCGGGCTGATCCGCCAGCTGTACAGCGGGTCGTCCTGCAGAGCCTTGAGACGGGCCTTCATCTGCTGCTTGGAGAGATGGAACCAGAACTTGAAGATCAGCGCGCCCTCGTCGCAGAGCATGCGTTCGAAGCGCTCGGCGCCGTCGATGGCCTGGTCCAGCTGGGCGTCGTCGATGCGCCCGTGTATCCGCCCTTGCAGCATCTGGCTGTACCAGTTGCCGAAAAAGATGCCGGTACGCCCCTTGGGCGGCAGGCGCCGCCAGTAACGCCAGTAAGGCGGGCGGGCCAGTTCCTCGTCGCTCGGCAGATCGAAGGTCTCGACCTGGATCAGGCGCGGGTCCATCCATTCGTTGAGCAGCCTGACCGTCTCGCCCTTGCCGGCCCCTTCGATGCCGTTGAGCAGGACGATCAGTGGAAAGCGCGCCTGTTCGCGCAGCTCGAACTGCGCCTGGAGCAGCGCCTCGCGCAGCTCGGGAACGGCGGCCTCATAGGTTTCCTTGTCGATCTGGTGGCCGATTTCGGCGGATTCGAACATGCGAGCTCTCCCTGGCGGTCCACAGCAGCCTAGCCGATGAGTAGGGGCGCCATGCAAGGGTTTTGCCTGCCGGGCACGCCCGTTCGGCTAGAATGGATGCCCTTTTTCGCCGCATACCGTACCGATGAACGAGCAACCGCACGCCCAGCTGGACTGGGACGAACAGGGCCAGCCGCTGTCGCGCGCCTTTGGCGACGTCTACTTCTCCCGCGCGTCGGGCCTGGAGGAAACCCGCCATGTGTTCCTCGCCCACAACCGCCTGGCCGAGCGCTTCGCCGCGCTGGGGGCGGACGAGTGCCTGGTGATCGGCGAAACCGGGTTCGGCACCGGCTTGAACTTCCTCTGCGCGTGGCAGCTGTTCGAGCGCGAGACCGCAGCCGGCGCCCGTCTGCATTTCGTCAGCGTCGAGAAGTACCCGCTGGGCCGCACCGATCTGGCGCGTGCCCTGGCGCTGTGGCCGGAGCTGGCGCCGCTGGCCGACCAGTTGCTCGCCCAATATGTGGCGGTACATCCGGGCTTCCAGCGCCTGGTGTTCGCCGGGGGACGGGTGACTCTCACCCTGCTGGTCGGCGACGTGCACGACTGCCTGCCGCAGCTCGACGCGCGCGTCGACGCCTGGTTCCTCGACGGCTTCTCGCCGGCGAAGAACCCCGAGATGTGGACGACGACGCTATTCGCCGAGCTGGCCCGCCTCTCCGCCCCCGGTGCGACCCTGGCCACCTTCACCAGCGCCGGCTTCGTGCGCCGCGGCCTTGGCGACGCCGGCTTCGTCATGGCCAGGGTCAAGGGCTTCGGTCACAAGCGCGAGATGCTCGCCGGGCATTTTCAGGGATCCGCCCAGCCTGCCGGCAAGCCGTGGTACGCGCGTCCGCCGAAGGTGCCAGGTCCACGCGAGGTTCTGGTGGTCGGTGGCGGCCTGGCCGGTTGTGCCACCGCGGCGAGCCTGGCGGCGCGCGGCTGGCAGGTCACCCTGCTCGAGCGGCACGCCGAGCTGGCGATGGAGGCCTCGGGCAATCCGCAGGGCGTGCTTTATCTCAAGCTGTCGGCCCATGGCACCGCGCTGTCGCAGCTGGTGGTCGGCGGTTTCGGCTACACCCGCCGGCAACTCGAACGCCTGGCGGACGGCCGGGACTGGAGCGCCTGCGGCGTGCTGCAGCTGGCCTTCGACGCCAAGGAAGCCGAGCGTCAGCAGCGTCTGGCCGCCGCCTTCCCCGCCGACCTGCTGCGTCCGGTGGATGCCGACGAGGCCACGCAACTGGCCGGCCTGGCGCTGGAACAGGGCGGCCTGTGGTTCGCCGAGGCCGGCTGGGTGCACCCGCCGGCGCTGTGTCGGGCCCTTGTCGCGCATCCGAACATCCGCGTGCTGACCGCCAGCGAGGCGTTCGAGCTGCATCGCCAGGACGGTCTGTGGCAGGCCCGCCAGGACGGCCGACTGCTGGCCCACGCGCCGGTCGCCGTGCTGTCCACCGCCAGCGAGGTGCTGCGCTTTCCCGCCGCCGCCCACCTCAAGCTCAAGCGCATCCGCGGGCAGATCAGCCGCCTGCCGGCCACCGCGGCCAGCCGCGCGCTGCGCACCGTGCTTTGCGCGGAGGGCTACGTCGCCCCCGTTCGCAACGACGAGCACACCCTGGGCGCCAGCTTCAATTTCCAGCGCGACGATCTCGCGCTGTCCGCCGCGGAGCATGCCGATAACCTCGGCATGCTTCGGCAGATCTCCCCGACACTTGCCCAGGCCCTGCACGCCGATCAGCTCGACCCGGCGAGCCTGGGTGGCCGCGCCGCCTTCCGCAGCACCACGCCGGACTACCTGCCGCTGATCGGCCCGCTGGTGGACGCCACGGCGTTCAACCTCGCCTATGCCGCCCTGGGCAAGGACGCGTCGCGCCGCCTCGATACGCCGGCACCTTGGCTGGAGGGGCTGTACGTCAATTGCGGCCACGGTTCACGCGGCCTGATCAGCGCGCCGCTGGCAGGCGAGCTGATCGCCGCCTGGCTGGACGATGAACCCCTGCCGCTGCCACGCGCGGTAGCTGAAGCCTGTCATCCCAGCCGCTTCCTGCTGCGCGAGCTGATCCGCGGACGCTGAGGCCAGCAACCAGCAGAGCCGCACCTCTCCAGATGGCGGATCGGCGTATTGCATTTGCGCGGGCCGCTCAAGATACTCCTGGGGGTACCCAGAAAGCCCGCCCAGGAGCCTCCATGCGCATCGCCACCCTTGCCTTGCTGATCGCCTTCACCAGCCAAGCCAACGCCACCGACAGCCAGCAGCTCGCCGCCGAGGGTGCTGCGCTGATCCCGCCGTTCCAGCAGCAGCTGCTCGCCACCGTCAAGGCCGCCATGCAGGACGGCGGGCCGGCCAAGGCCGTCGAGGCCTGCCAGCTGCTGGCCGCGCAGATCGCTGCCCAGCACAGTCAGGCTCCCTGGAAAGTCGGGCGTACGGCGCTTAAGCTGCGCAATCCGAACAACGCGCCGGACGCTTGGGAACGCCAGGTGCTGGAGCAGTTCGCCGCCCGCGCTGCCGCCGGCGAGCCGGTCGCCGACCTCAAGCATGCCGGGGTGGTCGATGGCGAGTTCCGTCTGATGAAGGCCATTCCCACCGGCGAACCCTGCCTCGCCTGCCATGGCCGGAACATCAAGCCCGAACTGGCCGCGGTGATCGACCAACGCTATCCGCAGGATCAGGCCCGCGGCTTCGCTCTCGGCGAACTGCGTGGCGCCTTCACCCTGCGTCGCCCCCTGGAAACCCGGAATGAGTGAAACCCGCCAGAACCATCAGGACGCCATGCTCAAGCGTCTGGCCCGCATCGAGGGCCAGATACGCGGTCTGCAGGCGATGATTCGTCGCGGCGAGGATTGCGAGGCCGTCGCCCAGCAGTTCGCCGCGGCACGCAAGGCCCTCGACCGCGCCTACCAGGAGCTGCTCGCCTGCCTGCTGGAAGAGGCGGTCCTCGACCCCGAGCAGGACAGCAGCGCCACCCTGGCGCGGGTGCGCAGCATCTTCACCAAGTACACTTGAGGCATGGAAGCTGACGGCAGCACGGACGCTGCGGTGTCCGATGATTTGCCGAGATAGCCATGCTGATTCCCCACGACCTGCTCGAAGCCGATACCCTGACCTGCCTGATCGAGGACTTCGTCACCCGCGAAGGTACCGACAACGGCGACGACACACCACTGGACAGTCGCGTCGCGAGGGTCCGCCACGCCCTCGCCCGCGGCGAGGCGGTGATCGTCTTCGATCCCGACAGCCAGCAGTGCCAGCTGGCCCTGCGCAGTGAAGTGCCGGCCGAATGGCTGGCCGACTGAAACCGCCTTTCGCCTCCAGGCGCCCCCTCAGCTGCGCAAGCCGCCCTCGTGCTCCCAGGCGCAGCGCATGCGCAGCACGCCTTCGCCGGGATGATGGCAGCCCTGCTCGCTCTCCCAGCGGAAGGTGTGAAAGCCGCGCAATTCGGTGTCCAGGTGCACCACCGCGCTGGACCAGTACAGGCGACCGAGTAGCGCCTCGAACTGCTTGAGCCAGGCCGCCCACTCGTACTCCACGGCGCGATAGCTGGCGCCGAAGTGGATCACCTGGGTTTGGTACAGACCATCGCCTTCGAAGCGGCAGAAGGAGAACATCTGCCGGCTGAGCAGCGACAACATGCCGATCTCCGGCAGCTCGTCGAGCACCCGCCGGTTGTGCTGGCGCCGCGCACGGTGCTCCTGCGGATCGCCGGACGGGCAATCGCGGATGCAGCCATAGACGATGGATTCCGGATCCACGCAGACACTCCCATGAGAACAGGGCCGCCTTCTATCACAGCGGCCGGCGGCAGAAAAGGAACTGCTCGCCAGTCGGCCCGACCTATTTCGCACGAACGAAAAAAGGGGCAGCCCGCAGGCTGCCCCTTTCAGGTCACGCGACCTCTGGTTGCTTAGTGCGCAACCGCACCAGTGGCGCCCAGACCGGTCTGCGAACGCACGAACTGCGGGAAGAAGCGCTCGCGCTCTTCGGCAGCCGACTTCGACTTGTCGGTGATCGAGAAGAACCACAGACCAGCGAAGGAAGCGATCATGGCGAACAGAGCCGGGTACTTGTAGGGGAAGATCGCCTCTTTGAAGTGCAGGACGTCGACCCATACGGTCGGGCTGAGGATGGTGAGCAGCAGGGCAGTAGCCAGGCCCAGCGCACCACCGATCAGAGCACCGCGGGTGGTCAGGTTCTTCCAGTACATGGAGAGGAACAGGATCGGGAAGTTGCAGCTGGCAGCCACGGAGAAGGCCAGACCCACCATGAAGGCGATGTTCTGGTTCTCGAAGGCGATACCCAGGACGATGGCCAGCACACCCAGAGCCAGAGTGGTGCGCTTGGTCACTTTCATTTCCTGCTCTTCAGTGGCCTTGCCCTGCTTGATCACGCAAGCGTACAGGTCGTGAGCCACGGCGGAAGCACCGGCCAGCGCCAGACCGGCAACCACTGCCAGAATGGTGGCGAAGGCCACAGCGGAGATGAAGCCGAGGAACAGGTTACCGCCTACAGCCTTGGCCAGGTGGATGGCGACCATGTTGGTGCCGCCGACGATGGCGCCGGTAGCGTCCTTGAACTCCGCATTGGTGCTGACCAGCAGGATCGCGCCGAAGCCGATGATGAAGGTCAGGATGTAGAAGTAGCCGATGAAGCCGGTAGCGTAGAACACGCTCTTGCGAGCTTCCTTGGCGTCGGACACGGTGAAGAAGCGCATCAGGATGTGCGGCAGACCAGCGGTACCGAACATCAGGGCCATACCCAGAGAGATCGCGGAGATCGGGTCGGAAACCAGACCGCCGGGAGCCATGATGGCCTCTTTCTTGGCGTGCAGGGCCACGGCGTCAGCGAACAGCTTGCTGAAGTCGAAGTTCACGGAGACGAGCACCATGATGGCCATGAAGCTGGCGCCGGAGAGCAGCAGCACTGCCTTGATGATCTGTACCCAGGTGGTGGCCAGCATGCCGCCGAACATCACGTAGCAGACCATCAGCACGCCCACCAGGATCACGGCCACCATGTAGTCGAGACCGAACAGCAGCTGGATCAGCTTGCCGGCACCGACCATCTGGGCGATCAGGTAGAAGGCCACCACGACCAGCGAACCGCAGGCGGACAGCACGCGGATCGGGGTCTGACCGAGGCGATAGGAAGCCACGTCGGAGAAGGTGAACTTGCCCAGGTTGCGCAGGCGTTCGGCCATCAGGAACAGGATCAGCGGCCAGCCGACCAGGAAGCCGATGGAGTAGATCAGGCCGTCGTAACCGCTGGTGAACACCAGGGCGGAAATACCCAGGAAGGACGCCGCGGACATGTAGTCGCCGGCGATCGCCAGGCCGTTCTGGAAGCCGGTGATGCTGCCGCCGGCGGTGTAGTAGTCAGCGGTGGAGGTGTTGCGCTTGGCCGCCCACTTGGTGATGCCCATGGTGAAGACGATGAACACCACGAACATGATGATGGCGGTCCAGTTCGTCGGCTGCTTCTGGACTGCGCCGGTCAGGGCTTCGCCCGCCAGCAGCATCGGGGAGGCTGCCATCAGGGCAGCCGCGGTCAGGAAACGAGAGATCATTATTTTTGGGCCTCGTTGATAATTTCCTGGGTGATACGGTCGAACTCACCGTTGGCACGCTGCACGTAGATGCCAGTCAGGATGAAAGACAGGAAGATAAGGCCCAGGCCCGCCGGGATACCCCAGGTGATGATGCCGCCTTCGCTCAGGGGGGCGCCCAGGAGCTTGGGATCGAATGCGATCACGAGGATGAACGCATAGTAGGCAACCAGCATGATGATGGCCAAAAGCCAGGCGAAACGCCCGCGCTTGGCCACCAACTCCTGGAAGCGTGGGTTGGCATAGATCTGCCGGTACACGTTTTCATTATTCATTGTTGGTCTCCACGTCAGTCGAGCCTCCCATTGGGCGGCATGTACGCTACTTTAGGTCCCTGCCGGCCGAGTACCAGACGACTTTAGTCGTGCGCGCGGTCCCCGCCCCAGCGGCCCATCCCTCTTGACAAGCCGCGCAGGCAATCCGGCGCCGGCGATTGAGCGCCGCTATCCGCGCTATCGACAACGGCCATTTCCCTACCCATACGCTGCAGCTCATGCTTGTTTCCAAGCGATAACCGCTCTCATCCAGCGACCGAGGAGATGCGCCATGCTCAAGACCATGACCTTCACCCTGATGCACTTCTGTATCGCCTTCGCCGTGGCCTATGCGCTGACCGGCAGCGTGGCGGTCGGCGGCCTGCTGGCGGTCGTCGAGCCGCTGTGCAACTCGGTCGGCTTCTTCCTTCACGAAAAGCTCTGGCAGCGCATCGAGCGCCAGACGCCGGCAACGCAGCAATGCGCTCGACGGGTCTGGCACCACCACCACCATGCCTGAGCGGGGTCAAGGCATACTCGCTGCGCGCTGTTACAGTTCGTGCGCGCCTCTGGCGTGCGGGCGGGACGATCTTTAATATCCGCGGCTTCGCCTCTCGACCCGTGCCGCCATGACCGCCCGATCGCGCTCCCTGCCCCTCTACTGCCTTATCCTGCTGCTCGTTCTGGCCGCCCTGGCCGGCCTCTGGTACGGCCTCGGCCGCGACCAGGCCCTGCCCGATCCGCGCCTGGCCAACGGCAAGCTGCAATGCGCGTCCTACAGCCCGTTCGACCATGACCAGTCGCCGTTCAACAAGCCGTTGAATATCCGCCGCGAGCGGGTCGAGGCCGACGTCGCCCTGCTCGCCCAACGCTTCAATTGCCTGCGCACCTATTCGGTCACCGGACTCGACTACCTGCCCGAGCTGGCCCGCCAACACGGCATCAAGCTGATGATCGGCGCCTGGGTCAGCCGCGCGCCCAAGGCGACCCGGCGCGAGATCGAGCGGGTGATCCGCATGGCCAACGCCAACCCGGACGTGGTGAGCGCGGTGATCGTCGGCAACGAGGCGCTGCTGCGCCGGGAAATCACCGCCAAGCACCTGACCGCGCTGATCGAGGAAGTGAAGTCGCGCGTCGAGCAGCCGGTGACCTACGCCGACGTCTGGGAGTTCTGGCTGCGTCATCCGGAGGTGGCTCCGGCGGTGGACTTCCTGACCATCCACCTGCTGCCCTACTGGGAAGACGACCCCACCGGCATCGACGGTGCGCTGGCCCAGGTCAAGCGAGTGCACGACATCTTCGAGGAAAAGTACGCGCCCAAGCAGATCTTCATCGGCGAAACCGGCTGGCCGAGCGAAGGTCGCCAGCGCGAGGACGCCGTGCCCAGCAGGGTCAACGAAGCACGCTTCATCCGCGGCGTGATCGACATGGCCGAGGCGAATGGCTGGCAATACAACCTGATCGAGGCTTTCGACCAGCCGTGGAAGCGCATCAGCGAAGGCACGGTCGGCGGTTATTGGGGCCTGTTCGACGCCCAGCGCGCCGACAAGGGCGTGCTGGCCGGCCCAGTGTCCAACCTGCCCGACTGGCCGCGCTGGCTGGGGCTGAGCGCCCTGCTGCTGGCCGCCGGCCTGCTGCTCGGCGGTGCGCCGCGGGACAGCCGCAGCAGCTGGCAGCTGCCACTGGCCGCCGGCATCGCCGCCGCCAGCCTGGCGCTGTGGTCATTGCAGCTGTGGCTCGACAGCCGCCACTTCGGCGAATGGCTGTGGTTCGGTGCCCTGCTGATGCTGAGCCTGTTCACCGCCGCGCGCGGCCTGTTGCAGCTCAACCCGCCGGCGGCCGGCTGGCGGGCGGAGCTGGCCACCTGGCTGGAGGACCGGGCCGGCATCCTGCTGTTAGCTACCGCACTGGCCGGCGCCTGGCTGATGATGGCCCAGGTGTTCGACCCCCGCTACCGCAGCTTCCCCACCTTTGCCATGCTGTTGCCGGCACTGACCTTCGCGCTCTGGCCGGTGCGCGGCCCGCGGGACGAACTCGGCCTGCTGGCCGTGCTGATCGGCCTGGGCCTGCCGATCATGCTGTGGCAGGAAACCCTGCTCAACGTCCAGGCGCTCGGCTGGGGGCTGGTCGGCCTGCTGCTGACCGGCGTGCTGTGGCGCAGCCGCCAGCCGGCCGGCAGCATCGCCCCGCAGGGTCAGCAAGAGACCGCCTGAAGGCATCGGCCGTCCCATCCCGGCGCGCGCGGCGGCCGGGATCCGCGCCCTTCCGCCACTCCGGCCAAGGGCGTATTGCCTGCGCATAGGGGGCTGCCTAAGCTGCCCCCTCGCAGCCCCGCGCTGCATCCAACGAGAAGAACAGGTCGTCGCGCAGGCGGCCGCAAGGATCGCTGATGACCGCCTTACGCCCTGCCCTGCTGCCGGTGCTTCTCGCCGGCGCCCTGCTACTGCTTACCGTGCACGCCCTGGGCCGCTTCATCTATACGCCGCTGCTGCCCTGGCTGGTGGAAGACGGCCTGCTCAGCCTCAAGCAGGGCGCCGACATCGCCAGCTGGAACTACCTCGGTTACCTGATCGGTGCACTGCTGGCGATCCGCTGGCATGGCATCGCCCAGATCCGCCGCAGTCTGCCCTGGGGGTTGGCGCTGCACCTGGTCTCCACCCTGCTGCAGACCCAGGCCGGCGACGCCGACAGCCTGGCCGCGCTGCGCCTGGTCAACGGCATCGGCAACGGCCTGGTGTTCGTCCAGGCCCCGGCGCTGATTCTCGAATGGCTGGCCCGGCATAACAGCGCCAGTGCCAGCGGGCTGGTCTACCTCGGCGTCGGCGCCGGCCTGCTGGTCTCCAGCGCCCTGGTCAGCCTCAGCGCCGACTGGCTGCACGGCCCGGCCCGCTGGTGGCCGGCGGCCCTGCTCAGCCTGCCGCTGGCCTGGTGGGGCTGGCGGCAGCTGGCGCGCCTGGACACCCCGCATGCGGCCACCCAGGCCACCGCGCGCGGCAGCAGCGGACGCCTGCTGGATCGCCGCAGCATTCCGCTGTTCCTGTCCTACACCGGTGCCGGCATGGGCTACATCCTGCCGATGACCTTCCTGCCCATGCTGGCCCGCCTGCAGCTCGAACCGGGCAGCTTCCTGGTGGGCGGCAGCTGGCTGGTAGTGGCGCTGGCCACCCTGGGCGGTCCCTGGCTATGGAATCGCCTGGGCGCCATCCTCGGCGACAAACGTGCCCTGCAGGCCAACTATCTGGTGCAACTGAGCGGCGTGCTGGCCACCCTGCTGCTGCCCGGCGCCATCGGCATCCTGCTTTGCGCCCTGCTGGTCGGCAGCACCTTCCTCGGCACGGTGCTGCTCACTCAGCGCCTGGGCCGCAGCCTGCAACCGCACCAGGGGCCGCGCATCTCGGCGGCGCTGATCGCCCTGTACAGCGTCACCCAGCTGGCCGGCCCCTGGCTCACCAGCCAGTGGCTGGGCATGGGCGGCAGCCTGCACAGCGCCTTCTGGCTGGGTGCAGGAGCCCTGCTGTGGGGCGGCCTGTGGACCCTGGCGGTTCCCGCCGAGCAGGCGACGATACGCTCCGCCCGTTGAGCGCCCAGGTCATGCAGGCGCGCAGACGGGCACCAGCGCGCCGCGTGCCGCACTCGGGAATGACCGGCGCGGCAGAGCGACAAACCCTCCACCCCGAAAATGCCAAGGCCCCGATCATTCGGGGCCTTGGCGAGAGGCAGGTCGCACTCAACGAGCCTGGGGCGAGTCCTTCTGCAGTCGCGGCCAGAAGTCCGTGACCAGCTTTTCCACCTCTGGCTTGGGCTCCACGAAGCCGAACATCCCGGTGCTCAACTGGGCGGCATGGAAATCCTGGCCACTGGACTCGAGCAACTGGCGAGCCTTGACGTTGGGCGTCTGGTAGTAGGTGGCGCGAGCGATCTGCGCCGACACCTCCGGCCGCAACAGGTAGCTGATGAAGGCCTTCGCCTCTTCCGGATGCTGCGCCGACTTGGGAATGGCCAGGATATCGACGAACACCAGGGTGCCCTCATCGGGCACCAGATATTTGATCGGCTGGCCCTTGGCCGCCGCGCCCAGTGCGTCGCCGACCCACGCCATGCTGACGCAGGTCTTGCCGGCATTGAGATCCTCGATGTAACGCTCGCTGTCGACGTAGCGGTAGTGCGGGCGCAGTTCGTTCAGCTCGCCAAACAGCCGCTCGGCATAGCCCGCGCTGAGGGCGTTCAAGCTGCGGCCGCGATAGTTGGCGAGCAGGCTGAGCACGTCGTTGGGCGAATCCAGCAGGGTGACCCCGCATTTGGACAGCTTACCCACCAGCGTCTTGTCGAACACCAGCCCCCAGGTATTCGGCACCGGACCGCCCAGCGCTGCTTCCGCCTGCGGAACGTTGACCGCCAGACCGATGCTGCCCCACAGATAGGGGACGCCGTAGGCCTTGGCCGGATCCGCCACGGTCAGGCGGCGCACGATCAGCGGCTCCATCGCTTCGTAGCCGGGCAATCCGGAAGCACCGTACGGCTGCAACAGCCCCTCGCCGACCATTTTGCCGAAGTTGTCGGTGGACGGGACCACGACATCTAGCGCTTCGCCCTGCTTCAGCAGGTCATAGACCTCCTGGTCATCCTCGTAGGTGCGATAGTTGACCTCGATGCCGGTTTCCTTGGTGAAGGTTTCCAGCACCTGCGGATCGATATAGTCGTTCCAGTTGGCGACATTCAGGGTCTGCCCCTGGGCCGCGGAAATCGACAGCGCCAGCAGCGGCGCAGTGAGCCATTTTTTGTTGTTCAAGAGGGATGCTTCCATTCAATGTTGGGACCGGTCCTGATCGAGGCCAGCGCTCCCCCACCCCGGAAGCCCGGCGAAAACTGCGATCATTCCTGGATATGCATGATAGTTCCGTGCCAACCCGACATGCATAATAGCTACAAATCTTTTCAGATTTTAGTGGCGCGTGAGTGCGCGCAGGCGACGCCGGCGAAGAGCGTCCGCCGGCGCGAAAACAGAAGGTGGGAAACGGGGAGCCCCCGGAAACGACAAAGCCCCGGAAGTCCGGGGCTTTGTCTGGATATATGGCGGGGAGATAGGGATTTGAACCCTAGGAACCATTGCTGGTTCAACGGATTTCGAATCCGTCCCGTTCGACCACTCCGGCATCTCCCCAAGTCGGCGCGCATCATATCAGCTCCGAACCGTTTGGCGAACCCCCTGGCGAGGATTTTTTCACGTAGGATCAGATGCTTGCGCGCCGCGCACGACTCAGCTGGTCAGTCGGGTCAGCGCCTCGCGGTACTTGTCCGCGGTCTTCTGCGCCACCTCGGCCGGCACGGCCGGGGCCGGCGGCTGCTTGTTCCAGCCGGTCGACTCCAGCCAGTCGCGCACGAACTGCTTGTCGAAGCTCGGCGGGTTGCTGCCTTCCGCGTAGCTGTCGGCCGGCCAGAAACGGCTGGAGTCGGGGGTCAGCGCCTCGTCCATCAGGGTCAGGGTGCCGTCCTCGTCGAGGCCGAACTCGAACTTGGTGTCGGCGATGATGATGCCGCGGCTCGCCGCGTACTCGACGGCGGCGCTGTACAGGGCGATGGCTGTGTCGCGCACCTTGGCGGCCAGCTCGGCACCGACGATCTCCTCGCAGCGGGCGAAGGAGATGTTCTCGTCATGATCGCCCACCGCGGCCTTGGTCGACGGGGTGAAGATCGGCTGCGGCAGCTTGGAGGCTTCCTGCAGGCCCGCCGGCAGGGCGATCCCGCAGACGGTGCCGCTCTTCTGGTACTCCTTCCAGCCGGAGCCGACCAGGTAGCCGCGCACGATGGCCTCCACCGGCACCGGCTTGAGGCGCTTGGCGACCACGGCGCGGCCCTCGACCAGCGGCAGCTCGGCGGCCGGCACCACGTCCTCGACCCGGTCGCCGGTGAAGTGGTTGGGGACCAGGCCCTTGAGCCTGTCGAACCAGAAGTTGGAGATCGAGGTGAGGATCTTGCCCTTCTCCGGAATCGGCTCGGCGAGGATGACGTCGAAGGCCGACAGACGATCGGTGGCCACCATCAGCATGCGCTTGTCGTCGATTTCGTAGAGGTCGCGAACCTTGCCCGAGTAGATCTTCTTCAGGCTCAGGGTGGTGGGAGTGCTGGTCATAGCGGCATTTCCGTCTCTGGCAAACAAAACAGGCGAAACCCGGGGGTTTCGCCTATCGCTGGTGGGGCCGGGGCTCTGCGGGCCCGCTCAGCCAAGGTGGTCCTGGATCAGCCCCAGCACGCGGCGCGCCACGTCGGCCGGCGCCACTGCCTCGAGGCTTTTCTCGACCGAGACCTGCACGCTGTCGCCGACCGTGGTCAGGCGCACCTGGTAGCGCTCGGCGCGGGCCTCGACCTCTTCGGCGTCAGACTCGCCGCCCAGCAGGCGGGAGAAGAAGCCCGGCTTCTCGTCCGGCTTCTGCGCCTCTTCGGCAAGGTTGATGTAGTAGATACCCAGGCTGCGGTTCATGTCGTCGACGCGCACGTCGGCGTCCTGCAGGGCACGGCCGACCGCCGACCAGGCGCGATCGAAGTCGGAAGCCAGGGTCAGCAGCGGGTTGCCGCTGCCGTCGGTATTCAGGCTGATCCGCTCCGGGGCATCGAAGCTGCGCTCGGAGAGCAGGGACACGCTGCCACCCTCGGTAGCGCGATCGAGGTCGCCTGCCAGCGGTTTCTGCGGGCGGGGTACTTCATACTCGCCGTCGGCGGCGGGAGTCGACACCGCGGCCGGCACCGGCAGCAGCGGCTCGATACGGCGCGCCTCGACATCCGGCGGCATCTGCATCGGCGCCGTCTCGCGGGCCGCCAGGTAGTCGCCGCTGCGATCACGGAAGTAGCCCTCGTCGCCCCACAGCCAGCTGCATCCGCTGTTGCTACCGACGATCAGGGCGAGCACGGAAAGTCCGGCCAGTCGCTTCATGCGTGGATCTCCCTCGATCAGGCCAGTACACCGGCCTGGCGCATGGCCTGGCGCAGCGGCTCCTGGCAGCCCTGGCTGAGCCAGGTCAGCGGCAGGCGGATGCCCGCGGGGATCAGGCCCATCTCGGAAAGGGCGAACTTGACCGGAATCGGGTTGGCTTCGCAGAACAGCAGCTTGTGCAGCGGCATCAGGCGCTCGTTGATGGCGCGGGCGGCCTCGGCCTCGCCACGCATGGCCAGGGCGCACAGCTCGCTCATGTCGCGCGGCGCGACGTTGGCAGTCACCGAGATGTTGCCCTTGGCGCCCATCAGCATCAGCTCGACGGCGGTAGCGTCGTCACCGGAGTAGACCAGGAACCCAGGGGCGACCTTGTCCAGCACTTCCTTGCCACGGGCCAGGTCGCCGGTGGCTTCCTTGACGCCGATGATGTTCGGCACTTCGGAAAGGCGGGCGATGGTGTCCGGCAGCATGTCGCAGGCGGTGCGCCCCGGCACGTTGTAGAGGATCTGCGGGATGGCCACCGACTCGGCGATCTTGCGGTGGTGCAGGTACAGGCCTTCCTGGGTCGGCTTGTTGTAGTACGGGGTCACCAGCAGGCAGGCATCGGCGCCGGCCTGCTTGGCGGCGGCGGTCAGCTCGATGGCCTCGCGGGTGGAGTTGGCGCCGGTGCCGGCGATCACCGGGATGCGGCCGGCCACCTGCTTGACCACCTGGCGGATCACCGCCACGTGCTCCTCGACGTCGAGGGTCGCGGATTCACCGGTGGTGCCGACCGCGACTATGGCGTTGGTGCCTTCGCGGAGGTGAAAATCGACCAGCTGGGTCAGGCTGTCCCAATCCAGACGGCCTTCTGCATCCATGGGCGTGACCAGTGCCACCATACTGCCCGCAATCATGCAACCACTCCTGCCGCTATATATAGAAAGGCGTAATGGTACTGTCGCTACCGGCCTTGCACAAGCTGGCGCCCGCGCCCGGGCATTCCCCTGGTCGGCGCTTTTCGCTACCCTTCCCGGCTTTGCCGGCAAGTCTTCGCCGCCCTCTTTTTGCACCAGGAATTCTGCATGTCGACCCTTCCACCCCGTGAACAGTTTCTCGTGATCAGCGCCCTGGGCCCCGCGCCCATGGAGCTCACCAGCGTACTCTGTCGCGCCGCCCAGGAATGCCGCTGCAACGTGACCAGCAGCCGCCTGACCCGTCATGGCGAATACAGCGCTCTGGTCCTGCAGGTCTCCGGCAGCTGGGACGCCCTGGCCCGTCTCGAGGCCAACCTCGGCCCGCTGGCCAAGCGCCACAAGCTCAGCCTCAACCTGATCCGCAGCGCCGCCGCGGAGGAGCGCCCCAACGCGCTGCCGTACGTGGTGTACGTCAGCGCCGCCTACCGACCGGACATTCTCGGCGAGCTGTGCCAGTTCTTCAGCGACCAGCGCGTCGAGCTGGAGAGCCTGACCTGCGACACCTACCAGGCACCGCAGACCGGCACCCTGCTGCTCAATGCCACCATCACCGTGACTCTGCCGCCGGGCACCCAGATCAGCTGGCTGCGCGACCAGTTCCTCGACTTCGCCGACGCCCTCAACCTGGATGCCCTGATCGAGCCCTGGCGCCCGCAGAATCCGTAAGCCCCCCCGACACAGACCAGGAGCTCAGCATGCCGGTAGCCATCGATTCGCCCGTCGCCGATTTCCAGACCCAGGCCACCAGCGGCCAGCAAGTCCAGCTCAGCGCCCTGCGCGGCCGGCAGGTGGTGCTGTACTTCTATCCCAAGGACAGCACCCCCGGCTGCACCACCGAGGGGCAGAACTTCCGCGACCTGCACGAGGCGTTCGCCGCCGCCAACACGCTGATCTTCGGCGTGTCGCGCGACGGCCTGAAGTCGCACGAGAACTTCAAGTGCAAGCAGGCCTTCCCCTTCGAGCTGATCTCCGACGCCGACGAGCAACTGTGCCAGCTGTTCGACGTGATCAAGCTGAAGAAGCTGTACGGGAAGGAATACCTGGGCATCGACCGCAGCACCTTCCTGATCGACCAGGACGGCGTGCTGCGCCGGGAATGGCGCGGGGTCAAGGTGCCGGGCCACGCCGAGGCGGTGCTCGACGCCGCCCGCGCACTCCACGCCGGCTGAGTCGCAGGCGCCGGCCGGCGCCCCTTTCAGGCCTTGCGCAACCAGTAGCGAAAGCTGCCGGCGGCCTCTTCCTCGTGGAGTAGCGCGTGCCCGGCCAGACGGGCGAAGGCACGGAAGTCGCGCTGCGAGCCCGCATCGGTGGCGATCACCTTGAGCACCGCGCCGCTGGGCAGGCGGTTGAGCTCCAGCTTGGCCTTGAGCAGCGGCAGTGGGCAGTTCAGGCCGCTGGCATCCAGTTCGGCGTCGTGGGCCGGCGGCAGCGCGGCGGTCTCGGTCATCGTCAGTCTCCGGCAAATGCGACGCAGCATACCCAAGCCGGTGCGCGACTGGCCAGCCGAGCCCGGCAGCGGCTAGAGTAACTCTCCCGCCGTCACGAGCCCGTGCGATGAAGATCCTGCGCCCCACCCTGCTGACCCTGGCCTGCCTGCTCGCCGCCCCGACCTTCGCCAGCGAGCTGCCGGAGCTCGGCGACGCCAGTTCCTCGATCGTCTCTCCCGACCAGGAATACCAGCTCGGCCGCGCCTGGCTCAACGTCCTACGCGGCCAGGTGAAGAGCCTGCCCGATCCGCTGCTCGAGGACTTCATCGAGAGCAGCGTCTATCGCCTGGCGGAAACCAGCCAGCTGCAGGACCGCCGCCTGGTCTTCGTCCTGCTCGACAGTCCCGAGCTCAACGCCTTCGCCGCTCCCGGCGGGGTCATCGGCGTCAACGCCGGCCTGTTCCTGCATGCGAACACCGAGGCGGAGTATGCCTCGGTACTCGCCCACGAACTGGCCCACCTGTCGCAGCGCCACTTCGCCCGCGGTCTTGAGGAGCAGAAGCGCCTGCAGGTGCCGATGATGGCCGCCATGCTCGCCGGCGTGGTCGCCGCTGCGGCCGGTGCCGGCGACGCCGGCATCGCCGCCATCGCCTCCAGCCAGGCGGCGGCGATTCAGGCCCAGCGCAGCTTCTCGCGGCAGAACGAGCAGGAGGCCGACCGCATCGGCATCCTCAACCTGCAACAGGCCGGCTACGATCCGCAGGCCATGCCGAGCATGTTCGAGCGGCTAATACGCCAGTACCGCTACACCCGGGTGCCGCCGGAATTCCTGATGACCCACCCGCTCAGCGAATCGCGGGTGGCCGACACCCGCAACCGCGCCGCCCAGTTCGGCGCCGGCGGCAATACCGACAGCCTGCGCTACCAGTTGATGCGCGCGCGCGCGCAACTGGCCTACGAGAACTCCCCGGGCATGGCCGCCAAGCGCTTCCGCGCCCTGCTCGACGAAAATCCCCGCCTGGATGCGGCGCGCTACGGCCTGGCGCTGGCGCAGATCAAGAGCGGCCAGCTGCAGAACGCCACCACCACGCTGCAGCCGCTGCTCGACAAGGCGCCCAACGACGCCATCTACAACCTGGCGCAGGTCGAACTGGACGTCGCCGGCAACCAGCTGGACGCCGCCGACCGGCGACTCAAGCGCCTGCTCGACCAATACCCGGGCAATTACCCGGCACGCCAGGCGCGCAGCGAGCTGCTGATCAAGCAGGGCCGCCCGGCCGAGGCGGAGAAGCTGCTCGACGCGCTGCTCAAGGAGCGTCCGCGCGACGCCGAGCTGTGGCGCCAGCAGGCGGAAACCCGCGGCCTTTCGGGCAACATCATCGGCGTGCACCAGGCACGCGCCGAGTACTTCGCACTGACCGGAGACTACAAGCAGGCCATCGAACAACTCGACTTCGCCCGCCGCCGCGCCAGCAGCAACTTCCAGCTGGCCGCGCGCATCGATGCCCGCTACAGCGAACTGAAGGAAGAGCAGCGCATGGTCGAAGACCTGCTCAAGTGAGCCGGCAGCCGAGAAAACAAAAGGCCCGGCTGCTGGCCGGGCCTTCGACTTGCTCCGCCTGAGTCAGGCGTTGCCGCCCTGCTTGAGGCGCGCCGCCTGGGTAAAATCGAGCATGCGCTTGAGCGGCTTGACCGCCTTGGGGATCAGCGCCGGATCGACGTGGATCTCGTTGCTGCCGCGGCGCAGGCAGTCGAGGGTGCGCTCCAGGGTGTTCATCGCCATCCACGGGCAGTGCGCACAACTGCGGCAGGTCGCTCCCTGGCCGGCGGTCGGCGCCTCGATGAACGACTTGCCGGGGCACAGCTGCTGCATCTTGTAGAGGATGCCGCGATCGGTGGCGACGATGAAGATCTGATTGGGCAGGGTCTGCGCCGCCTTGATCAGCTGACTGGTGGAGCCCACCGCGTCGGCCAAGGCGATCACCGACTCCGGCGATTCCGGATGTACCAGCACCGCCGCCTCGGGATACAGCGCCTTGAGGTCGTGCAGTTGCTTGGCCTTGAACTCCTCGTGGACGATGCACGCGCCCTGCCAGATCAGCATGTCGGCGCCGGTCTCGCGCTGGATGTAGCCACCGAGGTACTGGTCCGGCGCCCAGAGGATCTTCTCGCCGTTGTCCATCAGGCTCTCGACGATCTCCAGCGCGCAGCTGGAGGTCACCACCCAGTCGGCACGCGCCTTCACCGCCGCCGACGTGTTGGCGTAGACCACCACGGTACGCTCGGGATGCTGATCGCAGAACGCCGAGAACTCCTCGACCGGGCAACCCAGATCCAGCGAGCAGGTCGCCTCCAGGGTCGGCATCAGGATGCGCTTCTCCGGATTGAGGATCTTCGCCGTCTCGCCCATGAAGCGCACGCCGGCGACGACGATGGTCGAGGCCGGATGCTGGCTGCCGAAGCGGGCCATTTCAAGCGAGTCGGCCACGCAACCGCCGGTCTCCTCGGCCAGCGCCTGGAGGATCGGATCGACGTAGTAGTGGGCGACCAGCACGGCGTCGCGGGCCTTGAGCTCGGCGGCGATGGCCTGGCGGTAGTCGGCGATCTCCTGCGCGGTCAGCGCGCGCGGCTGCTTGGCATCCAGATGGGCCTGCACCAGGAGTCGTTCGGAAATCTGCGTCATGTTCGCTGCACCTGAAAGGTTGGGTGCGGGAACCGGAGTATAACCCCGTTCCAGAGCACCAGACGGGATAACAAGCGGGAGGTGGAACGGGGAGAAACAGGAGCGGGGAAAGTGGTGGGTCGTGTAGGGGTCGAACCTACGACCAATTGGTTAAAAGCCAACTGCTCTACCACTGAGCTAACGACCCAGGTGATGCATGCTACTAATCAGCCTCAGCAAATCAAGAATTCTCGACCTTCATGAGGCTGACGAAAAAAGTGGTGGGTCGTGTAGGGGTCGAACCTACGACCAATTGGTTAAAAGCCAACTGCTCTACCACTGAGCTAACGACCCAACGCCTGCGCATCATACTGATTTAATTCAGAATTTCAACCTTATTCTGCATTCATTCAACGATAGCGGGTCGGATCGGCAACGGCGGCGGCCTGAAAACCCTCGGCACGCAGGCGGCAGCTGTCGCAGCGACCGCAGGCGCGACCGTCGGCATCGGCCTGGTAGCAGGACACGGTCAGCGCGAAATCCACGCCCCGGGCGATGCCGGCCTGGATGATCTCGGCCTTGGACAGGTACTGCAGCGGTGCGCGAATCCGGAAGCCGTTGCCCTCGACGCCCGCCTTGGTCGCCAGATTGGCCAGGCGCTCGAAGGCGTCGATGAACTCCGGGCGGCAGTCGGGATAGCCGGAGTAGTCCACCGCGTTGACGCCGATGAAGATGTCGGCGGCGCCGAGCACCTCGGCCCAGCCCAGCGCCAGGGACAGGAACAGGGTGTTGCGCGCCGGTACGTAGGTCACCGGAATGCCCTCGCCCGGCTGCTCCGGCACGGCGATCGAGCTGTCGGTCAACGCCGAGCCGCCGATGCCGTTGAGATCGATGCCGACCACCTTGTGCTCGACCGCGCCCAGCTGGCGCGCCACCCGCTCGGCGGCCTGCAGCTCGGCGCGATGGCGCTGGCCGTAGTCGAAGCTCATGGTGTAGCAGGCGTAGCCCTCGGCGCGCGCCATGGCCAGCACGGTGGCCGAGTCGAGGCCGCCGGACAACAGGATTACCGCTTTCTTGTCGCTCATCTCAGTGCCCCGGCTCGTCGTTCCACAGGTACTTGTGCAGCTGCAGCTGCAGACGTACCGGCAAGTTGTCGGCGATGATCCATTCGGCCAGGGTGCGCGGCTCCAGCTGGTGATGGCTGGGCGACAGCAGCACCTCGCCGGCACGCTCGTCCAGGCGGTACTCGATAAGCTTGGACACCGCCCAGTCGTAGTCCTCGCGCGAGCAGACGACGAACTTGACCTGATCGTTGCCGGTCAGCTCGGCCATATTCTCGTAGCGGTTGCGGCCGACTTCGCCCGAGCCCGGAGTCTTCAGGTCGACCACCCGACTCACCCGGCGGTCCACCGCCGCGATGTCCAGCGCTCCGCTGGTTTCCAGCGAAACGTCATAGCCGGCATCGCACAGGGCGCTCAGCAGCGGCAGGCAGTTGGGCTGCGCCAGCGGCTCGCCGCCGGTCACGCACACGTAGCGCGGCCGGTAGGCGGCGACCTGATCGAGGATCGCCTCGAGGGTCATCAGCTCGCCGCCGCTGAAGGCATAGGCGGTATCGCAGTAGTCGCAACGCAGGGGACAGCCGGTCAGGCGCACGAATACGGTCGGCAGGCCAACGGTGCGCGCTTCCCCCTGCAGGGAAAAGAAGATTTCGGTGATTCGCAGTGTCTGGGTCATAAGCCACGGGCGTGATAGCGAAACAGGCCATCCGCCTCCGTTGCAGAAAGTGGAAAAGGGCGGCGATTTTAACGAAAAAACCCGCGCCGGGCGCGGGTTCCTTCGTCAGCGGCAGTTCGTCAGGGCAGGCGGGCCAGATCGCGCTGGGCCAACTGGGCTGCCGAAGTACCGGGATACTGGGCGATCACCTGCTGGAGAATGCCCTTGGCCTTGGCGGCGTTACCGAGGCGCTGCTCGACGTCGGCGAGCTTGTACAGCGAATCGGCCACCTTCTGGTGCTGCGGATAACTCTGGCTGACCTGGGCGAAGGCGCGGCCGGCGCCCTGCAGGTCGCCCTGGGCGAGCTTGACCTCACCCAACCAGTACTGGGCATTGCCGGAGTACTGACTGTTCGGGTACTTGCGCAGGAAGGCGGTGAAGGCCTGGTCGGCCTTGGCGAAATCCTTGGCCTTGATCAGATCGAAGGCAGCGTCGTAGAACAGCTTTTCCTTGGCCGGATCGCCCGGCGTGCCGTTGCCGGCCGGTGCGACCGCGGGAGCTTGGGCTTGCGAGGCATCGCCCGGCGCAGCGGCGGGGGCCATCGGAGCCGGCGCGGGCGCCTGGGCGGAGGAGGAAAGACGGCCATCCAGGTCCTGGTAGCGTTCCAGGCTTTCCTGCTTGAGGCGCTGGATCTCGTACTGCTGCTCTTCCAGCGTGCCCCGCAGGCGAGCGACCTCTTCCTGCAGCTGCTGCAGCTGCAGGAAGAGTTCAGCCTGTGCCGAGGCCGGCGCAGCCGCATTGGTTGCGCCGCCGGCATAGGCAGCTCCCGTCGCCCCATAACCGGACGGCGGATAACCGCTGCTACCTTCCATGACGGGCACCTGGGCCCAGGTCGAAAGCGGCGCGGCCAGGGCCAGCAGGGTCAGGAGACGGGAGTGCTTGCGCATGGCGTCTTACTTCTTCAGCTCGACGCGACGGTTCTGGGTCCAGCTCTCTTCGCTGCTACCCATGGCCACCGGACGCTCTTCGCCGTAGGAAACCAGTTCCAGCTGGGCCGGGGACACGCCCTGCAGCACCAGGTAGCGCTGAACGGCCTTGGCACGACGCTCGCCCAGAGCCATGTTGTACTCACGGGTGCCGCGCTCGTCGGCGTGGCCTTCCAGGACGACGCGCTGGCCGCTGGCCTGCAGGTCGCGAGCGTGGACGTCCAGAGCGCGCATGGCTTCCGGCTTCAGGTCGGAGCTGTCGTACTCGAAGTAGAAGGTGGTGATGGCGCGCAGAGCGGCCTCTTCGCTGCCCATGCTGCCGTCGACGGCGCCGGCGTTGGCACCGTAGCCGGCGTTCGGATCAACGGCACCTTCGCCAGCGGCGTCGCCGCCCTTGGAGGAACAACCCACTGCAACGGCCATGGCCAGAGCCAGAGCGGCGAACTTGCCGAATTTCAGCATTTCCATTGTATTACTCCTAAAACCCCATAGATAAGATCAAACACACAACAAAGCGAGGCCGCCCTCAGTTCAGATAGGGTGACCAGGAAGGCTCGCGAATTTCGCCCTGGGCTGCGGGGATCGGGAGGCGGACGCGTCCATTGGTGGACACGAGCATGAGCACGCCCCGACCCTGCTGACGGGTGGCGTAGATTAGCATGGCGCCATTGGGTGCGACAGTGGGCGACTCGTCCAGACTGGTCTCCGAAAGCACGCGCAGGTTGCCGCGCTGCAGGTCCTGGGCGGCCACCTTGAACACCGTGAAGCCCTCCTGACGGTGCACCATCACCAGCGTCTTCTCGTCAGCGGACAGCTTCGGGTTGGCGTTGTAGTTGCCGACGAAGGTGACCCGCTCGGCCGCACCGGAGGCGATGTTGGTCTTGTAGATCTGCGGCTTGCCGCCACGGTCGGAGGTGAAGTAGATGGTCTGCCCGTCCTTGCCCCAGAACGGCTCGGTGTCGATCGCCGCATTGTTGGTCACGCGACGCACCTGACGGCTGCCCATGTCCATCACGTAGATTTCCGGGTTGCCGTCACGCGACAGGGTGAAGGCCAGGCGATTGCCGTCCGGCGACCAGGCCGGGGCACCGTTGAGGCCCTCGAAGTTGGTGACCTGCTCGCGGCGGCCGGTATCGATGTTCTGCACGAAGATGCGCGGGCGCTGCTGTTCGAAGGACACGTAGGCGATGCGGCGGCCGTCCGGCGCGTAGCTCGGCGAAACGATCGGCTCGCGCGACTGCAGCAGGGTCACCGCGCGGGCGCCGTCGTAGTCGGCGCGCTGCAGGGTGTAGCGGGTGTTGTTGACCGAGAAACGTTCGGCGGTAACGAACAGCAGCTTGGTGGAGAAGGCGCCCTTGATGCCGGTGAGCTTCTCGAACGCCTGGTCGGAGATGAAGTGCGCCATGTCGCGCAGCTGGGCGGTGGTGCCGCCGACGGTGCCGGTCAGCATCTGCTGTTCGGTGGTGACGTTGAACAGCGCGTACTGGATCTGCAGGCCGGCGCCGCCCGGCACCATGCTGCCGGTCAGCACGTACTGCGCGCCGAGGGCCTTCCAGTCGCGATAGATCACCTCGCTGGCCTGGCCCGGCAGGCTGATCATGTTCTGCCGCGGAATCGGCTCGAAGTAGCCGGAATTGCGCAGGTCCTTGCCGATGATGTCGGCCATGTCCTCGGGCAGCACGGCGCCGCCCTGGGAGGCGAACGGCACCACGGCAATCGGGATCGCCCGGTCGGTGCCGCTGGAGACCACCAGCGGGTCGGCCGCGCTCGCCACACCGGCGAGCAGCGTCAGGCCCAGCAGGGCCACGCGGATCAGGATGTTCACAGACTCAAGTCCTCCGGTTTGAAGATCATCGCTCGCTGTCGATACATGCGATCGAAGGTCGGGCGGTCCAATTGCTGTATTTCCGGGATGCGGCCGACGTTGCGTACCGCAGCTACCGCCGAATTGTCGAAGGCCACGTCACCGCTGGAGCGGCTCACGCTGGCGCTGGTGATGGTGCCATCGGGCAGCATCTGGATGGTTACGGTCACGCTCATCCCTTTGCGGGCCGACGGTGGGCGCCGCCACTCCTGACTGACCAGACTGATGATCAGGTCGTCGAGGTTGCCGGCCACCTGATCGCCGACCTCGTCGGCCAGCGCCTGCTGGTGCTGCACGTCGTCGGCGAGCAGTTCGGCCAGCGCGGCAGCCTTCTTGTCTTCCTGCGACTTGCGCGCCTGCGCAGCGTCGGCTGCCGCTTTCTTCTTCGCCTCCTCGGCGGCGGCCTTCTTCTTGGCTTCTTCGGCAGCTTTTTTCTTCGCCAGTTCCTCGGCGGCCTTCTTTTTCGCGGCCTCTTCCGTCGCTTTCTTCTTCGCGGCTTCCTCGGCAGCCTTCTTCTTGGCTGCTTCCTCGGCCGCTTTCTTCTTGGCGATATCGGCCTGCTGCTTCTGCTCGGCGGCCTTCTTCTCGGCATCCGCCCTGGCCTTGGCGGCGGCCGCCTCTTTCTGTTTCTGCGCCTCGGCGGCCTTGGCCTGCTCGGCCTCCGCAGCCTTCTGCTGCTCGGCCGCCTTGGCCTCTGCAGCCTTCTTCTGCTCCGCTGCCTTGGCCGCGGCCAGGCGCTGCTGCTCGGCCTTCTTCTGCTCCATCTGCTCGGTTTCGTACTGCGGAGCGGCGGTCTTCTTGGCCTCGCCGGCGATGCGCTGGTTGGTCTGCACCGTCGCCTGGCTCTGCGACTTCAGCTGATAGAGGGTCGCCTGGACGATCGGCCGCGACGGCGGCAGCTCCGGCGTCATGGCGAAGCTGACGAACAGCATGGCGAAGATCAGCGCGTGCAGAGCCACGGCCCAGACGACCGGCCAGAAGTAGCTTTCCGAGGAGGAGCGCTCGTGTTGCTGCATCAGGGCGCCTCGGTAATCAGCCCGACATTGCCCACGCCGGCCTGCTGCAGGCCGCCCATGGCCGCCATGACCGCGCCGTAGTCCACCGCCTTGTCACCACGGACGAAGACCTGGATCTGCTTACCCTGGCTGCGCCCCTGGTTCATGATCGCGGAGACCGCGCGGGTCATTTCCTCGAGGGTCAGCGCCTTGTCCTGCACCGTATCGACGTCGACTTCACTACCCATGTTCCAGTAGTAGGTCTTGTCGGCCTTGATCGAGATGGTCAGCACCTGGGCATTGTTGTCCTGCGGCAGCGCCTCGCTGCTGACCTTGGGCAGGTCGACCTTGACCCCCTGGTTGAGCATCGGTGCGGTCACCATGAAAATCACCAGCAGCACCAGCATGACGTCGATGTAGGGAACGACGTTCATCTCGGCGACCGGCTTGCGTCTGTTGCGAATTCTGGCCATGTCTTATCGAACCTGTCGGAGAACCTGGTCCGATGCGCCGGGCAAGGCCTGGCGCATCGGAGGACGGCATCAATCGTCGCTGGTGTGCACCTTGCGGTGCAGGATGGCCTGGAACTCGTCGGCGAAGGTGTAGTAGCGGCCGATCAGCAGCTCGCCGCGCGCGGAGAAGCGGTTGTAGGCGATCACCGCCGGAATCGCGGCGAACAGACCGATGGCGGTGGCGATCAGCGCCTCGGCGATGCCCGGCGCCACGGTGGCCAGGGTGGCCTGCTGAACCTGGGCCAGGCCGCGGAAGGAGTTCATGATGCCCCACACGGTGCCGAACAGGCCCACGTACGGGCTGGTCGAACCGACGGTGGCGAGGAACGGCAGGCTTTGCTCGAGCTTCTCCTCCTCGCGGGAGATGGCGACGCGCATGGCGCGGTTGACGCCGTCCATCACCGCGTCCGGATCGACGCCCGGCTGCTGGCGCAGACGCGAGAACTCCTTGAAGCCGGCGCGGAAGATCTGCTCGACGCCGGAATCCGGGTCGGGGCTGCTGCCGGCCTGGCGATACAGCTTGGACAGGTCGATGCCCGACCAGAAGCGCTCCTCGAAATTGTCCAGCCCGCGCTTGGCGGCACGCAGCATGGTGCTGCGCTGGAAGATCATGATCCACGAAGTGACCGAAGCGGCGACCAGGGCCAGCATCACCAGTTGCACTACGAAACTGGCATTGCTGATCAGGCTCCACATGGACATATGGTCAACGGCGTTGGCTTCCACGCTTACTCTCCTGCAGGGATTTGTCCCGCGCCAGCGAAGGCTGCGCGCAGCGCTTCGGGCATGGCCCGGGGTTTGAAACTGTCGGCGCGCACACAGGCCACCGTGATCCGTCCTTCACAGAGCAGTGCATCGTCAGCCGTGCGGCGAACCTGCTGGGCAAAGACCAGGCTGGCCCGATTGAGTTCGTCGACCTCGGCACTGACCACCAGTTCGTCGTCGAGCCGCGCCGGCGCCAGGTAGCGCGCCTCGACCGAATGAACGACGAACAGCAGGCCCTGCTCGGCCAGTTGCGACTGGGCGACGCCCAATGTACGCAACCGCTCGGTGCGGGCCCGCTCCATGAACTTGAGATAGTTGACGTAATAGACAACGCCACCGGCATCGGTGTCCTCGTAATAGACCCGACAACGGTGGGTGAACGGCTGGCTCTTGTTTTGCGCGCGCATACTCTAGTCCCGGCTCCCCCGGTTGCCAACGGCCATGGCAACTATTTTTCCGTCACTCATCGGTTGCCGACAGCCCTGCGACGCCGACTTCGCCCAGCCGGCCCGGCACGTCGAGGCCGAAATGCAGATAGGCGTGGCGGGTCACCACCCGCCCGCGCGGCGTGCGCATGATGTAGCCCTGCTGGATCAGATAGGGCTCCAGCACGTCCTCGATGGTGTGGCGTTCCTCGCCGATGGCCGCCGACAGGTTGTCGATGCCCACCGGGCCGCCGTCGAACTTGTCGATCATGGTCAGCAGCAGGCGACGGTCCTGATGGTCGAAACCGTGGGCGTCGATATCCAGCATGTCCAGCGCACGATCGGCGATATAGCGACTGATCACCCCCTGACCGCGCACCTCGGCATAGTCGCGCACCCGGCGCAGCAGCCGGTTGGCGATGCGCGGGGTACCGCGCGCGCGGCGGGCGATCTCGTAGGCGCCGTCCGGGTCGATGGGCAGACCGAGGATGCCGGCCGAGCGGCCGACGATGGTCGAGAGATCGGCGGTGCTGTAGAACTCCAGGCGCTGGACGATGCCGAAGCGATCGCGCAGCGGGTTGGTCAGCATGCCGGCACGGGTGGTCGCGCCGATCAGCGTGAAGGGCGGCAGATCCAGCTTGATCGAACGCGCCGCCGGCCCCTCGCCGATCATGATGTCGAGCTGGTAGTCCTCCATCGCCGGATAGAGCACCTCCTCGACCACCGGCGACAGGCGATGGATCTCGTCGACGAACAGCACGTCGCCCGGCTCCAGGTTGGTCAGCAGCGCGGCCAGATCGCCCGGGCGCTCCAGCACCGGGCCGGAGGTGCTCTTGATCGACACGCCCATTTCCTGGGCAATGATATTGGCCAGGGTGGTCTTGCCCAGGCCCGGCGGGCCGAAGATCAGCGTGTGGTCCAGCGCCTCGCTGCGCCCGCGCGCGGCGCGAATGAACAACTCCATCTGCTCGCGCACCACCGGCTGGCCGATGTACTCGGCCAGCTTGAGCGGGCGGATGGCGCGATCCTGCTGCTCCTCGCGCTCGCGCGGGCTGGCGGTGACCAGACGGTCGGCTTCAATCATCACGCATCACTCACGGGTTCAGGCCATGCCCTTCAGGGCGCGGCGGATCAGTTCTTCGCTGGACAGGCCGTCCTCCTCCACCAGGCTGACGGCGCGACTGGCCTCCGCCGGCTTGAAGCCCAGCGCCAGCAGGGCGCTGATCGCATCGCCCTGAGCGCTTGAGACTGCCGCCACGCGCGCAGGTTCCACGACCAGCGGAGCGATGCCCGGCAGCGCTTCCCACGCCTGGAAGCGATCCTTGAGCTCGACCAGCAGGCGCTCGGCGGTCTTCTTGCCTACGCCAGGCACCCGGGTCAGCGCCTTGGTGTCACCGGCCTGCACGCAGCGTACCAGCTCATCGACCTCGAGGCCCGACATCAGCGCCAGCGCCAGCTTGGGGCCGACGCCATTCAAGCGGATCAGCTCGCGGAACAGCTCGCGCTCGCGCTTCTCGGCAAAGCCATAGAGCAGATGGGCGTCCTCGCGCACCACCAGGTGGGTATGCAGGGTCACCGGCTCGCCCACGCTGGGCAGGCGATAGAGGGTGGTCATCGGCACTTCCAGCTCGTAGCCGACCCCGCCGGCGTCGACCAGCAGGTGCGGCGGCTGTTTTTCCGCCAGGGTTCCGCGCAAACGTCCGATCAAGATTGCTAATCCTCAGGTTACAAACGCAAGCGCCCGTCGCGCCGCCGGGCCGCGCCCAGACCGTGGGGCAGCAGGCTCTGCCGGTGATGGGCATGGCACAGGGCGATGGCCAGGGCATCGGAGGCGTCGATCTGCGGCTTCTGCACCAGGCCGAGCAAGTGCATGACCATCAGCTGCACCTGCTGCTTGTCGGCGCCGCCGGTACCGACCACCGCCTGCTTGACCTGGCTGGCGGTGTATTCGGCCACGCTCAGGCCCTCCTCCATCGCGGCGACAATCGCCGCACCGCGCGCCTGGCCGAGCTTGAGCGCCGAGTCGGCGTTGCGCGCCATGAATACCTGCTCGATGCCCAGCATCACCGGGCCGTGCAGGCGGATCACCTCGCGCACGCCGCGATAGACCTTCTGCAGGCGCTCGGCCAGCGGCCCCTCGCCGGTGCGGATGCAGCCGGAGGCCACGTACTCGCAACCACGCCCGGTGTCGCGCACCACGCCATAGCCGGTGATGCGCGAACCGGGGTCGATACCGAGAATAAGGGTCATGCCGAGGTCATCCGAACTTGTTCGACAATGCCGCCGCCCTGGCTCACTGTCTATTTATCCAGCCGGGAGTATAGGCCGGGCGCCCTGCCCCGTCACGCGACGACGGACCGGCTGCCGCCAGAGCATGACGCCGCGCGCAAAACCGGTGGCAGAAAAAAAGCCGGAAGAGGCCCAGCCCCTTCCGGCTCCCGAGACCTGCAGCGTGGGACTCAGCCCAGCTGTTCCATGATCTCGTCGGAAATCTCGGCGTTGTGGTAGACGTTCTGCACGTCGTCGAGGTCTTCCAGCATGTCGATCAGCTTCAGCACCTTCTGGGCGGTTTCCAGATCGGCGATCGGCGCGGTGATCGAGGGGATCATGGCGATTTCCGCCTCGTCGCCCTTGAAGCCGGCGGCGGTCAGCGCCTCGTTGACCGCCAGGAAATCGGCGAAGGAGGTGTACACCTCGACCGAACCGTCCCCCTCGGCGACCACGTCGTCGGCGCCGGCCTCCAGCGCGGCCTCCATCAGAGCTTCCTCGTCGACGCCCGGAGCGAAGCTGATCTGCCCCTTGCGGTCGAACATGTAGGCCACCGAACCGTCGGTGCCGAGGTTGCCGCCGCACTTGCTGAAGGCATGGCGCACTTCGGCCGCGGTGCGGTTGCGGTTGTCGGTCATCGCTTCGATGATGATCGCCACGCCGCTCGGCGCGTAGCCTTCGTAGCTCAGCTCGACCATGTTGTCGGCTTCGGTGGAGCCGGCGCCGCGGGCGATGGCGCGCTCGATGGTGTCACGGGTCATGTTGGCGGTCAGCGCCTTGTCCACCGCCAGACGCAGACGCGGGTTGTCCGCCGGCACGCCGCCACCGTGCTTGGCCGCGACGGTCAGCTCGCGGATCAGCTTGGTGAAGATCTTGCCGCGCTTGGCGTCCTGACGTTCCTTACGGTGTTTGATGTTGGCCCATTTGGAATGACCTGCCATGACTCTCTCCGTCGTGTTACTGGTGGATCTGCTACGTTTGCCGCGCCGAAACTGAAAGAGCCTGGCATGACCAGGCTCCTTGGCAGGCGGCTTATTCGGCCTTGGGCTGCTCGCGCAGGCGAATGTTCAGTTCGCGCAGCTGCTTGGCGTCGACCACGCCCGGCGCCTGGGTCATCACGCAGGCGGCGCTCTGGGTCTTCGGGAAGGCGATGACTTCACGGATCGAGCTGGCGCCGGTCATCAGCATGACCAGACGGTCCAGACCGAAGGCCAGGCCACCGTGCGGCGGCGCGCCGAACTTCAGGGCGTCGAGCAGGAAGCCGAACTTCTCCTGCTGCTCGGCCTCGTCGATGCCGAGGATGCGGAACACCGCCTGCTGCATTTCCTTGCGGTGGATACGGATCGAACCCCCGCCCAGCTCGGTGCCGTTGAGCACCATGTCGTAGGCGCGCGACAGCGCAGCGGCCGGATTGGCCTCCAGCTCGGCCGGGGTGCACTTGGGCGCGGTGAACGGGTGGTGCATGGCGGTCAGGCTGCCGTCGTCGTTTTCCTCGAACATCGGGAAGTCGACCACCCACAGCGGGGCCCATTCGCAGGTCAGCAGGTTCAGGTCATGGCCGAGCTTGATGCGCAGGGCACCCAGGGCTTCGGAGACGATCTTCGCCTTGTCGGCACCGAAGAACACGATGTCGCCATCGACCGCGCCGACGCGGTCGAGGATCACGTTCAGGTTGTCCAGCGGGATGTTCTTGACGATCGGCGACTGCAGGCCTTCGACGCCCTTGGCACGCTCGTTGACCTTGATGTAGGCCAGACCCTTGGCACCGTAGATGCCGACGAACTTGGTGTAGTCGTCGATCTGCTTGCGCGGCATGGACGCAGCGCCCGGCACGCGCAGCGCGGTGACGCGGCACTTGGGATCGTTGGCGGGACCTGCGAATACCTTGAAGTCCACGTCCTTGAGCTGGTCTTCGACATCGACCAGCTCCAGCGGGATGCGCAGGTCCGGCTTGTCGGAACCGAAGCGACGCATGGCTTCGGCCAGGGTCATGTGCGGCAGCTCGCCGAACTCGACGCCCAGCACTTCCTTGAACAGGTTGCGGATCATGGTCTCGGTCAGGCCCATGATGTCCGCTTCGTCGAGGAAGCTGGTCTCGATGTCGATCTGGGTGAATTCCGGCTGACGGTCGGCACGCAGGTCCTCGTCGCGGAAGCACTTGGCGATCTGGTAGTAGCGGTCGAAGCCGGCGACCATCAACAGCTGCTTGAACAGCTGCGGCGATTGCGGCAGGGCGAAGAAGCTGCCGGCGTGGGTGCGGCTGGGCACCAGGTAGTCGCGCGCGCCTTCGGGGGTGGCGCGGGTGAGGATCGGCGTCTCGACGTCGAGGAAGCCGTTGTCGTCCAGATAGCGGCGGATGCTGCTGGTGATGCTCGAACGCAGCTTCAGCTTGGCGGCCATTTCCGGGCGGCGCAGGTCGATGAAGCGGTAGCGCAGGCGGGTTTCCTCGCCGACGTCGCTGTACTCGTCCAGCGGGAACGGCGGGGTCTCGGCCTGGTTGAGCACTTCCAGCTCGTAGCCCAGCACCTCGATGGCGCCGGAAGCCATGTTCGGGTTGACCGCGCCGGCCGGGCGCAGGCGCACCTTGCCGGTGATCTTCACCACGTACTCGCTGCGCACGCGGTCGGCCGCGGCGAAGGTCTCGGCGCGATCCGGGTCGAACACCACCTGGGCCAGCCCCTCGCGGTCGCGGATGTCGAGGAAAATCACGCCACCGTGGTCACGACGGCGATGGACCCAGCCGCACAGGGTGATTTCCTGGCCGTCCAGGCTTTCGTTGAGTTGGCCGCAATAGTGGCTGCGCATCATGGTCGGTTCGCTTCTCGAAGGTCGGTCTTGAAATCCTGACGGCGGTCGCAGCGCGCTTCTCGCACGACGACCGGCCCTGGCGCAGACGGCGCGCCCGCTGCGGGTGCACACGCGTCATGCCGTGACAAAGGGCGGGGATTATAGCCTGAAAAATCCCCCCGGCGCAGCGTCCACCGGGCCGGCACGCGACCATGGTCGAATTGCCGCGGAACACGGTGGAATTGAGGGCGCACGGGCTTTTGCGGTTAAATAGCCGGTGCATCCGACCGCTGGCGCATCCATCCGCCGAGCCTGTGTCCGCACCGTCCAGCCTGACCTGTTCGCCAGGGCGTTTCTCCCCTCCGCTTCGCCGCCGTCAAGCCCGGACGCGTTCTTCACGTATCCGATCGTTACCAAGGTGATTTCTTTGAGCATTCTGAAAACCGTCCATCTGCTCTCGGGCGCGGCCGCCCTGCTGCTGTCCTTCGTGCCCAGCCTGCGCGCCGATGCCCTGCCCTGGCTGCAGCAGCCCGAGGCGCTCTATCTGGCCTTCACCGGTCTGGCCAACCTGCTGATCGCACCGCTGGCCGACGCCGCCAACCGTCGCCTGCAGCGCCTGGCCAGCGCCCTGCTGGTGCTCGCCGTGGCCGTGCAGTGTCTCGCCCTGCTGGTGCCACTGGACAGCCTGGCCGGCCTGCCGGTACCGCTGCTCACCCTGCTGGCCGTTGCCGCCGCCGCGCTGATCCAGCTCCTGCCCGGCCAGCCGGCCAGTGCCCCGGCAGCCGCCAGCCAACCGGCCAAGGCGCCGGCGGCGCCGCGTGCCGCGCCGGCCGTGGCGGCCAGCGCCACGCCG
>NZ_JAJHPU010000039.1:0-56327 GCF_020831405.1 Pseudomonas oryzagri | reverse complement strand
ATGGGCGGCCAGCGCCACGCCGGCGACCCGGGGCGAACCGCGCGGCGGGCGCGCCCGCGGCACGGTGAAGTGGTTCAACACCTCCAAGGGCTTCGGCTTCATTTCCCGCGACGACGGTGACGACCTCTTCGTGCACTTCCGCGCCATCCGCGGCGAGGGCCACCGCGTGCTGGTCGAAGGCCAGCGCGTGGAGTTCTCCGTGGCCCACCGCGCCAAGGGCCTGCAGGCCGAGGATGTGGAGATCCTCGAGGAGTGAGGCGTCCCGCGTCCGCCACCTGAAAGCACAGAGCCCGCCAAATGGCGGGCTCTGTGCTTTCAGGGCTTCAATAATGCGGCGGCGGCGCCTCGTCCTCGGCCGGGCCGAACTGCCCGACCAGCTCGGCCTGCCGCGCGGCCAGCAATTCGACCTGGCGCTGCAACCGCTCGATCAGCCGCCCCTGCGCCAGCAGCTCGTCGCTGAGCTGCTGCAGGGTGTCCTCCTGGAAGGCCAGGCGGGTTTCCAGCTCGGTGACGCGCGCCTCGAGAGTCATGCGGCCTCCGGGGCAAAGCGGAAGTCGGCGCTGTCGAGCACCAGCTTGAGACGCTCGCGCACCTCCTTCACCTGATCCTCGGCATAGGCCACCGCCGGCTGGCGCCCCCACACCGGCGCCGGCCAGGCGGCGTCGCTGCGCCGGCGCACGATCACGTGCATGTGCAGCTGGCCGACCACGTTGCCGAGGGTGGCGACGTTCATCTTGTCGGCCTTGAAGGTGTCCTTGAGCAGCTCGGCGAGCAGGGTGGTCTCGCGCCACAGCGAACGCTGGTCGGCCTCGTCGAGCTGGAACAGCTCGCTGACTTCCTCGCGCCGCGGCACCAGGATGAACCACGGATAGCTGGCGTCGTTCATCAGCAGCAGGCGGCAGAGGGGGAAGTCGCCCATGTGCAGGGTGTCCTGCTCCAGGCGCGGATCGAGGGCAAACATGGGGGCGTCTCCTTGGGATGGGTTTGGCGATGGCTGCCAGTGTGCCACAGCTCGCCGCGCCGGGCCGTGCTCAGGCACCCGGCAGGTCGCGCGGCAGCCACACCTCCACCAGCAGGCCGCCCAGCTCCGCCTCGCCGAGGCGGATCTCGCCCCCATGCAGCTCGACGATGCGCTGCACGATGGACAGGCCGAGCCCGGCGCCCTGCCCCACGCCCTGACGGTAGAAACGGCGGAACAGCTGGGCGTGCTGCTCCACTGGAACCCCTGGGCCGCTGTCGGCAACCCGCAGACCGACGCGTGCGCGCCCGGCCTCCAGGCTGACGGCGATGCGCCCGCCCGGCGGGGTGTACTGCACGGCGTTGCCGACCAGGTTCTGCAGCAGGATGCCGAGACTCGGCGCATCGCCGCGCAGGCGGAAGTCGGCCGTTTCGTCGAAGTCGAGGCTCAGCTCCTGGTCGCGCTCCAGCGCCAGGGGAATCAGCTCGGCCAGCTCCTGGCGCACGTAGGGCGCCAGGTCGAACTCGGCCATCCCCAGCTGGCGGGCATCCGGCTCCAGGCGCGCCAGGGTGAGCAGCTGGTTGACCACCCGGGTGGCGCGCTCGACGCCGCCGAGCAGCTGGTGCAGGGCCGCCTCGCGGTCGGCGGCCTCCGGCGCCTCGAGAGCGTTCTGCGCGTGGATGCGCAGCACCGCCAGCGGCGTGCGCAGCTCGTGGGCGGCGTCGGCGAGGAAGCGCTTCTCGCGCGCCAGCAGGCTGGTGACCTGCAGCAGCAGGCGATTGAGCGCGGCGACCATCGGCTCCAGTTCGCGCGGCAACGGCGCCAGGGTCAGCGGGGCGAGATTCTCGGCGTCGCGGGCCTTGATCAGCCCGACCACCTGCTCCAGCGGCCGCAGGCCGGAGCCGACCGCCGACCACACCAGCAGCGCCAGCAGCGGCAGGCCGACCAGATCGGGCAGCAGGCTGCGCAGGGTGATCTTGCCGACCAGTTCGCCGCGCACGTCCTCGCGCTCGCCGACCAGGATCCAGTGACGGTCGGCCGGGTCCGGGCGCACGAACAGCCGCCAGTGCACATCGCCAAGGGCCACGTCGTGATAGCCGGCCAGCTGGCTGCCCAATGCGGACAGGGGGCGCGCCCCGTCCGCCGCCGGGGCGCCCGCCCCGAGCTGTTCGAGCAGGCGCGGCAGCAGGGTCGGCGGCGCGCTGGCCGACTGCAGCTGCACCCGCCCCCCTTCGTCGAGCACCTGGAAGGCCAGCTTGGTTTCGTAGCGATGCCCATCGGCGAGCGCCGCCGGGCCTTCCGGGTCGTACTGGACGCGTTGCGCGGCATTCAGCGCCTGCTGCAGCGCGGCGCGGGTTTCGGCCGACAGTTCGCGGCCGACCATGCCCTCGAGCAGGCGCGCGCTCTGCGCCAGCTGGGCGTCGAACAGCTCCTCGGTCTCGTGCTTGGCGTCGCTGTAGCTGCGCCAGGAGATCACCGTCAGCGCCAGGGTGAGCACCCCGAGCACCCGCACCAGGGTGCGGGTGCGGATCGAGCGCAGTCTCATGCCTTGTCCACCAAGTAGCCGACGCCGCGCACGGTGCGGATCAGCTCGGGGAAGAGCTTCTTGCGCAGGTGGTGCACGTGCACCTCGAGGGCGTTGCTCTCCACTTCCTCGTCCCAGCCGTAGAGCACCTGCTGCAGGCGATCGCGGGTCAGCACCCGGCCAGGCTGGGCGAGCAGTTCGTGGAGGAGGAGGAATTCCTTGCGCGCCAGGTTGACCGGCGCGCCCTGGAAGGTCACCTGCTGGCTGTCCGGCTCCAGGCGGATGCCGCGGTACTCCAGCGCCGGCTGGGCACGGCCGAAGCTGCGCCGCAGCAGGGCGCGCAGGCGCGCCTTGAGCTCGGCGACGTCGAACGGCTTGACCAGGTAGTCGTCGGCACCGGCGTCGAGGCCGGCGATGCGGTCGCAGGTGGCGTCGCGCGCGGTCAGCACCAGCACCGGCAGGGCGCTGCCGGCGCCGCGCAGGCGGCGCAGCACTTCGAGGCCGTCCATGCGCGGCAGGCCGAGATCCAGCACGCACAGGGCGAAACTCTCATGGCTCAGGGCGTGCCAGGCACTGGCGCCGTCCTGCACCCAATCCACGGTATACCCCTCGGGCTTGAGCGCGGTGCGGATGCCCTCGCCCAGCGCCTGGTCGTCTTCCACCAGCAGTATCCGCATGCATCACTCCTCGATAGCCATCCTTCGCCCACGGAAAAACGCCGGCTTGGCGAGAGTATCGCACCCCCGCCAACCCGGCGCTCGATCCGTACGGGTACTCAGTGCAGCTTGGCCTGGGTCTTCTCCAGCAGCGCCTGGGCCTCCTTGCGCCGACCGGCGTCGGCCACCTCGCGGCCGGGCCGCGGCGGCGCCGCGAGGGCCTTCTGCAGGGCCTTCTCGGCCTCGGCGTAACGCTTCTCGCGAAGCAGGAAGTCGCCGTAGAAGTAGTTGGGATCGATGCCGTTGGGATTGAGGATCAGCGCCTGCTTGAGCAACCGCTCGGCGCGTTCGTCGTCGCCGAAGCCCACCGGCCAGCCCGGCACCTGGTAGTAGAGCGAGCCCAGACTGGTGTAGGCCGAGCCGTCGAGGGCCTTGGGATCGAGCTGGAGCGCCTGCTCGAACTGACCGCGCGCCTGCTTGACCAGGTCCAGCGCGCCCAGGCCGCCCTTGGCCCCGGCCCAGGTGCTGAGAATGATGCCGCGCCAGATCAGCAGCTCGGGCGCCCGCGGCTCGGCCCTGAGCGCCGCCTCCGCCTCGCCGGCCAGCCTCTCGAAGGCCGCCTCGCGCTGCGCCTCCGGCAACTGGTAGTTGATCTCGGCCCAGCGGCTCTGCAACTGCTTGAGACTCTGCTCGCCGTTGGAGGTGAGGGCGAAGCTCGGCAGACTGAGCAGCAGCGCGCCCCCGAGGACCAGGTTACGCAGGCAGGATTTCGACATGGCGCTTCTCCACTCCAGGAAATAATCAGGATTTGCCGCGGGCAAAGCGCTGGATGATCGGCAGCTGCTTGCGCAGCGCCTGGTCGACTACCCGCGGCAGCAGGCTGTTGAGCCGCACGAAGAGCTTCTCCGGCCAGCCGAGGTACAGTTCCTCGCGCTCGCGACCGATGGCGGCGACCACCGCCGCGGCCACCCAGGCCGGCTCGTCCATCGCCACCTTGAGCTCGTCGTTCATCGCCACCACGCTCTGCTCGTTCATGCTGGTGCGGGTGGCGCGCGGTGCAATGTAGAGAACCTTGACCCGGGTGTCGGCCAGTTCGCGGCGCAGCGCCTCGGAGAAACCGCGCAGGGCGAACTTGCTGGCGCAGTAGGCGGCGAAGCCCGGATAGCCGATGGAACCGAAGGTCGAGCCGATATTGACCACCATCGCCCGCTCCTGCTGGCACAGCATGGGCAGCAGGCGGTGGGTGAGCTGCAGGGTGGCGGTGACGTTGAGCTGGACCAGCGCGGCGATGGCGTCCTCGTCGTGCTGCTCGAGCAGGCTGAAGTGATTGACCCCGGCGGCGTTGATCAGCAGGTTGACGCCGCCCAGCCGACGCGCCGCCTGTAGCACGGCCTCGCGTCCGGCACGCTCGGTGATGTCGGCGCACACGGCCTCGGCACGGCCGTGGCAGCGGCGAACCAGATGCTCCAGCCGCTCGGTCTGGCGACCGACCAGCAGCAGACGCGCGCCACCGCGGCTCAGATGCTCGGCCAGTTGCTGGCCGATGCCACCGGTCGCCCCGGTCAGCAGAATGCGGCAATCAGACAGTTGCATGCCGTGCCTCCTCCGCCAGCGGCAGGCTGCGGAACATGTCGCCGTAGAGACGGTAGACCACTCGGGCGGTGTGAATGACCGCGGCCTGGTCGTGGGCGTCGTCGAGCCGGTTCATCAGGGTCTTGAAGAACTCCACGTGGCTGATGTCCAGGCTGCCATGCGAGGTCAGGTAGCTGAACGCCTGGGCGGGCAACTGCAGACTGTCCTGAATGATCGCCGCGGCCTGGGTGGCCAGGGCGATGCTGGTGCCTTCCAGCACGTTGACCATGCCGAAGAAGCTCACCGGGTTGCTGCGGGCGATGCGGTCGTAGACGTAGCTGACCATCAGTTCGGTGGGCAGGTTGGGAATGGCATGGCGCACCGCCTCGGGATCGCCGCCACAGGCGCGGATGTCGTTGAGAATCCACTCCTGGTGACCGTACTCCTCCTCTATATATTCGGCGATCGCCTCGCGCAGCCACTCCAGGCGCTCCGGCAGGCGCGCGCCGCAGGCCATCAGCAGCGGCACCGTGTGCTTGACGTGGTGATAGGCCTGACCGAGGAAGGCCAGGTAGCTGCCGAGGCCGATCCGCCCGGCCAGCACCTCGGCGAAGATCGGCGCCGCCAGCAGGTACTCGCGCTCGGTCCGGGTCTGCTCCTGCAGGATGTCGAAGAAACTCATGGATGCGGGTCCTCTAAAGGCTCGATTCGGCCATCAGGCAGTCGATGGCACGGCAGTAGTGCTCGAACAGGGCGGCGCGGCGCAGGCGGCCGTTGCTGGTGGCCAGACCGTTGGCCTCGCCGAAGGGTTGCTCGGCGCGCAACCAGCGATGCACACGGGCATAGTCGGGCAGGCCGGCGTTGACCTCGTCGACCGCCGCCTGTAGGCGGGCATCGCTGGTCTCGCCGCGCGGCACCAGCACGGCGACGTTGGCCGGCAGCGCCTCGCCATGCAGCCAGGCCTGGGCGATCGGCGCCTGCTGGACCAGTTCGGCCTCGACCCACTCGGGATTCACGTTGCGGCCGAAGGCGGTGACGAGCTGGTGCTTCTTGCGCCCGTGCAGGACCAGGAAACCGTCCTCCCAGTGGCCCAGGTCGCCGGTGCCCAGCCATTCGCCCGGCCGTACGGGTTCGCCCAGGTAACCGAGGAAGGTCGCCCCACGCACCAGCACCTCGCCGTCGTCCGCCAGGCGCACCTCGAGATGCGCCAGCGGGCGGCCGACGCTGCCGATGCGGCGCTGACCGGGAGTATTCAGACAGACCACCGAGGCGCACTCGGACAGGCCGTAGCCCTCGAACACCGGCAGACCGAGGGATTCGGCACGGTCGAGCAGCTGCGGTGCCACCCGTCCGCCACCGACGGCGATGAAGCGCAGGGAATCGGGCAGCGCCACGCCGCGCTCGGCAGCCGCGACCAGTGCCAGCAGCTGCTGCGGCAGCAGGATCAGGCTGCTCGGCCGTACCCGCGCCAGGCTGGCGAGGAAGGCGGGCAGTTCGAACTGGCTGGCGCCGCGCATGCCGACACTGGCCAGCGACGGCATCTCCAGGCAGGCACCGAGCAGCAGCGGCGCGTAATTGCCGGCCAGATTCTCCAGCAGTACCGCCAGCGGCAGCACGCACAGATGGCGTTCGATGCCGCTGCCGGCGGTGGCCGCCGCGATGCTCTGCGCCACGCCCAGCATCGCCTCGGCGGACAGGCACACGCCCTTGGGCTGACCGGTGGTGCCGGAAGTGAAGGTGATCTTCGCCGTGCCGGCCGGCAACGGCGCGGGAGCCACCACCGCGCGGCGGCCCAGCTCGCCCTGGAGGACGAACTCCAGGGCGACGAAACCGTGCGGATCGGCGGTGACCAGGGTATCCACGCCGGCACTGTCCAGCACATGGCGCTGCTGCGAAGGCGAGAAGAACCCCGGCAGCGGCACGCAGACTACCCCGGCGCAGAGCGCGGCGAGGTCCCAGAACAGCCACTCGGGGCCATTGTCGAGGGCAATCGCCAGTCGCCGCGCCCCATTTTGGCGCAACAACAACTCGCGGGCGCCCACTTCGCTCAGCAGATCGGCGTACGTCCACTCGCGCGAGTCATCGCGCAGGGCGATCCGCGTTCCGTGGGCCGCCAACTGCTGCCAGAAACGCTCAACCGCAGGCGACATGGGCGAACTCCCCTTCCAAGGCGTGCCGCGACTGATAGCCCAGCCGCCGGTAGATCCCCAGCGCCAGCAGGCGCTGATGAGTGGCCAGCACGTCGCCGACCATCACCTGCGGCCCAGTGGCGTAGTAGCTACCCCAGTCGGCCAGTTCGGCGCCCAGGCGCTGGCCGTCGGCCGGGCCGAGGTGCAGCAGGCTCAGACCCAGGCGCTGGAAGCTGTTGAGCAGTAGCGGCGTGCCGGTGAAGGCCACCCAGCGAAAGCCCGCGGCGGCCAGCAGATCGGTGAGCGCGACGATCAGCAGGCGCGCATGGCCGGCGCCGATGGCGGCCAGATTGCCGACCTCGGCGATCCGCCCGCGCGATGGCAGGGCGATGGCCGCATGCGCCGCGATGCACTGCTCGACCGGCGCATCCAGATAATGCTCGAGGAACAGCGCGCCCTGCTGGCCGCAGCGCACGCCCAACGCCGCCTGCAACTGCTGCGAGCCATCGTAGAGACCGAGCAGGCAGGGCATGAAGTGGCGCAGCCGCGCGCCGTATTGCTCGGCGAATCGACCCGCGATGAAGTTTTCCAGCTGCTTGCGGCGATTTGTGCACGGCTCTTGCATAGCCAAGCGCAGCGTGAGTTCGGTACTCGTGCCTATCGTCGCCAGATTGTCGTCCCGAGCAGCCTGAAGCGGTGCCATGAACAGGGTCTCCCTCCGGGGTATGGGGAGATTCTCGGTGGGCAGACTTAACGCAGTCTTAAGTGGAACGCTAAATGGCGGGGGATGCTTTGGGACTGCCGGCGAGCGACGAATGACCTAGACCGAGTACTAGAACTATCGTCGAACTTGAGCGGCATGCTATAAGTCCGTGCCGACAAAAAGAAAGTACAGCCCTGCAGCAGTACGGGCAGGGAACAAGCACTTCGTAAACCTAGGGGCAATTCCATATGCAATTGAAGAAGTTGAGCTTCATCGCACTGGCCGTGGCGGCCGCATCCTCTCAACTGGCCCAGGCCAGCGCGCAGTCCGACTCGAAAGGCTTCGTCGAGGACAGCAACCTGGTTCTGCTGAACAAGAACTTCTACTTCAACCGCGACTTCCGCAACAACACCGGCGGCCAGAGCTACCGCGAAGAGTGGGTCCACGGCGTTATGGCCACCTACGAATCCGGCTACACCCAGGGCGTGGTCGGCTTCGGTGTCGACGCGCACGGCGCGGTGGGCATCAAGCTGGATGGCGGTGGCGGCACCAGCGGCACCGGCCTGATCCCCACCTCCAGCGAGGACGGCAGCACGCAGGACGACTACTCCTACGCCGGCGGCGCGGTGAAGGCACGCATATCCAACACCGAACTGAAGTACGGCAACCTGTTCCCGACCGCACCGGTATTCGCCACCGGTACCGCCCGTCTGTTCCCGGGCTCGGCCACCGGCTTCCAGCTGCTGAGCAGCGAGATCGAGAACCTGAGCATCGACGGCGGTCACTTCACCGCCATCCGCGACGGCAGCCGCGAAACCAACAGCGACGGCGAGATCACCACCACCTACGGCGGCACCGTTGCCAACAGCGCTGACTACCTGGGCGGCACCTATGCCTTCAGCGACAACTTCAGCGCCACCCTGTTCGCCGCCCAGCTGGAAGACGTGTGGGATCAGTACTACGCCAACCTGAACTACAACATCCCGCTGAGCGACGATCAGGCCCTGACCTTCGACGCCAACGTCTACGACACCAGCGAAACCGGTGACGAGAAGGCCGGCGAGATCGACAACACCGCCTGGTCGCTGTCGGTGGCCTACAAGCTGGGTGCGCACAAGTTCACCCTGGCCCACCAGCAGATGGAAGGCGACGATCCCTTCGACTACATCTCCATGGACGGCCGCAACTCCGGCGACTCGATCTATCTGGCCAACTCGGTGCAATACTCCGACTTCAACGGCCCGAACGAGAAGTCCTGGCAGCTGCGCTACGACCTGGACATGGGCGCCTACGGCGTGCCGGGCCTGAGCTTCATGGCCCGCTACCTCACCGGCGACGACATCGATGGCAGCAACATCGACCCGAGCAGTGCCTATGCCTACTACAACGATGGCACCGGCGAAGAAGGCAAGGAGTGGGAGCGCAACCTCGAGGCCAAGTACGTGGTCCAGGAAGGCGCCGCCAAGGATCTGTCCATCCGCATCCGTCACTCCACCTGGCGTGCCAACAGCGTCGGCAACGCCTACCTCGGCACCGATCTCGACGAAATCCGCGTGATCACCGAGTACCCGCTGGACATCCTGTAAGTCCCGCGACCGCTTCGGCGACAGCAGAAACCCGGCCTCGGCCGGGTTTCTTTTTGCCTGCGGCGCCGAACGGCGGAATCCCCCGGCGCGCCTGTACGCCGGGGCCCCGAGCCCCGTACAATGCGGGCATTTTTCCGTTCAGCGAAACCGGATCGTCCTGCCCATGCGTACCAGCCAGTATCTGATCTCGACCCTCAAGGAAACCCCCGCCGACGCCGTGGTGATCAGTCACCAGCTGCTGCTGCGCGCCGGCATGATCCGCAAGCTGGCCTCCGGCCTGTACACCTGGCTGCCGATGGGCCTGCGCGCGCTGCGCAAGGCGGAGCGGATCGTGCGCGAGGAGATGGACGCCGCCGGCGCCCTCGAGGTGCTGATGCCGGCCATCCAGCCGGCCGAGCTGTGGCAGGAATCCGGCCGCTGGGAGCAGTACGGTCCCGAGCTGCTGCGCATCAAGGACCGCCACCAGCGCGACTTCTGCGTCGGCCCGACTCACGAGGAAGTGATCACCGACCTGGCACGCAACGAGCTGAACAGCTACAAGCAGCTGCCGATCAACTTCTACCAGATCCAGACCAAGTTCCGCGACGAGATCCGCCCGCGCTTCGGCCTGATGCGCGGCCGCGAGTTCCTGATGAAGGACGCCTACTCCTTCCATATGACCCAGGAATCGCTGCAGGAAACCTACGACCGCATGCACCAGGCGTACTGCAACGTGTTCACCCGCCTGGGCCTGAACTTCCGCCCGGTGCAGGCCGACACCGGCTCGATCGGCGGCACCGGCTCCCACGAATTCCACGTGCTGGCCGAGTCGGGCGAGGACGATATCGCCTTCAGCGACAGCTCCGACTACGCCGCCAACATCGAGAAGGCCGAGGCCATCCCGCGCGAGAAAGAGCGCGGTGCCGCCAGCGAGGAGCTGCGCCTGGTCGACACCCCCAACGCCAAGACCATCGACGACCTGGTCCAGCAGTTCGGCCTGCCGATCGAGAAGACCGTCAAGACCCTGGTGGTGCACGCCGCCGAGGAAGGCAAGCTGATCGCCCTGATCGTGCGCGGCGACCACGAGCTGAACGAGATCAAGGCCGCCAACCACGAGCGCGTTGCCAGCCCGCTGGTCTTCGCCTCCGAGGCCGAGCTGCGCGCCGCCATCGGCGCCGGCGCCGGCTCGCTCGGCCCGCGTAACCTGCCGCTGCCGTGCATCGTCGACCGCTCGGTGGCTCTGATGAGCGACTTCGCCATCGGCGCCAACATCGACGACAAACACTACTTCGGCGTCAACTGGGAGCGCGACCTGCCGCTGCCGGAAGTCGCCGACCTGCGCAACGTGGTCGAGGGCGACCCGAGCCCGGATGGCCAGGGCACCCTGGTGATCAAGCGCGGCATCGAGGTCGGCCACATCTTCCAGCTCGGGACCAAGTACAGCGAAGCACTGGGCTGCAAAGTCCTGGGCGAGAGCGGCAAGCCGGTGACCCTGATCATGGGCTGCTACGGCATCGGCGTGTCGCGCGTGGTGGCCGCCGCCATCGAGCAGAACTACGACGAGCGCGGCATCCTCTGGCCGGAGGCGCTGGCCCCCTTCCAGATCGCCATCGTGCCGATGAAGTACGAGAACGCCGCGGTCAAGGAAGCCGCCGATCGGCTGTACGCCGAGCTCAGCGCCGCCGGCTACGAGGTGCTGTTCGACGACCGTGACAAGAAGACCAGTCCGGGCGTCAAATTCGCCGACATGGAACTGATCGGCATCCCGCATCGTCTGGTGGTCAGCGAGCGCGGCCTGGCCGAATCGGTTCTCGAGTACAAGGGCCGTCGCGACAGCGAGGCGCAGAGCGTTCCGCTCGCCGACATCCAGTCGTTCCTCGCTGCCCGCATCAACCGCTAACCGAGATCATGCCCAGACGCTGCCATCGCCTTGCCGGCGCCGCCCTGTGCGGCGCCGTGTTCCTCACCGGCTGTGCCAACCAGCTGCCGCAACGCAGCGAACTCGAGGAGCGGGTCGAGCGCAAGCTGCTCGACCACAGCCTGCAGATCGACGCCGGCAGTCCGCTGGTGCTCGACCTGCCGCAGCGCCGTATCCAGATCCGCGAGCAGAAGACCTTCGAGGTCACCCCCTTCGAGGTGACTCGCCGCTACCAGCGCTACACGCCCTACCAGCCCTGGCGGGAACTCTACGAGATTCCGCTGGGTGCGCTGGCGGTGGTCGCCGGCATCGGCGCCAACGCGCTCAATGTGGTGCTGCTCGGCAGTCTGCCGGAAAGCGCCACCCGCGGCTGGATCGACTATGGCTTCGCCGGCCTCAATCCGCTGTTGAACGTCGAATCCAACGGCCGCGCCCAGCAGAACCTGGCCACGCTGGACGAACAGCAGGGCGCCACCCGCCTGGAGTACTCCAATCTGCCTTGGGCCGAACGCCCGGTGCAGGTCCGCGCCGGCCAGCAGACCCATGAGCTGACCACCAATCGCAACGGCGTGCTGAGCCTCAACCTGCTCGACGGGCCCTTCGCCGAGCAGGAGCTGGAGCGTGTCGGCAAGCTCGAGCTGCGCGTGCAGGATCCGCAGGATCAGGCTCACGCCGAAGTCACCCTGCTGGTCAGCAAGGCGCTGCGCGGTCGCCTGCGCGAGGCCCACGAGCTGATCTACGCCGATCTGGAAGGCGACGAGGTGGCGCACTGGGTGCACCGGGTCAAGCGCCTGGCCGAATTGGGCATGGAAGACGAGGCTCGCGAACTGGAACAGAGTCTGGTGGAGCTGACCCGCAACGATCCGGAGCTGCAGCAGGAGCTGATCCAGGCGCTGCGCAAGGATGCCGGGCGCATCGCCAGCGATCCGGGCGAGGGCGACTGAGCGGTCGCCGCGTTCAGAGCGGCGCGCCGAGCGCCGCCAGTTCCGCCTTGAGTCCCACCGCCGTCTGCTCCCCGGTCAGCTGCTTGCGCACCTGCCCCTGCGGGTCGACCAGCCAGGTCACCGGCAACACCCGGCTCCTCGTCAATCCCAGGCGCGCTCCGGGATCGCTGGCCAGGTTGGTGTAGCGGATACCCAGCGTCGCGGCGGCCTGTCGCAGCGCCTCTCCCTGCAGGGCGTCGAAGTTGACTCCGAGCACCCGCACGGCGCCCCCTGCCTGCTCCTCCGCCAGACGATTGAGTTCCGGCACTTCCTTGCGGCAGGGCCCGCACCACTCGGCCCAGTAGTTGATCACCAGCCAGCGCCCCTCCAACTGCGCCGCCTCGACCGCGCGACCATGCTGGTCGAGCCCCCACTCCGGCTCGCCACAGGCCGTCAGCAACAGCGCGGCACCGAACGCCAGCGCCCTTCCCCAGGCTTTTCGCATCGCGTACTGCTCTCCTTTTGCGCTTGTCGCGCCCGTCCCGGCGCGGTTGGCGCGACCTTAGCCGAAAGCGCCAGCCGCGGCAAAAGCCCGGCCGTCCCGACGACTGCGCAAAGTGCGCATCCCGTCACCCGCTGCCCGGTCCTGGGGCACAGTATCCGCCGTCCCCCTGCTGGATAATTTTTCGACCGAAGACACCGTTAGCGGAGGTTTGTATGTTCTCCACCCAGGACCAACTGCTGCACACCCTGACTCCCCCCCAACTGGCGGCCGCCCGGCCGCGGGCTACGGCCCTGGATGGCCGCATGGTGGAGTTGGAGATCGCCGCCTGGCTGCATCTGCCAGGGCTATCCGACCTGCCGGTCTCGCTGCTGATCAGCTATCGCGACGGCGACCAGCAACGCGAGATTTCGATCGACCACGGCCGTATCGATCCGCAGCAGCGCATCCTGCTGTCCGGGGTCGCCCGCCTGCCGGTGAAGCAGAAGCTCGAAGGCGTCGAACTGCGCCTGCGCAGCGCCGTGGCCCCGCAGACCGTCAAGATCGAAGAGATCTTCATCCAGCCGATCGCCAGCAACCTGAACTGATCGGCCTCACTCCCGCGGGGTGGGCTCGGCCAGCCAATCGGCCAGGCTTCCGCCCAGACTCTCGCCGCGCGCCTGCGCCAGCTGTTGCAGGGCCGCGCGCAGGCGCGGATACCAGCTCGCCTCCAGCGGCTTGGGCAGGTGCTCCGGCAGACTGGCCGGCAGCGGCTCGGGCCAGCGCAGCAGCAGCTCGTGCAACGACAGCCGCGACAGATCGCGAGACAGCACCCACTCGCCATTGCCGACGGCGCTCACCACCCGTTCGCGCTCGAGAAAGCCGATCAGGCGCCGCCATTCGTCCTCGGCCAATCCCCAGCCCAGGCGCGCCAGCCCGTCCCGGGACAAGGCTTCCCCACTGCGCTGACAGGCATGCAATTGCGCCAGCAGCCCCAGCAGGTTGACCAGAGCCGGGCGGGCGCTGCTGCGCCAGTGCGGCGAATCGCTCAGATGGCAGGTCAGCTCGGCGCCCATCAGCACGATCAACCAGGTGAAGTAGATCCACAGCAGGAATAACGGCACCGCGGAGAACGCACCGTAGATCAGCTGATAGGAGGGGAACAGCCTGACGTAGAGGGCGAACAGCGCCTTGGCCGCCTCGAACAGCAAGGCTGCGAAGCAGCCACCGACCAGCGCGTGCCTGAACGGCACCCGGGCATTGGGCACCGCCGCGTAGAGAAGGGTGAAGGCGGCAATTCCGCTGAGCAATGGCACGAGGTTGAGCAGCGTCGCCACGCCCGGCAGGGCATGGGGCCCGGAGAGCAGTTCCAGCGAAGTGACATAGGTGCTGGCGGCGAAGCCGGCGCCGAGCAGCAGCGGGCCGAGACTGAGAATGGCCCAGTAGCGCAGGAAACTGGACATCGGACGGCGCAGCCGGGGCGCCCGCCAGATGTAGTTGAACGCCCCCTCGACGGTGTGCAGCGTGAGCAGGGCGGTGACCATCAGCATGCCGACGCCGATCCAGGTCAGCTCGCGCGCCTGGCTGCTGAATTCGCGCAGGTACTGCTGGATCTGCTCGCCGGCCGACGGCAGGAAGTTGTGGAAGATGAAGGCCTGGATAGGGTCGCCCAGATCGCGAAACGCCGGGATCGCGGCGAGCATGACGAAGGTCACCGTCATTACCGGCACCACCGAGAACAGGGTGGTATAGGTCAGCGCTGCCGCGCTTTGCAGGATGCGATCGGCGAAAAAGCGCTGGTACAGATGCACGACTATGCGCCGCGCTGCCTGCAGCAGTTCGAGCATTCCCTCTCCTTGCGGTCCGGCGAGCGGCCTGGATGGTTCTGAGGACGAGTCGACGCGGGTAGAATAGCGCCCTTTCCCATCCATGGGCCAACCGACATGACCGACCTGATCCTGTACCACAACCCGCGCTGCTCGAAATCCCGTGGTGCTCTCGAGCTGCTCGAGGCGCGCGGTCTGCAGCCGCAAGTGGTGCGTTACCTGGAGACCCCGCCCTCCGCCGCCGAGTTGCGCGCGCTGCTCGGCAAGCTCGGCTACAGCGCCCGCCAGCTGCTGCGCAGCGGCGAAGACCTGTACCAGGAGCTCGGCCTCGCCAATCCGGCGCTGGACGAGGAGGCACTGATCGCGGCGATGGTCGAACATCCGCGCCTGATCGAACGGCCGATCCTGGTGAGCGGTGACAAGGCGGTGGTCGGCCGGCCGCCGGAGCGCGTCCTGGAGCTGCTGCCGTGAGCGAACCCTACATCCTGGTGCTGTACTACAGCCGCCACGGTGCCACCGCCGAGATGGCCCGGCAGATCGCCCGCGGCATCGAGCAGGGCGGCCTGGTCGCGCGCCTGCGCTGCGTGCCGGCGGTCTCCCCCGAATGCGCGGCGGTGGCGCCGGAAATCCCCGAAGAGGGCGCCGTCTACGCCACCCTCGACGACCTCAAGCATTGCTCCGGGCTGGTCCTCGGCAGCCCGACCCGCTTCGGCAACATGGCCGCGCCCCTCAAGCACTTTCTCGACAACACCAGCAGCCTGTGGCTGACCGGCGAACTGGTCGGCAAGCCGGCGGGGGTATTCACCTCCACCGCCAGCCTGCACGGCGGCCAGGAAAGCACCCAACTGTCGATGATGCTGCCGCTGCTGCATCACGGCATGCTGGTCTGCGGTCTGCCCTACAGCGAGACGGCCCTGCTGGAAACCCGTGGCGGCGGCACGCCCTACGGGGCCAGCCACCACGCCGGCGCCGACGGCAAGCGGCCGCTGGACGAGCACGAGAGCACCCTGTGCCGTGCCCTGGGTTTGCGCCTGGCGCGGACCGCACAGAAGCTGAGGAGCTGAGATGGCGCGCAAGAAAAAACCGCTGCCGGCGCTGGACTGGCTGGCGCCGCGCCGTCGTCTGACGCGCTGGCTGAGTCTCGCGCTGTTCGTCGCCCTGATCGCGCTGCTCAGCGTCTGGTACCTGCTGATCGTCGACCTGCACGGCGCCCGTCCCTGGGTGATCCTCGGCGTACACCTGGTCCCGCTGGCGATCGTCGCCCCCGGTATCCTGCTCGGCAACGTGCGCGCGCATGCCTGGGCCTGCTACGTGCTCAACCTGTACTTCATCCAGGGCGTGGTCACCGCTTTCGAACCGGGGCGCACGGTCTACGGCAGCCTGGAGGCGGCACTCAGCGCCCTGCTGTTCTGCAGCGCCCTGCTCTACACGCGCTGGAGCTACCAGTACCAGCGCAAGCTGGCTGGCGAGTGAGCGCAGGGTGGGTTAGGCCGCAGGCCGTAACCCACCGACCCGCTGTCAGGCTGGCCATCACGATGCCTGACGGCATTGGTGGTGGGTTACGCCGCGCTGCGGCTAACCCACCCTACACCAGCCTCACCAGCCGAGGGTTTCCTTGAGGAAGGGAATGGTCAGCTTGCGCTGCGCCTGCAGCGAGGCATGATCGAGTTGCTCGAGCAGATCGAACAGCGAGTTCATGCTGCGCGACCCGCGGGTGAGGATGAAGCGGCCGACCTCGTCGGTGAGGTGCAGGCCGCGCCGCGAGGCGCGCAGCTGCAGGGCGCGCAGCTTGTCCTCGTCTGACAGGCCGTGGAGCTGGAACACCAGGGCCAGCGTCAGACGCGACTTGAGATCGGGCAGCTTGATCGCCACTTCGCGCGGCGGCGCCGAGGCCGACAGCAGCAGGCGGCGGCCGGCATCGCGCAGGCGATTGAACAGGTGGAACAACGCCTCTTCCCAGGTCGGATGGCCGGCCACCAGGTCCACCTCGTCGATGCACACCAGATCGCAGCGTTCGAGGTTGTCGAGCAGCTGCGGACCGTACATGGCCACCGCGTCCAGCGGCAGATACACGGCGCGGCCGCCGAACTGCTCCATGCGCAGGCAGGCGGCCTGCAGCAGGTGACTGCGCCCGACCCCGGGCGCGCCCCACAGGTAGATGAGGTTCTCCGCCCAGTCGGCGTCGGTTTCGCACATGCGCTCCACGTACCCCAGGGCGGCCGCGTTGGCGCCGGGGTAGTAGTTGGCGAAGGTGGCGTCGTCGCGCAGACGCACACCGAGGGGCAGCTGGATAGGTTTCATGGGGACTCCGACGACTCCTGCGAGCCGCCGCCCGACTCTCCGTAAAGTGCCGACAGTTTATAGAAATCGTGAACATGGCGCAGCAGCACCATGATCACCGCCGCCACCGGCAGGGCCAGCAGCACGCCGGTGAAGCCGAACAGCTGGCCGCCGGCGAGGATGGCGAAGATCACCGCCACCGGATGCAGACCGATGCGATCGCCGACCAGCAGCGGGGTCAGCCACATGCCCTCGAGCAGCTGACCGATGGTGAACACCAGCAGCACACCGAGCAGCGGATACCAGTCAAGGCCGAACTGGAACAGCGCCGCCACCAATGCAGCGCCGATGCCGACCACGAAGCCCATGTACGGCACGATGCTGGCCAGTCCGGCGAGCAGGCCGATCAGCAGGCCCAGCTCGAGGCCGACGGCCATCAGCCCGCCGGCGTAGACCAGCGCCAGCGCCAGCATCACCAGCAGTTGGCCGCGCAGGAAGGCACCGAGCACCTCGTGGCATTCGCCGGCGAGCACCACCACCATCCCCTCGCGGCGACGCGGCAGCAGATTGCGCAGATGGGCCAGCATCAGGTCCCAGTCGCGCAGCAGGTAGAAGCTCACCACCGGGATCAGCAGCAGATTGCCCAGCCAGGCGAGCAGGGCGAGACTCGAGGCGGTGACTTGGGAGAGCAGCAGGCCGGCCATGTCGGTGGCCTGGCCGAGATGCTCGCTGAACAGCGCCTTGAGGCGATCGAAGCGCCAGAAGTCGGCGCGCAGGCCGAGCTGCTGCTGCACCCAGGGCAGGGCCGAGCCCTGCAGCCAGTCGAGCATCTGCGGCGCCAGTTCGTACAGACGCACCAGCTGCCTGCCGAGCAGCGGCAGCAACACCAGCAGCATGGCCAGCAGGATCAGGGCGAACAGGACGAACACCGCCACCACCGCCCAGGTGCGCGACAGACCGCGCCGCTCCAGACGGTCCACCAGCGGGTCGCCGAGATAGGCCAGCAGCAGGCTGACCAGGAAGGGCATCAACACCGGCTGCAGCTGATGGATCAGCCAACCGAGCAGGACCAAGGCAGCCAGCCCCAGCCAGCTGCGCGAATTGTTCAGCATGGGCGTACTCCGTTCTGTCCCTGAACCGGCCCGCGAGCCGTACTTACCAGGCAAAGCGCAGGCGGTCGGCGGCGGCCGCCGGTACCTGCATGGGTTGGGCGGGAGCCGCCTGGGCGTCGACCGGCGCGGCCTGCGCCGGCACCTCGTGCAGGCGGCCGAGCTGCAGCTGAGCGCGCAGCTGTTCCGGGCTGGCGTTGACCTGGTAGACCAGGGTGGTGCCGTCCACCGCCTGCAGACGCGCGCCGAAGGGCTCGAGCAGACGCTGCAGGGCGGCATAGCGGGCCAGATCGTTGCCCTGCACCTCGAGGGTCAGGCTCTGCGCCGCAGCGGCGCCGGCAAAGCGGTTGGCCAGCTGCTCGCCGACATCCAGCAGCACGGCATCGGCCAGGGCGGCCTGGCTTGCCGCGCTGCTCGAGCCCGAGACGCGCTTGCCGCCCATAAACAACTGCCAGTCGGCCTGCCAGCTCTCCCCGGCGCCCTTGGCCACCACCGCCAGCAGGGCATCGGCTGCGTAGCGCGCCGAGGCCTCCTGCAGGGCCTGGGCGTCGCTGCCGCGCAGGGTCTGCGGGTCGGCCAGCAACTGCTCGTTGAGATCGCCCAGCGGCAGGCTCAGCGGCACACCGCGATTGCGGGCGGCATCGCGCAGGGCGGCGGCGCCTTCCTGATCCTCGACCAGCAGGGTGTTGCCGACCTCGCCCTCGGTCACCCACCAGGCCAGCACGTTGGCCCGCTCGGCCGTCTGCAGGGTGAGTCCCGCCTCGCGCAGGGCTTTCTGGGTGAGCACCGGATCGAACACCACCGACAGGGTGACCGGCGTGCCGGACTCGTAGACGTACTGCTGCACCAGTTGCTGCGGATCGGCCAGCAACGGCTGCAGGCGGCTGTCCTGGGCCGCCTCGCGCTTGCCGGTCAGACGCACCACCAGGGTCTGCAGGGCGCGGCTCATGGCCGCCGCCCGCTCGGCCGGATCCTGCGAGGCCACCGGTTCGCGTACCTCGTAGAGGCCCTCGACCTGCGCGGCGCCGGCCGACAGGGTGGCGAACAACAGGCAGAAGGCGAACAATCGGGCGATCAGGTGCATGCGAGCATCTCGGCTGGGGGACAGGCGCGCGTCCGGCGCGTGTCAGGAACAAAGCCTATACCTTAAACAGCCGTCTGGATGGCGGCAACCGCCCGGATGGCCGCTATCTCGCGAGAATGCTAGAATCGCGCGCTTTCCTGCACTTCCCTCAAAGGCCCGTATTCATGAGCAAGCAACCCTCCCTGAGCTACAAGGACGCCGGTGTTGACATCGACGCCGGTGAAGCACTGGTCGAACGCATCAAAGGCGTGGCCAAGCGCACCGCACGCCCTGAAGTGATGGGCGGGCTGGGCGGCTTCGGCGCCCTGTGCGAAATCCCGGCCGGCTACAAGCAGCCGGTGCTGGTCTCCGGGACCGACGGCGTCGGCACCAAGCTGCGCCTGGCGCTGAACCTCAACAAACACGACAGCATCGGCCAGGATCTGGTCGCCATGTGCGTCAACGACCTGGTGGTGTGCGGCGCCGAGCCGCTGTTCTTCCTCGACTACTACGCCACCGGCAAGCTCAACGTCGACGTGGCCGCCACCGTGGTCACCGGCATCGGCGCCGGCTGCGAACTGGCCGGCTGCTCGCTGGTCGGTGGCGAAACCGCCGAGATGCCCGGCATGTACGAGGGCGAGGACTACGACCTGGCCGGCTTCTGCGTCGGCGTGGTGGAGAAGAGCGAGATCATCGACGGCTCCAAGGTCGTCGCCGGCGACGCGCTGATCGCCCTGCCCTCCTCCGGTCCGCACTCCAACGGCTACTCGCTGATCCGCAAGATCATCGAGGTCGCCGGCGCCGACATCGAGAGCGTGCAGCTGGACGGTCAGCCGCTGGCCGACCTGCTGATGGCGCCGACCCGCATCTACGTCAAGCCGCTGCTCAAGCTGATCAAGGACACCGGCGCGGTCAAGGCCATGGCCCACATCACCGGCGGCGGCCTGACCGAGAACATCCCGCGCGTGCTGCCGGCCGGCTCCCAGGCCATCATCGACGTGGCCAGCTGGACCCGCCCGGCGGTGTTCGACTGGCTGCAGCAGCACGGCAACGTCGACGAGCGTGAAATGCACCGCGTGCTCAACTGCGGCGTCGGCATGGTCATCTGCGTGGCCCAGGACCAGGTGGAAAACACCCTGGCCAGCCTGCGCGCCTCGGGCGAAGCCCCGTGGCTGATCGGCAGCATCGCCGCCTGCGGCGAAGGCGCCGAACGCGTCGTGCTGAACAACCTGAAGGCGCACTGATGGGCAACAGCTGCAATGTGGTGGTGCTGATCTCCGGCTCCGGCAGCAACCTGCAGGCGCTGATCGACGGTATCGCCGAAGGCGGCATCCCGGCCCGCATCGGCGCGGTGGTCTCCAACCGCGCCGATGCCTACGGCCTGACCCGCGCGCAGAACGCCGACATCCCCACCGCAGTGCTCGACCACAAGGCGTTCGCCGGTCGCGAGGCCTTCGACGCCGCGCTGATCGAGGCGATCGACGCCTACCGGCCCGACCTGGTGGTGCTCGCCGGCTTCATGCGCATCCTCACCCCGGCCTTCGTGCGTCACTATGCCGGCCGCCTGCTCAACATCCACCCCTCGCTGCTGCCCAACTACAAGGGCCTGCACACCCACCAGCGCGCGCTGGAGGCAGGGGATGCCGAGCACGGCTGCAGCGTGCATTTCGTCACCGAGGAACTCGATGGCGGCCCGCTGGTCGTACAGGCGGTGGTGCCGGTCCAGGCGGGTGACAGCCCCGAATCGCTGGCCAAGCGCGTGCAGATCGGCGAGCATCATATCTATCCGCTGGCCGTGCGCTGGTTCGCCGAGGGCCGTCTGCATCTCGGCCCCCAGGGCGCCGAACTGGACGGTGCGCTGCTGCCGGCCAGCGGCCAGCAGATTCGCGACCTGCCGCTACCCCACTGAGAGCCGTGGCGGGCGTGCGCAACCCAAGGAGAGTCACCATGCGACGCGCGTTAATGCTTGCCATGGCCCTGTGCGCCCTGCCCGGGGCCGCCCAGGCCCTGGAGCCCTTCACCGCCGAGTACACCGCCGACTGGCAGCAGGTGCCGGTCAGCGGCACGGCCTCCCGAAAGCTGGAAAAGAATCCCGACGGCAGCTGGAATCTCACCTTCCAGGCCTCGATGCTGGTCGCCGGTCTGACCGAGCAGAGCCACTTCCGCTACGACAACCAGCGCTTCGTACCGCTCAGCTACCGCTTCGAGCGCAACGGGCTGGGCAAGAGCAAGAAGGTCGTCCACGACTTCGACTGGAAGGGCAAGCTGGTCACCGGCATCGATCGCGACAAGCCGGTCAAGCTGGTGCTCAAGAGCGGCATGCTGGACAAGTCCACCTACCAGCTGGCCCTGCAGGAGGATGTCGCCGCGGGCAAGAACAACCTGACCTATCAGGTGCTCAGCGGCGACGAAGTGGACACCTACGACTTCCGCGTGCTCGGCCCGGAGCAGGTGCAGACCGAGGCCGGCCAGATCGAGGCGATCAAGGTCGAGCGGGTACGCGACCCCACCAAGTCCCAGCGCCAGACCGTGATGTGGTTCGCCAAGGACTGGGACTACCTGCTGGTGCGCCTGCACCAGGTGGAGAAGGACGGCAAGGAATACCAGATCATGCTCAAGCAGGGCGCAGTCAACGGCCGCGCCGTGCAGGGCAAGTAGTCCGGCCTTTGCCGATCGACGCCCGGCCATTGCGCCGGGCGTTTTCTTTCCGGCATCGCTCATCCGTCGCCCGGTGGCGTAGTCTGAACGGATCCCCATGAGCTGACGCCGGGTTCACGCCATGAGCATCCCCTACCGGCCGCTGGCCTGCGACCTGCACGACTACCTGGAAATCGCCTGCCTGTACGGCTATCGCCTGCGCATCGAGCTGGACGACGGCAGCTGGCTGAATGCGCGGGCGCTGGACACCCGCACGCTGCCGAGCAAGGAGGAGGTGCTGGTGGTCCGGGCGGCCGGCGAAGAACGCCAGCTGCGTCTCGACCGCCTGCACGCCATCACCGCGCTGACGCCGGGCGCCCGCTTCGGCCGGGTGGTGCTCCGGCCCTGACCGGGCGACCGGCGCCGGCCGTCACCACATCAGGTCGTCGGGGACCACGAAGTCCTTGTACGGATCGTCCTCGTCCGCCGCCGACTCGACCACGGTGTTGAGCACGATGATGCGCTGCGGCTCGCGCTCCTGGACCTTGAGCGCCGCCTCGCGCGGGACCAGCTCGTACTTGCCCTCCAGGCGAACGACGGCCAGGCTGCCGCGGCTCAGCTTGTCGCGCAGCTGCGGGTTGACGGCGATGCGCTTGACCTTCTTGTCGTCGACGAAGTTGTAGTAATCCTCGGTATTCAGCCGGGGCAGGCGGGTGCCCTCGATCAGTTGCTTGACCTGGGCGGCCAGCGCCTTCTTCTGCGCCTTTTCCTGCTGCTGGCGGTTCAGCTCCTGATCGCGCGCCAGCTTCTCGGCCTGCGCCTTGAGCGCCGCCTCGCGCTGCGAGTCGTCCTTCTCCACCTGGCCCTTGTGCTCCAGGCGCTGCTGCTTCTGTTTCTGCTTGGTGGCCTGCTTGGCCTGCTTCTCGTTGACCAGGCCTGCCTTGAGCAGCTGGTCGCGTAGGGAAAGACTCATGACGTACCTTGTGTCCGACGCATCCGACAGAGGGCGCCACCCACGGGTGGCGCCGGAATTGCTTCATAGAGCCTGTTCACGACCTCGCGAGCAAGAGCCAGGCAAGGCGAAACCGATTTCAACGCAGCATGGCCGAAGCACAGCAGGTCGTGAACAGGCTCTTAGCCGCAGGCGGGACCTTCCCGCTCCAGCCGCTTGGCCTCGCCCCACAGGGCGTCCAGCTCTTCGAGGGGACAATCTTCCATGCGCCGGCCGGCCGCGCGCAAGGCCTGCTCGATGAACTGGAAGCGCCGCTCGAACTTGCCGTTGGCCGCACGCAGCGCCGCCTCCGGCTCGACCTTGAGATGGCGGGCCAGGTTGACCACCACGAACAGCAGGTCGCCCAGCTCCTCGGCGATATGCTGCTGGTCGCCCTCGGCCATGGCCTCGAGCACCTCGTCGAGCTCCTCGCGCAGCTTGTCCAGCACCGGCAGCGGCGCCGGCCAGTCGAAGCCGACCTGGGCGGCGCGCTTCTGCAGCTTGGCGGCGCGCGACAGCGCCGGCAGCGCCTGGGGAATATCGTCGAGCAACGACAGCTGCTCGGGTGCGCTCGCCTGCTCGGCGCGTTCCTCGGCCTTGATCTCCTCCCAGCGCTGCTTGATCGCCGCCTCGGAGAGCCGCGCCAGATCGGGAGCGCCGTACAGGTCGCCGTCGGGAAACACGTGCGGATGGCGGCGGACCAGCTTGCGGGTGATGGCATCGACCACCTGGGCGAAGTCGAAGCGTCCGTCCTCGCGGCCCAGTTGGCTGTAGTAGACCACCTGGAACAACAGGTCGCCGAGCTCGCCGGGCAGGTGCGCGAAGTCGCCGCGCTCGATGGCGTCGGCCACCTCGTAGGCCTCCTCCAGGGTGTGCGGCACGATGCTGGCGTAGTCCTGCTTGAGGTCCCAGGGACAGCCGTACTGCGGGTCGCGCAGGCGGGCCATCAGGTGCAGCAGGTCGTTCAGTTGATACATGGCGGTGTCCGGGTCGGATGGTTGCGACATGCCGATAAACAGCACAGGGACGCTGGAAGGGCACCCTCGGCTCGCGCCGATACGCCCTTCTCAGCGCCCCGTGGCCGGCGCCCTCTCAGCTCGCGCGGCTGCGCTTGGCCTCGATGATGTTGGGCAGCTGGGCGATGCGCGCCAGCAGGCGGCCGAGCGCGGCCATGCCGGGAATCTCGATGGTCAGGCGCATGTTGGCGGTGTTGTCGCTCTTGTCCGATTGGGTGTTGACCGCCAGCACGTTGATCTTCTCGTTGAGCAGCACCTGGGTGACGTCGCGCAGCAGGCCGGAGCGGTCGTAGGCGCGGATCTGGATGTCCACCGGGTAGGTCTTGGCCGGCGCCTGTCCCCAGCTCACCTGGATGATGCGCTGCGGCTCGCGCTCGCCCAGTTGCAGCACCGACGGACAGTCCTGACGATGGATGCTGACGCCGCGCCCCTGGGTGATGTAGCCGACGATCGCATCGCCCGGCACCGGCTGGCAGCAGCCGGCCATCTGGGTGAGCAGGTTGCCGACGCCGAGGATCTGGATCTCGTCGGCACCGCCGACGCGGGTCGGCGCGTGGCGGCGCGGCAGCAGTTCGAGCTGGTCGAAGCCGCGCTCGGGCTCGAGCAGCTGCTGGGCGGCGTTGACCACGTGGGCCAGGCGCAGGTCGCCGGCACCGAGGGCGGCGAACAGGTCCTCGGCATTCTTCAGGTTGCACTTCTCGGCCAGCCTGTCGAAGTCCACCCCCTGCAGAGCCAGACGGTTCAGCTCGCGCTCCAGGTAGTTCTTGCCGGCGATCACGTTCTGGTCGCGCGCCTGCAGTTTGAACCAGTGGATGATCTTCGCCCGCGCCCGCGAGGTGCTCACGTAGCCGAGGTTGGGGTTCAGCCAGTCGCGGCTCGGCGCACCGTGCTTGCCGGTGATGATCTCCACCTGCTCGCCGGTCTGCAGGCTGTAGTTGAGCGGCACGATGCGGCCGTTGACCTTGGCGCCGCGGCAGTTGTGGCCGATCTCGGTGTGCACGCGATAGGCGAAGTCCAGCGGCGTGGCGCCGTTGGGCAGGTCGATGGCGTGGCCGTCGGGGGTGAACACGTAGACCCGGTCGGGCTCGATGTCGACGCGCAGCTGTTCGGCCAGGCCGCCGATGTCGCCCAGTTCCTCGTGCCATTCGAGCACCTGGCGCAGCCAGGCGATCTTTTCCTCGTAGTGGCTGGAGCCGGACTTGACGTCGGTGCCCTTGTACAGCCAGTGCGCGCAGACGCCCAGCTCCGCCTCCTCGTGCATGCCCTGGGTGCGGATCTGCACCTCGAGCACCTTGCCTTCCGGGCCGATCACCGCGGTGTGCAGCGAGCGATAGCCGTTTTCCTTGGGGTTGGCGATGTAGTCGTCGAATTCCTTGGGGATGTGCCGCCACAGGGTGTGCACGATGCCGAGGGCGGTGTAGCAGTCGCGCACCTCGGGAACCAGCACGCGCACCGCGCGCACGTCGTAGATCTGGCTGAATTCCAGGCCCTTGCGCTGCATCTTCCGCCAGATCGAATAAATATGCTTGGCCCGGCCGCTGATGTCGGCCTCGATGCCGGTGGCGGTCAGCTCGTCGCGCAACTGCTGCATGACCTGGTTGATGTAGCGCTCGCGGTCCAGGCGCCGCTCGTGGAGCAGCTTGGCGATCTGCTTGTACTGCTCGGGCTGCAGGTAGCGGAAGGATAGGTCCTCCAGCTCCCACTTGATGTGACCGATACCCAGGCGATGGGCCAGCGGCGCGTAGATGTCGAACACCTCGCGAGCCACCCGGTAGCGCTTCTCGTCGGGAGCGTTCTTCACCGCGCGGATGGCGCAGGTGCGCTCGGCCAGCTTGATCAGCGCGACACGCACGTCGTCGATCATCGCCACCAGCATCTTGCGCAGGTTGTCGACCTGCGCCTGGCTGCCGAGCACCAGCGACTCGCGCGGATTGAGGCTGGCGCTGATCGCCGCCATGCGCAGCACGCCCTCGACCAGCTTGGCCACCTGGGCGCCGAACTGCCGGGCCACCGCCTCGAGCTCGGCTTTGCCCTCGCGCACCGCGCGGTAGAGCACGGCGGCGACCAGCGATTCCTGGTCGAGCTTGAGGTCGGCGAGGATTTCCGCGATCTCAAGGCCGGTGCGAAAGCTGGACATGCCCTCGGCCCAGATGTGCTGGGTGTCGATCGCCTGGCGTTCCGCCTCGAGGGCGAACTCGCAGGCCTTGCGCAGGCTGTCCCGCTCGAGTGCCGGATCGACACTGAGGATGTGGTCCAGCCAGGCCTCGAGATTGATGCTGCCGTCGGTGTTGACCGGCTGTTGCGCTCTTACCTGTACCATCGTTTGTCACCTTTCTGCCACGGCGCGGCACGCCCGCACCTGGTCCAGGACGCGCAGGTCCTGATCAAGCCGGCCTTCTGTGGGCCGGTCCGCTTTGCCAGGTCGTCGAACGCAGCCGGCGACCACGCCGCCCGCACGACCACGACCCGCTACGGACGCTCGGCGTCCGCTTCGAACAATGCCATCGCCTCGACATGCGCCGTCTGCGGGAACATGTCGAGGATGCCGGCGCGCTTCAGACGATAGCCCTGCTGCGCCAGCAGTGCCGCATCGCGCGCCAGCGTAGCCGGGTTGCACGATACGTAGAGTACCCGCCGCGCACCCAGGCGGCGCAGCTGTGCGGCCACTGCCGCGGCGCCGTCGCGCGGCGGATCGAGCAGCACCGCGGCGAAGCCGCCGCGCGCCCAGGCTGCCTGTTCCAGCGGTTCGGACAGGTCGGCACGGTAAAAGTGCACGTTGTCCAGACCGTTAACCGCGGCGTTCGCCGCCGCGCGCTCGACCATCGCCTGCACGCCTTCCACGCCGACCACTTCGGCCACGCGGCGGGCCAGTGGCAAGGCGAAGTTGCCCAGGCCACAGAACAGGTCGAGCACCCGCTCGTCGGCCTGCGGCGCCAGCCAGTCCAGCGCCTGGGCGAGCATGGCCTCGTTGACCGGCGCGTTGACCTGGACGAAGTCGCCCGGCCGCCAGGCCAGGGTCAGGTCGTCGGCCTCCAGCCGGTAACCGAGCATTTGCGTGGGGTCGTCGGCTTCGGGCTCGCCCTCCGCCTGCCACCACAGCTGCGCCCCCTGCGCCGCGCAGAAGGCGCGCAGCGCAGCGCGGTCCTCTTCTGGCAGCGGCTGGGTCAGGCGCAGCAGCAGCGCATTGGCGGTGCCGTGGAACAACTCGGCATGACCGATCGCCTGCGGTTTGCGCAGCCCGCGCAGGACCGCCGGCAACGCGGCGAGCAGCGATTGCAAAGCCTGTACCAGTACCGGACAGCGGTCCAGATCGACTATCGCCTGACTTGCCGCCGCCCGAAAACCGACCTCAAGCTGCCCGCTTTTGGGGCTCCAGCGCACCGCGATGCGCGCCCGGCGCCGGTAGCCGAACTCCGGCCCGACCAGCGGCGGCGCCCACTCCTCGGGCTCCAGCGCCGCCTGGCGGTGCAGCTGCTCGGCCAGCGTGCGCTGTTTCAGGGCAAGCTGGTCGGCATGCGACAGGTGTTGCAGGGTGCAGCCGCCGCAGTGCCCGGCCAGTGCGCAGGGCGGCTGGCGGCGCAGTTCGCTGGCGACCAGCACGCGCTCGACGCGCGCATCCACCACCTGGCTACGGGCCGCCAGTACGCGGGCTTCGACCTCTTCCCCGGCCAGCGCGCCGGCGACGAACCAGGTGCGTCCGCCGTCGTGGGCGATGCCGCGGCCGTCGTGGGCCAGGCGCTCGATGGTGAGACGTTGCTTCTTGCCCACCGGCAATTGCGCGGCGCGCGAACCGCCGCTCGGCTGGAAGCGCAGCCCGCTGTTGCGTTTGGCCATCAGGCAACCTGCAAATCAGTGTAGGTGCGCCCGGCGCACCCAAGGAAAAGGAAGCCGGAAGCCACGCTTCCGGCAGACGGCCGGCGCCCCTCAGGCCTGGGGAGCGTCGTAGACGCCGGTGGACAGGTAGCGGTCGCCGCGGTCGCAGATGATCGCCACCATCACGGCGTTCTCCACCTCGCGCGACAGACGCAGCATGGCCGCCACCGCGCCGCCCGAGGAAACCCCGCAGAAGATGCCCTCCTCGCGGGCCAGGCGACGCATCACCTCCTCGGCCTCGCTCTGCGCCATGTCGACCACCCGGTCGACGCGGCTGGCATCGAAGATCTTCGGCAGGTATTCCTGCGGCCAGCGGCGGATGCCGGGGATCGCCGAGCCTTCCTGCGGTTGCAGGCCGACGATCTGGATCGCCGGGTTCTGCTCCTTGAGGTAGCGCGAGGTGCCCATGATGGTGCCGGTGGTGCCCATCGAGCTGATGAAGTGGGTGATGGTGCCCTGGGTCTGCCGCCAGATTTCCGGACCGGTGCCCTCGTAGTGGGCCACCGGGTTGTCCTGGTTGCCGAACTGGTCGAGCACCTTGCCCAGGCCGTCGGCCTGCATCTGCAGCGCCAGGTCGCGGGCGCCCTCCATGCCCTCGGCCTTGCTGACCAGCACCAGTTCGGCACCGTAGGCGGTCATCGCCGCCTTGCGCTCGGCGCTCATGTTGTCCGGCATGATCAGGATGATGCGGTAGCCCTTGATCGCCGCGGCCATCGCCAGGGCGATGCCGGTGTTGCCGGAGGTGGCCTCGATCAGGGTGTCGCCCGGCTGGATGGCGCCGCGCAGTTCGGCCCGGGTGATCATCGACAGCGCCGGACGATCCTTCACCGAACCGGCCGGGTTGTTGCCTTCCAGCTTGACCAGAAGGGTGTTCGAGGTCTCGCCCGGCAGGCGCTGCAGGCGGACCAGCGGGGTGTTGCCGATGCACTCGGCAATGGTGGGAAACTGCACGGTCATGGGGCGCTCGGGTCATCGCAGGGTCACGGGAGCCCTATGATAGCGACAAACGCCGCCGGTCGATAACACGGCAGGGCCGCCGCCGTTTCCACCGGAGCCGAAAACCCGTCGCTCTACGCCGCGCGCTGCGCCGCGAGCCGCGGCGGCGCTTTTGTCCGCCAACGGGCAAAGGCTACACTGCGGCTACTTTCAGTTTCAGGAGCATCGGCGTGTTCGACAAACTCGGCATCAAGGGCCGCGTCCTCCTGTTGACCCTGCTGCCGGCCAGCCTGTTGGCGGTCATCCTCGGCAGCTATTTCGTCTACGTTCAGCTCAGCCAGATGCACCGCCAGCTCAGCGAACGCGGCCAGTTGCTGGTCGAACACCTCGCCCCCCTCAGCGCGCGCCTGCTGGCGGCCGCCGACCTGCCGCTGCTCGACCGGCTGGCCACCCAGACCCTCGAGCAGCCCGACGTGCGCGCCGTGCAGCTGCTCAATCCCAGCGGCGAGGTGCTCGCCCACGCCGGCCCGCTGATGCGCACCGCCGCGCCCGAGCAGCTGATCAATGGCCTCAGCCAGGCCAGCAGCCCCACGGCCACCCGCTTCCTGCTGCCGGTGTACGGTGCGCACCGGCAGATCGGCGGCCATGCCCCGGCCGACGAGGACAACAAGCTGCTCGGCTGGATCGAACTGGAGCTCTCCCACCAGGGCACCCTGCTGCAGGGCTACCACAGCCTGCTGGCCAGCCTGCTGGTGACCCTGCTGGCCCTGGCGATCAGCGCCGTGCTGGCGCTGCGCATGAGCCGGGCGATCAACCAGCCGCTGGAGCAGATCAACCGCGGCGTCTCGCAGATCCGCGACGGCAAGCTCGACACCCGCCTGCCCGGCTTCGCCAGTCAGGAGCTGGACGAGCTGGCCAACGGCATCAACCGCATGGCCGAATCGCTGGAGAACGCCCGCGAGGAACTGCAGCACAACGTCGAGCAGGCCACCGAGGACCTGCGCAACACCATGGAAACCATCGAGGTGCAGAACATCGAGCTGAGCCTGGCGCGCAAGGAGGCCCTGGAGGCCAGCCGGATCAAGTCCGAGTTCCTCGCCAACATGAGCCACGAGATCCGCACCCCGCTCAACGGCATCCTCGGCTTCACCAATCTGCTGCAGAAGAGCGGCCTCAACAGCCGCCAGCTCGACTACCTGCACACCATCGAGAAGTCCGCCGACAACCTGCTGGCGATCATCAACGAGATCCTCGACTTCTCGAAGATCGAGGCCGGCAAGCTGGTGCTCGAGCAGGTGCCGTTCAACCTGCGCGACCTGATCCAGGACACCCTGACCATCCTCGCCCCCTCGGCCCACGACAAGCAGCTCGAACTGGTCAGCCTGATCTACCGCGACACCCCGCAGACCCTGGTCGGCGACTCGCTGCGCCTCAAGCAGGTGTTCACCAACCTGGTCAGCAACGCCATCAAGTTCACCCGCCAGGGCAGCATCGTGGTGCGCGCCATGCTCGAGGAGGACCTCGGCGACCACGCCCAGCTGCGCATCAGCGTGCAGGACAGCGGCGTCGGCCTCACCGAGGCCGAGCAGCGCAATCTGTTCCAGGCCTTCAACCAGGGCGAGCACACCAGCGCGCGCCACGCCGGCGGCACCGGCCTGGGCCTGGTGATCTCCAAGCGCCTGATCGAGCAGATGGGCGGCGAAATCGGGGTGATCAGCGAAAGCGGCGAGGGTGCCGAGTTCTGGCTGGTGATCAACCTGCCCAAGGCCGCCGACGACGGCGACGAACTGCCGCGCGCCCTGCTCGGCGGGCGCTGCGCCGCGCTGCTGGAAAGCCACGAGCTGACCCGCCAGTCGCTGCGCCACCAGCTCGAGGACTGCGGCATGCAGGTGATCGAGTTCGGCAACCTCGACGCGCTGATCGAGGAAGCCTCGCTGCGCCAGCACGGCAACGCGCCGCTGAGCGTCGCCCTGATCGGCATCAACACCCGCGAGCACCCGCCGGAGCGGCTGACCCGCCAGCTGTGGGAGCTCAACCAGCAGGGCTGCCAGGCGCTGCTGCTCTGCCCGACCACCGAGCAGGCGCTCTACCATGCCAACCTGCCGGAAAGCCACGGCCAGCTGCAGGCCAAGCCGGTATGCACCCGCAAGCTGCAGAGCACCCTGATCGACATGCTCAGCCCGCGCGTGCAGCGGGTCGAGCCGGCCGGCACCGCGCTGGCCGCCAACCACGCGGCCAGCCGCGCCCCGCGGCTGCTGTGCGTGGACGACAATCCGGCCAACCTGATGCTGGTCAAGACCCTGCTCGGCGACATGGGCGCTCAGGTCACCGCCGTGGACAACGGCTACGACGCCCTGCGGGCGGTCAAGCAGGACAGCTTCGACCTGGTGTTCATGGACGTGCAGATGCCCGGCATGAACGGGCGCGAGGCCACCGAAGCGATCCGCCTGTGGGAAAGCGAGCAGGGCCAGGCACCGCTGCCGATCGTCGCCCTGACTGCCCACGCCATGGCCAACGAGAAGCGCGCCCTGCTGCAATGCGGCATGGACGACTACCTGACCAAGCCGATCAGCGAGCGCCAGCTGGCCCAAGTGGTGCTGAAGTGGACAGGGCTGTCGCTGCACAGCGCCGATCCGGCCGAGGCGCAGCTGCCCGAGCGCGGCAGCGCCAGTCCCGAGCTGCTGGTCCTCGACGCCGCCGAAGGCCTGCGCCTGGCCGCCGGCAAGGCCGACCTGGCCAGCGACATGCTCAACATGCTGCTCGACTCGCTGGCCGCCGACCAGGCGGCGATCCGCGAGGCACGCGCCAGCAACGACCGCACCGCGCTGATCGAACGCATCCATCGCCTGCACGGCGCCACTCGCTACTGCGGCGTACCCCAGCTGCGCGCCGCCTGCCAGCGCAGCGAGAGCCTGCTCAAGCAGAGCGCACCGGCTTCCGTGGCCCTCGACGAACTGGATGCCGCCATCACCCGCCTGGCCGAGCAGGCCACGCGAAACGCGCCGGAAACGGCGTCCTGACCGGAGTTCCCCCGTGCGCCTGACCCTGTTCAGCAGCAAGCCCTACGATCGTGACAGCTTCACCGCCGCCAATCAGGCCGGCGCCTTCGAGCTGCATTTTCTCGACGCGCGCCTGGACCTCGATACCGCCACCCTGGCCGCTGGCAGTCCGGCGGTCTGCGCCTTCGTCAACGACGACCTGTCCGCCCCGGTGCTGGCGCAGCTCAAGGCCGGCGGCACGCAGCTGATCGCCCTGCGCTCGGCCGGCTACAACCACGTCGACCTGGCCGCCGCGCAGAGCCTCGGCCTGCCGGTGGTGCGCGTGCCGGCCTACTCGCCGCACGCGGTGGCCGAGCACGCGGCGGCGCTGGTGCTGGCGCTCAACCGGCGCCTGCACCGCGCCTTCAACCGCACCCGCGAGGGCGACTTCTCGCTGCACGGGCTGACCGGCTTCGACCTCCACGGCAAGACCGTCGGGGTGATCGGCACCGGGCAGATCGGCGCGGCGTTCGCGCGCATCATGCTCGGCTTCGGCTGCCGGGTGCTGCTCCACGACCCGCACGCCGACGCCGGCCTGGCAGCGCTGGGCGCCCGCTACGCCGGGCTCGACGAACTGCTGGCGAGCAGCGACGTCCTCAGCCTGCATTGCCCGCTGACGCCGGCCACCCGCCACCTGATCGATCGCAGCAGCCTGGCGCGCCTGAAGCGCGGCGCCATGCTGATCAACACCGGCCGCGGCGCGCTGGTCGACACGCCGGCGCTGATCGAGGCGCTGAAGAGCGGCCAGCTCGGCTACCTGGGCCTCGACGTCTACGAGGAAGAGGCCGACCTGTTCTTCGAGGACCGCTCCGACCTGCCGCTGCAGGACGACGTGCTGGCGCGCCTGCTGACCTTCCCCAACGTCATCATCACCGCCCACCAGGCCTTCCTGACCCGCGAGGCGCTGGCGGCGATCGCCACCACCACCCTGGACAACGTCGCGGCCTGGCAGGCCGGGCAGGCCGTCAACCGCGTGCCGCTCTGAAGCGTCACGGGCAGCGTGCTAGCATTGCGCACCTGCCCGGAGGCGCCATGACCGAACACGATTTCCGCTACAACCTGCTCAACCCGCAACACACCCTCATCGAGTGCCGTGCCCTGGCGCCCGGCCACTACCAGGTCACCGGCAACGGCGGCTCGATCCAGAGCGGCGACGTCCTGCTGGTCACCCTCAAGGGCAGCCGCGACCTGTCCATGCGCCTGAGCGTCGAGAAGGTCCGCCACCTGATCAATCCGCCCGGCCAGTGGCTGGCGGTAGCCCGCGGCCCGGCGTTCCGCGAGCTCAATATCCACAACTGGCAGGTAGCCTGCGACGGCTGCGCCAAGCAACTCGACTTCGAGTTCGCCGTCGACGGTGCCCTCGGCGCGGCCGCCTGCGCGCCGGCCGCCGAAGCCCGCATCGCCGAACTGGGCTGGCAGCACAGCGCCGGCCGCCATCTCTGCCCGAGCTGTCACGCCAAGGAGGCCTGATGTTACGCCCCACCCTCGTCGGCATCGCCCTCGCTCTCGCCGGCTGCGCCAGCGCACCGCCGGCGCTGGAGCAGGAGCGCACCTACCGCGTCGAATGGATCGGCGCCCTGCCGCTGGCAGAGCGCAGCTACCTGACCATCACCTTCGGCGCCGACGACCGCGCCTACGGCACCGGCGGCTGCAACCACTGGTTCGCCGGCTACGGCATCGAGGGCGAGATCCTGCGCTTCAGCCGGGTCGGCAGCACCCGCCGGCTGTGTTCGCCGGAGCTGATGGAGCAGGAGCAGCGCTTCTTCGACAGCCTGCGCCAGGTACGCCGCTGGGACGTCTCGCCGCTCGGCGAGCTGCGTCTGTGGCCCGAGCAGGGCAAGCCGCTGCGCCTGAAGCCCGACCAAGGCTGAGCCCGCCCAGGGGCCGGCGCCCGCCGGCCTCCCCTAGAACAACGTCAACTGCTCGCCGCCTTCGCGCAGGTCGAGCAGGCGCACGCCCACGCCGATCAGCCGCACGGGCTTGCCGCCGCGGGCGAAGGCCGCCGCCAGCAGGCGTTGGTAGCTGCCCGCGTCGCGACCGGCGCCGGCCTGCTCGAGGGTGGTCTGGGTGAAGTCGTGGAACTTCAGCTTGACCAGCGGCTTGTCGGCCCGGTAGCCCTCGTCCAGGCGCAGCAGGCGCCGCTCCAGCTGCTCGAGCAGGGTCGGCAGTTCGGCCTGGCAGGCGGCCAGATCCGGCAGGTCGGCGTCGAAGGTGTGCTCGACGCTCAGCGTCTGGCGGCGTCGCTCGACCTGCACCGACCGCTCGTCGATGCCGTGGGCGAGCTGCCACAGGCGCTCGCCGAAACTGCCGAACTCGCGCACCAGCGCCCGGCGCTCCCATGTACGCAGGTCGCAGCAACGCTGGACGCCCAGGCGCGCCAGGCGTTCGGCGGTGACCTTGCCTACCCCGTGCAGGCGTGCCACCGGCAGCACCGCGACGAACTCGTCGACCTGTGCCGGGGTGATCACGCACAGCCCGTCCGGCTTGTGCCAGTCGCTGGCGATCTTGGCGAGGAACTTGTTCGGCGCCACGCCGGCCGACACGGTGATTTCCAGCTGCTCGCGCACGCGGCGGCGGATGTCCTGGGCGATGCGCGTGGCGCTGCCGGCGAAGTGCGCGGAATCGGAGACGTCCAGGTAAGCCTCGTCCAGCGACAGCGGCTCGATCAGCTCGGTGTAGTCGTGGAGGATGGAGTGGATCTGCTGTGAAGCGGCCCTGTAGGCCTCGAAGCGCGGCCGCACGATCAGCAGCTGCGGACACAGCGCCAGCGCCTGCCGTGAGGGCATCGCCGAACGCACGCCGAAGGCGCGCGCCTCGTAGTTGCAGGTGGCGATCACCCCGCGCCGGTCCGGCGCGCCGCCCACCGCCATCGGCCGACCGGCCAGACGCGGGTCGTCGCGCATCTCGATGGCGGCATAGAAGCAGTCGCAGTCAATGTGGATGATCTTGCGCACGGCAGGAGACGGCAGGGTCGGACTGTGGAGAGGGCGGACAGGTCGCCAGTGTAACGCTGCCGCGCAGCGAAGTGTGGCAACCCCTCTGCAGGCCGCGGCGGACGGGGACTGCAGGGGGGCTACAGGGCCTTTGCCGAGCGGCATAACTGCTTGATCCGGCGAAAGTTTTTTCAGGATCAGCTTGACAGCCAGGCGTTTTTACGTAGAATCGCCGCCATCGGACGCGGGGTGGAGCAGTCTGGTAGCTCGTCGGGCTCATAACCCGAAGGTCGTAGGTTCAAATCCTGCCCCCGCAACCAAATTCAAAAGGCCATTCTTCGGAATGGCCTTTTTCGTTTCCGTTCGCTGCACGTTTCCGCAGCAAGTCATTGATTCAGAAAAACTATTGGTTGACTCCCAGCCATTTGCGGGTAGAATGGCCGCCATCAGACGCGGGGTGGAGCAGTCTGGTAGCTCGTCGGGCTCATAACCCGAAGGTCGTAGGTTCAAATCCTGCCCCCGCAACCAAATTCGAAAAGGCCATTCTCCGGAATGGCCTTTTTCATTTGTGCCGCCGCCGAGCACTCAGCTTGGCTTAAGCTTGCCCGCCTAGACTCCTGCGCATCCACTTCAGCGCATGCCCAGGAGCCCTCATGGCCAGCCGCCCTTCCCGCTACAGCCCCCTCAACGTCGCGCTGCACTGGCTGATGCTGTTGCTGATCGCCGCGGTCTATGCCTGTATCGAACTCAAGGGCAACTTCGCCAAGGGCAGCGAGATCCGCGAACTGCTCAAGCAGTGGCATTTCATGCTTGGCCTCGGCATCTTCGCGCTGGTGTGGCTGCGCCTACTCGGCCGCCTGTTGACCAAGGCCCCGGCGATCCAGCCGCCCTCACCGGCCTGGCAGACCGGCCTCGCCCACCTGATGCACCTGGCGCTGTACGTGCTGATGATCGGCATGCCGCTGGTCGGCTGGCTGATCCTCAACGCCGAGGGCAAACCGGCGCCGTTCTTCGGCCTGGAACTGCCGATGCTGATGGCGAAGAACCCCGGCCTGGCAGAAAGTCTCGAGGAACTGCACGAGTTCGGCGGTCAGGCCGGCTACTTCCTGATCGGCCTGCACGCTCTCGCCGGCCTGTTCCACCACTACGTGGTGCGCGACAACACCCTGGCGCGCATGCTACCCGGCCGCAGCTGAATCCCGGCCTGCTCATCCCGCCCCGCCCGCTTCGCGCGCGGGGCCTTTGGTTTGCCCGCGCGGCACTGGCCAAGCGCGCCGGGCGCCGCTAGAATTGCGCACTTTTTGATCAAGGCGCCTGCCGGGCGCTCTCCGAGGTTAGTCTGCATGTCCACCGCCACGCCCAAAGTCGGTTTCGTTTCCCTCGGTTGCCCGAAGGCGACCGTCGACTCCGAACGCATCCTTACCCAGCTGCGCATGGAGGGCTACCAGATCGTCCCCTCCTATGAGGATGCCGACGTGGTGGTGGTCAACACCTGCGGCTTCATCGACAGCGCCAAGGCCGAGTCGCTGGACGCCATCGGCGAGGCGCTGGCGGAGAACGGCAAGGTGATCGTCACCGGCTGCATGGGCGTGTCCGAGGACAGCATCCGCAACGTGCACCCCAGCGTACTGGCGGTCACCGGCCCGCAGCAGTACGAGCAGGTGGTCAACGCGGTGCACGAGGTGGTGCCGCCGAAGGTCGACCACGACCCGTTCGTCGACCTGGTGCCGCCGCAGGGCATCAAGCTGACCCCGCGCCACTACGCCTACCTGAAGATTTCCGAGGGCTGCAACCACAGCTGCTCGTTCTGCATCATCCCGTCGATGCGCGGCAAGCTGGTCAGCCGCCCGGTCGGCGACGTGCTGTCCGAGGCCGAGCGCCTGGTCAAGGCCGGGGTCAAGGAGCTGCTGGTGATCAGCCAGGACACCAGCGCCTACGGCGTCGACCTCAAGTACAAGCTGGACTTCTGGAACGGCCAGCCGGTGAAGACCCGCATGCTCGAGCTGTGCGAGGCGCTGTCCGGCATGGGCGTGTGGGTGCGCCTGCACTACGTCTACCCCTACCCGAACGTCGACGACGTCATCCCGCTGATGGCCGCCGGCAAGATCCTGCCGTACCTGGACATCCCCTTCCAGCACGCCAGCCCCAAGGTGCTCAAGGCCATGAAGCGTCCGGCCTTCGAGGACCAGACCCTGGCGCGGATCAAGAAGTGGCGCGAGCTCTGCCCGGAGCTGACCATCCGCTCGACCTTCATCGTCGGCTTCCCCGGCGAGACCGAGGAGGACTTCCAGTACCTGCTCGACTGGCTCACCGAGGCACAGCTCGATCGCGTCGGCTGCTTCCAGTACTCGCCGGTCGAAGGCGCGCCGGCCGAACAGCTGGGCCTGGAAGCGGTCCCGGACGAGGTCAAGCAGGAGCGCTGGGAGCGCTTCATGGCCCACCAGCAGGCGATCAGCGCGGCGCGCCTGCAGCTGAAGATCGGCAAGGAAATCGAGGTGCTGATCGACGAGGTCGACGAGCAGGGCGCCATCGGCCGCTCCGCCGCCGACGCCCCGGAGATCGACGGCAACGTCTACGTCGACAGCGAACAGCCGCTGCAGCCGGGCGACAAGGTGTGGGTGCGGGTCACCGACGCCGACGAGTACGACCTGTGGGCGGAAGTCATCTAAGGCTTCCCCTTCCCTCCCGACGAGCCCGGCCCCGCGCCGGGCTCGTCGTCTCTGGGCCGGGCCCGGCAAATGCGCTGTAATGGAGCCTCGTCCTATGGATGGAGGCGCCCATGCATCCCTGGCTGCATATCCTCGGCCTGACCCTGCTGCCCGGTCTGGCCATGCCGCTCGGCGCCCTGCTCGCCCTCCACGAACACATCCATCCCCGCTGGCTGGAAACCGAGCTGCGTCATACCGTCCTCGCCTTCGGCGCCGGTGCCCTGCTGGCCGCCGTGGCCCTGGTGTTGGTCCCCGAAGGCATGCGCGGCCTGCCGACCTGCCTCGTCGCCGTCAGCTTCGCCGGCGGCGGCCTGCTGTTCATGCTGGTCGACCGCTTCCTCGCCGCCCATCGCGCGGCCGCGAGCCAGGCGATCGACATGCTGCTCGACTATGTCCCGGAGACGCTCGCCCTCGGCGCGGCGGTCGCCCTCGGCAGCCCTGGCGGACTGCTGCTGGCCCTGCTGATGGCGTTGCAGAACCTGCCGGAGGGCTTCAACGCCTACCGCGAGATGCGCCGCGGCACGCGCTTCGGCAACCGCTTTATCATCGGCCTGTTCACCCTGATCGCCCTGCTCGGCCCGCTGGCCGGCGTCTGTGGCTATCTGTGGCTGGCGCCGTACCCGCAAGCGGTCGGCGTTATCATGCTGTTCGCCTCCGGCGGCATCCTCTACTCGGTGTTCCAGGACATCGCCCCGCAGGTCCCGCTGCAGCGCCACTGGTCGCCGCCGCTGGGCGCGGTGGCCGGTTTTCTGCTGGGCATGGTCGCGCAGCCGCTGGGCGCTTAGCGGCACAGGCCGGCTTGGACCTTCGCCGGGATGACGGCGGCGCGGCGAAGGTCCATGCTTGGGACGATTTCCCGGGCGCCCCACTCCTTTTGCGAGAACCTTCGACCATGCGCATCGACGGCCTGGCCTCCGGCCTCTCCGCTTGCCAACCGCTGCTGCTCGGCGCCGCGCTCCTGCTGAGCAGCGGCTGCAGCGGCCCCGCTACCACGCCACAGGCCCGCGGCGACGTGCATCGCGGCCACCTGTCGCTCGGCCCGGATAGCGATGCCTTCCTGCCCTGCGGCGCCAGCCGGCCGCTGCAGGTGGTCGCCGATCCCGTGCTCGGCGAGCGCCTGAGCGCGGAGTATCTGGCCCTCGTCGGCGAGCCCTACGAAGAGGCCTTCCTGCAGGCGCGCGGCCGCCGCCTGGCCAGCGGCGGCGGCGTCGGCGAGCGTCTGCAGGTCGAGCAGATCCTCGACTTGCGCGCAGCCGGCGCCGACGACTGCCATTGACGCATTTCGCCGCCGCGGATGACTCGTTAAGATCGACACGACCCCGCGGGGCGTCCTGCCCGCCCCGTCCCGCGCTTTGGCGCCCCTTCAGGATGAGTACCCGACGATGAGTTCCGCCTCCCGCTTCGCCCCCATGCCCGATGCCCGCGGCTACTTCGGCCCCTACGGCGGCCAGCTGGTGCCGCCCGAGCTCAAGCAGGTGATGGACGAGATCGACGCCGCCTACGAGGAGATCCGCCAGCGCGAGGACTTCCAGCAGGAGCTGGCCAGCCTGTTCGCCGACTACGTCGGCCGCCCCAGCCCGATCTTCCATGCCCGCCGCCTGTCCGAGAAGCTCGGCGGCGCGCAGATCCACCTGAAGCGCGAGGACCTCAACCACACCGGCGCGCACAAGATCAACCATTGCCTGGGCGAGGCGCTGCTCGCCAAGTTCATGGGCAAGACCAAGGTGATCGCCGAGACCGGCGCCGGCCAGCACGGCGTGGCGCTGGCCACCGCCTGCGCGCTGGTGGGCATTCCCTGCGAGATCCACATGGGCCAGGTGGACATCGAGAAGGAACACCCCAACGTCACCAAGATGAAGATCCTCGGCTGCACGCTGGTGCCGGTGACCCGCGGCGCGGCGACCCTCAAGGAGGCGGTGGACAGCGCCTTCGAGGAATACCTCAAGGATCCGCACAACTTCATCTACGCCATCGGCTCGGTGGTCGGCCCGCATCCATTCCCGAAGATGGTCCGCGACTTCCAGTCGATCATCGGCAACGAGGCGCGCGCGCAGTTCCTGAGCAAGCACGGCCGCCTGCCCGATCAGGTCGCCGCCTGCGTCGGCGGTGGCTCCAACGCCATGGGCATGTTTACCGCCTTCCTCGACGATGCAGAGGTCACCCTGGTTGGCGTCGAACCGGCTGGCGAGGGCCTGGACAAGCCCGGCCGTCACTCGGCCACCCTGTCGATGGGCAAGCCCGGCGAGCTGCACGGCATGGCCTGCTATGTACTGGAAGATGCCGAAGGCAACCCGGCGCCGGTGCACTCGATCGCTTCGGGCCTCGACTACCCCGGTGTCGGCCCGCAACACAGCTACCTGAAGGATATCGGCCGGGTCAGCTACCAGACCGCCAGCGACCAGGAATGCCTGGACGCCTTCATGACGCTGTCGCGCGTCGAGGGCATCATTCCCGCGCTGGAAAGCGCCCACGCGGTGGCCTGGGCGATGCGCGTGGCGCCGACGCTGCCGAAGGACGCGCACATCCTGGTCAACCTGTCCGGCCGCGGCGACAAGGACGCCGACTACGTGGCGCGCCTGCTCGGCCTGTAACCCGCCGTCTGCCCCGCGTCCCGACCGGGATGCGGGGTGTTCTTGCCTCGCCCGGCGCGTATCATCCCCTCCCCGTTCCCTCACCGGTCGCCCGCCATGTCCTATCGCGTCAGCCCCGTCGGCATCCTGCGCTCCTGTTTCAAGGAGAAGTTCGCCATCCCGCGCCAGCCTCAGCTGGCCCCGGCGGCGCGCGGCGTGCTGGAGCTGCTGCCGCCGTTCGACGATGGCTCCGCGGTGGCCGGGCTGGAGCAGGTCAGCCACGTCTGGTTGCTGTTCCTGTTCCACCAGGCGCTGGAGGACAAGCCGCGCCTCAAGGTCCGGCCGCCGCGCCTGGGCGGCAACCGCGCGCTGGGGGTGTTCGCCACCCGCGCCACCCACCGGCCCAACGGCATCGGCCAGTCGGTGGTCAAGCTGGAGAAGGTCGAGCCGGGCCGCCTGCACCTGTCCGGCATCGACCTGCTGGATGGCACGCCGGTGCTGGACATCAAGCCCTACGTCCCCTACGCGGACATCGTGAGCGACGCGCACAATGCGATCGCCGACGCGCCGCCGCCGGCCATTGCGCTGGAGTGGAGCGATACCGCCCTGCTCCAGGCACGCGAGCAGGCGCAGCGGCTGGGCGAGCCGGTGGTCGAGCTGATCGAGCAGTGCCTGGCCCAGGATCCGCGACCGGCCTACCAGACGCCGACTCCGGAGCGGCGCTATGGGGTGCAGTTCTGGGATCTGCAGGTGCGCTGGCACTACCCGCAGGTGGGATGTATCCGCGTGCTGGAGGTGGTGCGCGAGGCAGCGTAGACGCCGGCCCCTGCACCGGCGCCTCACCCATCGGTGAAAACCGCTGCGCGGGTTTTCTGCCCTATGGACGGTGCGGTACGGCTGGCGAGATACCCCGCTCCGTTTCCCCCACAAACGAAAACGGCGGAGCCCGTTTGCCGGGACTCCGCCGTTTTTCCCTGCGGGAGCGCTTACTTCTCGACGAAGGCGCGCTCGATCAGGTAGTCGCCCGGGTCGCCCATGCGCGGGGAAACCTTGAGGCCGAAGCTGTCCAGCACTTCGCTGGTCTCATCGAGCATGCTCGGGCTGCCGCAGAGCATGGCGCGGTCGTCCTGGGGGTTGATCGGCGGCAGGCCGATGTCGGCGAACAGCTTGCCGCTGCGCATCAGGTCGGTCATGCGGCCCTGGTTGCGGAACGGCTCGCGGGTTACGGTCGGGTAGTAGATCAGCTTCTCGCGGACCGCATCGCCGAAGAACTCGTTCTGCGCCAGCTCGTTGGTGATGAAGTCGGCGTAGGCCAGCTCGCTGACCCAGCGCACGCCATGGACCAGAATCACCTTGTCGAAGCGCTCGTAGGTTTCCGGGTCCTGGATCACGCTCATGAACGGCGCCAGGCCGGTGCCGGTGCCCAGCAGGTACAGGTGCTTGCCCGGACGCAGGTCGCTGAGGATCAGGGTACCGGTCGGCTTGCGGCTGACCATCAGCTGGTCGCCCGGCTGCAGGTGCTGCAGGCGCGAGGTCAGCGGACCGTTGGGCACCTTGATGCTGAAGAACTCGAGGTGCTCTTCGTAGTTCGGGCTGGCGATGCTGTAGGCACGCATGAGCGGGCGACCGTCCACTTCCAGACCGATCATCACGAACTGGCCATTTTCGAAGCGCAGCCCCTGATTGCGGGTGGTCTTGAAACTGAACAGTGTATCGTTCCAGTGATGCACGCTGATCACGCGCTCGCTCACCAGGTTGCTCATGGGTGACTCCTTGCAGAAGCGAAAGTTTAAAAGGCGGAAAAGCTGAAAGGTTGCGTTGCGCGTAAGTTTACAGTCGCGCAAGATATTCGTTAAATGAATAATTAGTATATGGTTAATCGGTTATATCGATATGCGATTTACCCTTAGACAATTGCAGGTCTTTGTCGCCGTGGCCCGTCTGGAAAGCGTTTCCCGCGCCGCCGAGTCGCTGGCCTTGTCGCAGTCGGCCGCCAGCACCTCGCTGGCCGAACTGGAACGCCATTACGACAGTCCGCTGTTCGACCGCATCGGCAAACGCCTGACCCTCAGCGCGCTGGGCTCCCAGTTGCTGCCCAAGGCGGTGGCCCTGCTCGACCGCGCCGAGGAGATCGAGCAACTGTTGCAGGGCAAGATCGGCTTCGGCTCGCTGCAGCTCGGCGCGACCCTGACCATCGGCAACTACCTGGCCACCCTGCTGATCGGCCGCTTCATGCAGGCCCATCCGGAGTGCCGGGTGCGCCTGCACGTGCAGAACACCAGCCACGTGGTGCAGGGCGTGGCCCAGCACGGCCTCGACCTCGGCCTGATCGAGGGCGATTGCCAGCACCCAGACCTCGCCGTGCAGCCTTGGCTGGAAGACGAGCTGGTGGTGTTCTGCGCCCCGCAACATCCGCTGGCCATCCGCGGTACGGCGAGCCTCGACGAACTGGCCCGGGAAGCCTGGATCCTGCGCGAGCAGGGTTCGGGCACCCGCCTGACCTTCGACCAGGGCATGCGCCATCATCCCACACCGCTGAACATCCGCCTTGAGCTGGAGCATACCGAGGCGATAAAACGCGCCGTGGAGTCGGGCCTGGGCATCGGCTGCATCTCGCGCCTGGCCCTGCGCGATGCCTTCCGGCGCGGCAGCCTGGTGGCGCTGGACACCCCCGAACTGGACCTGCGCCGCCAGTTCTCCTTCATCTGGCACAAGCAGAAGTACCAGAGCAGCGCCATGCGCGAGTTCGTCGAGCTGTGCCGCGGCTTCACCGCCGGCGCACAACGCAGCGATCAGATCCAGCTCCAGGAAATTCCTTAAGCGCGCCGCGGCGCAGGACCGGCTCAGCCGAGCAGGATGATGCTCCAGACCAGGGCGATCATGCTCAGAACCACCGACTGCGCGGCGCTGCCCATGTCCTTGGCGTTCTTCGATAGCGGATGACGCTCGAGGGAAATGCGGTCGATGGCGGCTTCCACCGCCGAATTGAGCAGCTCGACGATCAGCGCCAGCAGGCACACCGCCACCAGGATGGCCCGCTCGCCACGACTGACGTCGAGGGCGAACGCCAGCGGCACCAGCACGGCATTCAGCAACACCAGCTGGCGGAAGGCGGCCTCGCCGGCAAAGGCGGCGCGCAGGCCGTCCCACGAATAGCCGGCGGCATTGACGATGCGCTTGAGGCCGGTGCGGCCCTTGAAGGGGGAAAGCATGGAAAGACGTCCATTCGATGGCAAAGGCGGCAGTCTGCCCCAGGCGTGCTGAAGGGAACGTTAAGCGCCGCGCTTTGCTACTGCGCCGGTCAGGCGGCCGGCATCGACTCCATCTGCTGCAGCAGCAGCGCGGCCTGGGTGCGGGTGCGTACGCCCAGCTTGCGGAAGATGGCGGTGACGTGGGCCTTGACCGTGGCCTCGGAGACGTTCAGTTCGTAGGCGATCTGCTTGTTGAGCAGGCCTTCGCAGACCATGGTCAGCACGCGGAATTGCTGCGGGGTCAGGCTGGCCAGCCCCTCGCTGGCGGCGCGCACTTCCTCGGACATCGCGGCGGCTTCCTCGAGCTGCGGCGGCCACCAGCTGTCGCCGTCGAGTACCGCGCGTACCGCGTCCTGGATGGTCTCCAGCGGGCTGGACTTGGGGATGAAGCCGCTGGCGCCGAACTCGCGCGAGCGCTGCACCACGGCCGCCTCTTCCTGGGCGGAGACCATCACCACGGGAATCTGCGGGTACTGGCCGCGCAGCAGGACCAGGCCGGAAAAGCCGTAGGCGCCGGGCATGTTGAGGTCGAGCAGGACCAGGTCCCAGTCGCGCTTCTCGTTGAGGCGCGTTTCCAGCTCGGCGATACTGGCCACTTCCACCAGATGAGCGTCCGCGCCGAGGCCCATGGTCAACGCCTGCTGCAGGGCGCTGCGAAACAACGGATGGTCGTCGGCAATCAGTATTTCGTAGGCGGCCATGATATGTCCTGTTGTTTTTCTGAACGGGCGGGGCGCGAGCGGCGCTCAGGATGCCGAGCACACCCCGGCCGGTCAAGCTAAATACCCGGAAAACTCCTAAGGACTTGGTAGCGCGACCATGCCGCCGCTACACAAGTTCCCCGATTCTACCCGTTCACCAATAATTTCGCCTTTTTTCTGAGGTCCCTGCCATGCATCGCCCATCCCTGCGGGCCGATCTGTTGATGTTGCTCACCGCCCTGATCTGGGGGACCACCTTCGTCGCCCAGCGACTGGGAATGAACGAGATCGGGCCGTTCCTGTATACCGGCCTGCGTTTCGCCCTCGGCGCCCTGGTGCTGTTGCCGTGGGTGCTGCGCCGCCCCGCCGGCGGCGTGACCGAGCCCTTCCATCGCGGCCTGCTGGCCGGGGGCCTGCTGCTCGGTCTGGCGCTGACAGCCGGCATCAACCTGCAGCAGGTCGGCCTGCTGTTCACCAGCGTGACCAACTCCGGCTTCATCACCGGCCTGTACGTGATCATAGTGCCGCTGCTCGGCCTGCTGGTCGGCCAGCGTACCGGCCCGGGCACCTGGCTGGGCGCCAGCCTGGCGGTGCTCGGCATGGCCCTGCTGAGCATCGGCCCGGACTTCCGGGTCGCTTCCGGCGATTGGCTGCAGCTGGCCGGCGCGCTGGTCTGGGGCGTACACGTGCTGCTGGTCGGCGCCCTGGCCAGTCGCCACGATCCGCTGCGTCTGGCCTTCCTGCAGTTCGTCACTTGCGCCGCGATCAGCCTGCTGTTGGCCGGAATCCTCGAGGAGATCCGCCTCGACGCCATCCTGCGCGCGGCCCCGGCGGTGCTGTACGGCGGGGTGATCGCCGTGGGCATCGGCTACACCCTGCAGGTGGTGGCGCAGAAGCACGCCATCGCCTCGCACGCGGCGATCATCCTGTCGCTGGAGGCGGTGTTCGCCGCCATCGCCGGCGCGCTGGTGCTCGACGAGTCGCTGTCGGCGCGCGGCTATCTGGGCTGCGCGCTGATGTTCACCGGCATGCTCGCCGCCCAGCTGTGGCCCGGACGCCGTGCGGCGGTGGCCGCTCAGGGCTGAACGAAGGGGCGCAGGCGCTGATGCGCCGCGCTCTGCTCGTCCAGCGGCAGCTGGCGCTTGAAACTCAGGTAGCGTTCGCTGAACACGTCGAGGTAGGCATCCAGCGCCGCAGCGGCCTGCTGGTCGCCGGCCAGCTCCAGGCACAGCGCCGCCACTTCGGCTGTGCACAGGTGCTCGCCGCGGGTCGAACGGCGCAGGCGATAGCGCGAGTGCTGCTCGGGGCTCAGGCTGAGCACCGGGAAGCGCTCCAGGTAGGGACTCTTGCGGAACATCTTGCGCGCCTCGGTCCAGGTGGCGTCGAGCAGGATGAACAGCGGGCGGCGGCCGGCCTCCGGCTCGACCGTCTGCACCACCCGCTCGGGAGCGGCGTACTCGGCGGGGAACACCACATAGGGTTGCCACTGCGGATCGTCGAGCAACGCCAGCAGCCGCTCGTCCACTTCGAGGCGCGACCAGCAGAAGGCGCTGTTGTCGGCCACCAGGTCGGCGATCAGCCAGCCGGTGTTGCTCGGCTTGAGCGCCTCGATGTCGTGCATCAGCAGACATACGCCGGAGCGGGCCGCCACCTGCGGACGCCAGGCGCACAGGCAGTGGCTGAACGCCAGCCGGCAGTCCGGGCAGCGCGGCATGCGCGAGCCACGGGCGACGAAGGGCTTGGCGCTGCGGGCAAGACGCTCCACGCGCAGACGGGCGACACTGTTGCTCATCGGTGGATCCTGGAGACGATCGGCGAGGCCGCGCGGCGCTGTGAACGGCCGCGCAACGGGCGCGGCAGTCTAGCAGAGCCACCGCCGCGCGAGGCGCGTATCATCCGCCCACGCGAACCCGCCGCGCGCCGACGGGTCGAAGCATCGGTTCTCCAGGAGACAGACTCGCCATGCGCCGTATTTCCGCCCTGCTCGCCGCCCTGCTGGCCACCTGCACCGTGCAGGCCGCCTCGCTGCAGGACTTCGAACTCAGCAAGCTGCTCAAGGAGGTGGCCCGCCAAAGCAGCGTCGGCACACCGCGGGCCATCAACGAGGACATCCTCGACCAGGGTTACACCAGCGAAGGCAACCAGCTGATCAACCATCTCAGCGTGCGCCCCAGCCATGCCCAGCAAATGCGCAGCAACCCGGATGCGGTGCGCCAGCAGCTCGCCGCCAGCGTGTGCGCCAATCCCGGCTATCGCCAATTGCTGGCCAAGGGCGCGGTACTGACCTACGCCTTCAGCGAGTACAAGACCAATCGTCCGGTGGCGACCGAGCGCTTCCAGGCGAGCGACTGCGCGGCCCGCAAGTAAGGCGCGCCCCACGCTCAGCGCAACACCGCGGGATCGCCCTTGCCGGCCAGCGCCGCCGTCTCCGCCGCGCTCAGCAGCTTGCCGCGCCGCACGCCCAGCAGACTCGCGCAGGCCGCCAGCACGTTGGCCCAGCAGGCCCGATTGGCGAACAGCATGCCGGCCTCGTCGAGCGTGCCGCCGCGATTGCGATAGCCGAGCGCAGCACTCTGCCTGGCATCCGGCAGGATCGGCCACAGATGGCCACGCGCCACCTCCGCGCGCATGTGGGTGAGCAGTACACGGCGACGCAATACGCCCGGGAACAGTCGCTCGCACAGCTTGGCGTCGGCGACCACCCGCTGCTCCAGCGCGTCGCGCGGGGCGCGGAAACGCCCGGGCTCCTGCAGATAAACCAGGCGGAAGGCGACGCCGGCCTCGCCCAGCCGCTTGGCCGCACGCTGCATCTCGGCCAGTTGATAGCTGCCGTTGGCGATCAGCAGCAGGGGCTCGTCGCCCGAAGTCTCCGCCACCACGATGGCGCCGTCGCGGGCCAGCTGCTGCGCTTGCCCGGCATCGAACACACAGGGGCGCTCGCGCTTGGGCACCACCAGACAAGCCAGCCGGCCGCGCGCCTGGTAGATCTGCGGCAGCAGCGCCAGGGTGCTGTTGTGGTCGGCCGGGAATAGTACCCGCACGGTGTCGCCCATCTCGCCAAGCAGCGCCTCGCAGAAGGTCGGGTCCTGGTGCGATTGCTGGTTCTTGCCGTTCTCCCAAGTATGCGAGCTGGCCACCAGCGGCCAGCCGAGCCAGCCGGCCGGACGCCCGACCTCCTGCTGCTGACGGGCGAAGATCAACGTCTGGCGCACCGCGCCGAGCATCTTCACGCAGAACGCCTCGTAGCTGGCGACCAGGTTGAGCCCGCCCTGGTTGGCGAGACAAGCCGCCACCACGGCCTCCTCGTTGAGCGCGGTGATGATCTTGCCGTGGACCGCCTCACTGCTGTTCTCGGGAGCGCTGACCCGGTGCTTGAGCGTCTGCAGCAAGCCGTGCAGGCCGTTGCTGGCCAGCTCGTCGGGATTGCCGACGCGTGGGCGCAGCTGCGGGTTGGCCGCCACCAGCTCGACGAAGAAGCGGTCGATGGCGCTCATCGGCGAACAGGGCTGGTCGTGGAAATGCAGTTCGGGGATCTGCGGCAACGGCGGCCTGCGCACCGCCAGCGCATGATCGCGCTCCAGCGGCCGGCCGCCGCGCAGCGCCGCGAAACGCGCCAGCGCCGTATCCAGCTCGTCCGGCGCCACCCACAGGCCCGCCACGCTCTCGTTGAACAGCCGGCGCGCCTCGGCGTCGCTGCGCGGATTGTCCGGCAGCGGCAGGTTGTGCGCGGCGTTGCTGCCGGCGCCGAAGAAGCCGAAGCCCTTGACCGTTTCGGCGATGGCGAAGGGAATCGGCAGTGGGTACTGGAGGATGCCACGTGCCAGGTCGTCGACCCGATGCGCCAGATGCTGCTCCATCTCGTGCAGGACGCAGACGAAGGCGGCCGGATCGCGGCCGTCGCAACGCAGGGGGTCGAAACCGCAATGGCGCAGATGCTCGACGAAGCCGGCCAGGCCCTCGGCGGTGGCGAGGTCCGTGCGCTGCTCGATACGCCGGCCGTTGGCGATCAACACCGGCAGAGCCACCCCGCAGTCCTCGGCACGCCACCAGCGCGGCATCCAGTCGCTGCCGCGCTGCTCCTCGGCCGCACCGTCGGAAAGGAAGGCCACCAGCGTCTCGCCCGGCAGCGGCTGATGGGCGTACTTCAACTCGGCGAAGCCCAGATAGCCGCCTTCGGCGCTGCCGCCGGCGGTGTGCGGATTGACGTGACTGCCCAGCGGTACACCTGGCGAGCCGTCGGCAGCCTGGGCGTAGCTGTAGAAGTCGTCGACCAGGCGGCTCAGGCCGGCCTCGTCGCGCCCGTAGCGCGCGGCCTGCTCCGCATGCTGGTTGCCGACGAGCGTGTTGAGCGCCTCGATGGCGGCCACGCAGTGCCCCTGGCCCAGGGTCCAGGCTCGGGTCTCGCCGGTCAGGGCATTGAGCGCCAGGTAGCCGGCGTAGGCCGGCACCACGTTCAGTGCGCCACCGGTATGCCCTTCGGGGTGCGCCTTGAAGTCGTCGGCCTGCAGGGGCTTGCCATCCAGGCGCACCCGCCGGGCGTAGGTCATGTGCGCCACCAGCCAGAGGCCGGCGCAGGTCAGCCGGTCGAGCGCCTGCAACAGGTGGTAGACGGAGGCCAGATCGGGCTGCCGGCCGGCCTGGACCAGGCGGTGGGCCAGGCGGAAAACCGCGGCCTGGGAGGGGGGCTCATGGAGCAGGGGACCATAGCCCCTGGCCCACTCGGCGAAGGCCGGTTCGGCACGGGCATGGGCATGCAGTTCTTCGGCGCTGGGCAAAAGCTGGGTCATGGGAGAAGACTCCGGGGCAGGCCTGGGAGTAGTCTAGAACCATGACACCCTCCGCGGCTGATTTGCATCAGACCCCTGCCGCACTCCCGGCAGGCAGCCGTGGCCATCCGCATAAGGATTATCTATGGCGCTGCTCACTTTCATGGGGGCCATCCAGCAGGTCACCGGCTCCCGTTATCTGATCGAAACCCGCGAAGGCGCGCGGGTGCTGCTGGAATGCGGCATGTGCCAGGGACGACGCGAGGACGAGGCACACAACAATGCGTCCTTCGGTTTCGACCCCGCCGAAGTGGACGCGGTGGTGATTTCCCACGCGCACATCGATCACAGTGGCCTGCTGCCGCGCCTCGCGGCCGAAGGCTACCGCGGTCCGATCTACGCCACCAGCGCGACCTGCGAGCTGATGCAGCTGATGCTGCTGGACGCCGCGCACATTCAGGAAAAGGACGCCGAGTGGGAGAACAAGTGGCGCGCCCGGCTGGGCCGTGAAGCGGTGGTGCCGCTGTACACCACCGCCGACGCCGAAGCGGCACTCGAGCTGCGCCGGCCGGTGGAGTATGGCGTACGGGTAGAGGTTGCGCGGGGCATCGGGGTGACCTTCCACGACGCCGGCCACATCCTCGGCTCGGCGATCGTCGAACTGGACGTCCACGACCACGGGCTGACCCGTCGCCTGGTGTTCTCCGGGGACCTGGGTAACACCTGCACGCCGCTGATGCGCGACCCGACCCCGCTCAGCAAGGCCGATGTGGTGCTGGTGGAGTCGACCTACGGAGACCGTGACCACCGCTGCGACGCCGACACGCTCGAGGAGCTGGCCGACATCCTGCAGCAGGCCGACCGCGACGGCGGCAACGTGCTGATCCCCGCCTTCGCCGTCGGCCGCACCCAGGATCTGATCTTCCATCTCGGCCGCTTCTACCAGGAGGGACGCCTGCCACAGCGCGCGGTGTTCCTCGACAGCCCGATGGCGATCCAGGCCAACGCCATCTACCACCGTTTCCACGAACAGTTCGATCCCAAGGATCGCGAGCTGCTGCGCAGCAACCACGTCACCCGCGTCGAAGACTGGCTGCCGATTCTGCGCTGTACCCCCGACGCCGAGGACTCGATGGCGATCAACCGCATCCAGAGCGGCGCGATCATCATCGCCGGCAGCGGCATGTGCAACGGCGGCCGCATCGTCCACCACCTCAAGCACAACCTGTGGCGCAAGGAGTGCCACATCGTGTTCCCAGGCTACCAGGCCCAGGGCACCCTCGGCCGGGCCATCGTCGAGGGTGCACCGACCGTACGCGTGCTGCGCCAGCGCATCGCCGTCAAGGCCAAGGTGCACACCCTGGGCGGCTTCTCCGCACATGCCGGGCAATCGCAACTGATCGATTGGCTGCAACATTTCGATCACCGCCCGGAGCTATATTTAGTGCATGGAGAGCTGGAGAAAATGAAAGTGCTGCAACAGGCACTGCATGATCGCCTGCAGTGGACTGCCAACATCCCGGAACCGGGTGAGCAGATCGCACTCTGAGCGACAGACAACAAGGAGTAGGTTATGCCTTACGATTCCGATGACTATCTGTCGAGACACTTCCAGACCACCGCTATCGACCTGGGAGAAAAGGTCGACGAACTGATCGCCCTGAGCGTGCCGCCTGGAAGCCCCAATCAAGCCCTCTACCACGAGATGCTGATGACCGTGGTGCGCATGGCCGAGGCCGACCGCAACCGTTGGGACGCCAAGATCATGCTGCAGACCCTGCGCGAGATGGAAAGTGCGTTCAGCATGCTCGAGCAGTTCAAGCGCCGCCGCAAGGTCACGGTGTTCGGTTCGGCGCGTACCAAGCCCGACCACCCGCTCTACCTGCAGGCTCGCGACCTCGGCCACCTGCTCGCCCACCACGAATTGATGACGGTCACCGGCGCCGGCGCCGGCATCATGGCCGCCGCCCACGAGGGCGCGGGCCTCGAGCACAGCCTGGGCTTCAACATCACCCTGCCCTTCGAGCAGCGCGCCAACGATGTGGTGCACGACACCGGCAACCTGCTGCCGTTCCACTTCTTCTTCCTGCGCAAGCTGTTCTTCGTCAAGGAGGCCGACGCTCTGGTGCTCTGCCCCGGCGGCTTCGGCACGCTGGACGAGGCGTTGGAGGTGCTGACCCTGATCCAGACCGGCAAGAGTCCGATCGTGCCGGTGGTGTTGCTGGACGTACCCGAAGGCCGCTACTGGAAGGACGCCCTGCACTTCATCCGCGAGCAACTGGAGGAAAACGGCTACATCCTGCCCAGCGACATGAACCTGCTGAAGCTGGTGACCAGCGCCGAGGAGGCGGTGATGGAGATCATCCACTTCTACCGCAACTACCACTCCAGCCGCTGGCTCAAGGGACTGTTCGCCATCCGCATGAACCGCCCGCTGAACGCGCGCGCGCTGGCCTACCTGCACGACGAGTTCGCCGACCTGTGCCTGGCGGAAGGCTTCCATCAGCAGCCCTATAGCGAACTTGAGCAGGACGAACCGGAATTCAGCCACCTGACCCGCCTCGCCTTCCAGTTCAACGGCCGCGACCAGGGTCGTCTGCGCGAGCTGATCAACTTCATCAACCTGCCGGAAAACTGGCAACGCGACCTGCCGCACGCCTGAGCGCAGCCTCGTAACGCAAAACGCCCCGACTACTCGACAGCCGGGGCGTTTTTCATTGTCAGGCACAACTTTTATTCGTCGCTGGCGCCACGCAGCAGGCGACTCACCGCTTCGTGGGAAAAGCCGCGCTGGAGCAGGAAGCGACCCTGTCTGGCCCGCTCGCGGGGATCCTGCGGCAGGCTGGCGAAGCGCCGCTGCCACAGCTCGCGCAGGTTGCCCGTCCAGTCGACGCCGCAGTCGGCCAATGCCCGCTCCACGGCGGCGCGGGGCAAACCGCGCTGGTTCAGCTCGTCGCGGATGCGCAGCGGTCCATAACCGGCCCCCGAGCGACTGCGGATGAAACTGTCGAGAAAGCGCTCATCGCTGAGCAAGCCCTCCTCGCTCAAGCGCTCGAGGGCAGTCTCGATCAGCTCGCCGGCAGCACCGCGCTGGCGCAGCTTGCGGGCCAGTTCCACACGACTGTGCTCGCGTCGCGCCAGCAGGTCCATGGCTGCCCGCCGCACCGCGGCGGGGCTGTCCAGCACCACGGGCATGGCCGCTTAGATATCCACTTCCAGGTCGGCCTCTTCCTCGCTGCCCGCGGTGGTCTTGAGGGCGCCGGGCTGGGCGAGCAGCTGGGTACGGATCGCATTCTCGATGGTCTGGCACTGCTCGGGGTTGTCCTCCAGGAAGCGCGCGGCATTCGCCTTGCCCTGGCCGATCTTGCTGCCCTGGTAGCTGTACCAGGCGCCGGATTTCTCGATCAGGCCCTGTTGCACGCCGAGGTCGATGATCTCGCCGGTGCGGTAGATGCCCTTGCCGTAGAGGATCTGGAACTCGGCCTGGCGGAACGGCGGGGCCATCTTGTTCTTGACCACCTTGACGCGGGTTTCGTTGCCGATCACCTCGTCGCCTTCCTTGACCGCGCCGGTACGACGGATGTCGAGGCGCACCGAGGCGTAGAACTTCAGCGCGTTGCCGCCGGTGGTGGTTTCCGGGTTGCCGAACATCACGCCGATCTTCATGCGGATCTGGTTGATGAAGATCACCAGGCAGTTGGCGTTCTTGATGTTGCCGGTGATCTTGCGCAGGGCCTGGGACATCAGGCGGGCCTGCAGGCCAACGTGCTGGTCGCCCATCTCGCCTTCGATCTCGGCCTTGGGCACCAGAGCGGCCACGGAGTCGACGATCACCACGTCCACGGCGTTGGAGCGCACCAGCATGTCGGTGATCTCCAGAGCCTGCTCGCCGGTGTCCGGCTGCGAGACCAGCAGGTCGTCGACGTTGACACCCAGTTTGGCGGCATAGTCGGGATCCAGCGCGTGCTCGGCGTCGACGAAGGCGCAGGTGGCGCCCTGCTTCTGCGCCTCGGCGATCACCGACAGGGTCAGGGTGGTCTTGCCCGAGGATTCCGGTCCGTAGATCTCGACGATACGGCCCTTGGGCAGGCCACCGATGCCGAGCGCGATGTCCAGGCCCAGCGAACCGGTGGAGACGGCCGGCACCGCCAGGCGCTCGTGGTCGCCCATGCGCATGACCGCGCCCTTGCCAAACTGACGCTCGATCTGACCCAGGGCCGCAGCCAAGGCGCGCTTCTTGTTCTCGTCCATTGAAGTCCTCTCTTTGCTAGCGGCCAGCAGGCCTTTATCAACTGTATAATTAGCCAGTATTATTTCACAGGGTCGAGCACCCGCCTACCCCTCAGCGGGATTTTCCCCTGCCGTCAGTCGCACCAATCCCTCCAAGGCACGCGCCACCGTCTGCTCGCGCACCGCCTGGCGATCGCCGGCAAACTGGCATCGACAACTGAACAGCTGCCCGTGCGCCAGCCAGGCCAGCCACACGCTACCCACCGGCTTGTCCGGACTGCCGCCATCCGGGCCGGCGATGCCACTGACCGCCACCGCCAGCGGCGCGCCACTGTGCGTGCAGGCACCGCGCGCCATGGCTTCGACCACCTCGCGGCTGACCGCACCGACCGTCGCGAACAGGGCTTCGGGCACGCCGAGCTGCAGGCTCTTCTGGCGATTTGAGTAGGTGATATAGCCCGCCTCGAACCACTGCGAACTGCCGGGAATGCGGGTGATGGCCTCGGCGATGCCACCGCCGGTACAGGATTCCGCAGTGGTCACCTGCAGTTGCCGGGCGACCAGCGCTTCCCCCAATCGTGCAGCCAGGCGGGTAATGCGATCCATGAATGCCTCCGGGGTTAAGCCTGTCGGAGCGATACCGTACACTAGGCGCTTTTGCGACCTGAAGCCCGACCGCGATGAGCACCGATTTTTCCGCCCACACGCCGATGATGCAGCAGTACCTGAAGATCAAGCAGCAGCATCCCGATCAGTTGCTGTTCTATCGCATGGGCGACTTCTACGAGCTGTTCTATGCCGACGCGCAGAAGGCGGCCAAGCTGCTCGACATCACCCTCACCGCGCGCGGTCAGTCGGCCGGTCAGCCGATCCCGATGGCCGGTATTCCGTTCCACTCGGCGGAAGGATACCTGGCCCGCCTGGTGAAGCTCGGCGAGTCGGTGGCGATCTGTGAACAGATCGGCGATCCGGCCACCAGCAAGGGCCCGGTCGAGCGCCAGGTGGTCCGCATCATCACCCCCGGTACGGTCAGCGACGAAGCGCTGCTCGACGAGCGTCGCGACAACCTGCTCGCGGCGCTGCTCGGCGACGAACGCCTGTTCGGCCTGGCGGTACTGGACATCACCAGCGGGCGTTTCAGCGTGCAGGAGATCAAGGGCTGGGAGGCGCTCCTGGCCGAGCTGGAGCGGCTCAATCCAGCCGAGTTGCTGATTCCCGACGATTGGCCGCAGGACTTGCCGGCGGAAAGGCGCCCCGGCGTGCGTCGCCGTGCGCCCTGGGACTTCGATCGCGCCACTGCGCTGAAAAGCCTGTGCCAGCAGTTCGCTACCCAGGACCTTAACGGCTTTGGCTGCCAGGGGCTGACCCTGGCCATCGGCGCCGCCGGTTGCCTGCTTCTGTATGCGCGCGAGACCCAGCGCAGTGCCCTGCCGCACATCCGCAGCCTGCGCCACGAGCGTCTCGACGATGCGGTGATCCTGGATGCCGCCAGCCGACGCAACCTGGAGATCGACACCAACCTCGCCGGCGGCCGCGACAACACCCTGCAGAGCGTGGTCGATCGCAGCATGACCGCCATGGGCAGCCGCCTGCTGTGCCGCTGGCTGAATCGCCCGCTGCGCGACCGCGCCGTCCTCGAGGGCCGCCAGCAGGCCATCGGCTGCCTGCTCGACGACTATCGCTTCGAGAATCTGCAACCGCGCCTCAAGGAAATCGGCGACGTCGAACGGATCCTCGCCCGTATCGGCCTGCGCAGCGCGCGACCACGCGATCTCGCCCGCCTGCGCGACGCCCTGGCCGCGCTGCCCGATCTGCAACAGCACATGAGCGCCCTGGAGGCACCGCGTCTGCAGGAATTGGCCGGTAGCATCCGCACCTATCCGGAACTGGCCGATCTGCTGGCTCGGGCGATCATCGACAATCCGCCGGCGGTGATTCGCGACGGCGGGGTGATCAAGCGCGGTTACGACACCGAGCTCGACGACCTGCAACTGCTCAGCGAGAACGCCGGGCAATACCTGATGGATCTGGAGACTCGCGAGAAGGCGCGCACCGGCCTGCCCAACCTCAAGGTCGGCTACAACCGCATCCACGGCTACTACATCGAGTTACCGCGCGTACAGGCCGAACAGGCGCCGGCCGACTACATTCGCCGCCAGACCCTCAAGGGCGCCGAACGCTTCATCACTCCCGAGCTGAAGGCCTTCGAGGACAAGGCGCTGTCGGCCAAGAGCCGCGCGCTGGCGCGCGAAAAAATGCTCTACGACGCGCTGATCGAAGCCCTGATAGAGCAGTTGGCACCGCTGCAGGACACCGCCGCCGCATTGGCCGAACTCGACGTACTGAGCAATCTGGCCGAGCGTGCACTCAACCTCGACCTCAGCCGGCCGACCTTCGTCGACGAGCCCAGCCTATGCATCACGCAGGGCCGCCATCCGGTGGTCGAACAGGTGCTGACCACGCCCTTCGTCGCCAACGACGTCAGCCTCGACGACAACACGCGGATGCTGATCATCACCGGTCCGAACATGGGCGGTAAATCCACGTACATGCGGCAGACCGCGCTGATCGTCCTGCTGGCCCATATCGGCAGCTACGTACCGGCCGAAGCCTGCGAGCTGTCGCTGGTCGACCGAATCTTCACCCGCATCGGCTCGAGCGACGATCTGGCGGGCGGGCGCTCGACCTTCATGGTCGAGATGAGCGAAACCGCCAGTATCCTGCACAATGCCAGCGAACGCAGCCTGGTGCTGATGGACGAAGTCGGTCGCGGCACCAGCACCTTCGACGGCCTGTCGCTGGCGTGGGCAGCCGCCGAACATCTGGCCCGGCTGCGCGCATTCACTCTATTCGCCACCCACTATTTCGAGCTGACGGTGCTGCCCGAGAGCGAGCCGGTGGTGGCCAACGTTCACCTCGATGCTGCCGAGCACAAGGAGCGTATCGTCTTCCTGCACCATGTATTGCCCGGGCCGGCCAGCCAGAGCTACGGCCTGGCGGTGGCCCAACTGGCGGGGGTCCCCGATCCGGTGATTCGTCGTGCACGCGAGCATCTGGCTCGCCTCGAGCAGACCAGTCTGCCCCATGAGGCGCCCAGCAGCCCCCCTGACAAGAAAAGCCGCAAGGCAGCGCCGATCCAGCCGGATCTCTTTGCAAGCCAGGCACATCCGTTGCTGGAGGAGCTCGAGCGGCTGACGCCTGATGACCTGTCGCCAAGGCAGGCACTGGAGCTGCTATATGCTTGGAAGAGCCAGCTATAACCAACCGAAAGCCAAACTGTTAAAATTCTGCGCGCCATGCCGTGGCTCGCGCCTGCCCGTCTGAGGAGATAAAAAAATATGACCTTCGTCGTTACCGACAACTGCATCAAGTGCAAGTACACCGACTGCGTGGAAGTCTGCCCGGTGGACTGCTTCTACGAAGGCCCGAACTTTCTGGTGATCCACCCGGACGAGTGCATCGACTGCGCGCTGTGCGAACCCGAGTGCCCGGCCCAGGCTATCTTCTCGGAAGACGAGGTGCCTGAGGAGCAGCAAGAGTTCATCGAGCTGAACCGCGATCTGGCGGAGGTCTGGCCGAACATCACCGAGAAGAAGGATGCTCTGCCCGACGCCGAAGAGTGGGATGGCGTGAAGGACAAGCTGCAGCATCTGGAGCGCTGATCTAATACGATCAGGCCCCGCAAAGCCCCGCTTGCTGACGCAGCGGGGCTTTTTTATGCCTGCAAGATCCGTGACCAGCCGTGTAGGCCTCGTGCCGGGGGCGAAGCACAGTCTGGATCTGTGCCTGTGGAGCGAGGCCCGACGCTGAGCAGTGGTCTGTGTGTTGCAGGGGCCAATGCATTCGCCCCTGCAGCGGCAGGCCTACCCGTCGGCCCGCGCCGTCCGGCGCCCTTTTTCCGGCGCGCAAAGACGAACCCCCGACCAGCAATGCTGATCGGGGGTTCGGTATAGGTGCTTGACGATGACC
>NZ_JAJHPU010000038.1 GCF_020831405.1 Pseudomonas oryzagri | reverse complement strand
CAGTTGGCGTCCGGGGTGTAGGTGTAGGTGCCGTCGGCATTGACCACCACGCTGCCGTGGGCCGGATCGCTGGCCTTGGCGAAGCTCAGGGCACCGCCCGAGCTGGTGCTGTCGTTACCCGAGACATCGCCGGACACCGGGGTGTCCTCGGCGGTGGTGGCGGTATCCGCCACAGCCACCAGGTCGGCAACCGGAGTGACGGTCACGGTTACCGTGCGGGTCAGGGACTCGCCCGAGGCCGCATCGGTCACGGTGTAGTCGAAGCTGTCGGCACCACTCCAGTTGGCGTCCGGGGTGTAGGTGTAGGTGCCATCGGTGTTGACCACCACGCTGCCGTGGGCCGGATCGCCGGCCTTGGCAAAGCTCAGGGCACCGCCCGAGGTGGTGCTGTCGTTAGCCGAGACATCGCCGGAGACCGGAGTGTCCTCGGCGGTGCTGATGCTGTCGGCCACGGCGGTGAGATCCACCGCAGCGGTCACGGTGATCGTGACGGTGCGGGTCAGGGACTCGCCGGAAGCCACATCGGTCACGGTGTAGTCGAAGCTGTCGGCACCGCTCCAGTTGGCGTCCGGGGTGTAGGTGTAGGTGCCGTCGGCATTGACCACCACGCTGCCGTGGGCCGGATCGCCGGCCTTGGCAAAGCTCAGGGCGCCGCCCGAGCTGGTGCTGTCGTTGGACGCGACGGTGCCGTTGACCGGAGTGTCCTCGGCGGTGCTGATGCTGTCGGCCACGGCGGTGAGATCCACCGCAGCGGTCACGGTGATCGTGACGGTGTGGGTCAGGGACTCGCCGGAAGCCGCATCGGTGACGGTGTAGTCGAAGCTGTCGGCACCGCTCCAGTTGGCGTCCGGGGTGTAGGTGTAGGTGCCGTCGCTATTGACCACCACGCTGCCGTGGGCCGGGTCGCTGGCCTTGGCAAAGCTCAGGGCGCCGCCGGAGGTGGTGCTGTCGTTGGCCGAGACATCGCCGTTGACCGGGGTGTCCTCGGCGGTGGTGGCGGTATCCGCCACGGCCACCAGGTCGGCAACCGG
>NZ_JAJHPU010000037.1 GCF_020831405.1 Pseudomonas oryzagri | reverse complement strand
GAGGCGTTGAGCTAACCAATACTAATTGCCCGTGAGGCTTGACCATATAACACCCAAACAATCTGGGCCGAACGGCACAGTGGGTGTGACAGGCCGAAAGCTTGCAGAACCGCAAATTACCGAATACGTTTACCGATATCACGTACCCGATTCGGGGTAGCGCGAAAGCGATGCCCCAACCGAATTGCTTGACGACCATAGAGCGTTGGAACCACCTGATCCCATCCCGAACTCAGCAGTGAAACGACGCATCGCCGATGGTAGTGTGGGGCTTCCCCATGTGAGAGTAGGTCATCGTCAAGCACCTATACCGAACCCCCGATCAGCTCGCGCTGGTCGGGGGTTCGTCTTTGCGCGCCCGGAAAGCCTGGCTGCCTGGTGGACGGGCAGGGTTATCCTTGCGGGCGGCCGGTCTGCCACAGAAAATGACTCGCGGCAGGCGTATCGTCGCAGGCGATGGCCTGAATCCATAATTCGCACCCAAGGAGAATCAATTTGGCTGGAAGCAGCTTGCTCGCACTGATTGACGACATTGCCACCATCCTCGACGACGTTTCGGTGATGACCAAAGTGGCTGCCAAGAAGACTGCCGGGGTGCTCGGCGACGACCTGGCCTTGAATGCCCAGCAGGTGACTGGCGTGGCTGCAGACCGGGAGTTGCCGGTGGTCTGGGCTGTCGCCAAGGGCTCTTTCCTGAACAAGCTGATCCTGGTGCCTGCCGCGCTGCTGATCAGCGCAATCGCCCCCTGGGCGATCACTCCGTTGCTGATGCTGGGCGGCGCCTTCTTGTGTTTCGAGGGCTTCGAGAAGCTTGCCCACAAGTTCCTGCACAGCAAGGCCGAGGAGGAGGCCGAACATGCTCGCCAGTTGGAGGCGCTCAACGATCCGGCGGTCGACATGCTGACTTTCGAGCGGGACAAGATCAAAGGCGCAGTGCGCACGGATTTCATCCTTTCCGCCGAGATCATTGCGATTACCTTGGGCGCCGTCGCCAGCGCTGCATTCATGCAGCAGGTGCTGGTGCTGTCGACCATCGCCATCGTCATGACCGCCGGTGTCTACGGTCTGGTGGCGGGCATCGTCAAGCTGGACGATTTCGGTCTTCATCTGTGCCGCCGGAGTTCGCATCTGGCGCAGCGCAGTGGCGCCATTATTCTCCGCGCCGCGCCCTACCTGATGAAGGGACTCTCCGTGGTGGGCACCGCGGCCATGTTCATGGTCGGCGGTGCCATCCTCACCCATGGAATTCCGGTGGTTCACCATGCCATCGAGCAGGTGGCGCACGTTGGTGACCAGGCATCGGCGTTGGCTACGGTAGTGCAGGTCATAGTGCCGACCCTGCTCAACGCTGCCTTTGGCGTGCTGGTCGGCGGCGTGGTAGTGGTCGTGGTGGCTCTGTTCGGCAAGCTCCGGAGCAAATCAAGTCTGACCGTATAGTGAGGGGATCTGCAGGTCTCAAGCGTCGGCTTGGAGAAGCCGCGCATAGACCTGCAGATCAGCCGTGGAGAAGCAGCAGAACAGCACTGATTCGATGAGAGGAAGTGCCGGCAGTTCAGCGCGGACAGTGGCCACGGCAATATTCGCAGCCTGTTCGAAGGGGAAGCCGTAGATGCCGGTGCTGATGCACGGGAAGGCCAGACTTCGTGCGCCGGCGGCTGCGGCGACTTCGAGCGAGCGGCGGTAACAGGAGGCCAGCAACTCTGCCTCCTGCCGCGTGCCGTCCTGCCAGACAGGGCCGACCGTGTGCACGACGAAGTGAGCGGGAAGGCGATAGCCCGGCGTCAGCTTGGCGTCTCCACTCGCGCAGCCGCCGAGGCGGCGGCATGCTTCGATCAGTTCAGGACCGCCGGCCCGCAGGATGGTGCCGGAGACGCCGCCGCCACCAAGCAGTGACGAGTTGGCGGCATTGACGATGGCATCGACGGTGAGGGTGGTAATGTCGGCCTGGATGGCTTGCAGCGTGGCGGGCATGGCATCGCAACCTGGCGAGAGGGAATGGGCCCTTTCACATTAGAAGGTGCCGAGCCGGCCTGCCTATCAGCTCATCGCTCCTGCGCCTCGGCGTCCTGTTCCGCCCGCTGCTGTTGCAGGCGCCACATCTGCGCATAGCGACCATTGAGGGCCAGAAGCTGGACATGGGTGCCCTGTTCGACGATGCGCCCGCCGTCCATCACCAGGATCCGATCGGCATTCATCACCGTGGACAGGCGGTGGGCGATGACCAGCGTGGTGCGCCCTATCTGGATGCGATCGAGTTCGGCCTGGATGGCCCGCTCCGATTGCGAGTCCAGGGCGGAAGTCGCCTCATCGAAGATCAGGATGCTGGGATTTTTGAGGATCGCCCGGGCGATGGCTACCCGCTGCTTTTCGCCGCCGGAGAGCTTCAGGCCGCGCTCGCCGACCTGCGTCTCGTAACCGTCCGGCAGGCTCTGGACGAACTCGTGGATATGCGCAGCCCGCGCGGCAGCTTCGACTTCCGCGCGACTGGCGCTCGGCTGGCCGTAGAGAATGTTGTAATAGATGCTGTCGTTGAACAGCACCGTGTCCTGCGGAACTATGGCGATGGCGCCGCGCAGCGAGGCCTGGGTCAATTGGCGCAGATCCAGTCCGTCAATGGTTATGCGCCCGCCATCAACATCGTAGAAGCGGTAGAGCAAACGGGCCAGGGTCGACTTGCCGCAGCCGGAGTGGCCGACGACCGCGACAGTGCCGCCGGCGGGGATTTCGAAAGCCACTTCATGCAGGATCTGCCGACGCGGATCGTAGCCGAAGTTCACCTTCTCGAAGCGCACGCAGGGACGGATTGCCAGTAGAGGCACGGCATCCGGGGCGTCCTGTACATCTTGGTGGACATCGAGCAGGTCGAACAGGCGCTCCATGTTGGTCAGGGCCTGCTTCACCTCGCGGTACATCATGCCGAGCAGGAACAGTGGCGCCGAAAGCTGCAGCAGATAAGCGTTGACCAGTACCAGGTCGCCGACGGTCATGCTGCCGTCCACTACTCCGGCGGCAGCCAGCCACATCATGGCGGTGACGCCGACGGACACCATGGCCGTCTGCCCGAGGTTGAGAACAGCCAAACTGGTGGTCGCCTTGACCTTGGTGTCTTCCAGACGCTTCAGGTTCTCGTCGTAGCGCGCGGCCTCGTGCGCCTCATTGTTGAAGTACTTGACCGTCTCGTAGTTCAGCAGCGAGTCGACCGCCCGTTCATTAGCGCGAGTATCGGCTTCTACCGAAGCGCGATAGTAGCTGGTGCGCCACTCGGTCACCGCGAAGGTCCATAGCCCGTAGACCAGCAGAGTCGCCAGGGTGATGACAGCGAAGCGCCAGTCGTAGGCCCATACCAGCACCGCCGTGACCAGGATGACTTCGAGCAGAATCGGGATGATCGAGTAGAGTGTCCAGTCGAGCAGGTCGGCAATCGCACTGCCGCCGCGCTCCACGTCGCGGGCAACGCCGCCGGTGCGGCGGCTGAGATGGAATTTCAGGCTGAGGCGGTGCAGATGGCGAAAGACCCTGAGGGTGACCTCACGTGAGGTGCGCGCCATGACACGGGCGAACACGACCTGGCGAAGTTCGGTGAACAGGGTCACGCCGATGCGCGCGGTGCCATAGGCGAGCAGCAGGCCGACCGGCAACAACAGCAGGCTGGGTTCGACGTTGAGGCCATCGACAATGTGCTTGAGAAGGATGGGAACCCACAGGTTGAACAGCTTGGAGATGAGCACCAACCCCAAGGCGAGAAGGATGCGGCCCAGGTAGGGGCGCAGATAGGGTAGCAGGTCGCCGATCACGGCCAGATCGCTGCGGGCACGGCCCTTGCGGTGGACTGGTACAGCCTCCGGGGCTTCTTGAGCGTCACTGCTGTTCATACCGGCTGATCCTAGAGGCGTTGCCATGGCTTGGGAGTGATAATGCTGGCCTGACAGGGCTGCCTCTGCAACGTCCCGGCCAGCTCCAGCGTGTGCATCTGTTGCCGGCGAATAGATCGATTGTTGCATTTCTGCGGATGCTCTCACGGATGTCGATGCAGGAGCTGGGCAGGATGCGCGCTCAGTGATCAGAAGGCAGGGAGTGCTGCGCATGAGAGTAGATAAGCTTTCCCCGACGGCTGCACCGACCGAGACGATGGGCGAGGAAGGATGGGAGGCGGGATATCGGCAGGGATTCCTGGATGGACATGCCGCTGGTGCGGTTACCGAGCGCCTGCGCCTCGAGGCGATGGAAGGGATGCTGCAGCAACTGGTGGAGGAAAAGCACCGGCTGGTCGGCGAGGTCCGCCTGCTGGGCGAGCGGTTGGCCGATCATGATGCGGCCTTCGATGCCCACCTGAAAGCCGAGATGGAAAACCTTCATCGCCGCGCAGCCAATGCCGAGGTGGAACTCGCCTCCCTGCGGCAGAACCTGGCGTCGTTAGATGACTCACTGGTGCAGCGCTCGCGGCAGTATGTGACCCAAGCCTGGCTGTACAACAGCTGCCGGGTATTCATGGGCGCTACGCGCAAGGTGCTCGAGTCTCTGCTGGGCGAGGAGTCCCAGGTTTCGGAGCAGGTGCGTAGCCTGTTCGGAAGACTCTATACCGAGCAGGTCAGGCAGTCGCTGGAAAAGGGGATGATCAAGACCGCGCCGGAAACCTGTCCCGAATTTGCCGCCGCGATGCCGGCCACCCGCAAGTTTATCCTCGAACTGCTTCGCGCCCAGCGCAGCAAATAAGCGGGGCGTTGTGGAGTACGCAGCAAGCCGGCAAGGTTTCACCTATCCTGCGGGGAACCCCTGTCGCGCAGCGACGGTCTAGAGCGGACATACAAAAGGAGTCCCCCATGATCAAGCGTGCTTTTTTCCGTCCGCTGGCTGCGGCAACGGCTGCAGCCTATTTGCTGCTGATGGCTCAGGCGCCACTCGCCCAGGCAGGAATGATTGGTACTTCCGAAGTACTGCTGGCCCAGCAACAGCAGGTCGACCGCCAACAATTGCTGACCATGTTGGACGACCAGGGCGTCAAGGACAAGCTCGCTTCCTTGGGCGTCGAGCGGTCTCAGGTCGAGCAGCGCATCAACGGCCTCAGCAATGCGGAGCTGGCCCAGTTCAACCAGCAACTGAGTGAAGCTCCCGCCGGCGGCATCATCGGCATCATCGTATTGTTCCTGGTGATCTTCATCATCACCGACCTGCTTTGCGCCACCGATCTGTTCACCTTCGTCAAGTGCATCAACCGATGAGCTTGCGGGCGCTCGGGTTGTTGCTGGCCCTGTTCTGGCTCGCCGGTTGCGCCCACCAGCCGGCATTGCCTCCCGAGGCTACGCGGTTGCCCGAGAGGGTCGAATTGAGCGAAGTGCCCTTCTTCCCGCAAGCGGACTATCAATGTGGTCCCGCAGCCTTGGCGACGATGCTCAACCAGCGTGGCGTGGCGACTACCCCGGGACTGCTCAAGGACCGCGTATTCCTGCCCGGCCGAGAGGGCAGCCTGCAGGTCGAACTGGTGGCCACCGCGCGTGCCCACGACCTGCTGGTCTATCCGTTGCCGCCACGACTGGAGGCCTTGCTGACGGAGGTGGCGGCGGGCAATCCGGTGCTGGTATTGCAGAATCTTGCGTTCGCCTGGTATCCGCGCTGGCACTTCGCCGTTCTCGTCGGCTACGACCGTCAGCGGAACGAGTTGATCCTGCGCTCCGGGACCACGCGACGCTGGGTGACCGACTTCGCCAGTTTCGAGGCGACCTGGGCGCGTGGCGGGCGTTGGGCCGTGGTGACCTTGCCACCGGAGCGCTTGCCGGCACGAGCCGAGTTGCGGCCCTGGCTGCAAGCCGCGACAGACCTGGAGCAGACCGGTCGTGGCAAGGTGGCGCAGCGCGCCTATCAGACGGCGGTGCGGCAATGGCCTGATGAGGGGATGAGCTGGTTCGCCCTCGGCAATTCCCGCTATGCGGCAGGCGATGTCGAAGGGGCGCAGGCCGCCTTGCACCAGGCGGTCGCTGTCGCCCCTGGCTGGGCTCCGGGGTGGGGCAATCTTGCCCACGTGTTGGCCGAGCAGGGCTGTGCGTCACAGGCGCAGCAGGCCCGGCAATGCGCTCATCAACTGGCGCCGCAGGATCAGCGGTTTGCCGAGGCGCTGCCACCCGCCAAGGGGCAGGGCAGTTGCCCGAGTCTGGCAGTCTGTCCCCTTTAGCAGCGCCCCTGAAGCGCAGCGGCCTCTCGGGGCCGTTGTCGTTTTCCAGCTATACGCCGAACTGATCGCGCAACTGGTAGTACCAGGCGCCCAAGGCGGTGAATGGCACTCGGAACAGGCGGCCGCCGGGGAAGGGATAATGGCGCAGGCCGGCGAAAGCGTCGAAGCGCTCGGCCTGGCCGCGCAGGGCTTCGGCCAGCACCTTGCCGGCGAGATGGGTGTAGGTCACGCCATGGCCGCTGCAACCCTGCGAGTAATAGATGTTGTCGCCGAGCCGACCCACCTGCGGCAAACGCGACAGAGTGAGCAGGAAGTTGCCGGTCCAGGCGAAGTCGATCTTTACGTTCTTCAACTGCGGGAAGGTGTTGAGCATCTTCGGCCGGATGATGCCCTCGATGTCGGCCGGGTCGCGCGCGCCGTAGACCACGCCCCCCCCATAGATCAGCCGGCGGTCGGCGGACAGGCGGAAGTAGTCGAGTAGGTAGTTGCAGTCCTCGACGCAGTAGTCCTGGGGCAGCAGCGAGTTTGCCAGCTCCTCGCCCAGCGGCTCGGTGGCGATCACCTGACTGCCACAGGGCATCGACTTGGCCGCCAGCTCCGGCAGCAGGTTGCCGAGATAGGCGTTGCCGGCCACCACCACGAACTTGGCACGCACCCGTCCCTGGTCGGTATGCACCACCGGGTTGGCGCCGCGTTCGATGCGCAGTACCGGGGATTGCTCGTGGATGACACCGCCCAGCGATTCCACCGCGTCCGCCTCGCCCAAGGCCAGGTTCAGCGGGTGGATATGTCCGCCGCTGCGATCAAGCATGCCGCCGATATAGTTGTCGCTCGCCACCACCTGGCGGATCGACTGGCGATCGAGAAGCTCCAGCTGAGTGTGGCCGTAGCGCTCCCAGAGTCGCTTCTGCGCTTCCAGATGACTCATCTGCTTGGCGGTGAAGGCAGCGAAAACACCGCCATTCTTGAGGTCGCACTGGATGCCATAGCGCTGGATGCGCTCGCGGATGATCCGCCCGCCCTCGAAGGCCATCTCGCCGATCAGGCGAGCGGCGGGCGCGTTGGTGCTGTGCTCGATGACATCAATGTCGCGGCTGTAGCTGTTGACTATCTGGCCGCCGTTGCGGCCCGATGCACCGAAACCGACCCTGGCAGCCTCCAGGATGCTCACCTTGAAGCCGTGTTCGGCGAGGAACAGGGCAGTCGACAGACCGGTATAGCCGGCGCCGACGACGCACACGTCGGTTTCGCTTTCCCCCTGCAGCGGAGGGCGCTGCGGCGCACGGTTGGCGGAAAAGGCGTAATAGGATTGCGGATAGGAAGTGTGCGGCATCTTGCAACCTCTGTTGTATATCCTTTACGTGTGCTTCGATCCTACTCGGGATTTTCGTGGCCTGCCAGAGGGCGGCGGAACGGCTGGATCTGCGCCTCTGAGAAAAAGATGGTGTTTTTTCAGAGGGTTAGCGAAAAAGGAGTTGACGGGGCAGCGGCTGCTCCTTAATATTCGCGGCCACTGCAGGCGCATAGCTCAGTTGGTTAGAGCACCACCTTGACATGGTGGGGGTCGTTGGTTCGAGTCCAATTGCGCCTACCAAATTGCAGGCACATAGCTCAGTTGGTTAGAGCACCACCTTGACATGGTGGGGGTCGTTGGTTCGAGTCCAATTGTGCCTACCAAATACAGAAAAGCCGGTCATCTCGACCGGCTTTTCTGTTTTCTGCATTCCCAAGATTGCTTGCGAGGTCAGGCGGTGGAAACCGTGGCTTGGCATCTGCCCGATTACGAACTTAAAGGTGTGGAGGTAGGGGCGGGCGCGCCCTTGCTCCTGGTGCATGGTTCGTTGTGCGACTACCGCTTCTGGTCGGCGCAGGCGCCGATGCTGGCCGAGCGTTGGCGGGTGCTGGTGCCGAGCCTGCGACGCTGTTTTCCGGAGCGCTGGGATGGCCTGGGCGGCGGCTTCTCCACCGACCAGCATGTGGCCGACCTTATCGAGCTGATCGAGCGGCAGGGCGAGTCCATGCACGTGGTTGGTCATTCGCGTGGCGGCAATGTCGTCCTGCGCATGGCGGCGCAGCGGCCGGAGCTGGTGCGCTCCCTGTCGCTGGCCGACCCGGGGGGTGACTATGCTGTGGAGCTGTTTGCGTCGGCGGGCTTGCCGGCACCGGTTGCCGCCGGCGAGCGCAACCAGTTCCGCCTCGAGGCGCTGCGCCTGATTCGCGAGGGGCAGGCCGAAGCGGGTCTGCAGTTGTTCGTCGATACCGTCAGCGGTACCGGGATCTGGCAGCGCTCCTCGGCGCGCTTTCGACACATGGCGCTGGATAACGCCTTCACCCTGGTGGGGCAGGTCGAGGATCGGCCGGAGCCGATCGGTGCCGAGTTGCTGGCGCGGGTGCGCTGTCCTGTCCTGTTCCTCGGTGGTGAGCGCAGCCCACAGCCATTCCCGACGATTCTGCGAATGCTTGAACATCATTTGCCAGGTGCGCGTTGCGAGGTGCTGCCAGGGGTGTCGCATGGCATGAATGTCCAGCGCCCGGCCTTGTTCAATCGATTGATCGCTGAGTTCCTCGAGACGCTCTAAGCGAGCTTGTCGCCGCTAGGCCTATCGATGAGAGGGCGAGTTACCTTGCCGTTGTTTTTAGGGGTGGGGGGCCGATGCACGATCGCGACAATCGCACGATGGGATGGCGCGCATGGAGGATAACCTCCGCGGCGATGGCCGCATTGTCTTCTTGTCCACTCCACGTCGCCGGGGCGTTCATGCAATTGCCTTGGGCGACGTACGGATTTGAGGGCCGTCATTTTCTGGGCTATATAAAATTGAGGCCATGGTGGCGAGCGATGCCGTGTCGGTGAAGCGGCTGCACAGGCGCTGTTTCATGGAAATGCCGCTTCTGGTTTCAACAGAGGAGGGAGAGCCATGAGTCGGCAACAATGGGCGATTAGCGCTCGCACTTCCGTCCTTGTCTGTGCCGTGTTGAGTGCTGCTGTGCCGGCAATCGGTTTCGCGGCTGAAGGGGATGGATCGGATTCTGCCTTCAATCAAATGGTGCAGGAAATGTCTGCCCGGGACACCGGTTCCCGGTGGATCGACTCCTACGTCGAAATGGTCAACAACCAGATTGCTTCGGCGCCCGAGGAACCCTACGGTGCTGCGGGTCCGAATGGCCCGGTGTCGGGCTTCGATGGCTATGTGTCCGGCTTCTCTGCTCCGGATACGGGATCGATGTGGTTCAACAGCTACGTGGATAGCGTCAAGCAGACGCTGAAGGCCAAGGGCTATTGAACTCGGCGGCTTTTCCCTTCTGAGTGAATGACGCTGGCGCTGGATGGAGCGATGGATATGGGGTAGGGGCTTCCTCTGCTCCATATTCGTGCGATTTGAGGCGCATAGGCGGGGTGGTTAAATGAAATACGCCAGCCAAGCCATATTGGTGTCTGGTGAAGTTTCCCCCTTGATTCCGAAGAGTGCCATGGTCTGGCGGACGAGTTCCTGCTCTCGGGGAGGGCAAGCGGCCTGCCAGTCGGCCAGGTATTCCGGGAAAGTCTTGGCGGCGCTCGCCTGGTCCGCGTTCAGATACCCAATGGCTCGCCACAGGTCCGGTGTTGTCTCGAACAGCGGCAGCAGCGCCGTCGCGGCCAATTCGTTCTTCTCTCGCAGGTAGGGGGTCTCCTGCAGAGCGGTGCGATTATCCTGGTACCACTGATCGAGCTGCTGCGCCGCGGGCAGGCGACGATGGTTTTCGCCGAGCAGATAACTGGCGTAGGCGGCGAATGTGGAGCCATAGCCGATCCATTGGCGTGCCGGAGGGTTGCCTTCCCAGGTGGTTGCCAAGCGTTTCAGGGTAAAGAGCGAGGCGGTTTCGCATAGGGTTTCTTCGAACCACTGGTTGTGGTTGGCCACTTCGTCGCCTATTACGGCTTTGTGGTCGAAGTTCGAGAAGATGTGGCACAGCTCATGGGAAAATTGATACGCATACTGGAACCAGCGCTCGTCGCGGGCCGTGAGATGTACGACATACTCGCCTTCCGGTCCGCGTTCGTAGAGAACCCGTGGAGAGTTGAAGCGCGGTATGACGCGGATTTTTATCGGTTGATCCCCGCGCTTGGCGACGTAAGCCTGGAATTCGGCCGCTGTTCGTTGCAGGACCAGCTGAATGTCGGCTGCGTCCGCGTTTCCCCAGTTGCCGGGTGCGACAGTGATCGCCAGGCCGCTTTGGTCCGCCAGGCTTTCCCCAGGCTCGGGGGCGCGGATCGCCATGGCCGACAGTGGCATCGCTGCGGCTAAGACCAAGACGGCCCCTAGCACTCGCCGGAAGCTCGAGGTCAAAAAGCCTGAAGCCGAAGAGCCATTTTGGCCAACTGCCTTTTTCATGCATGCCTCGCCCGTAACGAGCCACAACCTGCCACGAAAGCCAAATTACTCTTGGTTGAGGGGTTGTCAATTTGCCCCGATCAGTGGGCAATCGCATGAGTATCTCGAATGCCTGCATCGTCCTGAAAAGCCCGATATTGATGGGGCTATGGGGCTTCCTCGCTCGTAGGGGAGCGAGTCCCAAAGGCGTGTCTCCCCTTTATCCGATTACCTGGCTCGATTCCCGCAGGGTTCGGCTATTGTCTGGGCGGGAGAGGTAATGGTCTTCTGTTTGGCGCTTTACCTTGCGCCTGTCCGGCTTTTCTGAAACGATGGCGGGCTTATTTTTCCAGTGATCTCCGCCCGAGTGCCGGGAAGGCCATCTTAGGTCCTGCCATCGTGAGGCAGTTTTCCCGCCGGGCGCCGCTTACTGGCTCATCCCACCCCATGTGGCCTTTGGTAGGGGTCACCACTGAGAGAGGAGGCGCCATGCCCATCGTTACTCTTCCCGACGGTAGTCAGCGTTCGTTCGAGCAGCCGGTCAGCGTGGCCGAGGTTGCCCAGTCCATCGGTGCCGGTCTGGCCAAGGCCGCTCTGGCCGGCAAGATTGACGGCCAGTTGGTGGATACCTCGCATGTCATCGAAGGCGACGTCGCGCTGTCGATCATCACCGCCCGGGATGCGGAGGGCGTCGACGTCCTGCGTCACTCCTGTGCCCACTTGATGGCCATGGCCGTGCAGGAGCTGTTCCCCGGTACCCAGGTCACTATCGGTCCGGTGGTCAACGACGGTTTCTACTACGACTTCGACTGCGAGCGTCCCTTCACCAGCGAGGATCTCGAGAAGATCGAGGCGAAGATGTACGAGTTGGCCAAGGCCGATTTTCAGGTCAGTCGCTCGCTGATGTCGCGCGACGAGGCGGTGGCCTTCTTCGACAAGCTCGGCGAGAAGTACAAGGTCGAGATCATCGAGGCGATCCCGGGCGATCAGCAGCTGTCCTTCTACCGGCAGGGCGATTTCATCGACCTGTGCCGCGGTCCGCACGTACCGTCCACCGGCAAGCTGCAAGCGTTCAAGCTGATGAAGGTGGCCGGCGCCTACTGGCGCGGCGACTCGAAGAACAAGATGCTGCAGCGTATCTACGGCACCTGCTGGGGCAACAAGCAGGACCTCAAGGATTACCTGCATCGCCTGGAGGAAGCCGAGAAGCGCGATCACCGCAAGATCGGCAAGCGTCTCGACCTGTTCCACACCCAGGAAGAAGCTCCCGGCATGGTGTTCTGGCACCCCAATGGCTGGACCCTGTACCAGGTGCTCGAGCAGTACATGCGTCGTGTGCAGCGCCAGAACGGCTATCTGGAGATCAAGACTCCGCAGGTGGTCGATCGCGTGCTGTGGGAGAAATCCGGTCACTGGGCCAACTACGGCGACCTGATGTTCACCACCGAGTCGGAAAGCCGCGACTATGCGGTCAAGCCGATGAACTGCCCGTGTCACGTGCAGGTGTTCAACCAGGGGCTGAAGAGCTACCGCGAGCTGCCGATGCGCCTGGCCGAGTTCGGTGCCTGCCACCGCAACGAGCCGTCCGGCTCCCTGCACGGCATCATGCGCGTGCGCGCCTTCGTTCAGGACGATGCGCACATCTTCTGCACCGAAGGTCAGATGCAGGACGAGGCGGCGGCCTTCATCAAGCTGACCCTCGATGTCTACTCCGACTTCGGCTTCAAGGATATCCAGCTCAAGCTGTCGACCCGTCCTGAGAAGCGCGTCGGCTCCGACGAGCTGTGGGATCGCGCCGAGGCCGCCCTGCAGTCGGCGTTGGACAACGCCGGGCTGCCGTGGGAGCTGCAACCGGGCGAGGGCGCCTTCTATGGTCCGAAGATCGAGTTTTCCCTGAAGGACTGCCTCGGTCGCGTCTGGCAGTGCGGCACCCTGCAGCTCGACTTCAACCTGCCGATCCGCCTGGGTGCCGAGTACGTCAGCGAAGACAACAGCCGCAAGCACCCGGTGATGTTGCACCGCGCGGTGCTGGGCTCCTTCGAGCGTTTCATCGGCATCCTCATCGAGCACTACGAGGGTTCGTTCCCGGCCTGGCTGGCACCGACTCAGGCGGTGGTGCTGAACATCACCGACAAGCAGGGCGAATTTGCCGCCCAGGTGGCCGGCGCGCTCGAGGAAAGCGGATATCGTGCCAAGGCTGACTTGAGAAACGAGAAAATCGGCTTTAAAATCCGCGAGCATACTTTGCTCAAGGTTCCCTACCTGCTGGTTATCGGGGATCGCGAAGTCGAATCGCAGACCGTCGCCGTCCGTACGCGCGATGGACAGGATCTGGGCTCCATGACCGTAGGCGAGTTCCAGAATCTGCTGGCCGAGGCCGTTTCCCGGCGTGGTCGGTAACCTTTCGGAGTAATCACTATTAAGCAGCGCGACATGAGACAAGACAGGCGAGTCCAGTCCCGGCCCCCGATCAACGAAAACATCACCGCTCGCGAAGTCCGCCTGATCGGGGTGGATGGTCAGCAGGTCGGCGTGGTTTCTCTCAACGAGGCCTTGCAGGCTGCCGAAGAAGCCAAACTCGACCTGGTTGAGATCGTTGCTGACGCGGTTCCGCCCGTATGCCGGATCATGGATTACGGCAAACACCTGTTCGAAAAGAAGAAGCAGGCTGCCGAGGCGAAGAAGAACCAGAAGCAGGCACAAGTCAAGGAAGTAAAGTTCCGTCCTGGCACGGAAGAAGGGGATTATCAGGTAAAACTACGCAACCTGATACGTTTCCTTAATGATGGGGACAAGGCCAAGGTATCCTTGCGATTCCGCGGCCGTGAGATGGCCCACCAGGATCTGGGCATGGAGCTGTTGAAGCGGGTCGAAGTCGACCTCGCCGAATACGGCACCGTCGAACAGCATCCGAAGCTGGAAGGACGCCAGCTGATGATGGTCATCGCTCCCAAGAAGCGTAAGTAACCTCCAGGGCACTGGCAGGCCTTGTGGTTATGTGTAATCAATGAATGCGGAGTACCAAACATGCCAAAGATGAAAACCAAGAGCGGTGCCAAGAAGCGTTTCAAGGCCACTGCTAACGGCTTCAAGCACAAGCACGCTTTCAAGAGCCACATCCTGACCAAGATGACTACCAAGCGTAAGCGTCAGCTGCGCGGCACCTCGCTGATGCATGCATCCGACGTCGCCAAAGTAGAGCGCATGCTGCGCGTTCGTTAATCCGGTCAAGATAATCAAGAGGTTCTAAAGCATGGCTCGTGTCAAGCGTGGCGTTATCGCTCGTCGTCGTCACAAGAAAATTCTGAAACTCGCCAAGGGCTACTACGGTGCGCGTTCGCGCGTATTCCGCGTTGCCAAGCAGGCGGTGATCAAGGCCGGCCAGTACGCCTACCGTGACCGCCGTCAGAAGAAGCGCCAGTTCCGCGCTCTGTGGATCGCCCGTATCAACGCGGGTGCGCGCATCAACGGTCTGTCCTACAGCCGTCTGATCGCTGGTCTGAAGAAGGCCGCCATCGAGATCGACCGTAAGGTTCTGGCCGATCTGGCAGTGAACGAAAAAGCGGCGTTTGCTGCGATTGTCGAGAAAGCCAAAGCCGTTCTGGCCTAAGCCCCACGACAATCATCGGACCCTCGGGTCCGGGCTACGTCACCGATAGGGGAAGGGCCTTGTGCCCTTCCCCTATTTTGTATCTGGAGTCCGTACATGGAAAACCTGGATGCGCTGGTCTCCCAAGCCCTGGAGGCCGTGCGACACACCGAAGATGTGAATGCCCTGGAGCAGCTCCGGGTCCACTATCTCGGCAAGAAGGGCGAGCTGACCCAGCTGATGCAGACCCTGGGCAAGCTCTCTCCCGAGGAGCGCCCCAAGGCCGGTGCGCTGATCAACGCCGCCAAGACCAGCGTTCAGGATGCCCTCAATGCGCGCAAGGACGAGCTGGAGAGCGCGGCCCTGGCCGCCAGGCTGGCTGCCGAGCGCATCGACGTGACCCTGCCGGGCCGCGGTCAGGCCAGCGGGGGCCTGCACCCGGTGACCCGCACCTTCGAGCGCATCGAGCAGTTCTTCACCCGCATCGGCTACAACGTCGCCGAAGGCCCGGAAGTCGAAGACGACTATCACAACTTCGAAGCGCTCAACATCCCCGGCCACCATCCGGCGCGGGCGATGCACGACACCTTCTATTTCAACGCCAACATGCTGCTACGCACCCACACCTCGCCGGTCCAGGTGCGCACCATGGAAAGCCAGCAGCCGCCGATCCGCATCGTCTGCCCCGGCCGTGTATACCGCTGCGACTCCGATATCACCCACTCGCCGATGTTCCACCAGGTCGAAGGCCTGCTGGTCGACGAGAACGTCAGCTTCGCCGACCTCAAGGGCACCATCGAGGAATTCCTTCGCGTGTTCTTCGAGAAGCCGCTGGGCGTGCGTTTCCGCCCGTCGTTCTTCCCCTTCACCGAGCCGTCGGCCGAGGTCGACATGGAGTGCGTGATGTGCTCCGGCAAGGGCTGCCGCGTGTGCAAGCAGACCGGCTGGCTGGAGGTGATGGGCTGCGGCATGGTCCACCCGAACGTGCTGCGCATGTCCGGCATCGACCCGGAGAAGTACCAGGGCTTCGCCTTCGGCATGGGCGTCGAACGCATGGCCATGCTGCGCTATGGCGTCAACGATTTGCGCCTGTTCTTCGACAACGACCTGCGCTTCCTCGCGCAATTCCGCTAGGTCGAACGGTCAACCCGCTTTCAGGAGAACAGGATGAAATTCAGCGAACAATGGCTGCGCACCTGGGTCAACCCGCAGGTGTCGCGCGATGAACTGGTGGCCCGCCTGTCGATGGCCGGCCTCGAGGTGGACAGCGTCACCCCCGCCGCCGGCATCTTCACCGGCGTGGTGGTTGGCGAAATCATTTCCGCCGAACAGCACCCGGACGCCGACAAGCTGCGCGTCTGCCAGGTGAGCAACGGCAGCGAGACCTTCCAGGTGGTTTGCGGCGCGCCCAACGCCCGTCCGGGGATCAAGATCCCCTTCGCCATGCTCGGCGCCGAACTGCCGGGCGACTTCAAGATCAAGAAGGCCAAGCTGCGGGGTGTCGAATCCTTCGGCATGCTGTGCTCGGCCACCGAGCTGCAGATCAGCGACGACAATTCCGGTCTGTTCGAACTGGCCGCCGATGCGCCGGTCGGTGAGGACATCCGCAGCTACCTCAATCTCGACGACGCCAGCATCGAGGTCGACCTGACCCCGAACCGCGGCGACTGCCTGTCGGTGGCTGGACTCGCCCGCGAAGTCGGCGCCCTGTACGACGCCCCGGTCAGCCGTCCGGCCATCGCTGCCGTGCCGGCGGTGCACGACGAGGTGCGCAGCGTCGAGGTGCTGGCATCCCAGGCTTGCCCGCGCTACCTCGGCCGGGTGATCCGCAACGTCGACCTGTCGCGCCCGACCCCGCTGTGGATGGTCGAGCGCCTGCGCCGTTCCGACGTGCGCGCCATCGATCCGGCGGTCGATGTCACCAACTACGTAATGCTTGAGCTGGGCCAGCCGATGCACGCCTTCGATCTCGCCGAGATCAAGGGCGGCGTTCGCGTGCGCATGGCCGAGGCCGGCGAGAAGCTGGTGTTGCTGGACGGCCAGGAAGTCGAACTGCGTCCCGACACCCTGGTGATCGCCGACCATGAGCGCGCCCTGGCCATCGCCGGCGTGATGGGCGGCGAGCACAGCGGCGTCGCCGCCGGCACCCGCGACCTGTTCCTCGAGAGCGCCTTCTTCGACACCATCGCCATCGCCGGCAAGGCCCGCTCCTACGGCTTGCACACCGATGCGTCGCATCGCTTCGAGCGCGGCGTCGACTCGCAGCTGGCCCGCGAGGCCATGGAGCGCGCCACCGCGCTGCTGCTGGAAATCGTCGGCGGCGAGCCGGGGCCGATCATCGAGGCGGTCAGCCAGACCGACCTGCCGCAGGTCGCACCGGTCACCCTGCGCGCCGAGCGTATCGAGCAGATGCTCGGTCTCGAACTGCCGGCTGCCGAAGTCGAACGTCTGCTCGTCGCCCTGGGCCTCAAGATCGCCGCCAGCGGGGCAGGGCAGTGGCAGGTGGAGATTCCCAGCCATCGTTTCGACCTGTCCATCGAGGTCGATCTGATCGAGGAACTGGCCCGCCTGTACGGCTACAACCGTCTGCCGGTGCGCTACCCGCAGGCCCGCCTGGCGCCGCAGCCACAGAGCGAGACGCGTGCCGAGCTCGGCCAGCTGCGCCGCCTGCTGGTCGCCCGCGGCTACCAGGAAGCGGTCACCTTCAGCTTCATCGATCCGAAGTGGTTCGAGCTGTTCCACCCGGGCGTGCAACCGCTGACGCTGGCCAACCCGATCTCCGCCGATCTGGCCGCCATGCGCGCTTCGCTGTGGCCGGGCCTGGTCAAGGCGCTGCAGCACAATCTCAACCGCCAGCAGAGCCGCGTACGCCTGTTCGAATCCGGCCTGCGTTTCGTTGGCCAGCTCGACGAGCTCAAGCAGGAAAGCATGCTCGCCGGCGTGATCTGCGGCAGCCGCCAGCCGGAAGCCTGGGCCAACGGCCGCGAGACGGTGGACTTCTACGACCTCAAGGCCGACGTCGAGGCTCTGCTCGGCTACGCCGGCGCCGGCTCCGCCTTTACCTTCGTCGCCGGCGAGCATCCGGCCCTGCATCCGGGACAGACCGCGCGCATCGAGCGCGACGGCCAGCTGGTCGGTTTCCTGGGGGCGCTGCACCCGGAACTGGCCAAGGCGCTGGACCTCGAGCAGCCGGTTTACCTGTTCGAGCTGGTGCTGGCCGAGGTGGCCGCCGGTCGTCTGCCGCAGTTCCGCGAGCTGTCGCGCTTCCCCGAAGTGCGTCGCGACCTGGCCCTGCTGGTCGGTCGCGAGGTACCGGCGCAAAGCATGCTGGACGACATCCGCGCGCAGGCCGGCGAGCACCTCACCGACCTCCGTCTGTTCGACGTCTATCAGGGCAAAGGTATTGATCCACATAGCAAAAGTGTGGCAGTCGGCTTGACCTGGCAGCATCCATCGCGCACTCTTAATGACGAAGAAGTCAATGAAAATCTGCAGAGGATCATTGCTTCACTGGGAGAGCGGTTCCAAGCCACGTTAAGGAAGTAGCGTATGAAGGCCCTGACGAAAGCCGAGATCGCCGAACGCCTCCATGAGGAGTTGGGCCTGAACAAGCGGGAAGCCAAGGAGTTGGTCGAGCTGTTCTTCGAGGAAATTCGTCAGGCGTTGGAACACAACGAGCAGGTCAAGTTGTCCGGCTTCGGCAACTTCGACCTGCGCGACAAGCGCCAGCGACCCGGCCGCAATCCCAAGACGGGCGAGGAGATTCCCATCACCGCCCGTCGCGTGGTTACCTTCCGTCCCGGGCAGAAGCTCAAAGCGCGAGTCGAAGCCCATGCGGGAACCAAGTCCTGACGGCGAACTGCCGCCCATCCCCGGCAAGCGCTACTTCACCATCGGTGAGGTGAGCGAGCTGTGTGCGGTCAAACCGCATGTCCTGCGTTACTGGGAGCAGGAATTCCCCCAGCTGAACCCGGCCAAGCGCCGCGGCAATCGTCGCTACTACCAGCATCAGGATGTCCTGCTGATCCGCCAGATCCGCGCCTTGCTCTACGACCAAGGCTTCACCATCGGCGGGGCGCGCCAGCGTCTGTCCGGCGAAGCAGTCCGCGATGACAGCAGCCAGTACCACCAGTTGATCCGCCAGATGATCGCCGAACTGGAGGAGGTCCTCCACATCCTTCGCAGACCACACTGAAACGCAAAAAAAACTTCCACAATTCAGATGCTTAGGGTATAGTCCATCTCGTTTTCGGGTAACCGTAAACATGTCGGGGCGTAGCGCAGCCCGGTAGCGCACTTGCATGGGGTGCAAGGGGTCGAGTGTTCGAATCACTCCGTCCCGACCAAAAAACCCTAAAAAGCTCAAGTACTTACGGTGCTTGAGCTTTTTTTATGCCTGCTGTTTCTGGGGCTCCGAGTGCAATGAGCCTTTCTGGTCACCGTTGGGTCACCGTTAGCGAAAAGTTCTGTTAGTCCGCGAGTGAGCTCTGAACTCCTCTAGATGTGATCTCTCAGTAGGTTGTTCATCCGGGGCGTTCCCGGAATTCTGGAAGCGCGACCAACACAGCCTTCCAGGAGCCCCGGATGAACCTGCATAAACATGCCCGTCTTACCCCGCGAGGTCGAGCCCTTCTGGTTCAACGCATGCTCAACGGCCTGCGTGTCGAGGACGCGGCGCAGGCCGCAGGAGTGAGTGTCCGCACGGCCTACAAGTGGCTTCGGCGCTTTCGTGAGGAGGGCGAAGCCGGCCTGATGGATCGCTCGTCACGCCCGCACGCATGTCCGCATGCCACGGAGGGCAGCATGATCGAGCAGTTGATCGAGCTGCGCCGGTCCCGCAAGACCTACCGGCAGATCGCCCAGATGCTGGGTCTGGCCGTCAGCACGGTCGCCCGTCACCTCAAGCAAGCGGGCCTCCATCGACTGGCTGAACTGGAGCCGGCACCTGCGGTGGAGCGCTACGAGTACGCCAACCCCGGCGACCTCCTGCATCTGGACATCAAGAAGCTCGGCCGTTTCTGGAAGCCCGGACATCGGGTCACCGGCAACCGTCAGCAAAACTCCGGCGGTGCAGGCTGGGAGTTTGTCCACGTAGCCATCGACGATGCCTCCCGGCTGGCCTTCACCAGCCTGCATCCGGATGAGCGTGGCACCAGCGCTTGCCGGGCCCTGCTTCAGGCCTTGCGCTACTACCGGCTGGGCATCCGCTTCCGGCGGGTCATGACCGACAATGGCTCCTGCTATCGGTCCAGAGCGTTCCGGCGCTTGTGCCGACGCCTGGGGCTGCGGCATGTCCGCACGAAGCCCTATACGCCACGCACCAACGGCAAGGCCGAGCGCTTTATCCAGACGAGCTTGCGCGAGTGGGCCTACGCCCGCAGCTATGAATGCTCCGAGCAGCGAGCGGCCCACTTGCCTGCCTGGCTGCATCACTACAACTGGCACAGACCGCATGCCAGTCTCGGCTACAAACCGCCGATCAGCCGCGTTGCGCTTTCACTGAACAACGTACTGGGTTTACACATCTAGATCAGGAACAATGGTGTCCTTGGTCTACGGGGATGGTCAGCACGGTTTTGGGGCGAGTCTGATCTGACGCGGCGGCTCTTCTCGTGCCCTGTTTGGCGGCAGGGCTCAAGGAGCGTGCAGAGAGTGGGCTGCATGCCTATCCAGGCTGGGGAGTCCCCGATGCACAGCCAGCCCTGCCTCCAGCTGTCTGATCAATTCCTCCCGTAACGCCACCGGTTCATGCACGGCGATGGATCCCGCCTGTGACAGCATCCACCAGCGCAGCTGCCAGGAGTCCTGCACGGTTGCGGTCAGCCGGTGCCCATCCTCCTCTGGCTCCAACTCCATGTCGCTGGACAGCGGGGTTTCGCGTAGTTGTCGTGCCAGGTCTTCATTGATCCAGGCCTGCAAGGCGATGGGGCCTGCGCCTGGGCTGGTGAATTGCAGAGCGCCTCTGGCGATGTAGTCGTCGAGGCTGAAGCTGTCAGGACGACGACTTGGAGTCTCGAGAATCTCAGCCTGCTGGAAGCGATGGGCTGCATACAGCCGGACATCTTCGTAGGGCTCGGTGATCGCTGCCAGGTAGGTGATGTTGCCGCGCTGGATCAGGGCGAGAGGATTCAGCACCAGCTCGCGCACTTTGTTGCTGTGGGCTGCGAAGTAGTTGCAGCGCAGCTGGCGGTCATCGAGCAGGGCCTGTTGGATCTGCTCCAACAGCGCTTCGTCGAGCTCTGGTGCCAGCAGAGTCAGCTCCGGTGGCACGCTGGCGATCTTGTCGATCCACCGAGCTGTTGGTACCTGGGGTCCCAGAGCCTGCAGCTTCAGATGGGCCTGGGCAAAGCGTGGTTCCAGGCTCTTGAGCATGAAGCTGGGCAGGAGGGGACGCAGGCTGTCCTCGACCATCCGCAGGGTCAGTGCTTCGCTCACTGTCAGGCCTGGCAGCTCGGCAGTGGCGCCTGGCGTCCAGTACCAGCCATAGGGTGTGCCCTTGTCATTGCATTGCAGCGGGAACAGGTTCGATAGCTCGACCAGATCACGCTCGACGGTGCGCTTGCTGACCTTGAAGCCGGCTTCGGCCAGTCGCTGTGACAGTTCCAGGGCCGAAATGCCCGGCTGGCGGGCTGGTAGTGCTTTGAGCAGTTCCCATTGACGGCTCAGCGTGCTGCGCATGGAAGCGTTGGGCATGGTGGTGTCGTCCTTGGCTGAGTGGTTGGTACGCGGATCAAGATACATCAGCGGCAAGGTTAATACCCGAGCGCGACACCTGGTGTCGCGCTGTGGTGCCATGTTGGTGAACATCCGGATACCACTCCACTCGGGGAGGGGCGTCATGCGCGATTTGTTGGTCAGCTTTGGCTCGCTGTGTTTCTGGTACGGAGTAAAGCTGTGGTTTCTCTGGCTGTGTCTGGCCATCGTCCTCGACAGCTTGGGCAACGTCTCTCAGCGCATCGAAGACAGCCGCGGTCTCATCCTCACCCTTGCGCGTGTCATCTGGCAGTTGCCGCTGAGCCTCGGGCTGCTGTTGTTTATCGCCACTCTTTATATGGACTGATGGCAGTGCTCTTGGGGATTTGCTGCGTGCGATGCAAGCTGTCGCGTGCATCCGCCAGACTGCAGTGGTCAACCTGATGGTCACCATGGAGGCCTTGCCATGTATGTGCGTGAACGGACTCAAAGTCGAACACCGCCACGAGATCCCTCTGCCGTGCTGGGCTGCCTGCTCGGCGGTGCCGTGGGCGATGCGCTCGGTGCTCCTGTCGAGTTCCTGCGCTGGGCTAACATTCGCCGGGAGTTCGGGGAATCCGGCATCCGCGACTTCGTACCTGCCTACGGCCAGTTGGGAGCGATCACCGACGACACGCAGATGATGCTGTTCACCGCAGAGGGTCTGTTGCGTGCCCATGTGCGCGGCGTTGCTCGTGGCCTCTGCCACCCGCCAGGGGTTATCCATCACGCCCTGATGCGCTGGCTGCTGACCCAGGGTGAGCGCACTCCGCTCGAGGTTGGTCGGGACGGCTGGCTGTTCGAGGAGCGCCGCCTTTGGTCACGGCGCGCGCCTGGCAATACCTGCCTCTCGGCCCTGCGCGCCAGTCGCAGCTTCGGCGAGCTGGCTGACAACGACAGCAAGGGCTGCGGCGGCGTAATGCGCGTGGCGCCTTGTGCCTTCTTCCCGGATGCCTTCGACAATGCCGCCGAATCTGCACGCACCACCCACGGTCACCCAAGTGGATATCTGGCGGCTGGCCTGTTCGCCGACATCCTGGCGCGGATCTGGAGCGAGGGCATAACGCTCGCCGCAGCCACCAGAGCGAGTCTGGCAGCACACGGCGATAAACCTGGCATTGAGGAGACACGCAGCATCATCGAGCGAGTACTCGCCCTGCATGCGGCTGGCGAGCAGCCCAGCCCTGGGTCCATCGAACGGCTTGGCGGCGGTTGGGTAGCAGAAGAAGCCTTGGCCATCGGCCTGTGGTGCGCCTTGGCCGCACACACCCTGGAGGAGGGCGTTATCGCCGCCGTCAACCACAGTGGCGACAGCGACAGCACCGGACTGATCGCCGGCCACTTCCTTGGGCTGATCCACGGCCCCGATGCCATCCCGCGGCGCTGGCTGGAACACCTGGAGCTGCGCGACGTGATCGAGCAGGTGGCGAGGGACATCATCCAGGTTCCCGAGCAGTACCAGGTGGAAGATTGCGAGGTTGCCGAGGCTATCTGGCAGCGCTATCCGGGGTGGTAGGAGGAGAGACAGAGATGAGATGTCATCGGCACCTGCTGACCGCTGCCAGCCTTGGCCTGCTCATAGGCATGGCCTGCCTGGCTCAGGCCGCCGACCGCGATCTGGACAACGACGGCCGCTGGGACTTCAACCGGGGTGGTACGGACCGGGACAGCGACAACGATGGCCGCTGGGACTACGACAAGGGCGGCACCGATCGCGACCTCGACAATGACGGTCGTTGGGACTTTGGGGCAGGCGGTACGGATCGTGACGTCGACAATGATGGTCGTTGGGATCACGACAAGGGAGGTACCGACCGGGATCTCGACAACGACAAGCGCTGGGATTACGACCAAGGCGGCTCGGATCGGGATCTGGACAATGATGGGCAGTGGGATGACTGAGCATTCAGTGTGTAGTCTCCAGCCCTGGATGTAGAGCTGCTACTAACCTGATCTATTCATCCAAGATTTCTGCCCCAAATCGATGCATCACCCCTTATGATTCAGTCATTTGCCAGTCGAACGACGAGATGCCACCCATGATCAAGGACGCCCAGACCATTGCCGAGCTGCGAGTGCTCGTCGGCTACCTCGGTGAGCAGCAGCCAGCTTGGTGGCCCAGCCAGTTCTACAGTCCCACCGCCGCGGCCTTCTTGGGCCCCGTGTTTACCCGTTCCACCGCTCTGGCGCAGTACCAGGGCGTGACCGCCGCCGCCGCTCGCAAGCACGAGGAGCACATCGGAGAGGGCCGTACCTTCCACCTGTTCAGGCTCCCCGAGATCCTTGAGCAGTCAGCCGCTGCTGTGTTCTCTGACAAGGCCTTCGAGGCGAGCATCCGCGGCTCGGTCGCCAGTCGTGATCAGGCGCTGGCACGCCTGGCTGAGCAGGCAGGAAGCACAGCCAGTGCCAGTGAAGGGCCGGTGGTTGTGGGCGATCTGACGGATGAGCTGGGGAATGCCCTGAAGTCCTGTGCCGCGCTATACCTGGATGCGTTCAGCAAGGGTATCCAGTGTTTCCCCTACCTGCGGGAGGCGCAGTGAGCGCAGCACGTTTCTACACCACCCAGCTCCAGGCGGGGCTGGGGCTCATCGAGGAGACGCGGCTGTTGCTCGGGCTGTACGAGCCTGGCATGAGCACCAGCGAGCTGTCTGACAAGGCCCTGGCCTCGGGATTGTTCCCTCTGGTCTCGGCTCGCCGCCTGCACAATATCGTCAGCGAGTGCTTTGCCCCGCGCTACCTGCGTACGCCGGGAACGGCTGCTGCGCTCAAGCGCCTGGCCGGTAGCCTGACGCGCCAGGAGTTCAGTCAGCTGCTGTTCCTGCAAACAGCGCGGGCCAACCTGATCCTGGATGAGTTCGTCCGCGAGGAGTACTGGCCGCACTACAGCGCCGGACGCGACAGCCTGTCCCTGGATGAGGCGCGCGAGTTCGTGCTGACCGGCGTGCGTGAGGGCAAGACACAGAAGTCTTGGTCGGACACCACCATCAAGCGGGTTTCTTCCTACCTGATCGGCTGCTGCGCCGATTACGAGCTGCTGTCCGCCAATGCGCGTGGCCCGCGGCGTATTCTGCCTTTCCGCATCCTGCCCAAGGTGGCCGCCTACCTGGCCTACGACCTCAAGTTTCAGGGGCTGGGTGACAACCAGATTGTCGGCCACAGCGATTGGCAGCTGTTCGGCCTTGAGCGCGAAGACGTGCGCGAAGAGTTCAAGCGCCTGTCGCTGCAAGGCTTCCTGATCATGCAGTCCGCTGCCGAGGTCACTCACATCAGCTGGACGCACAAGCACATGGACGAGGTGATCGATGTCCTCACTCAAGGCTGACTTCAACGAGCTGATCGAACGCATCCGCCAGGGGCGCGAGTTCGGTCACGCCAGTTTCGAGCCGATTTTCTACCTGGTGTTCCATCCGGAGCAGATCCTGGAGGTGAAGCGCCTCCAGCCCGCCTGGGAGGCTCGCCTGCGCAACGATGGTTGGGATGTGCATACCTTCTCCATCGCTGAGGAGATCGCCGACATCCTCGGCAAGGCCCCGCTGCGCAAGATCTGGCTGGCAGCAGACCAACGTGCCCCGCAGTCCTGGGAGAAGACCAATGCCTCCCTGGCCAATGCAATTGCCAATGGCGCGCTCCAGGATCGCCTGGAGGCCAAGCTCAGTACCCTCGAAGGCAAGCCCAAGGCCATCCTGCTGGTCTCCGATCTGGAGGCCCTGCACCCCTTCATGCGGATCGGCGTCATCGAAGGGAAGCTGCAAGGCAAATTCCACGTGCCCACCGTGTTCTTCTACCCCGGCGTGCGCACTGGCAAGACCCGTCTGAAATTCCTCGGTTTCTACCCCGAGGACGGCAACTACCGCTCGGTGCATGTCGGCGGCTAAGGAATAGAGATTCGTATGGAAATCAAACAGCTTTTCGACCCCAGCAAAGACATCTACCGCAGCATCGAGAAAGTTATCACCTACGGCGTCTCCCAGGAGGCGCGCCTCAAGGCAGAGATTGCCGAGTACGTGGTGACCGACAGCATCGACGAACAATTCAACAAGCTGCTGCTGAAGATGCAGGCGGCCATGGATGCCGGCGGTGAGAACGAAGTGGGCGTCTGGGTGTCCGGCTTCTACGGCTCGGGCAAGAGCTCGCTGACCAAGTACCTCGGCCTGGCCTTCGATGACAGCATCAAGATCGATGGCGTCCCGTTCATTCAGCACCTGCAAGACCGGCTGAAGAAGACCACCACCCGTCAGCTGCTGAGTACCGTCGCCAAGCGCTTCCCGGCCGCGGTGCTGATGCTCGACCTGGCCAGCGAGCAGGTGGCCGGTGCCACCATGGAAGAGGTCTCCACCGTCCTCTACTACAAGGTGCTGCAATGGGCCGGCTACTCGCGCAACCTCAAGGTCGCGGCTCTGGAGCGCAAGCTGAAGAAAGAGGGGCGCTACCAGGAGTTCCTCGACTTGTTCAAGGACATGGCTGGCGGCGAGGAGTGGCACAACTACCGTAACGACGAACTGGTCGTGGACAGCCTGGTTCCGGCCCTGGCTCACCAGCTCTACCCGAATCTGTTCAAGACCGAGAGCTCCTTCAGCACCGAGGCCAGCGAGGTCATCCGCTTCGAGAACGACCGCGTCCAGGAGATGCTGGAAATCGCCCGTGAGGCCTCCGGCAAGGACTACATCATCTTCATCATCGATGAAGTGGGTCAGTACGTCGGCTCGCGCCCGAACCTGATCCTCAACCTCGATGGCCTGGCCAAGAACCTCAAGGCGCTCGGTGATGGCAAGGTCTGGATCATCGGTACCGCGCAGCAGACCCTGACCGAGGATGATCCGCGCGCCTCGCTCAACTCGCCGCAGCTGTTCAAGCTCAAAGACCGTTTCCCGATCCAGATCGATCTGGAAGCCAACGACATCAAGGAAATCTGCTACACCCGCCTGCTGGGCAAGTCCCCGCAAGGGGCTGCCGAGCTGGGCGCACTGTTCGATCAGCATGGCCAAGCGCTGCGTCACCACACCAAGCTCGAGGATGCCCGCGCCTACGGCACGGATTTCGACAAGACCACCTTCATCAACCTGTATCCCTTCCTGCCGGCGCACTTCGACATCCTGCTGCACCTGCTGGGCGCCCTGGCGCGCTCCACCGGTGGCATCGGCCTGCGCTCGGCGATCAAGGTGATCCAGGATGTGCTGGTTGAGCCAGGTGAGGGCAAGACCCCGATTGCCGATCAGCCGGTAGGCTGGCTGGCCACCACTGTGACCCTGTATGACGCCTTGGAGAAGGACATCCAGCGCGCCTTCGCCAGCATCCACAAGGCCGTCGACAGCGTCTGCAAGATCCGCTTCAGCCACTCGCCGATCCACCAGAACATCGCCAAGACCGTGGGCGTGTTGCAAATCCTCGGCAACCTGCCGATCACCCGGCAGAACGTCAGCGGCCTGATGCATGGCAGCATCGCCTCGCCCAGCCAGGCAGAAGCGATCAAGCAGGCGGTCGAGGAGCTGATCACCGACCCCATCGTGCCTTTTGGCGAGCAGGATGGTTTCCTGCGCTTCTTTAGCGAAAAGCTCAATGACATCGAACAGGAGCGCAGCCAGATTCCGCTGCGCTCCGTCGAAGTCAAGCGCATTGCCAACAACGCCCTGACCGCGGCCTACAACCCGCTGCCGAGCACCCAGCTGCACGGTTCTCTGGCGGTGCAAACCGGCCTCAAGGCGCAGAGCCAGGGCGGCCTGCCGGTTGCTCTGGCTGGAGAACGCAACACCATCCAGACCATCGTCGAGCTGGTCGACCCGAAGGACTACGACGCCACCCGCACCCGCATGGTGGATGAGTCGCGCCACAAGCAGGCGCAGTACCAGATCTTCCTGGTCGGGCGTACCACGCCGGAAATCGACGACCTGACGGCCGAGATCTATCGCTGCAAGGAAATCGCCAACAAATACCGCACCGATCCCGACCAGGAGGTCAAGGAGTACTGCAATGGCCAGTCGGATCGTGCCAATCGCCTGACCGCCGAGCTGGAGCGCCTGATCAAGCGCAGCCTGCTGCAAGGCTCCTTCATCTTCCGTGGCCAACCCAACGCCGTGGAGAACCTGGGCAGCGAGCTGGCTGACGCCGCGCGCAAGCACCTGACGGAGGTCGCCGAGCAGGTCTTCGACCGTTACAGCGAAGCCCCCGTACGAGCGGCCACTGAGCTGGCTGAGAAGTTCCTTCGCGCAGGTAGCCTCACCGGCATCTCGACGCCGCTCGATCCGCTTGGTCTGGTACAGGTAAACGCCGGCAAGGCCAGCATCCGTACCGATCACAAGGCACTGGTCAGCATTCGTGACCATATCGACCGCCTCGGGGTCGTCGAGGGCAAGAGTCTCAGCGACAGGTTTGCCGATGCACCGTTCGGCTGGTCGCCGGACACCCTGCGCTATCTGCTGGCCGCCTTGCTGATGGCGGGTGAAATCAAGCTGAAGGTGGGCGGGCGTGAAGTGACCGTCAATGGCCAACAGGCCATCGATGCCCTGAAGACCAACAACAGCTTCAAGAGCGTTGGCGTCTCCCTGCGCGAGGATAAGCCCTCGATGGAGATGCTCGCCCTGGCCTCGGCTCGCCTGACCGAGCTGAGCGGCGATCTGGTCGTGCCGCTGGAAGATGCCATCAGCAAGGCCACCACCAAGCTGTTTCCCAACCTGCAACAGCGCTATGCGCCGCTGGCGGAAAAGCTCAAGAGCCTGGGGCTGCCGGGCGTGGATCGCCTGGATAGCCTCAGTCGGGACATCGCCGATGTGCTGCTGACCGATGCCTCCGATGCGCCGCAACGACTGGGCAAGCAGGACTCGACTCTCTACGAGAACTTGAAGTGGGCCGCCGAGGTACGCAACAGCCTGGAGCAGGGCCTTGAGCAGACCCTGCGTGAACTCCAGCAGCATCGTCGGGCCATCGAGGGGCTGCCGCACACCGACATTCCTGCCCGACTCAAGGAGGAACTGGCTGAGCCCTTCGCCCAGCTGGAGCAACGCTTGCAGCAGCTGGACTTCCATTGCCACTCAGCCGACTTCAACACCCGCCTGACCCATTTGCGTGCCCAGGTGAGCAGTGCTGCCGAGTCCATGCAGGCAGCTCAGGCCGAGCGCCTGAAAGAGGCCGAAGTCGACTTGCAGCGTGTGCCCGAGTGGGTCGAGCTGACCCTGCAAGAGCAGCAGGAGCTGCTTGGCAAACTGGAGGGGCTGATCCTCCAGGTGCAACCGGACATCGCCGGCCTGCAAGCCCTGGTCAACCGCGACTACGAGATCCACAGCCAGGTGCAGCAGCTCAAGCTGCGCATCGAGCGCCTGGGCCGCGAGCGCCTGCAAGAGCGGATCAAGTCCGAGCAGCAGGAAAAGGAGCAGGAGGGCGTGCAGGAGGCCAAGACCATCACCCGCAGCTTCAAGGCCCGCGGCCGCATCACCTCGCTGTCCGACCTGGACGCCATGATCCAGGCGTTGCAAAAGCTCAAGAGCGAACTGAAGTACGCCCACGCCTTCGAGCTGGATGTGCAGGTGGAGGAGTAAACCGTGGCTTTCGATCAAAGCACCCGCAACCGCCTGCAAAAGCTGGTCAGTGATTGTCGCAGGCTGCTCAGTGACGAGTTCAGCATCCAGTTGCAGCAGACCTACGGCATCGACCCCAACAGTGGCGAGGTGGCCAGCCTGGAGCGGGTGACCCACCTGAGCGACCGAGATCGGCAGACCGCCCAGCTGCTGCGCGACACTCTCGCGCACTACCTGGCCGTGGATGAGGACGACAAGGCCCATCGCATCGCCGCCATCGACCGCATCATCCGCGAGCAGGCCTTCACCGTGCTCAACCGCCTGGCCGCCCTGCTGATGATGGAAGCACGCGGCCTGCTGGTGGCGGCGGTGGTCAGCCAGGGGCAGCAGTCCCAGGCCTTCGAGCTGTACAAGATGGTCGCCGGCAGTGCCCTGGGCGAAACCGGCGAGGCTTACCGCACCTTCCTGTTCAGCCTGTTCGATGAGTTCGCCATCGACCTGCCGGCGCTGTTCGACCGCCATGCTGCCCAGGGTCGTCTGTTCCCCCGCGAGCCGGCCTTGCTGGCCGTGCTGGAGGCGCTGAACCACCACGAAATCCAGCCGCTGTGGGCCGAGGACGAAACCATCGGCTGGATCTACCAGTACTTCAACTCCAAGGAAGAGCGCAAAGCCATGCGCGATGCCAGCCAGGCGCCGCGCAACAGCCGCGAACTGGCGGTGCGCAACCAGTTCTTCACCCCGCGCTATGTGGTGGAGTTCCTGGTCGACAACACCCTGGGGCGCCTGTGGTTCAACGCCACGGGCGGGCAAACCGAGTTGCGCGAGCGTTGTCAGTACCTGCTGGCCAAGCCGGACGAGCAGCCGCAGGCCAGCGCCCGCCTGCGCGACCCGCGCACCCTTAAGCTGCTCGATCCGGCCTGCGGGTCGATGCACTTTGGCCTGTACGCCTTCGACCTGTTCTTGCAGCTCTATCAGGAAGCCTGGGACTGGGAGCAGGCCCATGGCCCTGGTTCGCTGGATGTGTCCACCCAGCCGAATGCCGGCCTGCTGCCGCTCAGCCACACCTATGCCGACTGCGAGGCCTACCTGCGCGATGCGCCACGGCTGATTGTCGAGCACAACATCTACGGCGTGGACATCGACCCGCGCGCCGCGCAGATCGCCTCCTTGGCGCTGTGGCTGCGGGCGCAGCGCGCCTGGCACGATGCGGGGGTCAAGGCCCAGGAGCGCCCGGATGTGGGGCGTGGCCATGTGGTGGCTGCGGTGGCTCCGCCAGCCGAGCGTGAGCTGCGTCAGCAGTTCGCCGCCAGCCTCGACAAGCGCGATGCCGAGCTGTTCGAGAAGACCCTGCAACTGCTCAGGGGGTTGCCGGAGCTGGGTGTGCTGTTGCAAGTCGAGCGTGAACTGCCCAGCCTGATTCGCCAGGTCTATGTCGGCACCGGCACTGGCCTGTTTGCTGCGGAGGAGCAGGAAAGTTGGGAGCAGGCTGAAGCTCGCCTGAGTACGGCGCTGGTCGAGTTTGCCCAGGCGGCGAAATCGACCTACCAGGGGCAATTGTTTGCTCAGGATGCCTTGGAGGGGCTACGGCTGATCGACCTTTGCCGTGAAGTCTTCGATGTGGTGGTGATGAACCCGCCGTTCGGTGCGTTGGCGGCCAACACCAAGGATCGGCTGGTCAAGGCCTACCCGCGCAGCAAGAACGATTTGCTGGCCATCATGGTGGAGCGTGGGTTGGAACTGCTGCGCATCGGCGGGCGGCTGGGAGCGATTACTTCGCGCACCTGTTTCTTCCTGTCCAGCTTCCAGAAATGGCGCGAGGACGTGGTGCTGGGCATCGGCCGCCCCGAGGTGATGGCTGACCTGGGTTATGGCGTGATGGACGACGCGATGGTGGAAGCCGCCGCCTATGTGTTGGAGAAGCAAGCATGACCACTTTCTTGCGCCTACTGGCGGATAAAGAAAAAGCCACCAATCTGCTGGCTAGTTGCACGGCCTTGCGTTCGGGGGAAAGTGATGCACGGGTGTTTCAGGTGGCGCCTGAATCGTTTCGGGGAGTGCCCGGAGCTCCGTTTGCGTATTGGGTTTCGGAAGCCGTTAGGCAGACCTTTGCGTATCAACCACCTCTACAAACACAGAGCAGAATCGCTGCGATTGGGGCCTCAACGAAAGACGACGGGCGATTTCTTCGCCTGAACTGGGAGATATCACCTAGTGAAGGCCGATATCCATCTTTTGCAAAGGGAGGGTATTACTCACCCTTCTACGCAGATATCCCACTCACGATTCGTTGGGAAGACGATGGGCGCGAGGCTAAGACATTTGTAAGCGACTATCGAGAAAGCAGGGGCTGGAGCCCCCATTGGAAGGCCGAGCTACACAATCCGCATTGCTATTTCCGCTCCGGCCTCACCTGGCCGCGGCGAACGCAAGGCGGCCTCAGTCTGCGTGCCATGCCCCAGGGCTGCATATTTGCCGACAAAGGTCCGGCCGCGTTCGTCGCCGACGACGCGCCCGATGCCTTGCTGGCGCTTCTTGCCCTGGTGAACAGTCAAGCCTTTGGCTTGTTGGTATCGTTGCAGATGGCGTTCGGCTCATACGAAGTCGGTGTTATCCAGAAGACTCCTGTTCCCGACTTTAACGCCGACCAACAAGAGACGCTTGCCGCCCTGGCCCGTCGCGCTTGGTCGCTCAAGCGCGCACTCGACACCATCGAAGAAGTCTCGCATGCCTTCGCGCTGCCTGCTGTGCTGCGCGCCCGTCTGGGCGATTACGACCCACCTGCCATCGAAGCGGAGCTTTCGCGAATCCAGGCGGAGATTGATGATATCGCCTTTGACCTCTACGGCTTTTCCGAGTCCGATCGTGCCGCAGCGTTAGGTGGAGCTGGCGCCGAAGCTGCTGCCGATGAGCCCAACGATGAGGATGAGGGTGACGAAGACGAGGTGGTGGATGATGCACCGAGCAGCGACGCGCTGCTGTCCTGGGCAGTCGGTGTCGCCTTTGGTCGCTTCGACTGGCGCCTGGCCACCGGTGAGCGTGTTGCACCGCCCGAGCCGGAGCCCTTCGATCCGCTGCCGGCCAAAAGCCCCGGTATGTTGCCGGATGGCGCCACGCCTTTCCATCAGCATGCCGGCATCCTGGTGGACGACCAGGGCCATACCCACGACCTGGCCCGCCTGGTCGAACAGGTGCTGGAAACCGTTGATGCGCCGGTGGTTGAGGACGTGCGCCGTTGGCTGCAAAAAGACTTCTTCGCCTTCCACCTCAAGCGCTACTCCAAGAGTCGCCGCAAGGCACCGATCTACTGGCCGCTGGCGACTGCTTCCGGTAGCTACACGCTGTGGCTCTACTACCCCAGCCTGAGCGACCAGACTCTGTTCACCGCCGTCAACGACTTCGTTGATCCAAAGCTGGAGGATGTGCGCAAGGAGCTGCAAACCCTGCGCGACAAGGGCGCCGGCCGCAGCAAGCAGGACGAAAAGCGTCTAGAGGCCCTGGCCAGCCTGGAGCACGAGCTGGCCGACCTGCGCGACAGCCTGCTGGAAATCGCCCCCAACTACCGCCCCAACCACGACGACGGTGTGCAGATCACTGCGGCCCCGCTCTGGAAGCTGTTCCGCCTCAAGCCCTGGCAGAAGGTGCTGAAAGACACCTGGGCCAAGCTGGAAAAGGGCGACTACGACTGGGCACACCTGGCGATGAACTACTGGCCGCAGCGGGTTCGCGACAAGTGCGTCACCGACAAGTCGCTGGCCATCGCTCACGGGTTGGAGCATCTGTACGTCGAGCCTGAACCCACCCCGAAGAAAACCCGTGGTCGCAAGAAAGCAGGGAGCACCGAATGAGCATCATGCAGCAATCCAGCAAAGCCCAGGACAGAACACTGGGCGTCTGGTTCCAGAGCATCCAGCAGGGGCAGGTAAAGCTGCCGCGTTTCCAGCGTTTCGAGGCTTGGGATCGCAATAGGGTGACCGGGTTTCTCAATACCATCATCAACAACCTGCCCGTGGGCGTGACCCTGGCGCTCGAGGTGGGTGATCTCGAGAAGTTCGAGTCACGCTACATCTCTACCGCGGAGCCTCCGGCAGCAGGGCGTGTTAACCAGCACCTGCTTGATGGTCAGCAGCGTCTGACAGCTTTCTGGCGCTCGATGCACAACAACTACAAGTGGGAAACCTACTTCGTCTATCTGCCGCAGTTCGACCGTTACTACGATGAGCCGGGCGATGAGGTGGAGGTCTGCTGCATTCCCCGCTGGATCAACAAGAATGGCCTGCGCATGCCCCGTTGGGCGGATGAGCCCCGGAGTAGTTTCGAGCGCGGGTTCGTACCCATTTCCCTGCTGCGTCCTGGCGACTTGGTGGGCGAAATCGATGCCTGGCTGGCCAGCGCGACCAACCACTTGCGGCCGAGCAAGGGCGATCCCGATGCCTGGGACAAGATGGAGAGCTACAACGCATTGCGCGAGCAGTTCAAGAACGAGCTCAACACCCTGCGCGAGCGGGTAACGCACTTCAACCTGCCTTATCTCTCGTTACCAGCCGACACGTCCAAGGAAGTGGCTCTACAGGTGTTCATCAACATGAATACCAACAGCAAGCCGCTTTCGCTGTACGACATCATCGTTGCGGAGGTCGAGAACGTCGCGGGCCGCTCGCTGCATGAGCTTCAGGTTGCACTGAATGATAAGTGCCCGCACGTCAGCCGTTACAGTGAGCTGGGCGACCTGATCCTGTCCACGTCGGCGCTGCTTCAGGAGAAAATCCCCAGTACGCGCGGCATGGTGGAAATGTCCAAGCCGCTCATGCTGGACAACTGGTCGACGCTTGAGCGTGGCTTGGAGCGCATGGCGGCGTTGTTGGCGAGCCAGGGCATCTACGACTCTGCACGGTTGCCTACCAACGCCGTGCTGGCCGTATTGGCAGCCAGCTATGCACTGATCCCGGAGCATGGAGACTTCCTGGGCAATGCGGAGAAACTGCTGCGCCGTTATCTGTGGTCGTCCTTCTTCAGTGACCGTTACGAGAATTCAGCTGCATCGCGGGCCTTTGCCGACTTCAAGGCGTTGAAGCTGCTCCTGCAAAAGAAGGACTTTACGGATGAAGATCTTGCAGCGGTGCCTGTTCTGGATCGCTCCCAGCATCCGCTGGCGACCATAGATGAGCTGATGAGTGCAGGTTGGCCGAAGGGGACTGGTATCGAGGCGCGAGCCATCATGGCGGTGACGACCTACCTCGGGGCAGTCGACTTCGCCGACCACAAGCCGGCCTCGTACGAGAGCTTGCAGGGGCGGGAGTACCACCACGTCTTCCCTGATGCGTTGCTGGCTGAGGCCAATATCCCAAGCTATCTGGCGCTCAACTGTGCGCTGATCACCTGGAAAACCAATCGAAGCATTGGGCGCAAGGATCCTCTCGACTATCTGAAGGATCGTGTGGATTGGGCTGGCGAAGACACCGTGCGCCAGCGTCTCAAAACTCACCTGATCGACTATGACGATCTGGCCAGGGCGCATTATGGCGCTGTCAGCGGTGACGAGTTCGTAAAGCGGTTGAACGGAGACTTCACCGCATTCTTGCATAACCGAGCCCTGCTGGTTGAGGCTGCAATGAAGCAGATGGCTGAGGGGGAATCTCCCGATGTATCCGGCCTCTGGTCGGTGCTCAATGCTGTTGAAGAGGCTGTTGTTTGATGAGTATTCAGACCTTCATCCAACAGGAAATCCTCGCGCCGCGGCTGTCGAAGCGCGGCGTGTTGGTCGTTTACGACCCGGAGCGGCGCTATAGGGAAACCTGCCTGGCGTTGGCTGATGAGCGCTGCGAGGTGGTAGACGCCTCCGAGAGCAGCATCCTCAGCCGCGAGCAGGCGAGCAAGGCGCTAGTCGCACTGGGCAAAGGGCTGCTGGACAAGCTGCTGGTCTATGTTCCGGTCGCTCAGCCACTGACCGAGGAGGCCAAGCAGTCTGATCCTTTCGCAGCCTATGGCGCCTGCGGTGAGGTTTTCCCCGCTGGCGACAGCGACAGTTTCCTCAGCCTGTGTCTGAAGGCCAAACCCGATCAGACCATAGCCATCCGGCAGATCTTCGAGGATGACTCCAACCCGAGTTTTGCGGTGATCGATGCTGTCGGTGGCGGCCTGGGTTGGCCGAACCTACGTTCATTGCTCAAGGCGGAGTCCAGCCGAGACATTCTGTTCTCCCTGCTGGCGCCGAGTGCCCAGCAAGAGACTGCACTCAAGGACAGTGATACCTGGGTAGGCGAAGCTCGCGATCTGCTGAAGAGCAGCATTGGTCTGTCGCTGAAGACCAAAGGCAAGACCTGGTCGTCGATTGCCAACGAGCTGTGGCGTTTCGTGCTGTTCAGCGAGTTCGTCTTCGATCTGCCCGAGCAGTTGCCCGCGGCATTGGTCGACATTCCGCGGGCGGACAGCATCGCCAAGCCGGTGATCGAAGGGCTCTGCGATGATCTGCGCAATGATCGCCGCACCCAGGGCCTGTATATCGACAGAGCCGAGGAAATCGAAACCGAGCTGGGACTGGTCGAGCACTGCGCTCAACTGGTCGATCTAGGCCAGCGGGATACCTTCCCTTTCGAGGAGCGTACCTTCCTCAATCGCGCCATCGCTGCGATCCTGAGCGACGACACTGACCAGGTGCGGCGGATTCTGGAGCAGCACCAGCGTTCGGTGTGGACGGGTAAGGGTGAGAGCCATGGCCAGTGGGATCTGTTGCGCTCGGCTCTGGAGCTGATGCAGAGCTGTGAAGACCTGGATCGTCAGTTGGGTGATCACACCCGCAACCTGGAAACCTTGCTGGAGTTCTACGTGGGCTCGCTGCGCGAGGTGGATCGTCTGCATCGCGAGTTCGAGCAGGCTGTCAGTGACTTCGAGTGGCAGGATGCCGATGGCGTGATGACGCCCGTCAAGCAGCAGGCCCGCAAGCAGTACGGCAAGTTGGCCGAGAAGGTACAGCTGGTCTTTACCCGTCACTTGCAGAGCAGTGGTTGGCCGCTGCCGGGCTATCTCGCCAACGCGGATGTATTCGACCGAATGGTCGCGCCCAAGCTGCAACAGAACGGCCGCAAGATCGCCTACCTGATGATCGATGCCTTGCGCTATGAGCTGGGCGTAGCCTTGGAAAGGCAGCTGGCAGGGGATGGGGTTGTCGAGCTGAAGACCGCTTTGGTGCAGCTGCCCAGTGTGACTCCAGTCGGCATGGCCAGCCTGTTGCCGGGAGCTGGCCAGCAGCTGTTCCTGCGCAATGCTGAGCAGAGCATTCAGCCCATGCTGGGCGATCAGGTGGTCAACACCGTGGCGCAGCGCATGGAAGTGTTCAGGAAGCGGTATGGCCAGCGGTTTGCCGAAAGCAGGCTGGAAGATTTCGTGCGGGATCGGGTTGATTTTGGTGCCGACATCGATCTGCTGGTGCTGCGTGCAGTGGAGATCGATAGCCACTTCGAGAACCATCCGGACACCGCGCCTGCGGAAATCACCAACGCGCTCAAGCGCATCCGCGTGGCCGTGCATAAGCTGACCCAGCGTGGCTTCCATGAAGTCGTGATTGCCACTGACCATGGGTTCTTCATGAACAACCATGCGGGGGCAGGGGACGTGTGCAGCAAGCCGACCGGCAACTGGCTGGTCGTGCATGACCGCTGCGCTCTGGGTGATGGCAGCGCAGACGCCAATCACTTGGTGATGAGTAGCGACAAGCTGGGTATCCGTGGTGACTTCGCCAAGTTTGCTGGGCCGCAAACGCTCGCCGCCTATCGCAGTGGCCTGCTGTACTACCACGGTGGTGCTTCACTGCAAGAATGCGTGGTACCGGTCATCACCATGCAGCTGAAAGCCCAGGAGCAGCCGAGCCTCAACAAGGCGGCGATCAGTATCTCTTACAAGAACGGCGCCAAGCGCATCACCACGCGGGTGCCGGTGATCGATGTGGCTGTCGAGGCAGCAGACATGTTCTCGACCGAGAGCGATTTCGAGATCCTGCTGGAGGCTCACAACAGCAAGGGCGAGGTGGTGGGTGAGGCCAAGGCCGGTGGCGTGGTCAACCCGGCAACCGGTACGCTGACGCTCAAGGCCGGGGACAAGGTGCAAGTCACTCTGAAAATGCAGATGGAGTTCGAAGGCAAATTCAAGGTGAAGGCACTGAACCCGAAGACCAACGCCATTTACAGCCAGATCGAGCTGGAAACGGACTACGCGGTGTAAGCCATGGATACCCTGGATCAGAAGCTCACGTCGACGTTCGACGGCAAGGTAGTGCGCAAGGATCTGTTGCATCGGATCAAGAAGGGCACCAACGTGCCGACCTTCGTACTGGAGTTCCTCCTGGCGCGCTTCTGTGCCAGTGATGACGACGCTGAGATCCAGGCTGGTCTGGAGGCAGTGCTCGACACGCTTAACGAGAACTATGTGCGGCCCAACGAGGCAAACGCAGCCCAGTCGAAGGTGGCTACCAAGGGCAAGCATCGCTTCATCGACAAGGTGCACGTCAATTACGTCGAGAAGGATCGCCGCCACTGGGCTGCGCTGGAGAACTTCGACTCGCGCAAGGTGGCGATCAGCGAGAAGTACTACCGCGATCACGACCGTCTGTTGCAAGGCGGTCTGTGGGCCGAGGTGACCCTGGCCTTCAACGAGATCGAAGACGACGACTACGCCTTCTACGTTGAGGATCTGCGCCCGATCCAGATGAGCCGCTTCGACTTCACGCGTTACTGTGAAGGGCGGGAGCAGTTCACTCGGGACGAGTGGCTGGATGTGGTGCTGCGCTCGGTAGGCCTGGAGCCGAGCAAGCTGTCGCCGCGGGTGAAGTTGCACTTCATCGCTCGTCTGGCTCCGCTGATCGAGCCCAACTACAACTTTATCGAGCTGGGGCCGCGTGGCACCGGCAAGTCCTACTTCTTCAGCGAGTTCTCGCCCTACTCGACGCTGATTAGCGGTGGCCAGGCCACCAAGGCGACCCTGTTCTACAACAACCAGCGCCACAAGATCGGCCTGGTAGGTTACTGGGACACGGTGGCGTTCGATGAGGTGGGCGGGATCAAGGTCAAGGATCAGGACACCATCCAGATCATGAAGGACTTCATGGCCAACGGGCGTTTCTCCCGAGGGGTGGAAGTCATTGCCGATGCATCCATGGCCTTCGTGGGTAACCTGGATCTTTCGGTCGAGCAGGTCGTCAACTCGGAAGTCCATGACCTGTTCCAGCCGCTGCCCAAGGAGTTCGACCTGGCGGTCCAGGATCGTTTCGCCTGCTACCTGCCGGGCTGGGAAATGCCGAAGAACAGCAGCGAGTTCCTGACCAGTCACTACGGTTTCATCACCGACTACCTGGCTGAAGCCTTCCACTACCAGTTGAAGCAGACCAACCGTTACGAGGAGGTCAGCAAGCGCATCAAGCTGGGGAGGGCGGTTGAGGGTCGTGACGAGAAGGGGATCAAGAAGACCGTTTGTGCCTTCCTGAAGATCCTGCACCCCAATGGCCCGCCGACCGATCAGGAGTTTGCTGAGTACGTGGCCTACGCGGTCGAAGGCCGCCGCCGCGTCAAGGAGCAGATGAACAAGCGCAAGACCGATGACGAGTATGCGCGGATCAATTTGTCCTACCTCGATGCTTCAGGCAACGAGGTGGTGGTCTACTGCCCTGAGTCGCGCAATGCGTCGGCCACTCAGGAGCCGACCCGCAAGAGCATTCACGCCGGCGCAGGGGAGGAGGGGCGTGCTGCGCCTGTGTCCTCCGATCAGCCGGTTGGGGCAGCTCTCGCCACGGTTGAGCAGCCACTTGCAGTCGTGGCCTCTGGCGGCGAAGCAGAGCTTCAAGAGCAGCATTACACCATCCACTACGGTGATACCGGCTACAGCTACGAATCGATAGTGCTTCCCTACTTGAAGGGAGCGAAGACCGTGGAAATCGAAGATCCATATATTCGAGCCAATCACCAGATCCACAACTTCGTGCGCTTCTGCGAGGCGGTGATCAAGTCACCCACGGTCAAGGCCATCAAGCTGACGACCAGCTATGACCAGGACACCGACCTCAAGGACGTTGCGGAACGCCTGGAAGAGCTCAAGCAGAGCCTGCTGGAGATGGATATCGCACTGGAGGTCAGGATCAACGAGAACCTGCATGACCGCGAGATCCGCATCGACAACGGCTGGGTGATCAAGATCGGCCGTGGTCTCGACTTCTTCCAGAAGCCGGACAGCTGGTTCGGCATCGGCGCGAATGACCTGACTCTGCGCCGCTGCCTGGAGACCAAGGTCGATATCTTCAAGGCGAAGGGGTGATCCGGGGCTGTCCGAGCGGAGCTCTCGTTAAGGGCTTTGCTCGGGCAGTCACAGCCAGTGCTCCGGCACCTCGATGCCATAGTTCTTCGCCCCGGTCTTCAGCGTGGCGATGATCTCTGCATGCCGAACCTGGTCGGCAGATTGCCAGGTGGCTCGGCGATCCAACAGGGTTTTCAGCTCGCCCAGGTTGTACATACCCAGACGGTGGAAATTACCCCAGCTCGGGATCCCAAACAGGTTGTAGATCACCACGGTGGCGTCGCGCTCGCTGGCCAGGCGCTTGTCGCCTGTCAGCTTCTCGGCAGCCTCTTCGGCTTCGTCGCGGTCGTCGTAGGTATTGAGCAGTTTCATGCGGTACTTGATGCTGTGGGAGGGAGCGGGGCGGGGATTGTGCCCGAGCTGCCGATGATCTGAATAGGAAAGATGACTGGCCATGATTCCAGTCTTCGGCTCCGTGGCTGCGGCCGTCACGCGGGAAGTCATTTCTGAAGGGAATCACCACCATGCACAACCTCTCCGAGATTCACCTCAAGCCCGAGATCTTGGCCCGCTATGGGCTGCCGGACATTCCGTATCCTGTGCCGCTTGGCGATTTGCAGGCCGCGCGGCTCTTCGCCTTAAAAATGGGAGCAGCGGAGCCATCCGGTAATGCATGGCTATTTCAGAGCGTCATTGGTTGTAATGAATGCGGTTGGGTGACTTGCTTTTACTGTCTGGTTATTTTTATTTGTAACTTGATGGCGCAAGAGTTAGAGTTTTAAGGGTATTGCGCTTGCTCACGAAACTTTTTAGGGGTGGTTCCCGTGCACCGCTTGAAAACTGTCGTCATGTGGGCCTGATCGCCGAATCCCAAAAGTGCACTGATTTCTTTGATTGACATCTGGCTGCGGGTGAGCAGTTCCTTTGCGCGCGCGATACGACGCTCTGTTACGTAACCATGTGGCGTTAGTCCGGTGCGAAGTTTGAACATCCTGCTGAAATGGTATTCGCTGAACTCCGCTACCGCAGCCAAGTTTTCAAGTCCTAACTCGGCGCCGATATTTTCCTCAATGTAATCGGTCACTCGACGCAGTCGCCATGTGGGTAGCCCATGGTTGCTGGTAGGCAGATTAAGCTGAGAAGTTGAATAGTGGTTGATCAATCTAGCCGTCAGCGCCATCGCCAATGATTCGCCAAAAAGCCGTCCGGTCGGGAAGCCGCTTTTGCATTCGGCAAGAATGGCGAGCCCTATTTGTTGAATCTGCCGGTCCTGCACAAAGCTGCTGCGTGTTAATTCGATTTTGGATGGAGGGTTGCGCATCTCTCTGAGGACGCGCTCGAACATCGATTCCGAAGGCATCAGAAACAGGACGTCTAGTGCTTCGCTCCAGCGGGCACCTGTTAACGAGCCGGATGGATCAATGTGGATCACATCCTTGGTCAAGTCTTTATCGGAATGGCCGATATCACCGAGTCGTGTAACATTGGTATGGCAAGAGGAAAGAGGCTGAACAATGGTCGTGCGACTGATATAGCAGTGTTCCATTTCAGCAGGGTTGAGCGAAACTTGCTCAACAGCTAGCGCGTCATCCCACGGTGCGCCGTGACTGGATGCTTGGATGTCAATGCTATCAACAAAGGGTCGCAATTTCCCAGAGGGAGAATTGCTGACAAGAACTCGTGTTTGAATTTCATTGGATCTAAGCATAACTGTCACGCATAACGGAAGATTATTATAGTTGTTACGATGTCGCCTCACCTGCACTGGTGCTCGGGCTGTGCGTTTCCTTAAACCAAGCCTGCAGGCTACTCCGGCCTTCGTCAATGCAGATGAAAGAGATTCTGCTACCTTTGGTCGCAAGCGTCCAGCCAACACACCTCCTCCCGTCAGGCAATGGCATCGTGTCCACCTGTTTTTGGGGGACGGCATGTTAGTCCATTTCCGGGGATCTCCCGTTTCCGGCCAGCGCCGTTCCTGCCTTCAAATCCTTCAGCATCCAGGTCGTCGACAAGCGCACGCACCCCGGAGCCGCTGTCGTCGGCGTGGCCTTGAGCCACGGGCTAAGCACCAGTCTCGTCCATACGTGGATTCGCGACCAGCGGGCACAGCTGCCTGTCGTGCAGCCAGCCTTTAATTCCAGATGCTCCAGGACTGTCGGTTATCCCGGACGCGAAGGGTCCAGTCATGCAGACCGGCATCTCCCATGGTGCACGCAACCTGTCGGTGCACCGTTCAGGCTACGGGGGGTACGCCAGGTTCCTGCACGAGCTGCTGAGACGATTGGAATACTGGCTGGTTCCGAGCCGTTGGGCATGCGCGCTGGTACCGAAGTGCTACTGGCCCGAGTTGTCCAGGTATTCGGTGCTACGCAGCCGTACCGTCTGTTCCCGCTAGGTGATCGACAAGGGTATTTGCCCCGTCGGGCTGCAGGCCCAGGTCATGGAGCGTTGCACTGCTCCTGCATACGACCGGTACCCGACTTCCTAGCATCAAACTTTACTGCTCAAGGGCGAAGATGGTTGGGTTCGAGGTTGGGCGCAGAGCGACCGAGACGATGGGGGCATCTGCGGCACAGGCATCCGCGTCGGATCAGCCTTGAGACAAAAAAAACAGGGCCGGAGCCCTGTTAAAAGTCCCCGGCCGGGACAGACGGCCGCCGGGTTGCGCTGCAAGGCATTCAGTTTTCCGACGAGGCGAGCACGAAGTTTCTGCGCAGCGTCGGAACTGACTGTTCGACTTTCGCACCGTACGACGTGGTCCCAGGATGGGTCTCCACCAGCGGCTCGATCAGTGAGTCCTTCACGCCGAATACCACGTCCGAATCTAGATAGTCGCTGTCCGCCAGGAAGAGGTGGGTCACCAGGGTCTCGTACCCTGGCGCGGCGATCATGAAATGCACATGGGCTGGCCTATAGGGATGACGTCCCTGGGCTTCGAGCATCTGTCCGACGGGGCCATCGTTGGGGATCGGGTAGGCAGCAGGAACCGCACCGAGCACCCAGAAGCGACCTTGCTCATCAGTGCGTACCCGCACCCGTGAACTCAGTTCGCCGGCATCACGCTGTACGTCGTAGTAGCCATCGGCATCGGCATGCCAGATGTCGACGCTGGCCCCAACCAGAGGCGTGCCGTCCAGTGCGCGGACGCTGCCTTCGATCAGGAGCGCCGGCCCGTCTTCCGGCCGGCTGATCACCGCCCCCAAAGGCAGCTCTGGTGCTGCCTTGACGAAAAACGGTCCAAGGACCGTGGTCTCGGTGGCATCGCCGGGGAAGCGGTGGTTGATGGCATCGACCAGCATCGATACGCCCAACGCATCCGAGAGCAGGATGAACTCCTGTCGGGTATCGCTGCACATCTGCCCGGTGCGAGTCAGGAAATCGATGGCGTGCTCCCACTCCTGCTGGGTTGGCTCGATCTCGCGTACGAAGTTGTGCAGGTGGCGAACCAGAGCGGAGCTGATCTGCCGCACGCGAGGAGCGTCGGCACCAGCGACCCGTTGTAGCACCGCTTCGGTGATGTTGTGTTCGTCGAAGTTGCGCATGGTCCCCTCCTAGAAAGCGCTCGGTGTGTCGCCCATGAGGGCGGCTTGGAACAGTCGGCGCAACGGCTCCGCCTCCAGTGGCCTGGGGTTCCAGTAACGCGCCTGGAGGGACAGTTCGACTGCACGCTCGATACCGTCCTCAGGCATGCCGATGGCGCTCAGGGAGGTAGGCAGACCCAAGCGGCGAAGCAGGGCGTGGAGGGCAATCCATGGCTTGTCGGTGACACCTAGGGCGCGGCTGAGAATATGCATGGCCTCGGGCGCCGCCTCGGCGTTGTAGGCCAGCGAGTACGGCAGGACGATGGAGTGGGTTTCTGCGTGAGGCAAATTGAACGTGCCACCGAGCACGTGGCAGAGCTTGTGGTGCAGGGCCATTCCCACAGTGCCGAGGCAAGTGCCGCACAGCCAGGCGCCGTACTGGGCCTGGGAGCGGGCATAGAGGTTCTGTGGATCGGCCAGGATGGTGTCCAGGTTGTTCACCAGCGCGGCGATACCTTCCTCAGCCATCAGCGTGACGATGGGGTTGGCGTCTTGCGAATAGAGCGCCTCGGCCGCGTGGGCAACGGCGTTCAGGGCACTGCTGGCGGAAACCAGCGGCGGCAGGGAGAGCGTTTGCAGAACGTCGTAAATGACTACCTTGGGCAGGATCACGTCTGCCTTGCGGGTAGTCTTTACACCGTTCTCGGTTTCCCCCAGCACCGGCGTCACTTCGGAGCCGGCATAGGTGGTAGGGATGGCGATTTGCGGAAGACCAGTCCGTACCGCCAGAGCCTTGGCCAAGCCAATGGTGGAGCCTCCGCCGAGGGCCACCAGGCAATCGCAGTCATTTGCCAGCAGCACGGACATGGCCTGCTCGGTGACCTCCACCGGCGTGTGCATGACGGCGCCCGAGAATAGCGCAGCGCCCATCGGGCCAAGCACGCTTCGGATCTCTTCGCCATCAACTTTCTGGGCTTCAGTAGTGATCACCAAGGCGCGACTGGTCTTGAGTCGGGACATCTCCGCGGCGATCTCGGCAGTGCGGCCCTCACCAAAGACAATGCGTGCTGCATTTATGTTGTAGTCGAACGATTTCATGGCAGTTTCCTTTTGAGCGCAATCGGGGCACATGCAGCTTCGGTCACGGTTGACGCTCCCAGTTGAAACAGAGCTCTTCGTTGCCAGCCATACGTTGAAGGTGGATCGCTACTACCCCTTCAAGTCGGCTGAGGTTTTCGGCGTTCTCCGCCTGGAGATCCACGCGCAGTCCGACGTTGTTAACCCTCATCGAGCAGTGCCCGAGACCCAACGCTATTTCGCCGTTCTGATTGTCAAAACTGACAGGGAACATATTTCGCCAATGGCGACAGACTCGGTTGATCAGGCGAGTTGGAGCGGAGGTTTTGACGAGAGATGTTGATCTCGTCATTGCACTGGTCCGTTCCATCACTTGCTACAGCGCGGCGCCGGACAGCCATTGGCTACCGCGGGCGTAGAGCTCCTCAACTTCTTTGCCGGTGAGTTGCGGCATATCGCGTTTTACCTGGTAGCCGATCTGGGTCTGGATGTAGGCAAGGTGCTGATAACCTCGCGGGAAGGTCCCAAGGCTCTCTTGATCGATTTCCAGACGAGCAGAAGGGTCGACAGGGTCAATCCGATCCTTCTCGTAAATGGGTTGACGCAGCACCAGACCCCAGCGGCCGTCACGCTTCTCGAAGAAGTCGTAGAAGCGTCCGGTGCACACCACATCGCACAGCACCTCCTGAACCATGCCGCGCTGGGAGATGGTCATTTTGGTCTGGGCGATGGCTCGATTGCCTTTGACCTCCACGGAGGTTCCGCCCAGGAAGTGCAGGATGCTGACTCCTTTGGACCATCCTTCCTTGGTCACGCGAATGAATTCGGTAGCGGGGCCCTGGAACCAAGTTGCCATCATTACCCCGTCATCGTGCCAGACCGTCTGGAATCGCTCCCAGTCGCCAGCATCCCGCCAGACTGCCCAGTTCTCCACGAGGTCACGAATGGTCAGGCGATCGATCAGTTCAATATCCATGTCAGTCTCCGTTTTGGGAAAGCGCATCGTTTCGTGATGAGCCACATTGCGTTGCGGTTAAGAGTGGATTTCGGTGGCGGTTGTGCAGGCCGATCGCTTGATCGATCTGGCTATACAGCGTGGGGCGGTTTCTCTTAGAAGCAGAGCAACAGCTGCGGCGATGACTGCTGTTGCAAATCCAATGGCAAATGGGGCGGTGGGACCGAGCACGTCAGCAGAAAGCCCGGTGAGTAGAGGGGAAAGACAGCCACCCACCACCTCACCAATACCCACAACGAGGGCGATGGCGCGGTTTGCATAAGCACCTGGCGCTGACTCCGCAGGGATGGTGGCCAGGAAAATTGGCATGCAACCAATGCCTAGATAGGACACGAACAAGGCCAAGCACAGGACCGGCAGACTTGTATTGGCGAAGGCGATGATCAGCGGGGCTGCAGAGGTGAGAAGAATTGCCGAGGCAAGAGTTAGGCGCCGTCCCACATAGTCGGATATTGCAGGTACGACTGCGCCGCCGACCACGGCTGAGATCCCGAGGACGGTCATGATCAGTGCCATCGTGGAGCTATCGAATTGACGCTGCTGGTAAAGGTAGAGCGGAGCGAAGATGGTGATTGAGAAAAAGGTCGTCAGAAACAGGCAGGCAATGATGATGCTCAGAATCAGGTTTTGATTCCGCAGCGGCTTATCCGAATTGCGCTCAGAGATGTTTTTAGGGAAGAGCTTGGCCAGCGTGTCAAGGGACGGTTCCCGTACGTATCGCCATAGCACCACGGCCAGGACCAGACCAGGAATCCCAGCGAGTAGAAAGGCCGTTCTCCAACCGAGGGCGCTGGCCAGAGGGATCAGAATGGCGGGGCCGAGCACCGAACCAAATACGCCGGTGGACACTGCCTGAATGAATCCCATGTTGAAGCCGCGGCGCGATGGTGTGGAGGCGGCGATCATCAACGCTTGGCTGACTGGCAGCACCGGACCTTCGGCTACCCCCATCAGAACTCGGGCGAGCAGCAAGGTTATGAAGCTGGTGGCTTGTCCGGAAAGCATTGAGACCGCCGAGAAAAGGACTACGGCTGACACCAGGATGGTTCGCTTTTGCTCACGGCGGTCAACATAGCCCCCTAGCAGCCAGCCGGAGGCAGCCCAGCTCAGCCCCAGTGCAGCATTCAATGCTCCGATCTGGAGTTTGCTCAGGGAGAACTCGGCCTGGATGAAAGGCATGAGGAAATTGATGGCAAGGCGGTCGAAGAACATCAGGCCGTTTGCGGTGAACAGCATGACAAGCAGGCCGTTCTCGTAGCGACAGAATCGTTCGAGTTTCATGAGGAGCTCACTTTTGTTGTTGTAGTGACTGCCGCATCCGGCGCTGGGAGGGGCAGGGGACACCGCTTGACCCAGATTCTATGACTGCCATCGTCATTGAATAAGGTGTTTACATCTATTAATGTCATTCGCCTGAATGATTACATAGGAGGTCGGAATGCCTGACCAGCAGCCCCTGTCCCGAGTGGATTTCAACCTGTTCAATGTCTTTGATGTCGTGATGACCGAGCGCCATGTCACGCGTGCGGCAGAGCGACTCGATATGACTCAAGCCGCCGTGAGCAACGCTCTGAATCGTCTTCGTCGACAGTTTCAGGACCAGCTGTTCGTGAAGGCCGCGCGTGGAGTCGACCCTACGCCTCGCGCAATGGAGCTATGGCCGAGGATTCACAAGGCCTTGGTGGAGCTTCGGGGGACCGTGAACCCTCCGGATGTGGACGTCGCCAACCTGGAGCAGCGATTTCGAATCGCCATGGTGGACATCTCGGTATTGCTGTTCACTTCGCACCTTTATCGGCGTGTGCACGAGCTTTCGCCTCACGCGTCGCTGTTTTTCGTGCCCCATGATCCGGCCCTGACTGGGGCACGCCTGATGCGTGGTGAGGTCGATTTTGCAATCAGTATCGATCTGCCGCGGGCTGCAGTTCTTCAGTCGATGCCTTTGTTCAGCGATCGTCTGGTGGTTGCCGCCAGGCACGGGCATCCGCTCCTCGAGCGCAAGCTGTCGCTAGCGGATTTCTGTGAGGCTCCACAACTGGCAATCAATGCGGCAGGGCATGAGGACGCCCCTAGCTTGATAGACGATGCACTGGCCAGCCTGGAGCTCAAGCGAAATGTCTGTCTCTCCCTCAACCACTACTCGGTAGTGACCAAGATACTGAGGGATTCCGATCTGATTGCGGTGCTACCGGAGCGCTTTGCCACCACCCCTGATGCCAGAAAGGAGGTCCAGGTGCGGCCTCTACCGCTGGACGTTCCGAATGCGGTTCTGCACCTGAGCTGGCACCAGAGGAGCAACAATCTACCTGCGCATCAGTGGATGAAACAGCGGCTGCTCGAGGCAGCGCGTGCGTTTGTTTGATCAGATGTCGCGGTGATTGAGGGTCGCTTTTGAGCCGATGCTCCGCAAGCGGCTGATGCCATGGGAGGGGGCTAGAGAGTAATCACCGTGGGTGATGACGGTAATTTTTTGAATCGCTTCAATCAATGACTTGCTTGGCCTAGTCTGAGGACGTCCTCAGACCAAAGCCATACAAGGATAAAAAAGTGAGCGACTCCCAAAATGCTGTTCGCGCCGAGAGTGATTGTGCGCACCAAGATTCGATCTATGACGCCATTGTGGTTGGCTATGGCCCTGCCGGAGAGGTCCTTGCGTCCACCATCGGAGCGGCGGGATTCCGTGTTCTGATCGTTGAGCGCTGGCCTGAACCTTATCCGCTGCCACGTCTCACTACCTTGGATGGCGAGGTATGTCGCGCCCTTCAGGCTACGTCCCACGACATCGATGGTGCTCTGGCCGAGACGCTGGTGCAGGAGTCTTGCGACTTCGTCGATGCAGCTGGTGATCCCCTCATGATCGTTCGTTATGACGGTCAGCTGGGCGGGTGGCCATCTCGAATTTCGGTGTTCCAGCCTGACTTCGAAAAGGCGATCGCCGATAAGGTTGAATCGATGCCCAATGTCGATTTGCTGAGGGGATGGGAGGCCACCGAGTTGTGGCAGGACGCCAATGGCGTTCATCTGATCATTTCTCCTACGGAGAAAGGTAGCGGCAAACCCCGCACGATCAGAGCCAAGTACGTGGTTGGAACCGATGGCGCCCGCAGCTTCGTCCGTCAGAACCTGGGGCTGGGCGTGCGTGACTACGACATGCATCAGCGCTGGTTGAACTTCGACGCTGAACTGCTTCGTCCGGTCCCGGAGCGCTTCATGAAGCTGAAGATCTTCATGGATCCCGAGCGTCCGCACATGTACATGCCGATTGGGACCAAGCGTCTGCGCTTGGAATTCCGGGTCATGGAAGGCGAGACCGACGAAGCCATGACAGATCCGGCGGTGGCATGGGAGTTCATGGCTCGTAAGCATGGCATCGGCCCGGAAGACGTTCGAATTCTTCGCCAGGTCGTCTACCACTATCGGACTCGTATTGCCACCGAGTGGCGAGTGGGGCGTGTCTTCTTAGCCGGCGACGCAGCACACACCATGCCACCGTACATGGGGCAAGGTGCATGCGCCGCGATTCGCGATGGCCGAAATCTCGGATGGAAGCTGGTGGAGGTTCTTGCCGGGCGCAGCAATGAAGATCTTCTCGATACCTACCGTGAAGAGCGTGAGCAGCACGTAACAACCATCGTGCTTGCGTCTGACCGCCTATCTCGAGTCGTGAATATCGTCGATCCGCAAGAGGCAGCTCAGCGGGATCATGACATGCGTCTGAAAGGAGAGGGGCACCCCCCGGCTCTGCCCAGTCTCCAGTCGGGAGCGCTTTTCTTCGACCCTCAAGGCGCACTGCACGGTCCGGCAGGCGAGTTTGCCCCCCAAGGCCGCCTGCGCAAGGGGAGCGAAACCGTGCGTGGTGATGAGCTGCTGGGTTCGGGATTCCAGCTGTGGTGTCGCCAGGATCCGACTGCGCACCTGGGACAGGAGGAAGCTGAATACCTTGAAAGCCTCGGTTGCTCCATCGCGGTTTTCGAGGACTCGCAGTCGAAGTATGCCGTGGAGGATGTGGACGGTGTGTATGTCGACTACCTCAATCAGCACGATGTCGAGGTTCTGCTCCTGCGGCCTGACTTCTATGTCTTTGGTGCCGCAACTGCCACTCGTTTGAACACGCTCGTGAGGTCGCTCGCAGACCGTCTTTACAGCACTGCATCGCTGGCAACGGCTTCCTGAGCGCAACGCAATTAAGGAGAAAAACATGACCTTCACGACCGGCGGACTCCGCCTCGAACAGCCGTTTCGCATTCGCCGTATTGGTCACTTCGGTTACCACTCCCCCGATATCACGGCAACCGTAGAGTTTCTGACTCGCAAGCTGGGGCTCAACATCAGTGATATCGATGACTTCACGTCGCGACTCAAGCAGCCGCTTCCCAAAGTCGATGCTACTGGTTGGTTCCTTCGTTGCGGTTCAGATCACCACAATCTGGTAGTCGGCAGTCAGAACTTGATCGATACCCGTGAGCCGGCTCGCAAGGGCGCCGTGGTGAACCAGCTCTCCTGGCAGGTCGGGAGCCTGCAGGAAGTCGTTGAAGGGGTCTCGTTCCTTGACCGCAAGGCGAAGCTGCGCCGAATAGGTCGCGACACACCGGGCTCCAATTGGCATGCATATGTCTACGACCCGGATGGGTACGTAAACGAGATCTTCTATGGCATGGAGCAGATCGGTTGGGATGGTCGAAGCAAGCCTGAAACCATGTATGACCGTGGTTTCACGACGCTGCCTGAACTGCCGCAAATTCCGGAGTACATCGAAGTCGATAATGCTCTGCTGCGCAAAGATGCCGATGGTGGTTATCGCTGGAGCGAGCGTCGCGAGGCCAAGTATCAGGTCGAAGGCATCTTGATGCCGCAGCCGTTCAAACTGACACATTTGGGTCGAGTGGCGCTCTACGTTGCTGATCTGCAAGCGTCAATCGACTTTTACTGCAATGTCCTCGGGCTCAAGCTCAGCGAGCGCGTCTCCGTCTTGGGGCATGAGTGTGCTTTTCTTCGGGCAGGCGCTGAGCACCATACTTTGGCGCTTTACCCGAAAGCCTTGCGTGAGCAGCTGGGCTTCGCTGCAGGATGCGGCTTCGCCGTCGCTAGCTATCAGCAACTGATCGAAGCGCGTCAGTTCCTCGAGAAGCAGGGGGTTCGGATTCTGGATCTGCCTGCTGAGCTGTCTCCTGGCGTCCATTATGGCTTCTGGGTTCAAGGGCCCGATACGGTTGCCATCCAAATCTTCTATGGAATGGATCGCGTAGGGCTTGATGGAGTTGCACCCAAGCCCACTACGTTGCCGGTGCCTCACTCGCAGTGGCCAGAAAGCATTGTTCATGGTGGAGCGGCCTGGTTCGAGCCTCCTTTCCTCGGCCCTTGGGCATAAGGAGCGCCACCCATGGCATTTCTTGATGTTCCAGGTGCGCGGTTGCGCTATGACGTTTGTGGCGAAGGTCGCCCACTGGTGTTTGTGCATGGTGCCGGCGCCAACGCCACTGTTTTCTTCCAGCAGGTTGCGCATTTCAGCAAACGCTATCGAGTGATTTGCCTGGATATGCGTGGCTTCGGTGGGTCGATTTGTGACGCCGAAACCTTCCATCCGCGACAGTTCAGTCAGGACCTCGCGCGCCTGCTTGATGTCGAGGCCCCCGAGGGTAAGGTCGCCGTCGTATGCCAGTCGATGGGAGCTTGGTCCGGACTGCCTCTGGCGGTTCGGGAGCCTGATCGTTTTGCGGCGTTGGTGCTCTCCGGCTCGCCAACTCCAGCCTACGGTCCTCACCACAAAGTGCTGGAGGTCGTATCTGAGCGTTTCCGTCGCGTAGCTGCGGGAGAAAAGGTTCCTCCCCAGGATCTGGGCTTCTCGGAACGCTTCGTACGAGAGCGTCCGGAGCTGATTGCCCTGTATCAAATGCTCGCGAGGATGAATCAGAAGATCAACCTCTCCACCATCACGGATCCCGAGTTGCGAATCCTTCCGGAGGATTTCGTCGGCTACAACGTACCGACCATGGTGATGGGAGGCGTGCAGAACCGCCTGTTGGGCGGGGAAACGCACCTGATGGCCGCTCGCTGTATCCCTGGCGCCCAAAGTTACACGTTCACTGAATCTGGGCACTCCTCGTACTACGAGGAGCCGGATCACTACAACCGCGTCGTTGAAGAGTTTCTCGTCGCCCAGGGCTACGTGCCCGAAGAAAACAAGGTCTGACCATGTTGAGCAAATTGTCTCTGAGTCTTCAGGAAGCGAAGCAGCTGGCGGATAGCGCTGAAGCGATCGCTTCGAGAATGAAGATTCCGGTCTCGATCGCAGTCGTTGATGCGAGCACCTATCTGCAAGCACTGCTGCGTATGGATGGTGCCCCGCTCATGAGCGCCGAGGGCGCTTTCGACAAGGCCCGTAGTTCGGCGGAAGGTGGTCACCCAACCACCTTCTTCGAGAAGCCGCTGAACGAGGGGCGTTACTCGATGGTGCGGTTACCCCATGTCGCGATCGAGGGGGGGGTACCGGTACTGCTGGATGGTCACTGTGTGGGCGCTGTCGGCGTAGCGGGCGCGCCTCCACACCTGGATTCGAAGATCGCCGAAGAGGCAATCGCAACCTTCCTGGAAATGTTTGGAGCTGCCAAATGAAACTGCTTAGTTTCCGTGTAAATGGTCAGGAGTCCTGGGGCGCATTGACCGAGGCTGGCATTGTCGATCTCGGTAAAGTCAGTGGCTATGCCCTGTTGCGAGTGGCTCTGGAGCACAACGCACTGCCCGAGCTGCCGGCCATGATCGAGCAGGCCGGCGACGCTCTGCGCCTGGAGGATGTGGAACTACTCCCAGTGGTGCCGCATCCGCCGAAAATCTTCTGCATCGGCACGAACTATCATGACCATCGCATCGAAACCGGTCGCGAGGTTCCCGAGAAGCCGGTGGTCTTCGCCCGCTTTGCAAATTCGCAAGTGGCCCATGGGCAGCCGATCATTCGTCCGCGGGTGTCCGAACAGCTCGACTTCGAGGGTGAGATCGCGATCATCATCGCCAAGCGCGGTCGCAATATCGCGGAGGCGGACGCCTGGGAGTATGTCGCCGGCTATGCGCCGTACAACGATGGAACAATCCGTGATTGGCAGCGCCACACGCATCAGTGGATCCCGGGCAAGAATTTCGTGGCAACGGGTGGGTTCGGACCCTGGATGGTTACCCGCGATGAAATTGCCGATGGCGCTGATATCAGCCTGGTGACTCGCCTGAACGGTCAGGAGGTTCAGCGCACCAGCGCGCACCTGATGATCTTCTCGATCCCCCAGTTGATTGCCTACTGCTCCACCTTCACCGAGCTTGAGCCGGGCGATGTGATCGTGACCGGTACGCCCGGGGGTGTGGGCGGTAAACGAAATCCGCCGCTTTGGATGAAGTCGGGCGACACCGTCGAGGTAGAGGTGGGTGGGGTCGGTACTCTGAGCAACCCCATTATCGACGAGAAAGCATGAACTGAGGTAAGGCGCCATGGCAGCTGGCCATGGCGCTATGCCCTCTCAACAGGAGGCTGCCCGCAAAAAATCCAACCTCAAAGTCTGAGCAAGAAAGCACAAACGCCAGCAGTAATCTGAAAGACCGGGGGGCGGCAAAGCGATAACCTCGATGCAAGCTGTCCGAACGTCTTGATTAGAGGCAGAGATAGAAGGCAGCACAAAAATGCATCAGGAGGTATTTATGCCGAGCGCCCTGTCTATGTTGTTGCACGCGTTGGTGCCGAGTAAGCCTATATCGCTGATGGCTTCCGCTAGCTGGAAATATGCGAAGGTTCGAGATTTTTTGAGGGCATCTGGAAATTGAAGCACCAGGCCCCGGATTTATAGGGGGTCTGCCTGATTCGGATGGCTTGTGTCTCGTGATCGTTGCATTGGCAAGTAACTAAGGAAGATGCAATGGCGGGCACGGCATTGACTCCTCGGCTCGAGGTCGTCAATGACACACGGCGGTTCTTACAATAATGACAATAAAGAGACGACACCATGCAATGTCTTCATCTCAGGGCAGGCCTGCCGGCCGCCCACTGTACTGCGTGCTCAGAAACTAAGGGTGGTCCGCTTGACGCGCTGTCTGTGGCTCGTTCGCCATTGGCGGTATCGGTTGCGCTTGCGGGACTTATGGCGAGTGGCAGCGTCTTCGCTGCCAACTTTGAGGTGGGGATTCCCGATCTCAAAGTGACTTGGGATAACACCGTCAAGTACAGCAACGCGTTTAGGGTCAAGTCACAAGACTCGGAGCTGCTGACTAATCCTAACGCCGACGATGGCGATCAAAACTTTGATCGGGGCCTGATCAGCAATCGCCTTGATCTACTGAGCGAGTTGGAGGTGAAATACCAGAATGTCGGGGCCCGGGTGAGCGGCGCCGGTTGGTATGACACGGTCTACAACGAAGAAAACGATAACCCGGGATTCGCGGGTGGTGCATTCCCGAACCAGCGGTCGACCAGCTTCGACGAATTTACCTCTCGGACGCGTGACTTGCACGGCCGCAAAGCCGAGTTTCTGGATGCTTTCGTCTATTCCCGCTTCGATGTTGCCGAAATGCCTGGTCTAGTGCGCCTGGGCCAGCATGGCATGGTCTGGGGCGAGAGTCTCTTCTTTGGTGGCAACGCCATTGCTGGAGCCATGGCTCCTGTCGATGCCACCAAGCTGATCTCGGTGCCCAACACTCAGTTCAAGGAAGCTATCCGACCGGTTCCGCAGTTCTCCGGTCAGATTCAACTGACTCCGGAAGTCACGTTGGGTGCTTACTACCAGTTCCACTACGAACCCAACCGCATCCCCGCGGTGGGTAGCTACTTCTCCGGAATCGATACCAACGTCGATGGGGCTGAGCAGATGCTGCTCGGGCCGGCAGGTGTTGCGCCTCGCCTGTCGGACAAGGAGGGTCGTGACTCGGGGCAGTGGGGGCTTCAGCTTCGAATCCGTGGTGAGAATACGGACTATGGCATCTACGTGGTTCGCTTCCATAACAAGTCCCATCAGCTCGTCACCAACCTGCGGAATGTAACTCCCGGCGGAGCGCCGACACTCCTTCCGGCCAGTTACTACGTTGCCTACCACGAAGGGATCACTGCCTACGGCGTGAGTGCCAGTCGTACCTTCGACACGGTCAACCTCGCAATCGAGGCTTCGGTGCGGGATGATCAGGACCTTGCCAGCAGCGGCCATGCCAGTGATTTCAGCCAGGCCTTTGGCACCCAGGTCACGAACAACAGCAGCCGTCCAGGGTACGCAGTGGGTCGGACTGCCCACGTCAACTTGTCGATGCTGTGGAGCGTGGATCCGAACTTCCTCTTCAACGAGGCAACTGTTCTGGGCGAGATAGCCTGGAACCGTGTGCTGAGCTGCCAGAAGAACTGCGAAATTTTCAACCCGGTTACGCACCAGGGCGTCATCGACAACAACTCTAGCCGTGATGCAGTCGCGATGCGGTTTCTGTTAGAGCCGAAGTATCGCCAGGTGCTTCCGGGGCTGGATCTGAGCATTCCGATTGGCGCCGGTTTCTCTCCCAAGGGCTCCAGCTCGCGGGCGCTTGGTGCTGGGATGTTCCCGCCGGAGAACGGTGGGGATCTGACCATTGGGATCAATGGCGCTTACATGGACGTCTGGCGTTTCACCGCGGCCTACACCCATTACATGGGTGACGCCGAGACCTTCCTCGATAGCGACAACTCTTTCTCCTATGGCCAGAGCTTGAAGGATCGCGATTTCGTTGCCTTCTCCCTGAGCCGCACCTTCTGAGTCTGGAGGCGTTATGAAAACAATGACAATTTTCCAGCGTGTTGCGCTGAGTGCCATTTCGATGATGCTCGTGAATGGAGCACAAGCTGCTGTTTCTGCGACTGAGGCTGAGCAACTCAAGAGCACGCTGACGCCGCTAGGGGCTGAGCGTGCTGGTAACGCTGACGGCAGCATTCCAGCCTGGAAGGGTGGGTATACGACGCCCATTCCCGGCTTCCAGAATGGCGGGCGCCGTGGTGATCCGTTTAATAGCGACAAGCCCCTGTACACCATCACGTCCAAGAACCTGGATCAATACGCGGATAAGCTGACTGATGGTGCCAAGGCGATGCTGGCCAAGTATCCGGACACCTACCGTATCGATGTTTATCCGACACGGCGGACGGCGGCGGCTCCTCAGTGGGTTTATGACAACACGCTCAAGAATGCCACTCGGGCCAGCATTGCCGAGACTGCCAATGGCGCCGTTCCACAAGGCGCTTATGGCGGTATTCCTTTCCCGATTCCCAAGAATGGCGTCGAGGTACTGTGGAACCATCTCCTGCGTTGGCAAGGTGTCGCCTACAAGTACGAGCAGCAGGGGGTGCTGGGGACCGCCAATGGTAAGAACGTCCTGACTGTAGCAGCACAAGGAAACATCGAATTTCCTTACTACAACCCCAACGGGTCGCTTGAAAAATTCGATGGCGACTACTGGATGATTCGCATGCTCAATGATGGTCCGCCGGTGCGTGCAGGAGAGGGGATCGTCGCGAGATTCAACGTGTCGGGTGACGGTCAGACCTGGGTTTATCTGACTGGCCAACGTCGTGTGCGCAAGCTGCCCAACGATTGCTGTGATATGCCCACCCAAGCAACTGCTGGTGTGATGAGCACCGACGATCTGAAAATTTTCACCGGCAAGAACGCGCGCTTCGATTGGAAGCTCGTGGGCAAGAAAGAAATGATCATCCCTTACAACAGCAACAAGATCCTTCAGCCGAAGAAAGTTGCCGATGTATTGGGCGAGCATCACGTCAACCCTGATGTCATGCGCTGGGAGCTGCACCGGGTCTGGGTGGTCGAGGCAACCCTGAAACAGGGGCAGCGCCACCAGGCACCGCGAAGCTTGTATTACTTCGATGAGGATACCTGGAATGGTGTTCTGGCGGACCGTTGGGACGCCAAGGGCCAGCTTTGGAAAACCATGTGGATGTCCCAGATTGTTATGCCAGATGTGCCCGCCACCATGGGGATCACATTTGGGTTTAATGATCTTATTTCGGGAACTTCCTACACCAACGACCTCCTCAACGAGACTGACCGCCAGTTTGAAGTGGTGCCTTCATTCTCGAGCAACGTGTTCACGCCTGACGGCCTGGTAGGCGAAGCGGTTCGCTGAGCCTGAGGTAACGCAGCGGCATCCGGCCGGGTGTCGCTGCTGGGTATCGTCGTGTTGTAGGAGGTTGAGAGTGAAAAGATTACTGCTTGTTAGCGCGGCATTGCTCTATGGCTTGGGCGTCGCCGCGGACGATGCCAGTGTTGTGAGTCCTAAGGCCAATCCATTAAGCACGCCGTCGCTGCAGGCGCCACTCGCGGCTCAGGCGGTCATGCTGTCTATCGCGCAAGCCGGTGCCCGTAACATCGCGGTTGGCGAGAGAGGCATCGCCGTCTATTCGGACGATGGGGGGAAGAACTGGCAGCAGGCCAGTGTGCCTGTATCTGTGACCCTGACTGGAGTGAGCTTTCCCTCATCGGAATCGGGCTGGGCTATCGGCCATGCTGGTGTGGTCCTCCATTCCATAGATGGTGGCCGTTCCTGGTTGAAGCAGATCGACGGCGTCGAGTTGGCGAAGCTGGAGCTGTCCGCTGCGCAAAGTTCTGGCGACGAGCGCCGCGTTCGCCTTGCGAAACAACTGGTTTCGGATGGTCCTGACAAACCTCTGCTGGCAGTCCACTTCTGGGACGAGCATCGAGGTGTTGTGCTTGGTGCTTACGGCCTCATTTTCGGAACTGAGGATGGCGGGAAAAGCTGGACGTCCTGGATGGGGCGTCTTGAGAACCCCATGGGAATGCATTTGAACGCTATCAGCGTCAATGGCAATCGGATCTTCATCGCGGGGGAGCAGGGACTGCTCCTGCGTTCGACCGACTCCGGCGCGTCGTTCGAGCTTCTCGAGCCGGGCTACAACGGAAGTTGGTTTGCTGTGACCCAAAGCGCCGAGCATGTGGTTCTAGCGGGACTGCGTGGCACTGTGTACGCCTCGACTGATGGTGGCGATTCATGGTCGGAGTCGGTGGTTCCGGCGCCCGTCACTATCCTCTCTGCGGTTCGTGTTCCCGACGGTCGAATCATCTATGCGAACCAAGCAGGTCAGCTTCTCTCGAGCCAGAACGATGGCAAACATCTGCAACTAGAGACCCGCAGCATAGGAATGCCTTTGAGTTCCCTTGGCCTGGGCCAGGGTGGCGATCTTCTCGCTACCAGCTTCTCAGGTGTTGTTCGCTTGCCTTTGAGCCGGCAATCCAGCGTTAACCAGTGAGTGTAAGACGATGCATATAACAACACAGCAGCCACCGGTTGCCAGCCTTGCAGATTTCGATCGTCGTTCTGGTTCGATTGTAGAGCGTGCGTTGTTCAATCACCGACGAGCAGTACTACTGTTCTGCCTGGTCGTCACGCTGTTGTTGGGGGCGCAACTTGGACGGCTCCAGTTGAACGCCAGCTTCGAGCGCATGATTCCCGTCGAGCACCCCTACATCGGCAACTACCTGAGTAATCGCAGTGAGCTTGCTGGGCTCGGCAATGCCGTCCGGATCGTGGTCGCCACCAATGGCGCATCGATCTACGAGAGCGATTACCTGCAGGTACTCCAGCACATCAGCGATGAGGTTTTTCTAATCCCGGGCGTCGACCGTGCTGCAATGAAGTCGCTGTGGACACCGACGACAAGATGGTCCGGAGTCACCGAGGAGGGCCTGGAAGGCGGGCCAGTGATTCCGGAGGGATACGACGGTTCGGCCGAAGCGCTGAAGACGCTGCAGCGAAATGTTGAGCGTTCGAATGAAATTGGCCAGATCGTCGCAAGGGACCAGCGATCCAGCATTGTGTACGTTCCACTGCTGGCGAGTACCCCTGATGGCAAAGCGCTCAATTATTCGGCGCTGGCCCAAGAGCTTGAGCAACTACGCAGCAAGTACTCGAGCGACAAGATCAGTATCCATATCACTGGTTTCGCCAAGGTAATGGGGGATCTGATTGAAGGATTGCAGCAGATTCTCATTTTCTTCGCCATTGCTATTGTCATCACGTCGGTGATGTTATTCAGCTTCACGCGTTGCATCCGAAGCACGTTACTCGTCGTGGTTTGCTCCCTTATTGCCGTTGTCTGGCAGCTCGGGTTACTTCCACTGCTGGGGTATGAGCTGGATCCGTACTCTGTTTTGGTGCCATTCCTCGTTTTCGCCATCGGCATGAGCCACGGCGCTCAGAAGATGAATGGAATCATGCAGGACATCGGTCGCGGCATGCACCGTGTGGTGGCGGCACGATTCACCTTCCGACGCCTTTTCATGGCTGGGCTTATGGCTCTGTTGTGCGACGCCGTTGGATTTGCTGTACTCATGATCATCAAGATCGATGTCATCCAGAGCCTGGCGGTAATTTCCAGTATTGGTGTCGCGGTACTGATCTTTACCAACCTGATTCTGCTACCGGTTCTTCTTAGTTTCATCGGGGTGAGCGAGCGAGCTGCCCGACGTAGCCTGAAGGAGGAGTTGGCAGAGGAGGCTGGTGAGTCCCAACCAAAATTGTGGATTTTCCTTGACTTATTCACGCGGAGATCTTGGGCGGCGGGTGCTGTTGCTGTCAGTGTTGCTCTGCTGATCGGTGGTTTTCTGGTCAGCCAGCATTTGAAAATCGGCGATCTGGATCCCGGTGCTCCGGAGTTGAGGCAGGATAGCCGCTACAACCGTGATGCGGCTTATCTGACCGAGCACTACGGAGCAAGTAGCGATGTGCTTGCTGTTATGGTCAAGACGCCGGAGAATTCGTGTGCCCGCGTTGATACGCTGATGAAACTGGATAAGTTGGAGTGGCGTTTGAGCCAGCTGCCAGGAGTAGAGGCAACCAACTCCCTGGCTCGCTTGAATCGTGCCGTTGGTGTTGCGCTAAATGAGGGTAATCCCAAATGGTATGACGTGCTAAATAGCCAGAATATGGTCAATACCATCACGGCAGGCGCCCCTCGCGGCCTATACAATGATACTTGCAATCTGTTAACCCTGTATGTGTACCTCAGTGACCATAAGGCCGATACGCTCACTCAGGTTGTCGACGAGGTTGAAAGATTTGCAGTCGAGAACAATACCCAGAGCGTCCAGTTCATGCTGGCGGCCGGCAACGCAGGCATCGAGGCCGCGACCAATATCGTGGTCAAGCAGGCCAACCGAGAGATGCTCATCTGGGTCTACGCCGCAGTGATGCTGCTGTGCCTGATTACCTTCCGGTCCTGGCGTGCCACGCTGTGTGCCATTGTGCCGTTGATTGTGACATCGGTGCTTTGCGAGGCACTTATGGTTGCACTTGGCATTGGGGTGAAGGTTTCGACGTTGCCCGTCATCGCTCTTGGGGTAGGGATCGGTGTCGATTATGCGCTCTACGTGATGAGTATCCTTCTCGCGCAACTTCGTCAGGGGGAAAGCCTGTCCAGGGCCTACCTGCAAGCCCTTCGCTTCACGGGTAAGATTGTATTGCTGACTGGCTTCACCCTGGCCTTTGGGGTTGCGACGTGGGTGTTCTCGCCGATCAAGTACCAAGCAGACATGGGGATCCTTCTTGCCTTTATGTTCCTGTGGAACATGGTGGGAGCATTGGTCCTGCTGCCCGCTCTGGCCCATTTTCTCCTCTTCAGTTCCAAACCGAGAGCTCAAGCAGAACAGGTCTATGTAGGAAGTTTTGGTGAGGCTGCTCTTGGTGCAGATGGAAAGCAATCAAAGGCTGTCTCAGATTGCAGTTCAAGTATTAACTACGGAACCTGAATAGAGTCTGCTTTCCTGACAGGGTTCGGGGGCTTGGACCCTGTCAGGCGAGCTAATACCGATGGCTGCAGAATTTTAGCGTTCTCGGCTCTGCCTGCTCTACGATACGTGGATATTCGTTCCCGGTCAGCGTTTAACCACTTCTGGCTTCTGCTGGAGAGCCCGCTGCATTGTTTGCTGTGGGGTTTATCCCCAATACCTGATGTGTTTCCAAGCGTTCGAGTTGGCTGCAAGACTAATGCTGAGGCGTTCGGCAGCTTTGTATTTAAAGCTCTTTCTTGAAGAGATCAGAAGTTTGAGCAAGAAAATGCAAGCTGTAGCAGCAATGTGAAAGACTGGTGGGTTGGTGAGGACTTAATCTCATAACACGCTGATCGGAAGTCTTGGTTGAAGACGATAGATGTAAATAAGCATAAGAAGATCTGCATCAGGAGGTTTACATGTCGAGCACCCTAACTGCGTCGCGCCGGTCCTATTACGGCGAGATCGAGAAGCATCACCTATCGCCCCTGTGGGAGTCGCTACATACGCTCGTACCCAATACTCCTCAACCGCAGGCAGTTCCAGCCATCTGGAAGTACGCACAGATTCGCGAGTTGTTGATGGAGGCTGGTGGGTTGATCAGCGCAGCGGAAGCAGTTCGCCGTGTACTGGTTCTGGAAAACCCCGGTCTGCCGGGCAAGGCGAGCATCGCGACCAGCCTGTACGCAGGTCTGCAGCTGATCCTGCCCGGGGAAATCGCCCCCAGCCACCGGCATACCCAGTCGGCCCTGCGCTTCGTCGTCGAAGGTAGCGGCGCCTGGACTGCCGTGGATGGCGAACGCACCCGCATGGAGCCGGGGGATTTCATCATCACTCCATCCTGGACTTGGCATGACCATGGCAACCCGACGGTCGAGGCCGGCGGGGAGCCGGTGATCTGGCTCGATGGTCTGGACATTCCCCTGGTACATCTGCTCGATGCCTGCTTTGCCGAAGACTACCCCGAGCAGGTGCAGCCGATCAGTCGGCCGCAGGGCGACAGCTTCGCTCGCTACGGTTACAACATGCTGCCGGTGGATCATCAGGTGCAGCGGGGCAATTCGCCGATTTTCAATTACCCCTACAGCAGAACCCGCGAGGCGCTGCATCAGCTCAGCCGCAACAGCGAAGCCGACACCTGCGACGGTTTCAAGCTGCGCTACGTCAACCCCGCCACCGGCGGCTATCCGATGCCGACCATGGCCACCTTCATGCAACTGCTGCCGGCCGGCTTCAGCGGCCAGCAATACCGCAGCAACGAGTCCACGGTGTTCAGCGTCGTCGAAGGCCGCGGCACCGTGCGTATCGGCGAGCAGACCCTGCAGTTCGCCCCGCGTGACATTTTCGTCGCCCCTTCCTGGCAGTCGATCAGCCTCAGCGCGGATGAGGACGCGGTGCTGTTCAGCTACTCCAACCGCCCCGTACTGGCCGCTCTCGACCTGCTCCGTGTGCAACGCGGCTGAGAGCCACCTGGCGTGCCTGTCACGCCACCGACAACCCCTAGTCAATTAGAGAACACGAGATGGGATACGTTTTTCCACCTGAGGCACCTGTCACCGCCGCAGTGGTCGGCACTGATGACTGCGTGGCCCTGCGCCGGGTCTATTGCGTGGGCCGCAACTACGCCGCCCACGCTCGCGAGATGGGCTTCGACCCGGACCGCGAACCGCCGTTCTTTTTCCTCAAGCCCAACAACACTGTGGTGCCGGTCGCCTATCACGAAACCCTCAAGCTCGCCTATCCGGCGCAAACGAGCAACTACCACTACGAGGCGGAGCTGGTCGCGGTGATCGGCAAAGGGGGCTCGGACATCGCCCAAGAAAAGGCCCTCGAGCACGTCTGGGGCTATGCGGTCGGCCTCGATATGACCCGCCGCGACCTGCAGATCCAGATGCGCGAAATGGGCCGCCCCTGGGAAATCGGCAAGGCATTCGACCAGTCGGCCCCAATGGGGCCGATTCACCCGGCCGCCAGCGTCGGCGACATCGACCACGCCAAGCTCTGGCTGAGCGTCAACGGCGAGATCAAGCAGAGCAGCAGCATCGACTACCTGATCTGGTCGGTGGCCGAAACCATCGCATACCTGTCGCGCTTTTTCCGCCTGGAGCCGGGCGACCTGATCTTCACCGGCACTCCGGAAGGGGTCGGTGCCGTGCTGCCGGGCGACATCATCAAGGTCGGGGTCGAGCGCCTCGGCGAACTGACCGTCGAGATCGTTTGATCGCGCTGAACCGAGACGAGGTATCCGCCGTGGAACTCTATAGCTTTTTCAACAGTTCGACGTCCTATCGCGTGCGTATCGCCCTTGCCCTCAAGGGCCTGGATACGGACTACCGGGGCGTCAACATCCGGGTCGGTGAACAGCGCGACGCGGGCTATATCCGCGAGGTCAACGCATCGCCCAGCGTGCCGGCAATCATTGAGGGCAATTTTCGTCTCGGCCAATCACTGGCGATTATCGACTGGCTGGACAACCTCCAGCCCGAGCCGCGTCTGATTCCACTTCAACCGGAGTTGCGCGCCCGGGTACTCGAACTGTCTTGCGCCATCGCCTGCGACATCCATCCGCTGAACAACCTGCGGGTGCTCAACTACCTGCAGGGAACCCTGCAAATCAGTCCCGAGCAGAAGAGCGCCTGGTACTCCCACTGGATCGCCGAAGGTATGGAGGCGGTCGAGCGCCTGCTCGAACGCAGCGCCGAGCAGTACGACGGCCCTTGGGCCTTCGGTGCGGCGCCGGGCCTGGCCGATTGCTGCCTGGTGCCACAGGTCGCCAACGCTCTGCGTATGGGCTGCGACTTTTCCTCCTTCGCCAGAACCCTGGCGATCTACCGGCACGCCGCGGCGCATCCGGCCTTCATCCAGGCCGAGCCGCAACGCCAGCCTGACTATATCGCCTGATCCTCACTCAGCGACCAATAAAAACAATAGGAAAAACAGACATGACAGATCTGATCAATGTGGATGTTCTAGTGGTAGGAGCCGGCCCGGCCGGCGCCACCACTGCGGTTTTCCTCGGCAAGCAGGGGATCAATACCCTGATGATTTCCCGCAACCGGGGACCGGCCGACACGCCGCGCGCGCACATCGTCAACCAGCGGGCCATGGAAGTGCTGCGTGATGCCGGCCTGGAGGCGGACTGCCTGGAAGTGGCGGCACCGGCGGAGAATCTGGCCAATACCTTCTTCCTGCGTGGTCTGGCCGGCGAGGAGATGGCGCGCCAGTGGGCCTGGGGCAACAACCCGGCGCGCATGGGCGATGTGCTGACCGCGAGTCCTTGCAGCTTCGTCGATCTGCCGCAGACCAAGATGGAGCCGGTCCTGCTGGCTGAGGCTACCCGTCTGGGCGTCAACGTGCGCTTCGATACCAAGCTGGTGTCGCTGGAGCAGGATGAGCAAGGGGTAACCGCTCTGCTGGTCGATTGCGTCACCGATCGGGAATATTCGGTCCGGGCGAAATATCTGGTGGGTGCCGACGGCGCCAACAGCCGCGTGGCCAGGGACGTCGGGTTGCCCATGGTCGGTAAGGGCGGCCTCGGCTCGGCCTACAACATCCTCTGCGAGATGGACCTGTCTGCCTATACCGCCCACCGCCAGGGTTCGTTGTACCTGATCCTGCAAGGCGGCGTGGCCGAGTGGTCAGGCGTGGTGGTGTTCCGCATGGTGCGGCCGTGGGACAAATGGCTGGTGTCGATCTACATCCCGCCGAACTACGACGGCCCGGATGCCACCACTGAGCAACTGCTGGCGCGTATCCGTACCGCCATCGCCGACCCGGCGGCAGCGGATCTGCCGATCAAGATCCTCAGCACCTCCAAATGGTCGATCAACGACATCCATGCCGAGCATGTCTCGGTCGGCCGGGTGCACTGCGCGGGCGACGCTATCCACCGTCACCCGCCGGCAGCGGCGCTGGGCTCCAACACATGCGTGCAGGACGGCTTCAACCTGGCCTGGAAACTGGCGCTGGTGGTGCAGGGAAAAGCCCATCCGCGGCTGCTCGACAGCTACAACGCCGAGCGCCAGCCGGTCGCCAAGCAGATCGTGCAGCGGGCCAATGCCAGCATGTGGCAGGCCAATGGCCTGGCCGACTACTTGGGCGCCTGCCTGTTCAACGTCTATAGCAACGAGCAGGTGGACGCCAAGCTGGCTAGCCCGGAGGGCCGCCAGGGCTACGAGCAGCAACTGCTCGACACCCGCTACAACGGCGAAGGCCATGGCGTGGAGCTGACCCGCAGCTACCGTTCCGGGGCAGTGGTCGAGGACGGCTCTGCCGAGCCGGAAGTGACCCAGGATCCGGAACTGTATTACCAGCGCTCCACCCGCCCGGGCTCGGCGTTGCCCCACGGCTGGCTGATTACCCGCAAGCCTGGCCCGCTGGTGTCGACCCTGGATCTCGCGGGCAAGGGCAAATTCCACATTTTCACCAGCCATGGTGGCGAAGCCTGGAGGGAGGTCGCACGTCGCGTATCCGAGCGCACTGGCGTGGAAATCGGCGTGACCCTGGTCGGCATCGGCCTGGATTACGAAGACCCCTACCTGGACTGGAAGAACATCCGTGGCATCGAGGACGACGGCTGTGTCTTGGTGCGTCCTGACCTGATAGTCGGCTGGCGTTGCGCGCAACTGCCGGACAACCCCATGCAGCAGCTTGACCAGGTGATGAACAGCATTCTGGGCTGGGCATGACCGGTCGTTTCCAAACACACCAATCGAGAGCGCTGATATGGACAAGACACAACTGATTACCCACCTGCGCCATGTAGGTTTCGCCATGCCGCAGTTGCAGGAACAACGGGCCTTCTACAGCCAGCAGTGGGGGCTGAAAGAAGTGGGCGAGCAGGACGGCGTGTACTACTACGCCGCGGAAGGGTCGAGCGAGCCTTACGTCATCCGCCTGCGCCAGGACGCCAAGAAGCGTGCCGACGTGGTCAGCTTCGGCACCGCCAGCCGCGCCAACGTCGACGCCCTGGCACAGCAACTAAAACAGGACGGCGTCGAGCTGATCCAGGGGCCGGGTGAACTGACCACTCTCGGCGGCGGCTACGGCGTGCGCTTCTTCGACCTGGAAGGCCGCGTCATCGAAGTTTCGGCCGACGTCGAGCCCCGCCAGAGCCGCGAGCTGGAAGCCGGCGAAGCGATTCCGAAAAGCCTCTCGCACTGCGTGTTCAACTCGCCCAACCCGCAGGCGACGGTCGAGTGGTACGAGCAGCACCTGGGCTTTCGCGTGGTGGAAAGCCTGCAGATCCACGGCCGCACCCTGATGTGGTTCATGCGCTGCGCCCATCCCCAGCACCATGTACTGGCCATCGGCAACGCGCCCCATGTGGCCATGCACCACGTTTCCTTCGAGATGCGTGGCATCGATGAGTTCCTGCGCGGCGTGGGCCGCCTCAAGCGCCAGGGCCTCGAGCTGATCTGGGGGCCCGGGCGCCACCAGACCGGCGACAACGCCTACGGCTATTTCGCCGATGCAGCGGGCAATACCGTCGAGTACACCGCCGGCATGAGCGACCTTGACGACGATGCGCCGGCCAGCGTCGGTGACCTGAGCGACCCCGAGGTACTCGACACCTGGGGGACCTCCAGCCCCTGGGGCGAGCACGTCATGCAACACCACTTCAACAGTCCGGACGAGGGGCTGTTCACCGCCCCGCCGCTTTGAGGAGACGCACAATGAAAACGCTGATTATCAATGCCCAGGTGTTTGACGGCAGCGGCAGCCCCCGTTTCCCGGCGGATGTGCTGATCGATGGCCAACGCATCGCCAAGATAGCCGCGTACATCGAGCGCCCGGATGACCCGCAGGTGCGCGTCATCGATGCGGCAGGAGCCACCCTGATGCCGGGCATGGTCGATGGCCATACCCACCTGGGCCTTGGCTCCACCGTGGAGCATCGTTCGCCGCGTACCGAGCCGGAAGAAGAGCAGGCGCTCATCATCAGCCACAACGCGCGGGTCATGCTCGACCATGGCTTCACCAGCATCTACTCCGGCGGCAACCGCCGCCCCCGGGTGGAGGTGGCGCTACGCAAGGCCATCGGCGAAGGCTGGATGCCCGGCCCGAGGCTGCGCGCGGCTTCCTGGGAAGTCAGCGCCGGCACCATGCATGCACCGGCCGCCACGCTCAAACCGACCTCGCCAGCCGACCACATCGGCGCCGACGACCGTGAGCCGATCACCGAACAGGTCCGGCAGTTCGTGCATGACATGGCCGACATCGGCGTGGATGTCGTCAAGATGCCCATTACCGGGGAAAGTGCGCTGGTCGAATACACCTCTCGCGTGATGGAGTTCAAGGACGAGGAAATTGCCGCCGCCGGCGAGGTCGCACGCGAGCGCGGCATCTGGCTGACCGCCCACGCGCATTCCTCCGAAGGCATGCAGATGGCCGTGCGCCATGGTTTCCGGGTGATCTATCACGCCACCTACATGGATGACGAAACCATCGAGATGGTGGCCAATGCGCCCAGCCCGATCTTCATCGCCCCTTCCCCCGGCAGCCTGTGGATGATGGGCAATATGGATCAGCCGCCGTCCCCCGGCATGGAGGTCGAGGAAGCCATCCACAGTCTGCGCGAGGTCGTGCCGAAGATGCTCAAGGCCGGCCTTCTGGTGGTGCCCGGCAGCGATTACGGGTTCGGTTTCAACCCCATCGGCCTGAACGCCAAGGACCTTGAGCTGTTCGTCGACTGGTTCGGCATGACGCCCTGCCAGGCCCTGCGCGCGGCCACCGAGCTGGGCGGCCAGTTGATGGGTATGGGCGACGAACTGGGCCTGGTACGGCAGGGCTTTCTCGCCGACCTGCTGCTGGTCGAGGGCGACCCGACCGAGAACGTCGCCATCCTGCAAGACCCCAAGCGCCTGTCGATGATTATGCAGGACGGCAAGCTGTACAAGCTGGCGGCCCATCGCAGCACCAGCTCTTCTAAGGCGGAAGTCGCTTGATGAGCGCCAGGGTAGGGGGGGCCGATTCAGAAGCCTTGGTACGCGTTGCAACTAGCAGCGGTCGCCTCATTGGCAAGAAGGTTGGCACCGTCAGCGTCTTCAAGGGGATTCCTTATGCGACTCCGCCGGTTGGAGCGCTACGGTGGCAACCACCGCGACCCCAGCTGCCCTGGGATGGCGACCGTTTGGCGCTTGAGTTCGGGCCGGCACCTATGCAGGTGCTGCCTCCGCGCTCGTCATTGATGTATCGGCTCAACCATGATGAAGCTAATGCGTTGGTCATGAGTGAGGATTGCCTGTATCTCAATGTGTGGAGCCCGGATCCGTCGCCTAGAGCGAATCTCCCCGTTCTGGTGTGGATCCATGGCGGCGCGAACAAAACTGGCCACGGCGGCCAGGATTTGTTTGACGGCAGTCGCCTGGCTGCACGTGGCATGGTGGTGGTTACTGTCAATATGCGGCTCGGGGCACTGGGGTTCCTTTCCTTGCCCGCTTTGATTGCGGAGGATCCACTTGGGTCCTCTGGCAATTACGGGGTGCAGGATGTGGCTGCCGCACTGCTCTGGGTGCAAGAGAACGTAACCGCGTTCGGTGGTGACCCAGCCAGAGTGACCGTCGGAGGTAATTCCGCGGGGGCCGCGACGGTGACCCATCTAATGGCCGCCCCTGGGATGCGCGGCCTGTTCCGAGCAGCCATCGGGCAGAGTGCGTCGGGGATGTTTCGGCCTGAAGGCCGCATGCTGAATCAACGGGAAGCAGCCGAGCTTGGCCTTGCCGCTGTCTCCTCGCTCGGCAGCACACTTGAGCAACTTCGCGATCTGCCGGCGACGGCGTTCTTGGGCATTCCGCCTCAGGGCGTCATTGTCGATGGTCGTCTGCTGGTTGAGGAAACAACGAAGGTCTTTTTGGAGGGAAGGCAGGTAGCAGTGCCGCTGCTGGTGGGTTGGAATGCGGACGAGGGCAGCCTATTCGCTTCCAATGCGGAGGACGGTTTCAAGAGCTTGTCTTGTTCTCAGCACGCTCGCGCCATTCTGGACAGAACCTATCCCTTGGAGTCAGTTGGTGAAGGGCTCTCAGCCCGCCGAGCGTTGATTGGCGATAAACGCTTTACCTACCCGGTTTGGCGCTGGGCTCGTACCCATGCCGAAACCTCGGCCGCGCCGACGTGGCTGTACGAATTCGACCATCAGCTGCCATTGCCTGATGACGTTCCACCTCCTCCAGATGGGGAGCGGGATTATGGGGCATTCCATACTGCGGAAGTGCCATATACATGGGACAACCTCGCCATGCGGCCGTGGGAGTGGAGCGACGCCGATCACAACATTGCACAACAACTGGCAGATGCCTGGACCAGATTTGTTGCTGACGGAGACCCCAATGGCAGCGGTCTACCAATATGGAGAAAATTCAATGCTTCGTGTGATGAGCATTTAATGATATTTGGCGAAACAACAAAGCCTGGGCGTGCATCTCGTCGTGAGGCATTTGATGTTTTTGACAAGATTAATTTCCGAATTAATTGGTGAGTGAAATGAAGCAAACCAGTTTTGGTGAGGAGGCGCTGCGCCTTGGAAGTCAGGATTCTGACAATTTTATTTCGTACGCGCAGAGTTCGGTTCTAAACGCTTTGCCATTCGACCCGTATGCTGCGATCGTTGGTCCGCGTCCGATTGGCTGGATGGGCACGCGATCCAAAGAGGGGGTTGCAAATCTTTCTCCGTACAGTTTTTTCAATGCGCTGAATCACAATCCACCTCTCCTCGGTTTCGCTAGTATTGGTTACAAGGATACTATTAGGAATATTGAGGAGACTGGCGAGTTCACTTGGAACCTGGTTTCTCGAGATATCGCCTCGCAGATGAATCAGTCGAGTGTCTCTGCTCCGCCAAATGTCGACGAGTTCGATATGGTGGGGTTGACCAAGGCATCCAGTCGGTTAATTGGCGCGCCGCGGGTGGCGGAGTCGCCAGTGAGTCTTGAATGTCGTCTTTCTCAAGTTGTTCGGCTTAAGGATTCTCGGGGTGAGGATCTGGATACATGGTTTGTCTATGGCGAGGTCGTTTACGTCCATATTCGCAAGGACCTGCTTGATGAAGGTGTTTACAATACGGTAAGGGCGCGGCCCGTGTTTCGTGGTGGGGGGTTGTCGGATTACTTCGAGATCATCGAGGCTTGCCGTTTTGCCATGCGTAAGCCGGAAGACTACAAGCATGATAAATAGGGCTGTTGAGGTTTGCACTTTGTTGGAAGGGCGCCTGATCGCTATTGCGATGGAAACTTTTAGCTCTTAGGGGCGGTACGAAAAGTCAGCCGCACGAAGGTCGGGCAACGCCTCGGTGGCACACAAAAAGTGGCGAGGAAGCGGAGTTTACTGGTCATAAATGAGCATGACTCGCTTTGCTCGCCCATTCGGCGTCGCCCTTGGGGGTGTTCAGGGGCAAGCCACTGTCAGAGTCGCTTTTCAATACAGCATGACCAAACGCAGGCACTTTTTGTACCGAGCTTAGTGGTGTGGTGGCTGCCGCATGGTCTTGGATTCAATGGAGGAGTCGTGAGCATGAGAGCGAGTTTTCTTGGCTGGATAATTGGATCGTTGATGTCGCTGGTATCCCTTGGTGCGCAAGCTGGGGAAAACGTTTTGGACCGGATCCAATTACTGCGCAGCGAAAGCTTTCGAGCTTGCGCGAGCATCCTTTTGAGCTATGACCCTTATGCGAGGACTTTCGACAGGGCAGAGACTGACAGCTACCAGAGTAGTCTTGAAAAAATGGCAGAGGTGGTTAGTTCCCCAGATTTGGCTGGAGTCAAAGAAGAGTACTCGTCTTTTTCCAGCTCCATCAAGGCATTGGAGTCAAGTACCCAGGATGCGTCGGTGTTTTCAGTCAATGATGTGCTTGTGGCGCAGGCAAGGTTGATTGCCGCTGCAGATAAGCTCTATTCGTGGTATTTCTCGGATGGGAATACGGTCAAGCGTAAGCTTCATGAGTTGAGCCTCGAGAAGAGTAAGCTCCTGGTTATCTACCAAGCCAGACCCTATGGGGGAGTGGTGAACTATCCTGGAGTTCTGCTGGATGAGAACACACTACCATCGATGGATGCGCTAATAACTAGCGATCTTGAAGTGTTGCGCAAATCCATTCCAGAGTCTGCACTGGAGCTTGATGATATACAGCGAAGCTACGCATTTGTTAGGCCAAGGATCCTTGATGTGCGGAAGAAATTTGTGGCTGACGGCGTCAAGTACTATTTGGGAAGAAATATTGATCGACTTGATGCGATAGCCAGTAAGTTGTGAGTTTGCGCAGCCTCAGAACCCAGTTGGTCATCTAGAGCTGTACTGCTCCGCTGTTGTCTGACAACGGGGCGGACATGGGTTGTGATTTGTAACTCGATTGGCGCTGGTGGCTTAGTTTCCTCGCATAGAAGCAAAGATGGAGTTTTTTGTAAGAGCCTGTCCGGTTTTTTACGGTATTGCTTTATCTGTTGGATTTTGGTCGGCAGGGCAGGGCAGACGAGTGTCGTTTGATATGGTGGGGTGCTTCATGGAGCCTGTTAGTAGGGTGATGCAGAGCTATGGGCGCTGCTGTTCAAGCTTGAAGTTCTTTGATGATTTCTATGAGCACTTTCTGGCTAGTTCGCCAGCAGTCAGAGAATATTTTGTAAATGCCGACTTTGCTGCGCAGAAGCATCTGTTGAGGGCGGGGGTACTGAACTTGGTGCTCTACGCGCGAGGAATGCCTGATACGAAGCTGCGTGCGCTTGGTCAAAGCCACTCTCGTGTGGCTCTTGATATTAAGCCTGAACTTTATGATCTTTGGATTGAGGCTTTTTTACGTGCTGTCAAGGAGCATGACATTCAAGCAACTGACACGGATATCTTGGCTTGGCGAGAGGTTCTGAACAAAGGGATCAGCTTGATCAAGTCCTTCTATTGATCGCCAGTGAGTTAATCCATATCCCCTTGGAACGAACTACAAAATTCGTAATGCTTTCAATTCAGGACGTTGTCGGCCATCTGGGCTTTGAGTAATACCGTGGCCGCTACGCCTGCTTGTTTGGGCAATACGCCTCCTCAGCTACACGATATTTTCCAGGAGATCTGCCCATGCTGATCGGCATCCCCCTCGAAACCCACACCGGCGAGAGCCGCGTGGCTGCCACGCCGGAAACGGTGAAGAAACTCGTCGGCCAGGGCCATACGGTCGTCGTCCAGGCCGGTGCCGGCGTTGCCGCCAGCCTGCCGGACGATGCCTATGTCGCCGCCGGCGCGCGCATCGGCACCGCGTCTGAGGCCTTCGGCGCCGAACTGGTGCTCAAGGTCGTCGCCCCCGATGAGGCCGAGCTGGCCCTGATGCAGCCCGGCGCCGTGCTGGTCGGCATGCTCAACCCGTTCGACAACGCCAACCTGGCGCGCATGACCGAGCGCGGCATCACCGCCTTCGCCCTCGAGGCCGCCCCGCGCACCTCGCGCGCGCAAAGCCTCGACGTCTTGTCCTCGCAGGCCAATATCGCCGGCTACAAGGCGGTGATGCTCGCCGCCAACCACTACCCGCGCTTCATGCCGATGCTGATGACCGCCGCCGGTACCGTGAAGGCCGCCCGCGTGCTGGTGCTCGGCGCCGGCGTGGCCGGCCTGCAGGCCATCGCCACCGCCAAGCGCCTGGGCGCGGTGATCGAGGCCTCCGACGTACGTCCGGCGGTCAAGGAGCAGATCGAGTCCTTGGGCGCCAAGTTCGTCGACGTGCCGTTCGAAACGGATGAAGAGCGCGAGTGCGCCCAGGGCGTGGGCGGCTACGCCCGGCCCATGCCGGCCTCGTGGATGGAACGCCAGGCCAAGGCGGTGCATGAAAAGGCCAAACAGGCCGATATCGTGATCACCACCGCGCTGATCCCCGGGCGCAAGGCGCCAACCCTGCTACACGCGGCCACCGTCGCCGAGATGAAGCCCGGCTCGGTGATCATCGACCTGGCCGCGGCCCAGGGCGGCAACTGTCCGCTGACCGAGGTCGACCGGGTGGTGGTCAAGCACGGCGTGACCCTCGTCGGCCATACCAACCTGCCGGCCTTGGTGCCGGCCGATGCCTCGGCCCTCTATGCGCGCAACCTGCTGGACTTCCTCAAGCTGATCCTCGACAAGGACGGCAACTTCCAGCTCAACCGCGAGGACGACATCGTCGCCGCCTGCCTGATGTGCCAGGGCGGCCAGCTGGTGCGGGTCAATGGCGGCGCTGCCGCTCCCTCGGCCCCTGCGACTCCTGCTGCTTCCGCCGCTTCCGCCCCCCAAGCCACCGCCTAAGGACACTGCCATGGACCCGATCTCCGACGGTCTCTACAACCTGATCATCTTCGTGCTGGCGATCTACGTCGGCTACCACGTGGTGTGGAACGTCACCCCGGCCCTGCACACCCCGCTGATGGCGGTCACCAACGCCATCTCCGCCATCGTCATCGTCGGCGCCATGCTGGCCGCCGCGCTGACCGAAACCGGCCTGGGCAAGACCATGGGCACCCTGGCCGTGGCGCTGGCCGCGGTCAACGTGTTCGGCGGCTTCCTGGTCACCCGGCGCATGCTGGAAATGTTCAAGAAGAAAGACAAGCCGGCCAAGGCGGAGGCGCACTGAAGATGAGCATGAACCTGATCACCGCCCTCTACCTGGTCGCCTCGGTGTTCTTTATCCAGGCACTGAAAGGGCTCTCGCATCCCACCAGCTCGCGCCGGGGCAACGCCTTCGGCATGGCTGGCATGGCGATCGCCGTGCTCACCACCGTCGCGCTGATCTACAAGCTCGGCGCGCAGATGGGCGAAGGCGCCGGCATCGGCTACGTGCTGCTCGGCCTGCTGGTCGGCGGCAGCGCCGGCACCGTGATGGCCAAGCGCGTGGAAATGACCAAGATGCCCGAGCTGGTCGCCTTCATGCACAGCATGATCGGCCTGGCCGCGGTGTTTATCGCCGTGGCGGCCGTCGTGGAGCCGCAGTCGCTGGGCATCGTCGCCGCCCTGGGCGATGCCATCCCCGCCGGCAACCGCCTGGAGCTGTTCCTCGGCGCGGCCATCGGCGCGATCACCTTCTCCGGTTCGGTGATCGCCTTCGGCAAGCTCTCCGGCAAGTACAAGTTCCGCCTGTTCCAGGGCGCCCCGGTGACCTTCGCCGGCCAGCACTGGCTGAACCTGGCGGTGGGCCTGGCGATCGTCGGCCTGGGTCTGGCCTTCACCTTCACCGGTAATCTCACCGCGTTTGCCGTGCTGGTGGCGCTGGCCTTCGTGATCGGCGTGCTGATCATCATCCCGATCGGCGGCGCCGACATGCCGGTGGTGGTGTCGATGCTCAACAGCTACTCGGGCTGGGCGGCCGCCGGGATCGGTTTCTCGCTGAACAACTCGATGCTGATCGTCGCCGGCTCCCTGGTGGGTTCCTCGGGTGCGATCCTCTCCTACATCATGTGCAAGGCGATGAACCGCTCGTTCTTCAACGTGATCCTCGGCGGCTTCGGCGCCGAAGCCGGCGCCACCGTGGCCGGTTCCCAGGAGCAGCGTCCGGTGAAGAGCGGCTCGGCCGACGATGCCGCGTTCCTGCTGGGCAACGCCGACAGCGTGATCATCGTGCCGGGCTACGGTCTGGCGGTGGCCCGTGCCCAGCACGCGCTGATGGAGCTGACCGAGAAGCTGACCCACCGCGGGGTGACCGTGAAGTACGCGATCCACCCGGTGGCCGGGCGCATGCCCGGGCATATGAACGTGCTGCTGGCCGAGGCCGAGGTGCCCTACGAGCAGGTGTTCGAGATGGAGGACATCAACCCCGAGTTCGGCCAGGCCGACGTGGTGCTGGTGCTGGGCGCCAACGACGTGGTCAACCCCTCGGCCAAGACCGATCCGAAGTCGCCGATCGCCGGCATGCCGATCCTCGATGCGTACAAGGCGCGCACCGTGATCGTCAACAAGCGCTCGATGGCCAGCGGTTACGCGGGTCTGGACAACGAGCTGTTCTACATGGACAAGACCATGATGGTGTTCGGCGACGCCAAGAAGGTGGTCGAGGACATGGTCAAGGCGGTGGAGTGAGATGATTTTTTCCGCTGCGTAGCATGATCACGCAGCTTTTTCACGGTCGCCTCCGGGCGACCGTTTTTTTTGAAGGGGCGCCCGGCAGGGCGCACTTACTCCGAGGTGTAAGCCCTCTACTTGCTCTGCATCGGGAGGGGGGCGCCGATCGGCAGGGAGGGCGATTCCTGATGGATTGTGGGAAGAAGCGAGGCTGGCTCACACTGCAACGCAGAGGCAAGCCTATACAGCTTCTCGATGGTGATGTTCACCTCACCCCGCTCAATCCGCCCCATGTAGCTCCGGTCCAGCCCGCAAACGTATGCCAGGTTGTCCTGAGACAAGCCTCGTGCCTTCCTCTGCGCTCGAATTTTTGCGCCTAAAGCCTTCGTTAGCTGGTCCATACCACCTCACACCCTTTGAGGCGGGACTATCTTGCGTTGCGGATTGATCGGCCACGGACTATAGTCCGCATTTTTTGCTGTTCCGGAGGGGACATGAGCCCGAACCAGATCACCGTCGATGAGGATCTGCATGGCCTGATGATGCAGAGTGACAAATTCACTGCCCGCGAGCTCACCGATGCCTATACCCAATCCCGGCAAAAGGTCTGCCTGAATGTCCCCCTGACTGCGGATCAATTCCGGCACCATGTGTCCGAGCACATAATGCGCATGCTGGAGGTGGGGTGGGTAAAGCGGGTCAGGGTGTATGGAGGGGCGGATCAGGCTTTTAAGCTGATGGCAAAACCTCTGAATCTCGAGGTGACCTTCATCAGTCGCGATAAGCCGGTGAGGCGACGCTCTCCTAGGAGGCGGAAAGAAGCGAATGTACCGGTATCGCAAGAGCCCGTTAGCAGAGGACCCGCTTGCGCGCGTACTGAGCCCAAGAGGTATTTAGGAGAGCTTCATGAAGAGATTCGGAGCGATTTCCTTTCCGCTATGGGAGAAGCAGAGCGCTATCAGCAGCTCATTGAGGTAATGCCTCATCTCAAAGGCAAGCTTGAAGGGGCGTATCTTGACGCCAGGGATCGCAGGGCGCGTCTGCAGGGGCATCTACGAGCCGTCCAGACAACACTCTCAATGCTGAGAGCATGAATCGCCATCAGTCGCTCAGGGTCCCCCCTGGCCGCTGGCGGGCTACCGGGGCAGCGCCGAGCGTGGTTTTCGGGAATTTTCATAAGATGTATTAGAATTCCCTCGTTTATAGATGGTGGTTATAAAGATGGCGCTGTTTGAGGGCCGAAAGCGCTATGGTGCGAGTCCAAATTATTAACCTCAGGTAGACGTGGCGCGTGAGGGGGCATTTGGGGGTTTGGGGGGTTATTTCTGCGATGTAACCTTTCATTTACTTTGGAATTCTATAGACACCGTATAGGAAAAACCCCCAAAACCCCAAATCCTCCCTCAGCCAGGGCTACCGATGTGCTAGCCGATCAGATCCTGCTCCTCATCCAATCCCGCCGGAGGTGTTACTTGGCGCACGCACCAACCCGGTTGTTTTTTGGGCCCATCGCCCTTGCTGAAGCGTAAGCCGCTCACTACTCGGCCATAGTGCCGGCGCAGGTAGCCCGCCAAGCTTTTGTCCGTCAGATCGCCGCGGGCGGAAGCAATCCCGTCCAGCACTTCAATCAAGTTGGCTTCCTCTGGAGATGTTCCATGCAGCCCGGAACTCCGCAGCGCCATCAACTCGCGGACCTGCACTGTCCGCCCACCGAATAGGCTCCACCAAGCATCGAGGAAAGCTGCAAGCTGCTGATGCTGGGGGTCTTCTACTTTGTTCAGGTTCAGCGCTTCTAGCGGATCTGACATTGGAACGGGGGTTACGCCTTCTTGGATCAACCAGCAGACGCACTGCCGGATGAGCCGTTCCCATTCCTCGAAGCTGCCGAGCCCTCCTGGTCCTACGCGGGGCGCTCCGGCCTTTTGAAAGGACAGCAGCACGGACAATAGATCCGCCCGGAACGCATCCAGGCGCGAGCGGATAACGTCCTTCGGATTGAAGTCGAATCGGCGGGTTTCCGGTGCTTCACAGTTAGCATCCAGGCTTATCGGTAAAATGCGGCGGAAAGTGTCTCCACCAGCGCCCACATTGTTTCCGTTCAGTACAAACAAAGCACGGTTCGGAACTTTGCGAGTTTCTGACTTACCTAAGATGCGACCGCTCGGGTTGCCGTTGGTAAGGAATGCGCATAAGGCGCTGTTGTCGATTGAGCCTGTCAAATTATCCAGGATCATGCCGAGGCAGCCCGTCAGCAAATGGGCAAAAAGACGTTTCTCCACTTCGTCCGGGTTGTCCGGCATGGGCATCGCGGACGGTGATTTGATACCGAGTAGCAGCATCAAGCATTCAGACAGCAGGGTCTTGCCAGTGCCAGGTGTGTGGGCACGTGCTAGAAACGCCGGAGCTGTTGCCAGCGCAGCACGGCAAACGGTCGTGAGCAGTGCGGCTAGGAAAACGCCCCGGCTCATATCATCTGCAAACGGGAAGCCCTCGAAAGGCTGCCAGATCCGCTTCAGGGCCTCCACCAGTCCCTGGCGGTCGAGTGCCTGCACCGGCGGCTTTCCCGGATTTCCTTCCAGATATAGCAGTCCGGTTGCGGCATCGAAACCAGGGTTTTCCGCAATACTCCCGTCAGGGCGCATGAATGGATAGGTCACCACAGCAGTAACGTGGGGGATCCCCCACTCGCCGCGAGCAGCAATCAGACGCTGGGCCAGTCGTTCCGGGCAGTCTGCACGCTTCATTTCTTTTTCCCGCGCGTCGTAACGCTGGAAGCAGAAAATCGTTTCCAAGTGGTTTTGCAACCAGTGGGGTGACACACTGATCAGCTCGCCATCAGCTACACGCACCAGCTCTCCGGAGCGATCAAATACCACACCATCAAGGCGAAGACGCTCCAGTACTTGGGTCACTGCACCTGAAAGCCCGCCGGCCACAAGGGTGAGTGTCTCTACTGGCCGGTACAACTGATAGCGGACTCCGCCGTGAGCATGGCTAAACAGGTATGGGCTCCCTCCGCTTTTGAGGTTTGCCCAGGCAATACGGCAGTCTCGGTTGCCATACTCTGGTTCCAGGGGGTCGTAGAACCGTTCGCCATGCCAGCGGTCGGGCTCATCCAGGATCTCTCCCACGGTCACATCCTTCCCGCTGGAATGGATCAGTGGGTAGTCCCCAAGAAGGCGGCGGTTATCGATTGCTTGCTGTAGACAGTTACTGAGTTCCTCTTGGAGGCGGTTGGGCACGGAGTGAGCAGTCGCCATACGCTCGGCCACCCATGCTTCACGGGCCGCTTGCTGCTTTGCAAGCAAGTCCGAGGCATTGCAGGCCTCCCGTTGAATCGCCTTTAGGCGTTCGGTTTCTTCGTTGGACAGCGATGGTAGGGCAATAGCTAGATCCACCGGAGAGGCTTCATTGTTGAGGAAGCGCGGGGCAGGTCGACGGCACTCCAGTGGAGGAATACATACAGGTGGCGCGGCAAAGTCTAAACGGTTGGGCTGCCATACGTTTGAATCGACAGGCGCCCGCATCAACAGACTGCCTGAGCGGCTAACCTCGACGCCCCCGTACCCGGCCAGCCACAGGCGCTCAAACAGCGCTTTGCCCGCCCTCGGGATGTCGCGCGCGTCCGCGACCAAAATGTAAAGCCGTTGCCCGCGGATTCCTGTTACCTGCTCTCCGGTTTCGCCATTCCAGATTTCCGAGCTGCTGGACGTGCTCCAGACCATAGGTGCCGGCTTCAGGCCAGGGGCTGCCTCGAATATTATCGACGACAGTTGCTCACAGCTTAAGGCGTCCCCGTCTTTAGGCGGGTCATAGTCGAGCATTAGCCAGCCTGGCCCAGGGTTCCAGGTGAAAAAGTCATTCGTCCTGGCGATGGCACCCGTTTTGCCCTCTCTCGGCAAGTGCGCCTCTAGCTTGTCTGCGGTGACTACGAAGTGATGATCTGCGGGGGGGAGTCCGAATGTCAGTGCTTGAGTCGGGGCAAGTCCACTCAGCAGGGAGGCCAGATCCTCCGGGGTGGCCGCCGCTACGCGGTCGGCGAACCCGTTGATCAACTGTCCGGCACTTAGCTTGTAAGGCTCCCCTTCCTGCAAGCTCCAGGTTTTCGTCAGATACGTGGGGTTGGTGCTCGTGATTCGCGTCAAGATGGTCATGCGCGTTCCCCCCGGCGAAGGATCAGGCTGCCCTCATCAAGGTGGTGAGCCAGACTCCGGGCACCTCCAAGCAGGTGGAGCGCGGCGCGCTTGTAATTGTTGGCTACGTTACGAGCAAAGTAGTCGGCAGGATCGGTCACCTCGATGCGACCGCTCAGCTCTAGCAGGTCGCTGGCGATTTTCCTCAGTTGGTCGGGAGTCATACGTCACCCTCCCGGCGATCCAGGCGGGTAGCGATCCAGGCTTCGACCTCAAGCGAATCCCATCCGACAGCGCGCTGACCGATCTTGCGCGGCTTCGGAAAGTTCCCGCATGCGGCCAAGTGGTAAATCCAGGCGCGGCAGAAGCCAGTAGCGGCCACGACTTCGGGGAGTCGCAGTACGCGGCGAGGGATGTTTGTGGGGGTAGCTGCCATGACGTTTCCTCAGCAGTAGCATTGGATATACGTCGCTAGCTTCCTGGTTATGGGGATGTCGGGTCGAAGACAGATACTCTGGGTTATTTGTCGCGGCTCTGGCGGTAGCTCAATTGGCTGTACGGTGACTTGTCCCAGTACCGGGTAGCCTCTCGTAGAAGGTTGCGACCAGGCTCCTCTCGCCAAGTGTCCGGCACAAGATCGGGGCGCTGCTCGGTAGCGTCCGCGCAGGCTGCTTCAAACGACAGCCCCGGCGTCTCCCGATAGATCCGGCAGGCCAAGGCGTACAAGGCTTCTACCTTCGGGTTGTGGATTCGACGTTTGCCGGGCTTGCCCCTTGGCAGCTTGCCTGCTGCGAATGCCAACGCAAAGAAGCGTTGGAATGCGGGTGCCTTGAATACGCCGGGGTGAACTCTTCGCGCATCTTCAAAGGTCAGCAGCCCGGCTCGGATGTCGCGTTCAAATTCGATAGCTTTCTCGTTAGTGAGCCAGTCACTGAATAGTCGGACACCCAGAGTCGCTCTGGCGGTGTCGGAGTCCAGAGCAACCGCACGCGGTATTCCATGGGCTTCCATATGGTCGAGGAAGTCACCGAAACGTTCCGGGTAATGACTAATCCAGCCAGTTAGCTCGCCCGAATCATCAGCGAACAAAAATCGGAATCCGTTGGCAACCATACGGACATCCTGGACCTGAATGGGGCATCCGCGCCGAACTATGCCCGTCGTCAACGTCTCAGGGAGTTGGAGCGAAACAAGGTTGCCGTCGGGTAGCCGAAGGGTAATACCATGGGTCATTCGTGCGCCTCCACAGGTCTGTTCAAGTGTCATGGATACTGGTAGGGCGGGTAGTAGATGTTCCGTTTTTGTGCCGTCGAGCTACGCAGGTTCAATCAGTAGTAGGAGCTGGCGAGGAAGTCAGCTCGGCATGCGCGGGCATTGGAGCGTTCGGTGGCGATGTGCATGACGTAAATCGGAGGGCTGGTAGTGCGGCGGCATACGGTGAGTCGACCTTTTTTGGGGGGGGATGGTGTTTATGCCTGTTTGGTCGTCACTACGTTGTCGGTGCCGGGGTGGGTCAGTACGCCTAGGCGGTCTCCGAGCAGGCGCCAAGCCGCTGCCATCTCTACGGTGTAGCTGTGCCGCTGATAGGTGCGTTTCACTTTGTTTTCTTCGGTGTGATTAAGGCAGCGCTCAGCTACCTCTGGAAGGACGCCTAGGGCAGTCATGATGGTGGCGCCAGTGCGGCGTAGATCGTGCGGGGTCCACTTGCCGCCGGGGAGCAGAAGGGCCTGTGCCTTGGCACTGCGGCGGCTCATAGCGCCCTGCTCAGGATGGCGCTGACGGTCGCCTAGTTGCTTGGTCACTGTCTTGGAGTTCACTGGGCCAGTGTTGTCAGTGTTTGGGTAGCACCAAGGTGACGCGCCGTTGATCTCCCGCACTCTCTGGAATTGTTGGGCTGCGAACGTGGAGAGGGTGACGATGTGTGCTTTGCCGTTCTTGCTGTTCTCGGCCGGGATCAGCCACGTGCCTTGATCCCGGTCGAAGTGCTCCCAGCGTGCAGCGAGTAGCTCACCGATCCGGCAGCAGGTGGAAAGGGCAATCCAGATCGCTGCCTCTGTGGTGATTAATAGGCCAGCTTCAGGGGCTTGTTGAGCCAGGATGCGGATCTCATCGTCGTTCAACACGCGATCGCGCTCGACATCTTTACCTCCGATCTTGGCCTTGCGGATGCTGGCGCTGGGGTCATGCTCAATCAGGTCGCGATCAACGGCGAATCGAAACATCTGACGCATCAGACTGAAGATCAGCTTGGCCATTCGATTGACACCGCGAGCGAGAAGGGCATCGGTCACTTCCGTCAGGTGGCCCTTTTTTACTTCCGCCACTGCCATATTGCCCAACAAGGGCAGAACGTCCTTTTCGAACATCCGGCGGACCTCTGCGCCGCCGTCCTTGCGGTTGATCAGATCTACTTTCGTCCAGTGCTCGAACAGCTCTCTGACGGTCTTGCGGGCAGCTTGACGGGCTTGTTCTGCTTCTGCTGCGGTCTTCTCCGCAGCCAGGCGAGCCAGCTCTGCATCGCGGGCGGCAATACGCGCAGCCTCTTCAGCCTCTAGGTGTTCCCGTAGGTTGCGAATGCCACTTTGATAGAGGCGTGACCACTCGCCCGCCTTGGCCCGTGCCTCCTTGAGTGTCAGCCCATCTGTGCCGGATGGGTCGTAGGCGCCGATGGGCAGAAATACGCGTTCGCTATTGGCGTCTGTGTATCGGAAGTAGAAGAGGCGTTCTCCACTAGGGCGAATGCGTGCCATGAACCTGCCGCAGCCGCGTGCTGCGTCTTCGATGAGCCAAGACGCTTTGCTTGGCTTTGCGCTCATCTGTTTGTCAGTAATCGTGGCCACTGCCATTCCCCTCCAAGCTGGTCACCGTTGGGTCACCGTTTCTTGCTTGCTGTGAGTGGATGCTAGCAGACGTCAAAAGACTTGAGTAGGAGGTGATTTTCTAGGAAAATCAATGGTATTGCTGAATTTATAGGCTATGCTTTCCACTAATGGTTGAATTTTCACCCTCATGGGGTGCAAGGGGTCGAGTGTTCGAATCACTCCGTCCCGACCAAAAAACCCTAAAAAAGCTCAAGCCACTTAGTGTCTTGAGCTTTTTTTATGTCCGTCGGAAAGGCGTCTGCTAGGCAATTTGCCGATGTCGGTGGTCAATCAGGATTGGCTACGTGGGGATCTGCCTGGTTGCCGCACCTCCATATAACGCCCCCATAGGCTCGATGGTTCGCGGCCGAGTCCTGTACCGGTCACCGCAAGAGCATTCCGCCCGATCCACTCCGGATGGTGGCTCGCTGCCCAGAGTTACCGCCTCATCGAAAGTCTCGGCTGCATACATCCAGGCCGAGCAGCAGCGCCGTCAGGTCGGTCAGCCGGCCGGCGATCAGGTGGCGCACGCCATCCGCTGCCTCCAGATGGCCGTCGATGCGCAGCATCTGCGCTTGCACCAGTACTCGTCGCTGGCGCTCGGCCAGGTGGTGCCAGACCACCACGTTGACCAGGCCGAACTCGTCCTCGAGGGTGACGAAAATCACGCCGCTGGCGGTCTGTGGGCGCTGGCGGCCGATCACCAGGCCGGCGACGCTGACCGGGCGTCCGGGTTCGACATCGGCTAGCTCACGCGAGCTGCGGCAGCGCCGCGCCCTGAGCTGGCCGCGCAACAGTGCCAGCGGGTGCGGGCCCAGGGTGGTGCCGAGGGTGGCGTAGTCGGTGCGCAGGTCCTCGCCGACCGAGGGCAGGGGCAGGTTCACCGGCGCCTCGCGTGGCGCGGCCTGGCCTGCGAACAGCGGCAGTTGCGGCTCCACGCCGGCTACCGCCCAGCGTGCCCGGTGTCGATGGCCGGCGAGGCTGCGCAGGGCGCCGGCGTCGGCCAACCGCTCGCGGGCGCGGGCGTCCAGCCCGGCGCGCAGGCTCAGGTCTTCGACATCGGCGAACGGACTGGTCTGCCGCGCGGTCTCGACACGCCGCGCCTCCGCCTCGCGCAAGCCGCGAATCATGCGCAGGCCCAGGCGGATCGCCGGCTGCGGTTTGCCGCTGTCCTCCAGGCTGCAATCCCAGTCGCTGTAGCGCACGTCCACCGGACGCACCTCGATGCCGTGGCGGCGGGCGTCCTGCAGCACCTGGTCGGGGCTGTAGAAACCCATCGGCCAGCTGTTGATCAGCGCGCAGGCGTAGGCCGCCGGCTCGTGGCATTTCAGCCAGCAGCTGGCGTAGGTGAGCAGGGCGAAGCTGGCGGCGTGGGACTCGGGGAAGCCGTAGCTGCCGAAGCCCTCGATCTGCCGGAAGATGCGCTCGGTGAATTCGGGCGTGTAGCCCTTGGCGAGCATCCGCGAAGTCAGCCGCTGGCGGTGCGGCTCCAGGCCGCCGTGGCGTTTCCAGGCGGCCATGCTGCGGCGCAGCTCGTCGGCTTCGCCCGGGGTGTAGTCGGCGGCGACGATGGCCAGCTCCATCACCTGCTCCTGGAACAGCGGCACGCCGAGGGTGCGCTCGAACACCGGTCTCAACGCCTCGGAGGGGTATTGCACCGGCTCCTCGCCGTTGCGCCGGCGCAGGTAGGGATGGACCATGTCGCCCTGGATCGGCCCGGGGCGGACGATGGCCACCTGGATCACCAGGTCGTAGAACGTCCGCGGACGCAGGCGTGGCAGCATGGCCATCTGCGCCCGCGATTCGATCTGGAACACGCCGATGGTGTCGGCGCGGCCGATCATCGCGTAGGTCGCCGGATCCTCGGGCGGCAGAGTGGCCAGGGTCCAGCGCGTGCCGCGGTAACGCTCGATCAGCGCGAAGCAGCGACGCAGCGCGCTGAGCATGCCCAGGGCGAGGACGTCGACCTTGAGCAGGCCGACCAGGTCGAGGTCGTCCTTGTCCCACTGGATCACCGTGCGCTCGGCCATGCTGGCGTTTTCCACCGGCACCAGGGTCTGCAGCGGATGCTCGGAGATCACGAAGCCGCCCGGATGCTGCGACAGGTGGCGGGGAAAGCCGATCAGCGAGCCGGTCAGCGCCAGCACCCGGCGCAGCAGCGGGTTGGCCGGATCGAAGCCGGCTTCGACCAGGCGTTCGGTGGGGGGCGTCCGGTCGCTCCAGCGGCCGCAGCACTCGGCCAGGGCGTTCACCTGGTCCGGCGGCAGGCCGAGGGCCTTGGCCACGTCGCGCACCGCGCCGGCGCAGTGGTAGGTGCTGACCACCGCGGTGAGCGCGGCACGCCCGCGGCCGTAGCGGCGGAACACGTACTGGATGACTTCCTCGCGGCGTTCGTGTTCGAAGTCGACGTCGATGTCCGGCGGCTCGTTGCGCTCGCGGGAGAGGAAGCGCTCGAACAGCAGCTTGCTGCGCGTGGGGTCGAGTTCGGTGATGCCCAGCACGAAGCACACCGTGGAGTTGGCGGCCGAGCCGCGCCCCTGGCAGAGGATGTGCTGTTCGCGGGCGAAGCGGACGATGTCGTGGACGGTGAGGAAGTAGCTCTCGTAACCCAGCTCGGCGATCAGCGCCAGTTCGTGCTCGATCTGCGCGCGGGCGCCCGCCGGCACGCCGTCCGGCCAGCGCGCGCGGGCACCCTGTTCGACCAGTGCGCGCAGCCAGGCGGTGGCGTCGTGGCCCGCGGGCACCAGTTCGTGGGGGTATTGGTAGCGCAACTGGCCGAGGTCGAAGGTGCAGCGGGCGGCGATGCGCAGCGTCTCGGCGAGCAGCTGCGGGGGGTACAGCTCGGCCAGTTCCGCGCGCCGGCGCAGGTGGCGCTCGCCGTTGGCGAACAGGTGGGCGCCGGCCTCGGCCACCGGCAGGTGGTGGCGGATGGCGGTCATGCAGTCCTGCAGGGCGCGGCGGCCGCGCGCGTGCATATGCACGTCGCCGCAGGCCACCGGCGGCAGGCCGCAGTCCGCGGCCAGTTCGAGCAGGCGGCGCAGGCACGCGGTATCGTCCGCGCTGCGGTGCAGTTCGATGCCGAGCCACAGCCGCGCCGGGAAGCGTTCGCGCAGCCAGGACGCGTGGTGGACATCGTGCTCCGCCAGCCAGATCGCCAGCAGGCCGTCCAGTGGTTCGGCGAAGTCCTCGCGCAACAGCCGATAGCGACCTTTCTCGGCACGTCGTCGGGCGACGGTGATCAGGCGGCACAGCGCCTGGTAGCCGGCGAGGTTCTCGGCCAGCAGGACCAGCTTGGGGCCATCCTCGATGCGCATCTCACTGCCGACGATCAGCGCCAGGCCGGTGTCCTTCGCGGCCTGCCAGGCGCGCACCATGCCGGCCAGGGTGCATTCGTCGGTGATCGCCAGGGCGCGGTAGCCGAGACGCGCGGCGCGCTCGAACAGCTCGCGGGCGCTGGAGGCGCCGCGCTGGAAGCTGAAGTTGGACAGGCAGTGCAGCTCGGCGTAGTCGCTCATGCGAACCAGCCGTGCAGCAGCAGCGGTCCTTCGCCGCCGACCGTGCGGAAGGCCCAGCCGCGCTGGCCGCTGCGGGTTTCCACCAGGTAGTAGTCGCGGCGCACGTCGCCGCCGTCCCACCAGCCGGACTCGATACGCTCCGCCCCGGCGAGGATGCGCAGGGACGCTTCGCGCAGCGCCAGCGGCTCGTCCAGCAGCCAGCCGGGCCGGGGGCCGCAGGGCGGCAGTGGCAGGGCCGTCGGTTGTGCCGTCCAGGCGTGCTCGGGGCGGTGGTCGGCGCGCGCCCCGAGACCGTGCACGGCCTCGTCGCCCAGGCGGGCGCGCAGACGTTCGCGCAGCTGCTCCCAGGGCAACGACTGCTGCGGGCGTTCGTCGAACAGCTGGCGATGCTCCGGGGTGAAGGGCGGCAGCTCGCGCGCCAGCAGGCGCACCGCCAGCACCGGCGCGGGTAGCTGCAGGTGCTCCAGACGGCCGCGGGTCAGTTCGAAGAGCATCCCCGCCTCGCGCTCGGCGCCGAGCAGGCCGACCGGCACCTCGCTGTCGGCCCGGTTGCGGTGCTCCAGGTGCAGGGTGAAGCGTTGCACGCCGCTGTCGCGCCCGGCGAGATAGGCGGCGAGATCGCCGGTCAGGCGGCGCAGCGGGAACAGCAGCGCCTGGTGCGATTCGACCTCGAAATTCAGCTCGATGCGGGCGTCGAACACATCCGGCGGTCGATAGAAGTCCAGCGCCAGCGGACGCAGGCCGAGTAGCGTATCGAGGTGGTCCAGAACGGCGGCGGGAAAGCGTTTCGCTAGGCCGTCGCGGGGCAGGGCGAGCAGCTGCTGCAGATGGCGCACGCCCATGCGAGCGAGGGCCGTGGCCACCTCGCGGGGCAGGCCGAGGCGCTCCACCGGGAGCCGCTCAAGCGTCTGGCGCAGGGTCTGGGTGTCGCTCACCGCCAGGCCGTCGTGGGCGTTGGCCAGCACCCGCGCGGCGGCCGGGTTGGGGGCGACGGTGATGCGATGGCGAAAGCCCAGCGCGGTCAGCTCCTCGCGCAGGCGCGCCTCGAAGCGCGGCCACGGGCCGAACAGGCCGAGGCTGGACTGCACCTCCAGCAGCAGGCAGCGCGGGTAGTGCAGGCTGACCTGGGCGCTGAAGCCGTAGGCCCAGGCGGCGAGGAGCTGCTGGCAGCGGTCGATCGCCGTCAGATCGTAGTCGGCGGTGGCGAAGTCGTGGCTCAGCGCCTGCGCGGCGCTCAGCGTCTGGCCGGGTTTCAGGCCGAGGGCGCGCGCCCCCGGGTTGACCGCCTGCAGCACGCGGCGCTGCGGCGGCCCGGCGAGCAGCGCCAGCGGCGCCTGGGCGTCGGCGCGCTGGCGCAGCACGCCGTCCATGGCCAGTTGCGGCAGCAGGATGCAGGCCCAGAGCATGGCCGCCTCACGACCAGGCGGCGGTTTGCAGCGGACGCGCCGGGGCCAGGCCGCCGCGACACTTGAGCACGCGCAACTGCGCCGGCCGGCCGTCGAGGACGAGGCGCAGGGCGGCGGGCGAGGGGTTCGCCGCCTCCGCCAGGGGACGGTAGGCGAAGGCCAGGGTCCGGCCGGTCTCGGCGGCCACCTGCAGGCGCCGCAGGGCGCGGTCGTCGGCCTGATTCGGCCAGCACAGCACGGCGCCGCAGCTGCCCGAGCGCAGGCACTGCTCGGTGGCCCACAGCGCGTCGCGGCCCGTCGCCTGGACGATGGCGAGGTGACGCAGGTCGACGCCGGCCGCCAGCCAGGCCTGCGGATAGGGCACATGGGGCGGACCGACCAAGACCACCCGTTCGCCGGCGGCGGTCAATCGCGCCAGGGTCGGCCACAGCAGGCGCAGCTCGCCGATGCCGGGGGCGGCGACGAGGATCTCGCTCAGCGCCGAGTCCGGCCAACCGCCAGCGGGCAGGCTGGCGTCCAGTTCGGCGTGTCCGGTCGGCTGGGCGGCGGACGCGGCAACGACCGCCTGGCCGCGCCAGACGCTGCGCGCATCCAGCAGGCGCTCGAGGGTGACCACGGATGTCATGGGGTGGGTGTCCATTTTGCTGTATATAAATACAGTATTTGGTGTGTTCAGACGGCGGTCAAGTGACGGGCACGAGTTCTACGCTCAGCTGGAAGCGCTCGCTGCGGAAGGGCCCAACGGCAGGGTCGGCAGAGTTTCATAGTCTGCTCGACTCTCCGGCATGCGGCGCGAGCCATCCTGCACGGGGGCGAGGACTTCAGCCGCGAGAGCCTGCGCGGTGTTCCAGCGACGCCGCACTTGCAGGGCGCTGCGCGACGAGAGGCCCGGATGGCACCCTGATCGCGTGGAAGAGGAGAGGAAGGCGCAGCGCCGCCAGGTTCTCGCTGCGCGGCACGGGTCTTCCAGGTGCGGAAGGGTTTTTGAGCTCGCGTCCCCGCTCGCCCTACGGCAACGAGGTCCACTGCGCTTCGGAGGGACTCAGCGCTCCTCATTCCAGTGGAGATTCACCGTGCCGACCGCTGCCGTTTTGAGATCGACGCTGCCGCGTTGCTCCTGGCCATTCTGGCTGGCGATGATCGAGTACTTGTCGGCCGGCAACTTGACGTAAACGATCGGGCCCACCTGGTTCAACGACACCACGGAGCGCCCATCGGCGGCCTGGATGACCACGTCGACATTGCTCAGATACTTGTTCTGCGCCCCGGCGGAAAAGGTCATGTGCAGGTTGTAACCCGTGACCTGCTTGAAGGCTTCCGACTCGTCCAGGCCAATGCCGCCCGACAGATAGGGAATGCCGTTTTGCTCGCGTGGCTGCAGCTGGACGGCCGAGCTATCGATCGGCGCGGTCTCGGCGGCCGGCGACAGCAGGGGAAGCGAAGTCAGCAGCAGGGCCAGGACGATGCTTGCCGGTTTGGGCGAGAGAAAGGGATTCATGATGAGTACTCCTCGCGTGTCTGCGGGCAGCATGGCTGTCGGCATCCCGGCAGCCATGGGTCCGCGACCAGATTGAAGCCGCCGGAGCGGCGGGTCTGTTCGCTAGCAAACATTGCCTCGCGCGGCCGCGCCGGTGGTCCGCTGCCCCGGTGGGCCGGTGCCGCTGAACTATTCTTGCTCGATCCCTGGAGAAGATCTTTCCAGCAAGGGAGTCGCCATGTCCGAGACACCCCCGTCGTTGCAGAATCTCCTTCTCGCCGCTCTGTCCGACGAGGTGCGCGAGCGCTTGTTGCCGCATCTGGAACAGGTGCCGATGCCGCTCGGTCAGGTCCTCTACGAGTCCGGGGGCTCAATGGGCTGCGTCTATTTCCCGATCGACGCCATCGTGTCGACCCTCTATGTGATGGAGAGCGGCGCCTCGGTGGAAATCTCGGTGGTGGGCAACGAGGGTTTCGTGGGTATCGAGGTCGTCCTGGGCGGCTGCAGTACGCCAAGCCGCGGGCTGGTGCAGGGCGCCGGTCACGCCTGGCGGCTGCCGGCCGTGCGCCTGCGCGAGGAGTTCGAGCAGCACGGCGAGCTGCAGCAGCGCATGCTGCGCTTCACCCAGGCGCTGGTCACCCAGGTTTCCCAGACGGCGGCCTGCAACCGTCACCACACCATCGACCAGCAGTTGTGCCGCTGGTTGCTCATGCTGCTCGATCGCCTGCCGGACAATCAGCTGACCATGACCCAGGAGCTGATCGCCAACATGCTCGGCGTTCGCCGCGAGGGGGTCACCGAGGCGGCCAGCAAGTTGCAGCGACTCGGCGTGATCGAGTACCACCGGGGGCATATCACGGTGCTCGACCGTCCCCGCCTGGAGCAGCTGAGCTGCGAGTGCTACGCCGTGGTCAGGAAGGAAACCGAGCGCCTGCTGCCCTGGATAGGGACGCGCAACGACCTTTGATGATGACCGCGTCGCCGCCCGGGTGCCGGGCAGGCGTGCCCCCGTGCAGCGGGCGGACGGCCGCCGTCCTCGCCGGCGGCGAACATCCTCGTCAGCAGCTCGTCAGCTGCACCGCCCACCAGCCCGGCAGCAGCTCGCGCACCCGCCCCTGGCGGAAGCGGTCGTCGAGCAGGTACACCACGCCCCGGTCGGCGGTGGTGCGGATCACCCGGCCGGCGGCCTGCACCACCTTCTGCAGGCCGGGGTACAGGTAGGCGTAGTCGTAGCCGCTGCCCTGGCCGAACATCTGCTGCATGCGCGCCTTGATCTCGTCGTTGACCTCGTTGACCTGCGGCAGGCCCAGGGTGGCGATGAAGGCGCCGATCAGGCGTTCTCCGGGCAGGTCGATGCCCTCGCCGAAGGCGCCGCCCAGCACGGCGAAGCCGATGCCTTGCGAGCGGTCGGTGAAGCCGTCGAGAAAGCCCTGGCGCTCGCCCTCGTTCATGCTGCGGGTCTGCGCGCTGGTCGGGATGTCCGGGTGCAGCACGGTGAACAGCTCGCGCACCTGCTGCAGGTAGGCGTAGCTGCTGAAGAACGCCAGGTAGTTGCCGGGCCTGGCGTGGAACTGCTCGGCCATGATCCGGCAGATCGGCGCCAGGCTGGCGGCGCGATGCTGGTAGCGGGTCGACAGGTTGCCGACGATGCGCACCTCCAGCTGCTCGGCGGCGAACGGCGACTCCACTTCCAGCCAGCGCGTCTCCTCGGGCAGGCCGAGCAGGTCGCGGTAGTAGTCGGCCGGGCGCAGGGTGGCGGAGAACAGCGTGGTGCTGTGGGCGTCTGCGAAGCGGCCGGCGAGGAACGGCGCCGGCACCACATTGCGCAGGCACAGGGTCGAGCGGCTGCGCTGCGCACGGGCGTCGTGGCGGGTGATGTCGAACAGCGAGTGCGGCCCCCAGGCCTCGGCGAGGCGGCAGAACAGCATGGCGTCCAGGTAGAACTGCAGCAGCGCGCGCTCGTTGCCGTCGGGCTGGTCGGTCAGGTGATCGGTGATCGCACTGACCGCTTTCTGCAGCGCGGCGACGAACAGGTCCGGCACGCTCGGATGGATCTGGTAGGCCTGCTCCTGATCGCGGTTGAGCTGGTTCCAGTGCCGGCCGACCCGCTCCAGCGGGCTCTTCAGGGCCGCCGGGGCCGCCTTGCGCATCTCCTGGAACACGGCCTGGTCCAGCTCCGCCGTGTACATGCCGCGCGCGCGCTCGACCAGGTTGTGCGCCTCGTCGACCAGCACCGCGACGCGCCAGTCGTTGAGCACCGTAAGGCCGTAGAGCAGGGCGCTCAGGTCGAAGTAGTAGTTGTAGTCGCCGACCACCACGTCGGCCCAGCGGCACAGCTCCTGGCTCAGGTAGTAGGGGCAGACCTGATGGGCGAGGGCGATCTCGCGCACCCGCTCCTGGGTCAGCCAGCGCTGTTCCAGAGCGGCCAGGCGGGCGGCCGGCAGACGGTCGTAGAAGCCCTGGGCCAGCGGGCAGGACTCGCCGTGGCAGCTCCTGTCCGGGTACTCGCAGGCCTTGTCGCGCGCCACGTGCTCCAGCACCCGCAGCGGCATGTCTGCCTCCTGGCGGCGCAGGCTGGCCAGGGCGTCCAGCGCCAGGCGCCGGCCCGGGGTCTTGGCGGTGAGGAAGAACAGGCGGTCGAGCTGCTGGCCGGGGAACGCCTTGAGCTGGGGGAACAGCGTGGCGAGGGTCTTGCCGATGCCGGTGGTGGCCTGGGCCAACAGCGTGTCGCCGTCGCGGGCGGCGCGATACACGGCCTCGGCCAGCTGGCGCTGGCCACGGCGGAATTCCGCATACGGAAAGCGCAGGCCCGCGAGGCTGGCGTCGCGCGCCGTGCGGTGCGCTTCCTCCTGGCGCGCCCAGGCGATGAAGCGCTCGCATTGCTGCTGGAAGAAGGCGTGCAGCGTCGCGGCGGCAAAGCGCTCGCGCAGCACCGTCTCCTTCTGGGTCAGCACGTTGAAATACACCAGCGCCAGTTCGATCTCGGCGAGCCCGCGGCTTTCGCAGAGCAGCCAGCCGTAGACCTTGGCCTGCGCCCAGTGCAGCTGGCGGTGGTTGTCGGGGATGCGCGCGACGTCGCCGCGGTGGGTCTTGATCTCTTCGAGCAGGTTCTGCGCCGGGTCGTAGCCGTCGGCGCGCCCGCTGACGAGCAGCTCCGGCTGCTCCGGGGTAGGCCAGGCGCCGGCCAGCGGCAGCTCGGCGAGGTAGTCCGGGCCGCGCCGGGCCACCACCGTCTGGTGGCCGGCGATGCCTTCCTGGGCGGTGGGCGAGGGGGTGAAGCGCAGGTCGAGGTCGCCCTGCTTGGCGGTGAATTCGCACAGCGCGCGTACCGCCACCGCGTAGCTCATGGCGCGGCCCAGCTCACGTAGCAGACTTCCACCGGCATGCCGTGCGCGGCGGCGAAAGCCAGCCAGCGCTTCTGGTTGTCCTGCAGGCGATCGCCCGGGCCTTTCACCTCGATCATCCGGTAGCGTCCTTCGTCCGGATAGAACTGGATCAGGTCGGGCATGCCGCTGCGATTGGCCTTGAGATCGCCCAGCAGGCGCTCGCAGCAGGCGCGCAGATGGGCGGCCGGGATGCAGTGCAGCGCCTGCTCGAGCAGCGCCTCGTCGAGCAGGCCCCAGAAAACGAAGGGCGACTGGATGCCGTGCTTGTCGCGATAGCGCGCGCGGATGTGTTCGGGATAGCTGCCGTCGTCCAGACGCTGCAGGCAGGCGGCGAACAGCCCGGCGCGGCGGGCGTGGAACTCGGCGCTGGAGAGGTCGGCCGGGCCGCTCTGGAAGGGGTGGAAGAAGGCGCCGGGCAGCGGTGCGAAGATCGCTTCCCAGCACAACAGGCCGAACAGGCTGCACAGCAGGGTGTTTTCCACGTAGTACACCGGCGCCTGCGCGCTATGCAGATGCGCGGCCACGGCCAGCTCGACGCTGCCGTGCGCGGGCGGCGCCAGCTGCAGTTCGATGCGCCGCTCCTCGAAAGACGGCTGGCGCGGCGGGGCCGGCAGGGCGAGCTTGCGGCGCAGGCGGGCGAGGGCGCGCTCGGCCAGCTGCGCCTCCTCGTCGCTGTGCGGCGCCGCCTGCACCGCCTCGGTCAGGGCATGCGCCTCGGCGTGGCGGGCGAGCTTCTCGAGGATGCGGATCTGCCGCCAGCGCGCCTCGGCATGCTTCGACCCGCGATAGATCGCCAGCGCCTGCTCCAGCTCGCCCTGCCTTTCCTGCTGCTGGGCGATCTGGAACAGCAGTTTGGCGTGGCGCGATTGCAGGTAGGCGTTGGCCGTGGCGAAGCCCTCCAGCGTGGCCAGCAGCGCCGGGGCCGGCTCGCCGGCCTCGAAGCGCAGGCGGTGCTCGCGCAACAGCAGGTAGTGCTCGACGTCGTCGCGGCTGCGGAAGGCGCGCGAGTCGGCGCCGATCGCCACCGGCTCGTAGCGGAAGATGCCGAGATCGGCGAGCACGAACTCCGACCAGTCCTGGCCGAGGTTGCCGAAGAACAGCAGGCGCAGGCGGTCGCATAGCTCGCCGACGGTCAGGCTGTACAACTGGTCGGTCAGCGCCGGACACCAGGCGGCGAAGGACTGCGCCGGCAGCCCGAGGGCCAGCAGCTGTTCGACCAGCTCGGCCTTCTTCTGCGTGGCGCGGCGGTCGGCCAGCGGCAGGTGGGCGAGCAGTTCGTCCTTGCGCAGCAGGGCGGCGAGCTCGGCGGCTTCCAGAGGCGCCTGGTCGCTGACCCAGCCCAGTTCGATCAACTGGCGCGCCGGCGCCTCGATGGCGCCGATCTCCGCATAGCTCAGCTTGCTGGCGCGAAAATGGCTACCCTGGCGCATCACCATGCGCACCAGCAGCGCCTGCGCGGGCCACGGCAGTTCGCCGAAGCAGGCGATGAAGCGACTTTCCTCGGCACTGAGCAGGTCGGCGTAGCGCGCACCGATCCAGTCCAGCGCCTGGCGGAAGTTGCTGAGGTAGTAGAGTTCGGGTGGCAAGGGCGCGGACATGGCTATGCTTGTCTGTATATGCGTCCAGCATTCTCCGTACCTGCGTCGATTAGTTCAACGCCGCTACGTCGGATGGCGCGGACGGGCTGGCCCTGTCGGCGCGCTGCGCCGACAATGGGAGCCATGGCAGCGGCGGTCGCCGTCGGGCACCGCGCTGCGGCTGGATGGCCATGCGCTCCGGAGTGGATCGCCCGTTTGGATAGCCACGCGATCTCCAGGTGAGTCCGGGTGGCGTCCGCTTTCCTGGTCCGTCGCCCTCAACGACGACCAGACAACTCGTATTCCGGAGTCGAAGCAATGCATCCCCGTATCCTTGAAGTGACCGAGCGCCTGATCGAGCGCAGCTGCGCCACCCGCGAGCGCTATCTGGCGATGATCCGGGCGGCCGCCAGCGCGGGACTCTCGCGTGGCAAGCTGCAGTGCGCCAACTTCGCCCACGGCGTGGCCGGCTGCCCCAGCGACGACAAGCAGCGCCTGCGCCTGACGAACTCGGCCAACGTGGCCATCGTCACCGCCTACAACGACATCCTCTCGGCCCACCAGCCCTACGAGGACTATCCCCAGCGCATCAAGCAGGCGCTGCGTGACATCGGCTCGGTGGGCCAGGTGGCCGGCGGCGTGCCGGCGATGTGCGACGGCGTCACCCAGGGCGAGCCGGGCATGGAGCTGGGCATCGCCAGCCGCGAGGTGATCGCCATGTCCACCGCCGTGGCGCTGTCGCACAACCTGTTCGATGCCGGGCTGTTCCTCGGCATCTGCGACAAGATCGTCCCCGGCCTGCTGATCGGCGCGCTGCGCTTCGGCCACCTGCCGGCGATCTTCGTGCCCGGCGGGCCGATGCCTACCGGGCTGTCCAACAAGGAGAAGGCGGAGGTGCGCGAGCGCTACGCCGAGGGCAAGGCCGGCCGCGACGAGCTGCTCGCGGCGGAGATGAAGTCCTACCACAGCCCCGGCACCTGCACCTTCTACGGCACCGCCAACACCAACCAGATGCTCATGGAGGTGATGGGCCTGCACCTGCCGGGCGCCTCCTTCGTCAATCCGGGCACCCCGCTGCGCGATGCGTTGACCGTCGAGGCCGCGCACCAGGTCACCCGGCTGACCCAGCAGGGCGGCCAGTTCCTGCCGCTGGGCGAGATCGTCGACGAGCGCGTGCTGGTCAACGCGGTGGTGGCCCTGCTCGCCACCGGCGGCTCGACCAATCACACCCTGCACCTGCCGGCCATCGCCCAGGCCGCCGGCATCCAGCTCACCTGGCAGGACATGGCCGACCTCTCCGAGGTGGTGCCGACCCTGGCGCACGTCTATCCCAACGGCAAGGCCGACATCAACCAGTTCCACGCCGCCGGCGGGGTGGCCTTCCTGGTCCGCCAGCTGCTCGACGCCGATCTTCTCCATGAGGACGTCGACACCGTGGTAGGCCGCGGCCTGCGCCGCTACAGCGAGGAGCCGTTCCTCGAGGACGGCCGCCTGGTGTGGCGCGCAGGGCCGCTCGAGAGCCTCGACGAGAGCATCCTGCGCCCGCTGGCGCGCCCCTTCTCGGCGGAGGGCGGCCTGCGGGTGATGACCGGCAACCTCGGCCGCGGGGTGATGAAGGTTTCCGCGGTGGCGCCCGAGCACCAAGTGGTCGAAGCCGAGGCGCGGGTGTTCCACGACCAGCAGGCGCTGGCCGATGCCTTCCAGGCCGGCGAGCTGGATCGCGACCTCGTCGCGGTGATGCGCTTCCAGGGCCCGCGCAGCAACGGCATGCCCGAGCTGCACAAGATGACACCCTTCCTCAGCGTGCTGCTGGATCGCGGCTTCAAGGTGGCGCTGGTCACCGACGGGCGCATGTCCGGCGCCTCCGGCAAGGTGGCGGCGGCCATCCATGTCTGCCCCGAGGCGTTCGACGGCGGCCCGCTGGCGCGGGTGCGCGACGGCGACCGGATTCGCGTCGATGGCCAGAACGGCAGCCTCGAGGTGCTGGTCGATGCTGACGAATTCGCCGCCCGCGAGCCGGCGTGCTGCGACCTGGAGCCCAACGTCGGCACCGGCCGCGAGCTGTTCGCCTTCATGCGCCGGGCGTTCAGCAGCGCCGAGCAGGGGGCCAGCGCCTTCACCGCCGGCCTGGAGGGGCTGCGGTGAAACTGGCGCTGCTGGGCGACATCGGCGGCACCAACGCCCGCTTCGCCTTGTGGCGCGCCGGGCGCCTGGAGTCGGTGCGGGTGCTGGCCCCCGGCGACTTCCCCGGCCCCCGGCAGGCCATCGAGCACTACCTGGCCGAGCTGGGCCTGACCCCCGGCGACATCGTCGCGGCGTGCCTGGCGGTGGCCGGGCCGGTGCGCGGCGAGCATTTTCGCTTCACCAACAATCGCTGGCACTTCACGCGCAGCAAGCTGGCGCGCGCCCTCGGCCTGGCGCCGGCCGACCTGCTGCTGGTCAACGACTTCACCGCCATGGCCCTCGGCATGACCCGCCTGCGCCCCCACGAGCGGTTGGAGATCTGCCCGGGCGTCGCCCAGCCGGACTGTCCGGCGGTGATCATCGGGCCGGGCACCGGCCTGGGCGTCGGCACCCTGCTGTCGGTCGGCGGCGGCCGCTGGCGGAGCCTGCCCGGAGAGGGCGGACACGTCGACCTGCCCATCGGCAGCCCCCGCGAGGCGCAACTCTGGCAGGTGTTGTTCGCCCGGCTCGGCCATGTGCGCGCCGAGGACGTGCTCTGCGGCAACGGTCTGCTGCAGCTGTACCGCGCCACCTGTGAGCTGGACGGCCGCGAGGCGCTGCTCGCCTCGCCCCAGGAGGTCACCGCCGCGGCGCTGGCCGGCGACACCGAGGCCGTCGCGGTGCTCGAGCAGTTCTGCGTATGGCTCGGCCGGATCGCCGGCAACAACGTGCTGACCCTCGGCGCGCGGGGCGGCGTGTACATCGTCGGCGGCGTGGTGCCGCGCTTCGCCGACTTCTTCAAGGCCAGCGGCTTCGCCCGCGCCTTCGCCGACAAGGGCGCCATGAACAACTTTTTCGACGGCATCCCGGTGTGGCTGGTAACCGCCGACTATCCCGGCCTGGAGGGCGCCGGCGTGGCCCTGCAGCAGGCGCGCTGAGGCGCGAGGCCGGCACCCTGGGGCAGACCGCGGCAAGCCGGGGCGGATGCCAGCGATCCGCGTACGGCCCCGCATGGCGGCCATGGTTTTATGGCCAGGCGATAGGGGACTGGAGCGTTGCGCCGGGGGTGCATCCCTGCGCGCGGAGGGGCCGGAAGATCCGCCAGGACGACTCCCCCAGCGTTTGAACTCCGCACTCTGTCCCTGTTCGCCGGTCCATGGTGAACAGGGGGGCGTTTCGACATCCCCGCCGCTTGCGGCGCGCAATCGCTTATGGAGGCAGGCTCATGACCATTGCAAACCCGCTCGACCGGCTGTTTCCCACCGCGGAGGCGATCCCCGAGCGCTATCGGCTCGGCGCGCCCATCGAGCAGCGCGAATATCTGGTCAACGGCGAATTGCGCCGCTGGGAGGGATCGCTGGCCCCGGTGCACAGCCCGGTGCTGCTGGCCACTGAGCAGGGCGACCAGCAGGTGGTGCTGGGCAGCACGCCGCTGCTCAACGCCGACGCCGCCCTGGAGGCGCTGGACGCCGCGGTGGCCGCCTACGACCACGGTCGCGGCCTGTGGCCGACCCTGCGCGTGGCCGAGCGCATCCAGCACGTCGAGGATTTTTTGGCGCGCATGCGCGAGCAGCGCGAGGTCGTGGTCAAGCTGCTGATGTGGGAGATCGGCAAGAACCTCAAGGATGCCGAGAAGGAGTTCGACCGCACCTGCGACTACATCGTCGACACCATCCAGGAGCTCAAGGAGCTGGACCGCCGCTCCAGCCGCTTCGTGCTCGAACAGGGCACCCTGGCGCAGATCCGCCGCGTGCCGCTCGGCGTGGCGCTGTGCATGGGCCCCTACAACTACCCGCTCAACGAGAGCTTCACCACCCTGATCCCGGCGCTGATCATGGGCAACACCGTGGTGTTCAAGCCGGCCAAGTTCGGCGTGCTGTTGATCCGCCCGCTGCTCGAGGCGTTCCGCGACAGCTTCCCGCCGGGGGTGATCAACGTCATCTACGGGCACGGCCGCGAGACGGTCAGCGCGCTGATGGCCAGCGGCAAGATCGACGTGTTCGCCTTCATCGGCACCCACAAGGGCGCCAGCGCCCTCAAGAAGCTGCACCCGCGCCCGCACCGCCTGCGCGCGGTGCTCGGCCTGGACGCCAAGAATCCGGGCATCGTCCTGCCGCAGGTCGACCTCGACAACGCGGTGAGCGAGGCGATCACCGGGGCGTTGTCGTTCAACGGCCAGCGCTGCACGGCGCTGAAGATCTTCTTCGTGCACGAGCAGGTGCTCGAGGCATTCCTCGCCAAGTTCAGCGCCAAACTGGCCGCGCTCAAGCCGGGCATGCCGTGGGACGAGGGCGTGGCGCTGACCCCGCTGCCGGAGCCGGGCAAGGTGGAGTTCCTCAGCGGCCTGCTGGCCGACGCGCTGGCCAAGGGCGCGCGGGTGATCAACCCGGGGGGCGGCGTGCACCGGCAGAGCTTCTTCTATCCGGCGCTGCTCAGCCCGGTGACGCCCGCCATGCGCGTCTACCACGAGGAGCAGTTCGGCCCGCTGGTGCCGGTGGTGCCGTTCCGCGAGCTGGAGGAGGTGATCGACTACGTACTGCAATCCGACTACGGCCAGCAGCTGTCGATCTTCGGCAACGACCCCGCGCAGGTCAGCCGACTGGTGGATGCCTTCGTCAACCAGGTGGGCCGTATCAACCTCAACGCGCAGTGCCAGCGCGGCCCGGACAGCTTTCCGTTCAATGGCCGCAAGAACTCGGCCGAGGGCACCCTGTCGGTGTACGACGCTCTGCGCGTGTTCTCGATCCGCACCCTGGTGGCGACCCGCTTCCAGCCGGACAACAAGGCGCTGATCAGCGACATCCTGCGCAATCGCCAATCCAGCTTCATCAGTACCGATTACATCTTCTGAGCGCGGCAGGACAGGGGGCGGCACGGCGCGGGGGGAGGAAGGCAGGCTTGACGCTTATCCGGGCAGGGCCCGCCCGACGCCCCCACCGGCGCCGCGCGGGTCTGCGTATCTCACTGTGTCTTGCGGGACGAGGGCTTGCTGCGCGCCGCGCCGTTTTCCTTCTGCGGCGGCGTCGCCCGCAGCTGCAGGTAGTCCTGGAAGTAGTCCTGCAAGGTGGCGCTGATCGGCATGGCGCCGGTCGTCTCCTTGAGCGAGCTGGCGGCGTCCTTCTGCCAGGTGGAGATGGCCTCCTGGGCGGCGGTGGCGAACATGCTCTGGTTGGCCAGGCTGGTTTCGGCGACCTGCTGGATCAGGTCGGTCTGCAATTGCCACGCCTTCCAGTACAGGTCGGCGGCGATTCCGTTCAGGCTTTTCCAGTCACCCGCGTCGAGCATTCGGGTGGCGGCGCTTTCCAGCTCTCCGGTGCCGCTGTTGGCCGCGCGGCTGCCGGCTTCGCTCCAGCGCAGGGCGCTTTCCCGCGCCAGGTCGCAGAGACGGAAGTACAGCTGCAGGTTGACCTTGAACAGCGTCAGCGTGGATTGTGGATCGAGGTACATGGGAACCTCCCGCCCGTTGGGGCGTGTGCCAGGGATAGGGCTGAATTTCAGTTCTCGCGCACATACTGGCCGGGTGCGTCGTCGAGAACCATGTAACCGCGCTCCGGCGCGCCGGTAGGCGGCGGGTCGATCGGCGCGGCGGAACGTGCTTGGAGCCAGCGCACCCACTCGGGCCACCAGGAGCCTTCGTGGCGCGGGGCGCGGGCCAGCCAGGCGTCGGGGCCGACGTAGTTGCCGCCGGCCGGGCGCTCCAGCACCTGGAAGTGACGCTTGACGCGACCCGGTTCACTGACGATGCCGGCGTTGTGGCCGCCGCTGGTCAGCAGGAAGGTGATCGGTGCCGGGGTCAGGTAGTGCAGCTTGAACACCGAGCGCCAGGGCGCGACGTGATCCTGGGTGGTGGCGACGCAGAACACCGGGGTGGTGATGTCGCTCAGCGACACCGGGTGGCCGCCCACGGGGTAGCGGCCTTCGCTGAGGTCGTCGTTGAGGAACAGGCGACGCAGATACTGGCTGTGCATGCGCGCCGGCATGCGCGTGGCGTCGGCGTTCCAGGCCATCAGGTCGATCATCGGTGCGCGATCGCCCATCAGGTACTCGCCGACCATGCGCGACCACAGCAGGTCGTTGGAGCGCAGCAGCTGGAAGGCGCCGACCATCTGGCCGGCGGTCATGTAGCCGGTCTCCTCCATCTGCGCCTCGAGCAGGCTGACCTCGCTTTCGTCGATGAACAACGCCAGTTCGCCGGGCTCGGTGAAGTCCGCCTGCGCGGTGAACAGGCTCATCGACGCCAGGCGCTGGTCGCCGTCACGGGCCATGGCGGCGGCGGCGATGGTCAGCAGGGTGCCGCCCAGACAGTAGCCGGTGGCGTGCACCTTGCGTTCGGGCACGATGGCGTTGATCGCCTCCAGCGCGGCGAAGAAGCCGAGTTGCAGGTACTCGTCCATGCCCAGGTCGCGCTCCTTGGGACCGGGATTCTTCCAGGACAGGCAGAACACCGTGTGGCCCTGCGCGACCAGGTACTTGATCAGCGAGTTGTGCGGCGACAGGTCGAGGATGTAGTACTTCATGATCCACGCCGGGACGATCAGGATCGGCTCCGGATGCACGGTCTCCGTCGTCGGCGTGTACTGGATCAGCTCGATCAGGCGATTCTTCAGCACCACCTTGCCGGGGGTCACGGCAAGGTTCTCACCCACCACGAACTTCTCGGTGCCGGCTGCCGGACGGCCGGCGGCCAGGCGCTCGAGATCCTCCAGGTAATGAATCATCCCGCGCACCAGGTTGGCGCCGCCCGACTCCAGGGTCCGATGCAGGATCAGCGGATTGGTCATCAGGAAGTTGCCCGGCGACAGCGTATCGAGCATTTGCCGCGCGGCAAAGGCGATCACCTCCTGATGGTGGCGGGAAACCCCGCGCACCCCGCTGGTCGCCACCTGCCACCATTCCTGGGTGAGCAGGAACGACTGGTGCATCAGGTTGAACGGCCACTGGTGCCATTCCGGTGCGGCGAAACGACGGTCGCGACGGGGCGGCTCGACACACTCGTGCACCGGCATATCCGGCGAGGCGAGCGCGAGCTCGCGGGCGTAGCGAGTCAGGCGGCTCATCTGCTCCAACGCCAGGTTGACCAGCTCCAGCTGTTTGCCCGGCGAGCCGGCCAGATGGCTGGACCAGTCGAGCATGGCGAGCATCAGGGCGGTAGGGGAGAGCGACGAGGTGGCGCGGGCGATCGCCGCATGGACCTTGAGGTCAAGAGGATTGGCGGACGGTGCCTTGGGCGCGTCGGTGACCGGCGGCTTCGCGGGTTCGTGGGTGGGCATGTTCATGTGCTGATCCTCGACTGGCTTCACGGGACGTCGCGTATGCCGCGCGGCGCCTGGAAATCCTCTCGGCCTGGACCGCGCTGTCCTTGCGGGCATCTGCCAAGGGGTCGATCAAGCATGCCTGAGCGGGCACGGCGCTGCCAGCGCGAATTGCGCTGCAAGAAGACCATAAATCGCCACAGCCATAGATATTAGTCAAAGATCGCGGAGTTTCCCGGCAGCCGGTCGAAAGGGTTTTGCGATGCGTCATGGGCAGCGCTGCACGCGCTCGGACGCAGGGAGGGTGCGGCGGCGCGAATGGCCCGTGTTAGCCGCGTCCGCGCCGCCACCAGCGCTGCAGGCGACCGGTGCGGGGCGCGCGGAAGGCGGCCAGCAGCTCGGCGAGGTCGCTGCCGCGCTGCGCCGGATCGAAGGCCAGGGCCGCGCGCAGGGCCGCCCAGACAGGCGCCGGCAGCTGTGGCGGGCGCTGCAGCTGGCGCTCCAGCCGTTGCTCCCGCGCCTGCCGGGCGTCGCAACGCGCGAAGGGGTGGCTGCCCGCGCCCAGCTCGTAGAGCAGGCAGGCGAGGGCGTAGAGATCGCTGGCGGCCGACGGTGGCGCGCCGTCGAGCAGCTCCGGGGCGGCGTAGCACGGTGTCCAGGCCTTGACCCGGCTGCGGCTCAGGCGCGGCAGGCCCGGCAGGACGCCCTCCAGCGGCTGGCCGAGACCGAAGTCGAAGAGGCGCAGGCCGTCCTCGGCGAGGATCACGTTGCCGGGCTTGAGGTCGCCGTGCAGCACGCCGGCGGCATGGGCGTGGGCCAGCGCCTCGAGCAGCGGGATGGCGACGTCGCGCAGCGCGGGCCAGGGCAGACCGCTGGGACGCTCGAGGAGCAACTGGTCGAGGGTGGGGCCCTTGAGCAGTTCGAGGGTCATGAAGGCGCGCCGGCTGGGTGTGTCCACCTCGAAGCCGTAGGGGCGGATCACGTGGGGATGGCGCAGGCGCAGGGTCAGGGCGAATTCGCCGTACAGCAGGGCGTGGGCGTCGGGGTGGTCGACGAACTCCGCGCCCAGGGTCTTCAGCGCCACCCAGGGCTCGGGGTCGCCGAACTGCTCGCGCAGCAGGTCGCGGGCGCGGTACACCGCGCCCATGCCGCCGACGCCGAGCAGCCGCTCGAGGCGGTAGCGCCCGCAGAGCAGATCGGGCAGGGCCTCTGCGGGCGCCGCCGCTCGGGCTGGCGCGCTCGCCGCGCCGGCGGTGAAGGCGAAGTAGGTCTGCTCGCAGGCCTGGGTCATGGGCGGACCACCACGGCGCTCAGGTTGTCGCGCGCCGGACCGTCCAGGGCCTGGGCGAACAGGCGCTGCACGGCCAGGGCGGCGGAGGGCAGGGCGAGGGCAGCGCCGAGCGCCTCGGGGGCGAGGTCCTGGTAGAGGCCGTCGCTGCACAGCAGAAAGGCGTCGCCGGGCAGCACCTCCAGCTCGACGACCTCCAGGGCCAGCGCCGCGCCGACGCCCACCGCGCGGGTCAGGGCATGGGCCGCCGGGTGCGCGGCGGCCTGCTCCGGGCTGATTCGCTGCTCGTCGATCAGCTGCTGTACCAGCGAATGGTCGCGCGACAGTTGATAGAGGCGGCCGGCGCGCCACAGGTAGCAGCGGCTGTCGCCGGCCCAGATGCAGGCGGCACGGCGGGCCTCGATCAGCAGGGCCACCACGGTGCTGCCGATCACCGGATCGGGGCAGGCGGCGGTGACCGTCGGCGTCTGGCCGAGCTGGCGATTGAGGCGGTGCAGGCACTGGCGCACCTGGCCGAGGCGCTCGGCGAGATCGCCGGCGAGCGGCAGCTCGGCCAGGCCGTCGACGATCAGCCGGCTGGCCAGGGCACCGCCGCGATGGCCGCCCATGCCGTCGGCGACTGCCCACAGGCCCTGGCGCGGACGCTCCAGCACGGCGTCCTCGTTGTCGGCGCGCACCTTGCCGGTGGCGGTGCGCGCGGCGCTGCTGAGGGGGGCGGCATTCATCACAGGGCCGCCGGCAGCTGGAAGTCGCGCAGCAGGGCGAGGTCGAAGGGATTCGGCGCGCGCTGGCTGTGCAGCAGGTAGCTGGCCTGCAGGCCGTCGATGCTGGCCTTGACCATCAGCACGTCGCGGCCGCGCAGGTAGCCCACTTCCATGCGGTCGAGCAGGCGGAACAGCGTCCAGGGACCGTCGCTCTGGCGGATGCCCACCTTGCGCCCGCCGAGTTCCTCCAGCACCAGGCTGGTCTGCACGTCGTCGGCTTGCGCCGGCCACTGGAAGGCGGTCGCCACGATCGGGCCGTGGCGGTACTCCAGCTGCTGACTGCCGAAGCGGAAGTCGGCGCGGCCCAGGCTCGAATCCAGCGCGTAGGGCTCAAGGCGGAAGCGGATCTGCGGCTCGTTGGGATCCACGGCGAAGAAGCTGCGGCGGATGGTCTGCACGTGGCTCATCTGCTGGAGGAACTCGCCGGACACCGGCAGGCCGTGGCCGTCGATCCGGCGCAGCTGATACTCACCGGCGGCGCCGTTGACGAACGGCTTCAGGTAGCGCTCGAAGAAGCTGTCGGCGACCCCCTGGGCCTTGAAGAACTCGCGGAAGTCGGCGAGCGCCACGTCGCTCTGGCTGTCGGCGCTGAACGGATAGCGCTGGCGCAGCGAGCCCTGGTAGAAGGCGTACAGCTCGCGCTGGTAGCGCTGGTTGAGGTGCTGGTAGGCGCCGTCGAGAACCAGCAGCCAGCTGTCTTCGGCGAGCATGGCCAGCCAGTTGCCCAGCGGCTGCGGCAGGCGGGCGGCGCTGGTGCGCAGCTGGTTGAAGGCGTCGCGCTGGCCGCCCATGCGCGCCTTGGCCAGCTCGAAGGCGGCCTGGTCCGGGGCGCTGGCGTGGCTCAGTTCGGCGAGCTGCTGCTGCAGGGCGTCCATCGCCTGCAGGGTGGTGGCCAGCGCGGGGGCGGGCGCCGCGTTGTCGTCGAGCAGCTGGTGCAGGGGCGCGAAGCGCCGCTCCAGGGCCTTGCGGGCGGTGTCCGGAAGGTTCTGCGCCAGTGCCTCGTCGGCCTTTTCGGCCGCCGCGGCGGCCAGCTGCGCGGCCTTGCCGAGCTTGCCGTCCTGCTCCTTGAGCGCTTCGGCCGCGCCCGCGGCCTCGTCGGCGGCGCTGGCCAGACCGGCGAAGCGGGTGTTGTCGCGCACCTCCACCAGCAGGGCCAGCAGCGGCGAGTTGGCGGCGGTCAGGCCGGCCAGCTGCTCGGCGCCCTGGCGGGTATCGGCGATCTGGTCGATGGTCAACTGGGCCAGGGCCTCGCTCCAAAAGTTGGCGTAGTCGCGGAAGTACAGCTGTTCCATTTCCACCAGCAGGCGGCCGAGGTCGTTGCCGCTGAGGCTTTCGCCCTCGCCGAGCACCCAGTTGTCGCGCAGCAGCTCGCGCACCAGGCTGCTGCCCTGGGCGATGAAGTACTGCTGGTAGCCGCGCTGGGTGTAGAAACCCGGGATGGCGTAGTCGGCGGCGCTGAACAGGGCGCCCTGCGGACCGAGCTTCTCGCCCAGACGGTAGTCCGGCAGGCTGCGCGCCTGATCGCGAAGCATGCGATAGACCACGTTGGCCAGCGATTCGCGGCGCAGCACCTCGCGTGCCTGGGCGACCAGCTGCGCATTGGGCGTATAGGGCGCGAACGGCTCCTCCAGCAGGCGGGCGAAGTGGCCGTTGAGTGCGGCCTGCACGGCGGCGTCGCCGGCGTGGCGCTGCGCCCAGTCGGCGGCCAGCCAGCTCTTGAGGTAGTCGGCGTCGCGGCGCTCCGCGAGGCCGAGCATCAGGTAGGCGCGCAGGCTGCCGAGCAGGCGCTCGCGGTCGCCGAGGTTGGCGCGGATCTGCGCCTCCAGCTGGCGGCCGACGCGCGGCAGCAGCTGGCTTTCCAGCATCCGCCGGTAGGCCCGGTGCAACTGCGGGTCGACGGCCTCGCCCTGGTAGAGACCGGCACGCTCCGCCCAGGCCGCCTCATCAGCGGACGGAAACACCTGGCTGGCCGCCTGGCTGCGGTCGAGCAGGGCGAGGGTCTGGCGGGCATCGTCGCCGACCTGCAGCGCCTGGCGCTCGCGGCCCAGCTCGCCGGCGATGCCGCGCAGCTGTTCCAGGCGCCCGTGGTTGGCGGAGAAACTGTTCGCCCAGACCAGGCCGAACAGCGCCAGGCAGGCGAAGGCGCCGGCGTACAGGGCGCGCTGGCCCCAGTCGATGCGGCGGACTTCCTGCTGGTCGAGGGTGGCCAGATCGGCTTCGGGGAAGATCACCCGGTCGAGCAGGTGATGGATGAAGCGCGCCCGGCCGCTGCGCAGGGTGGGCAGGCTGCTGGCGCGCAGGCCGAGGTTACGACCGATGCCGGCGGTCAGCGGATCGAGCTGCTCCTCCAGCTGCGGCGCGCTGGTCAGGTAGAAGCCGCGCAGCTGGCTGGCGCGCTGGTAGCGGTTGCCGGCGAAGGCCAGTTCGACGAACAGGCACAGGCGCTCGCCCAACTGACCCAGCTGGTGCGGGAAGTCGAGGATGCGGCCGCGGCGCTGGGTGTCGCGCTCCTGGTGCATGCGCTGGATCACCTGGCTGTTCAGGCGGCGCAGCAGCTCCTCGAACTCCTGGCGCACCACGCCGGCGTCGGTGCCGTCCTGCTCGCGGCGGAAGCTGGCGCCGAGCACCTGGTCGCTTTCCTCGCGCGACAGCTGGTCGAAGAACTCGTCGAAGCCGAGCACCTTGTCGGCCTTGCTCAGCACCAGGTAGACCGGCACCTCGACGCCGAGGCGCTGGTGGATCTCCTGCAGACGCTGGCGAACCTGGCGGGCCAGGGTTTCCAGCTCCGCCTCGTTGCCGTCCTGCAGGCGCTCGACCGGGATGTTGACCAGCACGCCGTTGAGCGGACGGGCGCGGCGTTGGCGCAGCAGGCCGAGCAGCGTGCTCCAGGCGCTGCCGTCGACCTGGGCGTCGGGCTGGCTCAGGTAGCGGCCGGCGGTGTCGATCAGCACGGCGTGTTCGGCGAAGTACCAGTCGGCGTGGCGGGTGCCGGCCATATCGCGGGTCAGGCGCCGTGCCTCGTCGCGGTTGAGCGGGAAGTCCAGGCCGGAGAAGTCGAGCAGCGAGGTCTTGCCGCTGCCCTGCGGACCGAGGATCAGGTACCAGGGCAGTTCGCTGCGCCACCTGCCGCTGTGTCCGCGATAGATGCTGGAGTGCTTCAGGGTGTGCAGGGCGGCGTGGAAGCGCTGGCGCAGAAGGCTCTGTTCCTCGCTGACCAGCCCTTCGCGGCGCAGCCGCTCCTGGGCGGCCTCGTCCGCCTCCGTGGCCTGTTGCCGGCGCTGGGCGCGCCAGCCGGCGAACACCACGAACAGCCCCCACAGCAGGCAGAGCGCGGCGATGCTCAGCAGGCGGCTGCCGGCCGACTCCCAGAACTTGTGCTCGGCGACCGCCAGCAGCGGGCCGGCGAACCAGATCAGCAGGGCCAGCACCAGCAACAGGCACAGGCTCCACACCCAGGTCTTGCGGAAAAAGGCGCCCAGACGGGCGAAGAAGTCTTTCATGTGGCACTCATCCCTGAATCACGGTTGTCCGCCGGCCTGGCCGTCGAGCGACTGATACGGCTGCAGCACACTGTCGCGCTGCTCGCCCAATACCCAGGCGAAGCCGCTGTACATCACCACCAGGCAGGCCAGGGTGAACAGCGCCACCAGCCACCACGGCACGATGCGCACCAGGTGGCGGCGGGTGTCCCTGAGGCCCTGCCAGTGCGGCGACACCTCGCGCGGCACGTCGCCGCGCAGCTGGCGGATCTGCCGGTACAGGCTGTCGCGGATCGCCTCCAGTTCGAGCATGCCGCGCGGCAGCACGCGGTACTTGCCCTCGAAGCCGAGCGCCAGGCACAGGTACATCAGCTCGAGCATCGGCAGGTGTTTGACCGGGTTGCGGGTCAGCCGCTCGAGCAGCTGGAAGAACTTCTCGCCGCCGAAGGTCTCGTTGTGGAAGGAGGACAGCAGGCTCATCTGCGACCACTCGCTCTCGTTGCCCCAGGGGGTGGTCACCACCGCCTCGTCGAGCACCGTGCACAGCACGTAGCGGGCGGCCATCACCTGGCTGCTCTCGGCGCCGTCGTGCAGGGCGCGGTGCTCGAACAGCTTGAGTTCGCCGCCCAGGCGCTGGTTGAGCTCGTGCAGGTCCTCGGCCGCGAGGCTGTGCTTGAGGCGCACCACCTCGGAGAGCAGCGCGGAGGCGGCGGCGACCAGCGGGTTGAGGCTCAAGTTGAAGCTTTCCGCCGGGCGCAGGCGGGCGGCGTAGATCATCCGCTCCTCGAGCTGCTCGTAGCGGGGCGGCGTGGCGAAGTCGGTCAGCGGGCTGTGGGCCGCGGCCTCTCCGCCGCGGTTGAGGATGACCGTGCGGTCGTCCTTGGCATAGTCCATTGCGCGGGTCATGTGCTCAGTTCCTGATCGCCCAGAATTTCAGTTCGAGACCGGCGAACTCGCCGGAAACATGGAAGGCGAAGCCGCCGGAGCGCTCCAGCTGGGCCAGCTCCTCGGAGTTGAGTTCCAGGGCGAAGTAGCTCTTGCCGGCGTGGAAGGGGATCTGCCGCGGCGCCACCGGCAGCGGCTTCACCCGGATCCCCGGCAGGTGCAGGTTGACCAGCTGGCGGATGCGCTCCACCGGGCCGACCTTGAGATGCGCCGGCAGGCGCGTGCGCAGTTCCTCCGAGTCGCACTGGGCGCTGGCGGCGAGCACGAAGGAGGCCGAGCCGAGCAACTGGTGATCGTGCAGCGGCGACACCTGGATGCCGTACTGGCGCTGCTGCAGGGCCAGCTCGATGGCGTGCTGCTCGAGCACCATCGACAGCACCTGGCGGATGGCGTCCATCAGCTTGCGGAAGCTCAGCCCCTGGTCGCTGTGCTGATAGCGGCTGTCCAGACGCGGGCGCTTGCTCTCGCTGGAGAAGGTCGCCAGCTCGCCGAGCAGGCCGAGCAGTTCGCGATAGATCTGCTCCGGATGCACCCGTTCGAGGCCCAGGTAGTGACGCAGCACCGGCTCGTGGCGGTTGATCAGCTGCAGCATCAGGAAGTCGCCGACCTCGGCGCCACCGACCTTGCCGGTGGCGCGAATACGCTCGGCGAGGATGTCGCCACGGTGGCCGAGCATGCTGATCACTTCCTTGAGACAGGACAGCAGGTAGCCGGAGGCCTGGAAGTCGATGAAGGTGGGGATGAACTCGGCATCCAGGGCGGTCACCCCGTCCGGGGTGGTATCAAGGATGTCGCACAGCTTGAGCTTGACGTAGGCCTGGTCGCTGCGCTGTTCGCCGAGCAGCAGGCGGAAGTCCGGGCGCGCGGTGCTGACTTGGCTGCTGCCGCCGTCGCCGGCGTTGGAGTCGGCGACTTCCTCGTCGCTGGCGGTGTAGCGCGCCAGGACGTCCTTCTGCTCGGCGCGACGACTCTCGATGTGGTTGCCGGTGACCAGCGGCAGCGCCAGATACACCGGGGTATTGCCGGTGTTCGGCGGCACGTCGACGGCCAGCGGCTCGCGGCTGCCGTCGATCTCGAACAGGCTGCCGTCGGGCAGGATGCCGCTGGCCTGGCTGACCACCAGCTTGCCCATGTTGAGGAACTGGCGGTCGATCTCTACAGCGAAGAAGCCCCAGGCGTAGTGGCCGAGCTTCTGCGTGCGGGTCTTCAGCTGGTGCTCGTAGTAGCGGTCGTTCTGCTGGAAGTGCTGCGGGCGCAGCAGCATGCCTTCCTGCCAGACCACCTTGTACTGGCTCATGGCTCAATCCTCGTCCTTGTGGGGCTGCTGCTCATCGGCGGCGCGCGGGTGGATGCCGCGGGCGTCCAGGTCAAGTTCGATGCGGTTGTGCTGGCGCTCCTCAAGCGGGACAACCAGCCGCCAGCTGCTTTCCGGCAGGTCGCGATAGGCGGCCAGCACGCCCAGATAGCGGCTGCCCGGCTGCACCGAGAGCTTCAGGCTGCGGGTTTCGCCAGGGCGCAGCTCCAGCTCTTCGCTGCTCACCAGGTCGGGCTGCAGGCTTTCCTTGGGCCGCTGGTAGAGGGTGAAGAAGTCGGCGTTCTCGAAGGCCGCCGGATGCTTGAGTTCGAGCAGGCGCAGTACGACCGGCGAGGGACGGTCGTGGAGGTCGGGATTCAGGCGCTGGTCGCCGGCCAGGGTGAGGTCCAGCTTGGTCGTCTCGGACCAGGGCGACAGCGCCGAGCAGCCGCCGAGGGCGAGCAGCAGGGCCAGGGGCAGGAGGCGGGGCATGTCCATCATCCTTGCAGGTCGGTGTCGAGGGTGGCGATCAGGCGCACCTGTTCTTCATAGGTTCGCGCGAAGTCGCGGGCGAACAGGCGCTCGCCCCAGTCGTCGTCGCGCGTCATCGCGGCGTGCAGACGGCGGTAGGCCCGCCAGCGACTGCCGGCGGTGGCCAGCAGCGGCTTGTGCTCGCGCTCGAAGCGCAGGGTCAGCTGCTCGGGAGCGAACTGCTCGAGCACGCCGTTGACCGCCGCGCGGCTGGCGGCGAGCAGGGCCACCTGATGGGCCTGCAGGTCGCGGAAGGCGCGACCGAGCGCCTGACCGGCGGGCAACTGGCCGGGCCGGCCGCCGCGCAGCAGGGCGGCAAGGGCCTCATCGGCGTCGGCGCAATGCTTGAGCGGGTTGTTGCCGGCGCTCTGCACCGTGGTCAGCGCCAGGCGCAGCTCGTTCTTCAGCTCGCTGCGGGTGCGCAGCGCCTGCTGCAGATGGCCGACGCTCTGCCGCAGCAGCCGTGCGGCCTGCAGGGCGAGGGCTTCGCGCTCGGCCTCGTCGAGGGCGGCGAGGTCGACGCCGAGCGCTTCGCCGTAGCGCTCCCAGAAGTCCGCCGGCAGCGGCGTCGGCTGGGCGGCGGGGGCCGGCGCGGGGGCGGCCTTCGGCATCACCAGCTCGGGCAGCGGCAGGCTCTCCATGTCGATGCGCGCATAGTCGCGCTGCGGCGCCTGCGTCGAGCGTGGTCGGGTGAGCAGGGCCACTTCGTCGACCTCGGCATACACCTGCTCCTGCTGGTCCAGGGCGGTCAGCGGATCGAGGTCGAGAAAGGCGTCGTCGGGAATGATGCTGCCGGCCGGCAGCGGGCGGCCGACATCGCCGTCAAACAATGCCGGATCGCGCACCAGCCGGGCGCGAATCTCGAAGTCGCCCAGGCAGTAGACGCTGCCGTGCTCGATGCGTTGCGGCTGACCCTTGGCCAGGCTGGCACCGCTGTCCTTGAGCTGGATGCCGTTGCTGCTGAGGTCGGTGAGGTAGAAGGCGCCATCGCGGTAGCTCACCTCGCCGTGATGGCCGGAGAGGATGCGCTTGCGATCGGGAATCACCCAGTCGCAGTCCTCGGCCCGACCGATCACGCCGCCGGCCTGCTTGAAGGTCTTGCTGGTCAACATGCCCGCTGCGAACTGCTGGGCGCTGACCATCTCGAAAACCAGTTCCATGGTTGCGGTACTCCTTGAGCGGTCAGTGGCCGCGGTTCTCCATCGGCGGTTCGCCCAGCGGGCGGTAGTCGTCGTCGCTGAACTTGTAGTTGCCGCTGCAGCCGGCCAGGCACAGGAGCAGGGCGAGCAGGGCGGTGGGGTAGAGGCGGGACAGCATGGTGGGCTCTCTTCCGGTTGAGAGGGGGAAATGGGCGGTCGGCATCAGGCAGACTCCTCGCCGGACCAGTACCAGAGCGTGTCGCCCCAGCTGGAACCGGTGAAGCAAGGCATGGGTTCGCCTTGCTGGAAGTGGCGACGGGAATTGGCCTGTGCCGGGGTGAACCAATAGCCGGCACGCGGGCAGGGTTGACCGGCCTCGACGCGACCGATCTGCGGCGAGCCGGTCGGCGGAGTGAAGTTGCGGGCATAGGCGACCAGGTCCCTGGGGTAGACCATGTGGTCGATCTGGCTGTCGTCGATGCCGTAAAGGAAGGCGATGGCGCCGGCTTCCAAGGCCCAGTAGCCGACGTAGGAGCCTTCTTCGCCGGCCAGATGCGCGTCATGCCAGGGCGCCTGCGCGAAGGCGGGATACCACTGGTTGCAATACTCCTTGAGCAGGCGAGTGGCCTCGCTCTTGTCCTCCGCATAGATCGCGCGAATCAACGGGGTGTAGAGGTCGTGATACCACTTGTCTACGTCATGGCGATCGGGAAGGACCTTCGCGAGCAAGTCTTCGTACAGGGTGTCTTCGCCCGCATAGCCGGCGTTGTCGATCAGAGCAACGAAACGCTCGAGCAGATCGATACGGTGGAGAAGGATGCACAGGCTGATTACCTGAACGCACTCCTCGTATTGATAGGGCCAGTCATCAATCGCCAGGGGGCTGATGTTGGGGAGTGATTCATAAATTGCAGAATTCTTTTGATATTCTTCGTATTTTTGAATCAGTTGTTCCAGTTGTGGGGATAGTTCCTCAATCGTCTCCCCTGCGGTATAGGTCAGGATGACTCTTGAGAGGGCGCCGGCCTGGATGTGCCGAGATTTGAGTGCGGCCTCCTGTTCGGGGGAGTCGGACTCCATATGGTTTGCTTGCCAATAGGCCTGTTGCTGGTCATAGAAGGCTGAGGTGGCCATGTAGTGCGCTTCGTCAAGAAAGCGCTGGCGTCTTTTTTGGGAAGTTTCTTTGCTGAGGGAGAGTGTCGTGGCTGGTGCGGACATCAGGCGTGACCCTCGTTGCTCCAGTACCAAAGCGTGTCGCCCCAGCTTGAATCTTCGATACAGGGCATGATCTCGCCCTCTGCGAAATGGCGACGGGAGTGGGGCTGGGCGGGGGTGAACCAGTAACCGGCATGAGTGCAGGGCTGACCGGCGACGATGCGGGTCGGGGTGGAGTGCAGTTCGTCCTGGTCGAACCGGGCATACCAGCGGTCGGTACTTTCCTGGTCGAAGCAGTCGCCATAGGGCGAGTAGGAATGAAGTTGGTCGGGGTTGGGAATACGCAGTGGCCTGACAACCTTGTTGACGGCGACGTAGGCCTGGGGAAGGCCGTCCTCCTCTGCACCCAGCTCGGGGTATTGCCCGGCGCGAATGATCAGCCCGTAGTCGTAACGGAGAATTTCGATATCGCCGTGCCCGCTCAGTGCATGGCGAATGGCGGCTTCCCCACCGAGACGGTCCACGTAGCCGTTGCCAATAACCGTGTACCAATTGACGCCTTTGATATGGTTGATGAGCTCCCGCCCCATGGAGTAGGCGAAAGTGTCGACCTCCAGTCCGGAATACTGCTGGGCCAATTGATACTCGGTGGGCATGTAGCTGTCGTAGTCGTTTGGAAGAGCACTGGAGAGTCCACCATAGCCATGCTCGGCCTTGACTTGATTGCATAGATAGACGAGCCATTGGTTGTATCGATCCAACCCATTGGGCTCAATCAGGAGTGACCAAGGTAGTGCCAGTTTTATGTACGAGCGATCCTGAGCGGCATGGATTTCGTGGCTGTTCATGACCGACAGGCAATAGCTCGGCGCATCGTGCACCCCTTCAGAACTGCTTAGGCTCCAATAGATTTGGTCATTCGGTCCTGTTGCAAGAATCTGGGTTGTCGTTTTTTGGAAGCTGTTGTCGGTCAGTTTTTTATCTCTACGATAAACATGCCATTTCAGTTGGGGCTTGAATTCCATATAAAACCGCTCGAAGCATTGCACTACCTTCTGTTTCAGATCAGAGGTGTAGCCATCCTTGAAGTAGAGCGTGGCGATCAATCCAAGTTTGACTACCGGCGTCCCATCCGGCATTTCGAACTCCAGATCGGGAACTCGCTCTTGCAGTTTTTCCAGTATGTTCATGGTCGTCTCACTCAGCTTGCAGCCAGGGCGCCGGTAATGGCGCCAGCGCCCAGGATGCTGGCCAGCCAGGCCCAGGACAGTTGCGCCAGGCGCACCAGAGCCAGCAGGCCGGAAACGATGGCGGCGTAGTGAATGCCTTCCTCCTCGCACAGCCGCTGCACGAAGTGCAGGTCGGACTCGGCGTACTGCACGCAGTAGTCGCGTTCGGGGTAGTCGGCGCCGAGCTGGAAGCGGAGGCCGTCGCCGTCGAGGATGCCGTGCTCCTCGAGCACGCGGGCGAGGATCTGCGGCACGGTGAGGTGCTGGAAGATGCGCTGGTTGCTGCGCTGGGCGAGGTAGGCCAGGCGCGGCACCAGGCTGAGATGATCGCGGGTCAGGTGCTGGCCGGAGTCGCCCGGGGCAGCGCGGTGGACGATGCCGTGCACACCCTGGCCGGCGGCGCCGAAGGTCAGCCAGGCGGGGCGGTTGAGCAGGCTTTCGAGGTCGAGGTCGGGTCGTTCGCCGACCAGTTCGAGATCGAAGCGGTAGGGGGTGTCGAGGGCTTCGTGGCCGTCGATGGCCAGCGCGATATGCGCCTGATTGGCATCCAGCATGCCTTGGCCTCCATCCGTGGATTGGCGAAGGCGGCAGGGTGGCGGGAGTGCAGGGCAGCGTTCAAGACCGGCCTCTTCATACCCTGTACAGGGTCAAGAAACCGCCAGACGAGATTTCCCGGCTGTGACCGACAGCAAGGAATATCGCTTCGCAGGCGCTACCAGCGGTCGGCGGGGACGCAGCACTCGGCGCTACAGCCGCTTGAAGCGAAACGGCCGCGGATCGACCAGCGGCTTTTCCACTTGAATCAGATGATGCCGTTGCTGCTGAGATCGGTGAGGTAGAAGGCGCCATCGCGGTAGCTCACCTCGCCGTAATGGCCGGAGAGGATGCGCTTGCGATCGGGGATCACCCAATCGTAGTCCTCGGCGCGGCCAATCACGCCGCCAGCCTGTTTGAAGGTCTTGCTGGTCAACAGACCCGGCGCGAACTGCTGGGCGCTGACCAACTCGAAAACCAGTTCCATGGTTGTGGTACTCCTTGGGCGGTCAGTGGCCGCGGTTCTCCACGGGCGGTAGTCGGCGTCGCTGAACTTGTAGTTGCCGCAGCAGCCGGCCAGGCACAGGAGCAGGGCGGTGGGCCAAAAGCGTTTTCTCATTCGGTATTCCTCCTTGTCAGCGAGCATCGACGTTGGGTGTAACTTCACGCCTCAAGTCGAAAAGCTTGGTGGATGGAAACTCGTCGACTTCATCGACGAGGCCATCGCTCCGGTAGATGAGGTAGCGACTTGCGCTTTCCTGGCCACTATTTTCGAAGATGACGCTTAATCGGAAGCCATCCAACGCTATCCAGTGGGGGCGATTGCGCTCGGCAAAGTCGATCCTGTTCAGCGTTCCGCTGGCCGGATCAAGACCAATGGCGGCACCCTGTAGCGCGTTGGCGGTGAATTGCCCGGAAAACACCATGAGGGGGACGTCGCCACCTGAGCAGTGGACTTGCATGTCGAAGCCAAGCGATGAGGTCTTGTCTTCGAACACGGGGAAGATGTTGCCGTCGTGGGCGATCCAGTACTGGTAAGAGTCGAGTTGTAGTTGGCTGCGCAGCAATCTGATTGCCTGGTTGCCGTCTTGTGGTCGGCACTGCACGACTAGCTCGAACTGGCTGGCGCAGGCTTGGGCGGCAAGCAGGAAAGGAAGCAGCAGGGGGAAGCAGCGGATCATGGCCGCACTTCCCCCCGTGATATCCAGTGGCTCTTGTCGGCGGCCTGCTGGTAGAGCCGGGCGACCTGCGTCCAGTCCGGCAGGCGTTGCCTGCTGAGTTCGCGGGCCTGCTGGAACCAGTCGTCGGCCACCGCGTCGAGTGGCGGGGCGGTATCCTTCTCGTGGACGCATTTGAATTCGTAGGCCATCGCCGGCATGGTGCAAAGCATGGCGAGTGCCAGAGCCTTAATAATCATCGTCACGCCCCGTCGGCTTCCAGTGGATGTCCTTGTCGGCGTGATAGCCCTGGATCGGATGGGGCGGCAAGGGATGATCCTTGGCTAGGTTGGGGAAGCTCGGGTTGGGGGCGTCGAGTAACTGCCTGAAGACCTTGTAATATGCCTGAGCTATATTTTCGTTTTTTTCATATTGAAACTTTCCGTTCTCGAATACTTCGTTTATATCTGCTGCTCCTTTGGGGTCCCCTAGAGAGGCTGCTCTCTGGTAGTAGTGCATGGCGACGGGGTAGTTTCTGTCAAGAAGCTCGTAGTAAGTGGCGAGCTTGTAGTTTGCGTCGGCGAAGTCCTGTCTGGCTGCGCATTTCAGGTAGCCCAAGCCAACAGAATATTTGCGTTTTTCATGGATATATATGTAGCCGATATGAGTCTGGGCATTCGGATTGCCAAGATCGGCCGCTCTGAGGAGAAACAAAATGGCCTCCCGGTCGGATTGCACGACCCCGACGCCCCGCTGGGTGATGACCCCCATATCGTAGTAGCCGAGCGGCACCTCGAGTTTCACCATGCGCAGATAGAGGTCGACGGCCTGGTTGGTGTCCTTGGGCACGCCCTTGCCGCGCAGATAGAGCTCGGCCAGGTTGTGCATGGCCTTCCAGTGGTCCTTGTCGGCGGCCTGCTGGTAGAGCCGGGCGACCTGCGCCCAGTCAGGCAGGCGTTGCCTGCCGAGTTCGCGGGCCTGCTGGAACCAGCCGTCGGCCACCGGGTCGAGCGGCGGGGCGGTATCCTTTTCGTGGACGCATTTGAATTCGTAGGCCATCGCCGGCATGGCGCAAAGCATGGCGAGAGCCAGTGCCTTAATAATCATCGTCATGCCCCGTCGGCTTCCAGTTGATGTCCTTGTCGGCGTGATAGCCCTGGATCGGGTGTGGCGGCAGGGGATGGTCCTTGGCCAGGTTGGGAAAGCGCAGGCTGGGGTTGTCGATTAATTGCTGCAAAATATTTCCATACGTTTGGGCTGTATTTTCGTTCTTGTTATATTGAAATTTACCGCGCTCGAATACTTCGCTGATGTTCATTGCGCCTTTTGACTCGCCCAGCGAGGCCGCTCTCTGGTAGTAGTGCATGGCGACAGGAATGTTTATGTCTACTATTTCGTAGTATTCAGCCAATTCGTAGTTTGCTTTGGCATTGTCTTGATGAGCGGCGCACTTGAGGTAGGCTTCGCCAAGCTTTCTCTTTTTCAGTTCATAGATGTAAATATTCCCAAGGTGGGTCTGTGCATTCGGGTTGCCAAGATCGGCCGCTCTGAGGAGAAATAAAATGGCCTCCCGGTCGGACTGAGCGACCCCGACGCCACGCTGGGTGATGACGCCCATATCGTAGTAACCGAGCGGCACCTCAAGTTTCACCATGCGCAGGTAGAGATCGACGGCCTGGTTGGTGTCCTTGGGCACGCCCTTGCCGCGCAGATAGAGTTCGGCCAGATTGTGCATGGCCTTCCAGTGGTCCTTGTCGGCAGCCTGCCGGTAGAGCCGTGCGACCTGCATCCAGTCCGGCAGGCGTTGCCTGCTGATCTCGCGGGCCTGCTGGAACCAGTCATCGGCCACCGCGTCGAGCGGTGGGGCGGTATCCTTTTCGTGGACGCATTTGAATTCGTAGGCCATCGCCGGCATGGCGCAAAGCATGGCGAGAGCCAGAGCCTTAATAATCATCGTCATGCCCCGTCGGCTTCCAGTGGATGTCCTTGTCGGCGTGATAGCCCTGGATCGGGTGGGGCGGCAGGGGATGGTCCTTGGCCAGGTTGGGGAAGCGCAGGCTGGGGTCGTCGAGTAATTGCTCCCAAACTTTGTCATAGGCTTGGGCTATTTGTTCATTTTTCTCGTATTGAAGCTTGCCATATTTGAAAGTGTTAGTGATTTCCCCAGCGCCTTTTGCTTCGCCCAGAGAGGCCGCTCTCTGGTAGTAGTGCATGGCGACGGGGTAATTTCTGTCGAGAAGCTCGTGGTAAGTGGCGAGTTTATAGTTTGCGTCGGCAAAATCCTGTCTAGCTGCGCATTTCAGGTAGCCCAAGCCAACAGAGTATTTGCGCTTTTCATGGATGTATATATAGCCAATATGGGTCTGGGCATTCGGATTGCCGAGGTCGGCAGCTCTTAGGAGATAAAGAATGGCCTCCCGGTCGGACTGCGCGACCCCGACGCCACGCTGGGTGATGACCCCCATATCGTAGTAGCCGAGCGGCACCTCGAGTTTCACCATGCGCAGATAGAGGTCGACGGCCTGCTTGGTGTCCTTGGGCACGCCCTTGCCGCGCAGATAGAGTTCGGCCAGGTTGTGCATGGCCTTCCAGTGATCCTTGTCGACGGCCTGTTGGTAAAGCCGGGCGACCTGCGTCCAGTCCGGCAGGCGTTGTCTGCTGAGCTCACGGGCCTGCTGGAACCAGCCGTCGGCCACCGCATCGAGCGGCGGGGCGGTATCCTTTTCGTGGACGCACTTGAATTCGTAGGCCATCGCCGGCATGGCGCAAAGCATGGCGAGAGCCAGCGCCTTAGTAATCATCGTCCCGCCCAGTCGGCTTCCAGTTGATGTCCTTGTCGGCGTGATAGCCCTGGATCGGGTGGGGCGGTAGAGGATAGTCCTTGGCCAGATTGGGGAAGCGCAGATTGGGGTCGTCGAGTAGCTGCCTGAAGACCTTGTAATATGCCTGAGCTATATTTGCGTTTTTTTCATATTGAAATTTTCCATTCTCGAATACATTGTTGATGTTCATTGCGCCTTTTGCTTCGCCCAGAGAGGCCGCTCGCTGGTAGTAGTGCATGGCGACAGGGTAATTTGCGTCTGTACCCTCGTAGTATGTTGCAAGTTTGTAGTTGGCGTCGGCGAAGTCCTGGTTGGCTGCGCATTTAAGATATCCGAGGCCTACCGAGTCCTTGTTTTTGTCATATATGTATATGTATCCGATGCGAGTCTGGGCATTGGGGTTGCCCAAGTCGGCAGCCTTGAGGAGAAACAGAATGGCCTCCCGGTCGGACTGCGCGACCCCGACGCCACGCTGGGTGATGACCCCCATATCGTAGTAGCCGAGCGGCACCTCGAGTTCCACCATGCGTAGGTAGAGATCGACGGCGTGGTTGGTGTCCTTGGGCACGCCCTTGCCGCGCAGATAGAGTTCGGCCAGGTTGTGCATGGCTTTCCAGTGGTCCTTGTCGGCGGCCTGCTGGTAGAGCCGGGCGACCTGCGTCCAGTCCGGCAGGCGTGGCCTGCTGAGTTCGCGGGCCTGCTGGAACCAGCCGTCGGCCACCGCGTCGAGTGGCGGGGCGGTATCCTTCTCGTGAACGCATTTGAACTCGTAGGCCATCGCATTGGTTCCAAAGGTCATAAGCAAACTTGTCAGCAGTGCATTAATCCAGGGCGATCGCATAAGGTGTCACCAAGTCCCAAAATCTGGTCAGGATCCCATTTAAAGGTCGGCTCTTTTTCTGGTTTTCCCAGTTTTTACTAACGACGCTTTCCCATTTGGCGAAGTCTTCGTCGATATGGTCGGTTGTGGGGAATCCCGAATGCATCTTCCACAGTCGGTCCCGCCACAGTCGTGTCGTTCTCGGGCTGGGCATGGCGATATTCAGCTCGGAGTCGCTGTGCAGGCTGCGCGTATTGATATTGGCCGAGCCGAGGGTGAAGAACAGATCGTCGACCAGCAGCAGCTTGCTGTGTACATAGATGGGCTTGTATTTCGCCGTGCCCTGCTCGGGGCCGAGAACTTCCCCGATCTGCTGATCCGTCTGGCGTTCGGCCTGGTTCTTCGCACCCCGTGCCGCACTGGTACCACCATCGCAACTGACCAGGGTCGCAACTATCACCTTCAGCCCCTCCGGCGGCAGCATTTCCGGCTCCAGCTCGCGAGCGGCAGCCTTGTTGTAGTGGGCGTTGGGGTCGAGGGCGATCAGTTCGTCGGCACGGGCTTCGTCGATGTTGTACTGGCGTTTCTGTTTATCGATGTTCGCCAGTTCGCGGTCGCGTTCCGCTGAGGCCGGACGACTGGCCAATTCGCGTTCGCGGTAGACGAGCTGGCGCTGGTCGTAGAGGTAGTCGCGGTGAGCGAGGGGCATCAGCTCGGCCTGGCCGAGGCTGTCGAGCATTTCATAGGTTTTGCTGGAGAAGTTTTTGCTGTCCGGTGTGTTGGTCACCACGAACAGGTGGAGGTCGTTACAGGCCCCGGCGGCCTTGCGCTGCGCAGCCGTGGACTTGAGGCGTTCGGCCAGGGGGGAGTAGCGGAAGTACTGGTTCTCGATATAGGCGTACTGATGCACGTTGCCCAAGGCCTTTTCGTAGATCTCCAGGATGGTGGTCTCGCCACCTTCCTGGGCCTGGGTACGGCAGATCTGCGCAGCCTCGCCGTCGTTACGGATCAGCTCCAGCCATCTGACGGCGGCACGCTGGTCGGCCAGCGTCCCGCTGAACAGCCGGCGTATCCAGGAGGTGGCGTTGTCCCAGGCGTTGCAGAAGTTGTGGTTGAGGTCGAACAGCACCGGGCCACGGACGTGCAGCGACAGGTCCTGCCAGGGGCCGAAACCCGGGTCGCGCCGGCCGGCGGCATCGTCATAGGCATGGGCGGTGGTATCCCAATAATTGCGCTGCAGGTTGTGGCCCATGACCATGCCTTCGGCCCGCTCAGCGTCCAGGTAGTCGACCACCAGGGTCTTCTGGTGATGACTGGGGAAGAAGCTCAGAGCGGCGTAATGCAGCCAACTGCTGTCGGGCAGCTCCCGGGCGATCAGTTTGCTCAGAATGACCAGACGTCCCCAGTGGGCCCGAAGTCCATCCTCGTCGCTGTAGCTCAGGTCGAGCAGCCAGGGATAGTCGCGGGTACGGAACTCGATGTTCTTCGCGGCGCTGCTGTAGGCCCAGCGATACCAGTCGCGGGTCTTGGCCTGGTCTTCGGGCTGTTGCACGGTACCGCCCGAATCGCTGCCTTTGAGGTAGGTGCCGTCAAGACTGTCGAGTTCCTGCTGGATGGCGATGAGTTCGTCCCGGCTGGCGCGTTGGGCATTTTCGTCGTCGCTGGACAGACGCTCCAGCCTGCTACGTTCCTGCCGCTGCTTTTCCAGCAGTTTCTGGCGCTTCTCTTCGCGCGCGCCGACGTCCGCGGGTTGGCCAGCGGTGACGCCCGAGCCAAGCCCCGTACCCCCCCGGCCTGACCAGCCTTCGCCGATCACCGAGTTTTCACCCAGTTGCGCGAAGCTGTTGTTCCAGATCAGCACACGTACCTCGACGCCCTGCTCGGACTTGCGCTTGAGCAGTTCGCCCAGCGTTTCCTGGCTGGAGCCGCCACGTTTCAGGCGCAGGCCCGGATCGAAGCCCCAGCTGATGATGTCGATGCTCTTGCTCGCCCTTTCGATACAGGCCTGGAACTTGCCGAAGGCTTCCTCTCCGCAGATCAGTGGCTCGACGATGTTGCCGGCCGGGCGTGGTGGGCTCAGTGGATTGTTGCGATGGGCGAACCAGTCCAGGGTCGCCGTGGCGCTGCGCTCTTCGGGCATCAGGCACAGGTTCTGTTCAAGATAGGTCATGGTGTAAGTCCTTTTACTCGGCGTCCTGGTCTCGTCCCGCCAGCAGGCGGCGGAAGTGCTCGCCGTCGAGCAGCGGTGCCAGTGCGGCCGCTTCTGCCGGATAGCTGCGATAGCCCTGGCGTGCCAATCGCTCATCGAGTGCGTTGCCCGTGGCATCGGTCTGCTCCTTCAGCTCCAGCGTGAAGCGGTGTCCATTCACGGTTTCGATTAGGTAAGCCTTGGTGCCGGGCTTGTGCTCGAAGCGCACGCAGCCCTGGGGATCGCTGAAGCCTTTCTGGAGCAGCGCGCCGTCCGCGAAGAGCTGGTAGGGCTCGTCTGCATAGCCGGGCAGGTTTGGCAGCGGAGCGAGGCGCACGGTCAGTTGATTGGCAGACTGCCTGGCAGCATTGCCGGTGGTGGGGTCGAGCAGGCTTCCCGCCTGGTCGCTATCCGTCATCCCTGGCAAACGCGGCCCGACGATCTGGAGGCCGGAACCGCTGCCCGACGCCCCGCCCGAGTTGATCATGATGGTCGCGCCACTCAGGCTGGCGCCGCTCGAATCGAGCTTGAGCCAGCTGCCGCCACCGACAGCGGTGAGTTCCATGCCGGCGTCGATGACGACCTTGCTGCCGGCGTAGTAGTGGATTTCCTGACCGGCTTCGGTGAGCTGGCCCTGGCCGACCTTCACGTGCTGGCTGGCGCCGATGGTCAGGTGGTCGCTGGCGCGTACTTCGCTCTTGCGGTCGAGGTGGGTGGTGCGGTGTTCCTCGGCCTTGAACTCGCTGTAGCTGTTGGCCTCGACCGTGTCGTGGCGTTCATGGCCGACACGGAGCTTCTGGTCGTGCTCGACGTTCTGGTCCCAGTCGCGCTGGGCGTGGAGATAGATCTGCTCGGCGCCCTGGCGATCCTCGATGCGCAGCTCGTTGTAGCCGCCACCGCCGGGGGAGCTCAGGGTCTTGAACACCGTGCGGGTCTTGTGGGCCGGCAGTTCGTAGGGCACCACGTGCTCCTTGTGGTACAGGCAGCCGGTGACCAGCGGCTGGTCGGGGTCGCCCTCCAGGAAGCCGACCAGCACCTCCATGCCGACCCGTGGGATGGCGATGCCGCCGTAGCGGTCGCCGGCCCAGCTGGACGATACCCGCAGCCAGCAACTGGTGGTGTCGTCGGCCTGGCCCTCGCGGTCCCAGTGGAACTGCACCTTGACCCGGCCGTACGGGTCGCAGTGGATCTCCTCGCCTTGTGGCCCGGTGACCACGGCGCTCTGGCTGCCCAGCACCTTGGGTTTGGGATGCTTCAGCGGCGGGCGATGCAGGGTGTCCCAGGGCGTGGCGACGAAGCGGTTGCGGTAGCCCTGCTGGAAGCCGTCGCCAGCGGCGGTATCGCTGGTGACCGACTCCTCCAGCACCTGCGGCTGGCGGCCCTCATGGTGCACGGCGCGGATCAGCCAGAGGTCGTTCCACTCGCGGCGCGGATGCTCGGTGAGCTCCAGGAAGTGGCCGCTGCGCAGGCTCGGCTGGTCGCCGTCGCCCTCGGCCAGCCGGTAGTCGCTGCGATGACGCTCCAGGGCACGACGGGCGAGGTGCCGGCCGCGGGTGCGCTCGGTGAAGCGGCCGGGGTAGTCGTAGTCCTCCAGGTCCGGTTCGAACGCGCTGGTGGCGGCGCTTTCCAGTTGCAGGCGCGGTTGCTCGAAGTCGTAGTC
>NZ_JAJHPU010000036.1 GCF_020831405.1 Pseudomonas oryzagri | reverse complement strand
GGGCCGACGGTATGCGAGCTGGACGGGCCGATACCGATCTTGAACAGGTCGAACACGCTGATGGCCACGACGTTACTCCCGAACTGACTGATGGCGATGCGGCCATCTTCGGGATTTCCGCCCACGACGGTCGCCCGATACCGACCCGCGCTTATCCAAAGACGCCAGTAGGCACAGTCAACCACGCTGCGGCGAACGGCCGCTTCCCGATGCGACCTCCACTGCTCCGTCCGCGACACCCCCTCTGGACGCCGACCCGGCGCACCTGCCATTTGCATCGCCGCCTGCCACGCGCTGCCGCGCGACCAGGCCCCCACCCTCAGGAAAAGGATGCGCCCATGAACATGCTGTTCCCGCGTTGCCTGCTGCTCACCGCCCTCGCCAGTGCCCCGCTGGCCCAGGCCGCCGATCCGGCGACCTGCGACGTCGTGCGCTTCTCCGAAGTCGGCTGGACCGATCTGACCGTCACCAACACCGTCGCCCGCCTGCTGCTCGACGAGCTGGGCTACCGCACCGAGATCCGCCGCCTGTCGGCCCCCGACACCTACCGGGCGCTGAACGACGGCAAGATCGATGCCTTCCTCGCCAACTGGATGCCGACCTCGACCGCCGATATCCAGCCCTATCTGGACAAGGGCAGCATCGAGATGCTGGCGGTCAACCTGGAGGGCGCCAAGTACACCCTGGCGGTGACCCGCGAAGCCTACGAGGGCGGGGTGAAGAGCTTCGCCGACCTGGCGCGCCACAAGGAGCGCTTCAAGGGCGAGATCATCGGCCTGGAGCCGGGCAACAACGGCAACAAGCTGGTCAAGAAGATGATCGACGAAAACGCCTTCGGTCTCGGCGACTTCCGCCTGGTGGAGGCCGGCGAGACGCGCATGATGGCCAGCGTGCACCACGCCCAGGAACTCAAGCAGTGGCGGGTGTTCCTCGGCTGGGCGCCGCACCCGATGAACGACCAGATCGCCATGGAGTACCTGGCCGGCGGCGACCAGTACTTCGGCCCCAACTACGGCGGCGCCACCGTGTACACCAACATCCGCGCCGGCTACGCCGCGCAGTGTCCCAACGCGGCGCGTCTGCTGAAGAACCTCAAGTTCAGCATCGGCATGGTGAACCATCTGATGGTCGCGGTGCAGGCTGGCAACACCAACCCGCGCCGCGAGGTCAAGGCCTGGATGGAGGCCAATCCGCAGGCGCGCACGCAGTGGCTGGAGGGCGTCACCCGCCGCGACGGCAGCCCGCGTCAGTAACCCGCCGGCAACCCTCGCCCCACCAGGCTGGCGAACCCTTGCGGTTCGCCAGTCCTCCTCGCCAGCCGCCCGTGCCAAAAGCGCACCGCCCGCCTGCAGCCCGCGGCCGGCGCGGCCCTGGCCCGATGCGCGAAGGTCGCGCCCGGCGCTCGGGTCCTGCCCCGCAAGGCCCGATGTCGCCGCCCAGTACGCGAGGGTCGCAATTCGATAATTGCGACTATCCCAAGGCTATATCGTTGAGTCACAGATTACGTCGCTGCCGCCGCCGAACAGGCCAGGCAGACCGGAGCCCACCTCTCCGGACCGAGGATTAAATATGGCTGGCCTCCCTCCTTTCAGGCGCCAGCCCAACAAGAAATTTCGGATGTACGTGCACTCCGCCGGAAACCCCGGCGGAACTGGACTTCGAAACACTGCCAGAGGAATTGGAACGCGGTTTGCCTTGCGGCCGGACCCGGACCATTCGCCATTCGCTTGTCGTGCCCACCGACGCCCCCGCGGCGCCGGCGTCGCGGTGGGCGCTGCGCGAATGCCCGTCCCTGCTGCCCGGCAGGACGCTGCCCACGCCTCGAAACCGTGCCAACACCCAAACAGGCAATAACGGCCGTCCATACCCGCATTGCCACGAGGCGCAGTGCCTGGCAGGGCGCCGGTCCAATAGCCTTCTGAAGGGGAAACGTCCCATGCAGTCTGGAAAAATCGTGGTGCAGAACCTGTTCAAGGTTTTCGGTGAGCATCCACAACAAGCGATCGACATGCTCAAGCAGGGCAAGAGCAAGGAGCAGATCCTCGCCGAGACCGGCTCGGTGATCGGGGTCAGCGACGTGTCGTTCAGCGTCGAGGAAGGCGAGATCTTCGTCCTCATGGGGCTTTCCGGCTCCGGCAAATCCACCCTCATCCGCCTGATCAACCGGCTGATCGAACCCAGCGCCGGCGATGTCTACATCGACGGCCAGAACGTCGCCCGCCTGCCGCAGTCGCAGCTGATCGACCTGCGCCGCCGCGACATGAGCATGGTGTTCCAGTCCTTCGCCCTGATGCCCTCGCGCAGCGTGCTGGACAACGCCTCCTTCGGCCTGGAGATCGCCGGCATGGGCCGCGGCGAGCGCCACCGCCGCGCCATGGAGGTGCTCGAACAGGTCGGTCTGGCCAGCTTCGCCCACAAGTATCCCCACGAGCTGTCCGGCGGCATGCAGCAGCGCGTCGGCCTGGCCCGCGCCCTGGCGGTCAACCCGTCGATGATCATCATGGACGAGGCGTTCTCCGCCCTCGACCCGCTCAAGCGCCGCGAGATGCAGGACGTCCTCCTCGACCTGCAGAAGAAGCACCGCCGCACCATCATCTTCGTCTCCCACGACATCGAGGAAGCCATCCGCATCGGCACCCGCATCGGCATCATGGAGGGCGGCCGCCTGGTCCAGGTCGGCACCCCGCGCGAGCTGATCGAGAACCCCGCCGACGACTACGTGCGCAACTTCTTCGACACCGTCGACACCAGCCGCTACCTCACCGCCGGCCACCTCAAGGCCGACAGCGTTCCCCTCTACGTGCACAACGGCAAGGCGCCCGACACCCACAAGGTGTGCCGCGAGCTGCAGGCGATGGACAAGCACTACGCCTTCATCATCGACGAGCAGAAGAACTTCCGCGGCTCGATCAGCCTGGAGCGCGTCGCCCTGCTGCTCGAGGAAGGCCGCCATCCGCGTCTGGAGCAGGATCTGCTCAAGCAGATCGACCCGGTACCCGAGGACCTGCCGCTGGAGAAGGTCATCGAGCGCCTGGTGGTCAACGAAGGTCCCATCCCGGTGATCGACGGCCGCGGCCGCTATGCCGGCGCCATCAGCAAGGGCCGGCTGCTCAGCCGCCTGCAGGGGGAATGATCATGAGCGAGAAACTGGATCTGGGCAGCTGGGTCAACGACGTCGTCCAGCACCTGCTCGACAACTACAGCGGCGCCTTCGACAGCGTCGGCCAGGTGGTCAGCGGCTTCTCCGAGGCCATCGAGAAACTGCTCCTGCTGCCGCCGGCCTGGCTGCTGATCTCGCTGTTCGTCGCCCTCGGCCTGTGGCGCATCGGCGCCAAGTTCGCGGTGTTCACCGCGGCGTCCTTCGTGCTGATCGTGCTGACCGGCTTCTGGGAACAGACCGTGGTGACCCTCGGCCTGACCTTCTCGGCCACCCTGATCAGCCTGCTGCTCGGCGTGCCGCTGGGTATCTGGGCGGCGCGCAGCGAGCGGGTGGCGATGATCACCCGCCCGGTGCTCGACTTCATGCAGACCATGCCGGCGTTCGTCTACCTGATCCCGGCGGCCATGCTGTTCGGCCTCGGCCGCGTGCCGGGGATCATCGCCACGGTGATCTTCGCCATGCCGCCGGCGGTGCGCCTGACCAGCCTGGGCATCCGCCAGGTCAACAAGGAGCTGGTCGAGGCCGGCCAGTCGTTCGGCTGCACCAGCCGCCAGCTGCTGTTCAAGGTCCAGCTGCCCAGCGCGCTGCCGTCGATCATGGCCGGGGTCAACCAGACCATCATGATGGCCCTGTCGATGGTGATCATCGCCTCGATGGTCGGCGCCGGCGGCCTGGGCAACGACGTGCTGGCCAGTATCCAGCGCCTGGACATCGGCCTGGGCTTCGAGAGCGGCATGGCCGTGGTGCTGCTGGCGATCATCCTCGACCGCATCACCGAGAGCTTCGGCACCCGCCGTGCGGCGACCAGCAAGAGCCTGTTCGGCCGGCTGTTCTGCAAGCTGCAGCGCCCGCAGTCGGCACCGTGAATCCCGCTTTCCGCCACCCACACAGGGAGCCGCAGATGCACACGTTCAAGACCAAGAAGTTGATCGGCGCCGGGCTGTTGTCGCTGGCCCTGGCGCAAGGCGCCTGGGCCCAGGAGCCGCAGAGCTGCCAGCAGGTGCGTTTCGCCGAGATCGGCTGGGCGGACATCTCCGCCACCACCGGCGTGGCCATGACCCTGGCCGAGGGCCTGGGCTATGCGCCGAAGAAGGTGATGGCCTCGGTGCCGATCGCCTTCACCGGGGTGAAGAACAAGCAGATCGACGTGTTCCTCGGCTACTGGGCGCCGTCGATGGACAGCGTGATCGCGCCGTTCACCAAGGACGGCGGCGTCAAGGTGCTGGAGAAGGCCAACCTGGAGGGCGCCAAGTACACCCTGGCGGTGCCCAGCTACGCCGCCGAGGCGGGCCTGAAGAGCTTCCAGGACATCGCCAAATTCAAGGACCAGTTGGACGGCAAGGTCTACGCCATCGAGCCGGGCAACGACGGCAACCTGCTGATCGACAAGATGATCAAGGGCAACCAGTACGAGCTGGGCGGCTTCCGCATGGTCGAGTCGAGCGAGGCCGGCATGCTGGTGCAGGTGCAGCGGGCGATCAAGAAGAAGGAGCCGGTGGTGTTCCTGGCCTGGGCACCGCATCCGATGAACACCCAGTTCGACATCACCTACCTGGCCGGCGGCGACGAGGTGTTCGGCCCCGACTACGGCGCCGCCAAGGTCTACACCGTGGTGCCGCCGGACTACGAGGCGCGCTGCGCCAACGTCGGCAAGCTGCTCAACAACCTGCAGTTCAGCGTCGAGATGGAAAGCCAGCTGATGGAGAAGGTGCTGGCCAAGAAGGACCCGGTCGAGGTCGCCCGGACCTGGCTGAAGGCCAACCCGCAGTACCTCGACCAGTGGCTGGCCGGCGTCACCACCTACGACGGCCAGGACGGCGCCGCGGCGGTAAAGAAGCACCTCGGCCTGTGAACCTGACGGCGCGGCCCCGCCGCGCCAGCAGCCACGACATCGCAATCGATACCCGGGGCCGACGGCCGAGCCCCGGCCGGGCATAGCCTTGCCCGCGACCGGAGCACGTCGCCGGCCCGTTCCACCCGTACGAGCCAGTACCAGCACTGCCACTCAACCCGATGGAGCAACGAACGATGCGCAAACTGATGAACCGCTGCATGCAGGGCCTGGGCGCCCTGACCCTGGCCCTCGGCCTGTCCACTGCCATGGCCGCGGACAAGCCGACCCTGAAGATCGGCTACGTCAACGGCTGGGACGACAGCGTCGCCGCCACCTTCGTCGCCGGGGAAATCCTCGAAGCCAAGCTCGGCTACCCGGTGGAGCTGCAACCGCTGGAGCCGGCGATCATGTGGCAGGGCGTGGCCCGCGGCGACATCGACGCCACCCTGTCCGCCTGGCTGCCGGCCACCCACGGCGAGTACTACGCCAAGCTCAAGGACAAGGTCACCGTGCTCGGTCCCAACTACGAGAACGCGCGCATCGGCCTGATCGTGCCGGATTACGTGAAGGCCAAGACCATCGACGACCTCAATACCTACAGCAAGGACTTCGGCGGCAAGATCACCGGCATCGACGCCGGCGCCGGGGTGATGCGCCGCACCGAGGAAGCCATCAAGCAGTACGACCTCGACCTCAAGCTGATGGCCAGCTCCGGCCCGGCCATGGCCACCGCGCTGGCGCGCGCCGAGAAGGCCCAGGAGCCGATCGTGGTCACCGGCTGGATTCCGCACTGGATGTTCGCCAAGTGGAACCTGCGCTTCCTCGAGGACCCCAAGCAGGTCTACGGCGCCGCCGAGCATGTCGACACCGTGATCAACCCGGCGCTGGCCAACAAGGCCGCCGACGCCACCGCCTTCCTCAAGCAGTTCTCCTGGAGCGGCGCGGAAGTCGGCGCGGTGATGCTGGCCATCCGCGAGGGCGCCAAGCCCGAGCAGGCCGCCAAGGACTGGGTCGCCGCCAACCCGGAGCGGGTCGCCGGCTGGCTCAAGTAAGCTGACGCTGTAATGCGAAGAAGCGGGCCTCGGCCCGCTTTTTTATTTTCTGCCTCCACCGCACGGATATTCGACTTTTTACTTGATTGCCCGTTCAACAAAAAAACCTCAGACTAGGCGCCGTTTTCCTCGACAGCCGGAGGTCCCATGCCCAAGGTCGGAATGCAGCCGATCCGCCGTTCGCAGCTGATCTCCGCGACCCTCGAGGCGGTCGACCAGGTCGGCATGGGCGAGGCCAGCATCGCCTACATCGCCCGCCTCGCCGGGGTGTCCAACGGCATCATCAGCCACTACTTCCGCGACAAGAACGGCCTGCTCGAAGCGACCATGCGCCACCTGATGCAGGTCCTCGGCCAGGGCGTGCGCCGCCGCCGCGCCGCGCTCAAGGACCCCAGCCCGCGCGCCCACCTGCGTGCCATCGTCGACGGCAACTTCGACGCCAGCCAGGTCAGCGGGCCGGCGATGAAGACCTGGCTGGCGTTCTGGGCCAGCAGCATGCACCACCCCGCGCTGCAGCGCCTGCAGCGGATCAACGACCACCGCCTGTACTCCAACCTGTGCGGCGAGTTCCGCCGCGCCCTGCCGCTGGCCGACGCGCGCGCCGCCGCCCGCGGCCTGGCCGCGCTGGTCGACGGCCTGTGGCTGCGCGGCGCGCTGTCCGGCCAGGCCTTCGATACCCAGCAGGCGCTGCGCATCGCCTACGACTACGTCGACCTGCAGCTGGCCAAGGCCGGCTGAGCTCCCCTTCCCTCCTCCCGTGCGGGTTCCCCTGCCACCTGCGCCATGCGCCGGCGGTGCAGCCCATTGTTCCGTCCATCGCCCGGCTCGCGCTCACGACTGCCCGTGTCGCCCGCAGGCCTGCCCCTGTCGTTTTATTGAATGAACGTTCAATAAAAAAGCCGTAGCCTCGTCGGCAACATCCCCGCCCCGCGCCCGCCGCGGACGGACCACCGCCTACGAGGATTCGCCATGCCCCGCTTCGACGAACAGCAGCTCTACATCGGCGGCCGCTACGTGCCGGCCACCAGCGGCGCCAGTTTCGAGACCGTCAACCCGGCCAACGGCGAGGTGCTCGCCCGCGTGCAGCGCGCCAGCCAGGCCGACGTCGAGCGCGCGGTGGCCAGCGCCGTCGAAGGACAGAAGGTGTGGGCGGCGATGACCGCCATGCAGCGCTCGCGCATCCTGCGCCGCGCGGTGGCAATCCTGCGCGAGCGCAACTTTGAGCTGGCCGAGCTGGAAACCCTCGACACCGGCAAGCCGCTGGCCGAGACCCGCGCGGTGGACATCGTCACCGGCGCCGACGTGCTGGAGTACTACGCCGGGCTGATCCCGGCCATCGAGGGCGCGCAGATCCCGCTGCGCGAGTCGAGCTTCGTCTACACCCGCCGCGAGCCGCTGGGCGTGGTCGCCGGCATCGGCGCCTGGAACTATCCGATCCAGATCGCCCTGTGGAAGTCGGCGCCGGCGCTGGCCGCCGGCAACGCGATGATCTTCAAGCCCAGCGAGGTAACCCCGCTCTCCGCGCTAAAACTGGCCGAGATCTACACCGAGGCCGGCCTGCCCGACGGGGTGTTCAACGTGCTGACCGGCAGCGGCCGCGAGGTCGGCCAGTGGCTGACCGAACACCCGCAGATCGCCAAGATTTCCTTCACCGGCGGCACCAGCACCGGCAAGAAGGTGATGGCCAGCGCATCGAGCTCGACCCTCAAGGAGGTGACCATGGAGCTGGGCGGCAAGTCGCCGCTGATCGTCTGCGCCGACGCCGACCTCGAACGCGCCGCCGACATCGCGGTGATGGCCAACTTCTTCAGCTCCGGCCAGGTGTGCACCAACGGCACCCGGGTGTTCGTGCCGCGCGAACTGCAGTCCTCGTTCGAGGCGCTGGTGCTGGCCCGCGTGCAACGCATCCGCCTGGGCGATCCGCTGGACGAGGCCACCAACTTCGGCCCGCTGGTCAGCTTCGCGCACATGGACAGCGTGCTCGGCTACATCGACCAGGGCCACGCCGAGGGCGCGCGCCTGCTGTGCGGCGGCGCGCGGGTCACCGCCGGCGCCTATGCCAGCGGCGCCTACGTGGCACCGACGGTGTTCAGCGACTGCACGGACGAGATGAGCATCGTCCGCGAGGAGATCTTCGGCCCGGTGATGAGCATCCTGACCTACGACAGCGAGGAGGAAGTGATCCGCCGCGCCAACGCCACCGAATACGGCCTCGCCGCCGGCGTGGTTACCCGGGATCTCGCCGGCGCGCACCGCATCATCCACCGCCTGGAGGCCGGCATCTGCTGGATCAACACCTGGGGCGAGTCGCCGGCGGAGATGCCGGTGGGCGGCTACAAGCAGTCCGGGGTCGGTCGCGAGAACGGCCTGACCACCCTGGAGCACTACACCCGCCTGAAGTCGGTGCAGGTCGAACTGGGCGAGTTCCACTCGGTGTTCTGACCCACGATTCCCGCGCCCTCGCCGAGGGCGCCCCCGCTTACCGAGGGATGCTCCATGACCCAGGAATTCGACTACATCGTCATCGGCGCCGGCTCCGCCGGCAACGTGCTCGCCACCCGCCTCACCGAGGACGCCGACGTCAGCGTGCTGCTCTTGGAAGCCGGCGGCCCCGACTACCGCCAGGACTTCCGCACCCAGATGCCCGCCGCGCTGGCCTATCCGCTGCAGGGCCGTCGCTACAACTGGGCCTACGAGACCGATCCCGAGCCGTACATGAACAACCGGCGCATGGAGTGCGGGCGCGGCAAGGGCCTGGGCGGCTCCTCGCTGATCAACGGCATGTGCTACATCCGCGGCAACGCCCTGGACTTCGACCACTGGGCCAAGGCCAAGGGGCTGGAGGACTGGACCTACCTGGACTGCCTGCCCTACTTCCGCAAGGCCGAGACCCGCGACACGGGCGCCGACGACTACCACGGCGGCGACGGCCCGGTCAGCGTGACCACGCCCAAGGCCGGCAACAACCCGCTGTTCCACGCCATGGTCGAGGCCGGCGTGCAGGCCGGCTTCCCGCGCACCGCGGACCTCAACGGCTACCAGCAAGAAGGCTTCGGCCCGATGGACCGCACCGTCACCCCCGAGGGCCGCCGTTCGAGCACCGCGCGCGGCTACCTGGACCAGGCGCGCGGCCGGGCCAACCTGACCATCGTCACCCACGCGCTCACCGAGCGCATCCTGTTCAGCGGCAAGCGCGCCATCGGCGTCGCCTACCTGCACGGCGACGCCAGCCAGCCGACCACCGTGCACGCGCGCCGTGAGGTGCTGCTGTGCGCCGGCGCCATCGCCTCGCCGCAGATCCTGCAGCGCTCCGGGGTCGGCCCGGCCGCCCTGCTGCGCGATCTGGACGTCAAGCTGGTCTACGATCTGCCCGGCGTCGGCGCCAACCTGCAGGACCACCTGGAGATGTACCTGCAGTACGCCTGCAAGCAGCCGGTGTCGCTGTATCCCGCGCTGCAGCTGTGGAACCAGCCGGCGATCGGCGCGCAGTGGCTGCTCAAGGGCAGCGGCATCGGCGCCAGCAACCAGTTCGAGGCCGGCGGCTTTATCCGCACCCGGCCGGAATTCGCCTGGCCGAATATCCAGTTCCACTTCCTGCCGGTGGCGATCAACTACAACGGCAGCAACGCGGTGAAGGAGCACGGCTTCCAGGCCCACGTCGGTTCGATGCGCTCGCCGAGCCGCGGGCGCATCCACCTCAAATCCAAGGACCCGCGCCAGCACCCGAGCATCCTGTTCAACTACATGAGCCACGAGCAGGACTGGCAGGAGTTCCGCGACGCCATCCGCATCACCCGCGAGATCATGAACCAGCCGGCGCTCGACCCGTACCGCGGCCGCGAGCTGAGCCCGGGGCCGAACCTTACGAGCGACGCCGAGCTGGATGCCTTCGTCCGCGAGCACGCGGAGACCGCGTTCCACCCCTCTTGCTCGTGCAAGATGGGCGAGGACGACCTGGCGGTAGTGGATGGCCAGGGCCGCGTACACGGCCTGGAGGGGCTGCGGGTGGTGGATGCGTCGATCATGCCGGAGATCATCACCGGCAACCTCAACGCCACCACCATCATGATCGGCGAGAAGATCGCCGACCGCATCCGCGGCCGCCAGCCGCTGCCGCGCAGCCAGGCGCGCTACCACGTGGCGGGCGACGCGCCGGTGCGCGGCCGGCCGGTACGCGGCTGAAACCCGCCGGCGTGTGCAGCACGCCGGCAACACCCTATCTCAGAGCCTGTTCACGATCCTGCGAGCTAGAGCCAGGCAAGGCGAAATCGGTTGAGGAAGCGGAGTTTGCTGGCTGCAAATGAGCATTCCGAAACCGATTTCAACGCAGCATGGCCGACGCGCAGCTAATCGTGGGCAGGCTCTCAGCGCGCGCCGGGACGCTTGCCGGCCGGCTTCTTCTTGCCCTTGGCGAAGGCCTGCGCCTTGCCCTCCTCGCCCTTGCTCCACGGCTTGCCGCCGTCGCTGGCGCGCGGCGGCAGGCCGTTGTGCTGGGTGAGCAGCGGACGGCCCACCGCGGCGCCGACCTTCTTGCTGCCCACCGGCGTGGAGTTCTTGCGCCGCGCGCTCTGGTAGCTGCCGTCGCCCGCCGGCTGGGTGGCCGGAATCAGCTGGTGTTTGGCGGGACCGATCAGGTCGCTGCGGCCCATATCCTTCAGCGCCTCGCGCAGCAGCGGCCAGTTCTTCGGGTCGTGGTAGCGCAGGAAGGCCTTGTGCAGGCGGCGCTGGCGCTCGCCCTTGACGATGTACACCTCGTCGCTCTTGTAGGTGACCTTGCGCAGCGGGTTCTTCTTGCTGTGGTACATCGCCGTGGCCGAAGCCATCGGCGAGGGATAGAAGGCCTGCACCTGGTCGGCGCGGAAACCGTTGCGCTTGAGCCACAGGGCGAGGTTCATCATGTCCTCGTCGGTGGTCCCGGGGTGGGCGGCGATGAAGTAGGGGATCAGGTACTGCTCCTTGCCCGCCTCCTTGGAAAACTTCTCGAACATCTTCTTGAAGCGGTCGTAGGTGCCGATGCCCGGCTTCATCATCTTGTCCAGCGGGCCGCGCTCGGTGTGCTCGGGGGCGATTTTCAGGTAGCCGCCGACGTGGTGGGTGACCAGCTCGCGGACGTACTCCGGCGACTCCACGGCGAGGTCGTAGCGCAGGCCGGAGGCGATGAGGATCTTCTTCACCCCGGGCAGCGCGCGGGCGTCGCGGTACAGCTGGATCAGCGCCGAATGGTCGGTGTTGAGGTTTTCGCAGATGCCCGGGTACACGCAGGACGGCTTGCGGCAGGCGGCCTCGATCTCGCGGCTCTTGCAGGCGATGCGGTACATGTTGGCGGTGGGGCCGCCCAGATCGGAGATCACCCCGGTGAAGCCCGGCACCTTGTCGCGGATCTCCTCGATCTCGCGCAGGATCGACTCTTCCGAGCGGTTCTGGATGATCCGGCCCTCGTGCTCGGTGATCGAGCAGAAGGTGCAGCCGCCGAAGCAGCCGCGCATGATGTTGACCGAGAAGCGGATCATCTCGTAGGCCGGGATCTTCTCGCCGTTGTAGGCCGGGTGCGGCACGCGGGCGTAGGGGAGGCCGAAGACGTAGTCCATCTCCTCGGTGGTCAGCGGGATCGGCGGCGGGTTGAGCCAGACGTCCTGCTCGCCGTGGCGCTGCACCAGGGCGCGGGCGTTGCCGGGGTTGGTCTCCAGGTGCAGCACGCGGTTGGCGTGGGCGTAGAGCACCGGGTCGCCCTTGACCTTGTCGTAGGCCGGCAGGCGGATCACCGTCTTGTCGCGGGTGAGCTTGGGATGCGGCAGCAGCTCGACCGGCCTGGCTTCGTACGGATCGTCCACCTCGCCGCGGTCGGCCGCCCCCTTGGCCTGCTCGATGGCGCAGGCGGCGGTGTCCTGGGTGTTGACGTAGGGGTTGATGATCTTGTCGACGTGCCCCGGACGGTCGATGCGTGTGGAGTCGAGCTCGAACCAGCCCTCGGGGGTGTCGCGGCGCACGAAGGCGGTGCCGCGCACGTCGGTGATCGACTGGATCGGCTCGCCGGCGGCCAGGCGCTGGGCGACCTCGACGATGGCGCGCTCGGCGTTGCCGTAGAGCAGGATGTCGGCCTTGGCGTCCATCAGGATCGAGTGGCGCACCTTGTCCTGCCAGTAGTCGTAGTGGGCGATGCGGCGCAGCGAGGCCTCGATGCCGCCGAGCACGATGGGCACGCCCTTGTAGGCCTCGCGGCAGCGCTGCGCGTAGACCATGCTGGCGCGGTCCGGGCGCTTGCCGGCCACGCCGCCGGGGGTGTAGGCGTCGTCGGAGCGGATCTTCCGGTCGGCGGTGTAGCGGTTGATCATCGAGTCCATGTTGCCCGCCGCCACGCCGAAGAACAGATTCGGCGCACCGAGCTTCATGAAGTCGTCCTTCGACAGCCAGTCCGGCTGGCTGATGATGCCGACGCGGAAGCCCTGCGCTTCGAGCAGGCGGCCGATGATGGCCATGCCGAACGACGGATGGTCGACATAGGCGTCGCCGGTGACGATCACCACATCGCAGGAATCCCAGCCGAGCAGGTCCATCTCTTCCCGGCTCGTCGGCAGGAAGGGCGCGGGCCCGAAACACTCGGCCCAGTACTTGGGATAGTCGAACAGCGGCTTGGCGGCTTGCATGGCGATGACCAGGGAATCTCGGCGGGAATTGCGCGGGCGCGGAGGATAGCACAAAAAGTGAGCAAATCCGACGTCTGGAGTCGGGATTGGGCGAAGCTTCTGCCGCGGTTACGGCGCGCGTGCGTGGGAGGCCGTAGGGTGGACAACGGCGCAGCCTTGTCCACCACTCCGCATCGCTGCGGTGGGCAATCGCTACGCGAGTTGCCCACCCTACGGGACGACGATCAGTAGCTGTGGCGGCGCGGCACCCGCGCGGTGACCTTGCTGAGCAGCTCGTAGCCGATGGTGCCGCAGGCGCTGGCCACCTCGTCGACCGGCAGCTGCGCGCCCCACAGCTCGACCGCGGTGCCGACCTGGGCCTCGGGCACGTTGCTGAGGTCGACGGTGAGCATGTCCATCGACACCCGACCGACCAGCGGCACGCGCTGGCCGGCGACCAGTACCGGCGTGCCGGACGGCGCGCTGCGCGGGTAGCCATCGGCGTAGCCGCAGCTGATGGTGCCGATGCGCGTCGGCCGCTCGGCGACCCAGCTGGCGCCGTAGCCGACGCTCTCCCCGGCCGCCACCTCGCGCACGGCGATCAGGTGGCCGCTCAGGGTCATCGCCGGCTTGAGCCCCAGCTCGGCGGCCGACCGCTCGGCGAACGGGCTGGCGCCGTAGAGCATGATGCCCGGACGCAGCCAGTCCAGATGCGCCTCGGGACGGGTGAGCACGGCCGCCGAGTTGGCCAGCGAGCGGTTGGCGAAGGCCAGGTCGTCGAGGCTGCGGTAGCAGTCCAGCTGCGTCTGGTTGAGCGGATGCTCGGGCAGGTCGGCGCAGGCGAAGTGGCTGAGCAGGTTGAGCTCGCCGACCTGCTCGGCGCCGCAGAGCCGCGCGTGCCAGGCGCGCAGCTGGTCCGCGGCGAAGCCCAGGCGGTGCATGCCGGAATCGAGCTTGAGCCATACGTTCAGCGGCCGGACGAGGTGGCAGCCGAGCAGCGCCTCGGCCTGCTCGCGGCATTGCACCACCACGTCGAGGCCCAGTTGGGCCGCCATCAGGTATTCCTTGGCCTCGAAACAGCCCTGCAGCAGCAATATCCGCGCCTTGCCGTGCAGGCCGCGCACCTCGCCGGCCTCCTCCAGGCAGGCGACGGCGAAGCCGTCGGCGTCCGGCAGGGCACTGACCGCCTCGCGCGCGCCATGGCCGTAGGCGTTGGCCTTGACCACCGCAAACGCCCGGCACGCCGGTGCGCAGGCCTTGGCCAGCGCATAGTTGTGGCGGATAGCGGACAGATCGATGGTGGCAACCAGGGGACGCATGGCGGTTCGGCCTCGAAACGAAAACGGGCGCCCATCTTACCCGCTGGGCGCCCGTTTTCCTTGATCTGCCTACCGGTCAGAGTCTGCTCAGGGGCTCGCGAGCTAAGGTGAGGCAAGGCGAAACCGGCTGAGGAAGCGGAGTTTACGAGGTGTAAATGAGCATGACTCGCTCCGCTCGCCCCTTAGGGGCCGCCCTTGCGGGCGTTCAGTGGCAAGCCACTGTCCGAAGCCGGTTGACTCGCTTCGCTCGCCCTGCGGACCTGCCTTCGGCTGTTACTTCGCTTCGCTACGTTGCAACGCAGCATCGCCGACGCGCAGCAGCCCCTGAGCGGGCTCTTACTCGTCCTCGAAGTTGTACATCCCCGGGGCGAGGTTCTCGAAGCGCGTGTACTTGCCGAGGAAGGCCAGGCGCACGGTGCCGATCGGACCGTTACGCTGCTTGCCGATGATGATCTCGGCGACGCCCTTGTGCTCGGTCTCCGGGTGATACACCTCGTCGCGGTAGACGAACATGATCACGTCGGCGTCCTGCTCGATGGCGCCCGATTCGCGCAGGTCGGAGTTGACCGGGCGCTTGTTGGGGCGCTGCTCCAGCGAGCGGTTGAGCTGCGACAGGGCGATCACCGGGCAGTTGAATTCCTTGGCCAGCGCCTTGAGCGAGCGGGAGATCTCGGAGATCTCGTTGGTGCGGTTCTCGCCGCCGCCGCCGCCGAGCTGCATCAGCTGCAGGTAGTCGACCATGATCAGCGCCAGCTCGCCATGCTCGCGCACCAGGCGACGGGTGCGCGCACGCATCTCCGAGGGACTGATGCCGGCAGTGTCGTCGATGAACAGCTTGCGTTCGTTGAGCAGGTTGACCGCCGAGGTCAGTCGCGGCCAGTCGTCGTCGTCGAGGCGGCCGGAGCGCACCTTGGTCTGGTCGATGCGGCCGAGCGAGGACAGCATACGCATGATCAGCGATTCGCCGGGCATCTCCAGGGAGTACACCAGCACCGCCTTGTCGCTGCGCAGCACGGCGTTCTCCACCAGGTTCATGGCGAAGGTGGTCTTACCCATCGACGGACGGCCGGCGACGATGATCAGGTCGGCCGGCTGCAGGCCGCTGGTCTTCTCGTCCAGATCGGCGAAGCCGGTGGAAATGCCGGTGATCGCCTCGTGGGTGTTGAACAGGGTGTCGATACGGTCGATGGCCTTGGCCAGCAGTTCGTTGAGGCCCACCGGGCCGCCGGTCTTCGGCCGCGACTCGGCGATCTCGAAGATCTTGCGCTCGGCCTCGTCGAGGATCTCGTCGGCGCCGCGGCCCTGCGGGTTGTAGGCGCTGTCGCCGATGTCGTTGCTGATGCCGATCAGTTTGCGCAGGGTGGCGCGCTCGCGAATGATCTGCGCGTAGGCCTTGATGTTCGCCACCGAGGGGGTGTTCTTGGCCACCTCGCCGAGATAGGCCAGACCGCCGACCTGGCTCAGTTGGCCCTCCTTGTCCAGTTGCTCGGACAGGGTGACCACGTCGAACGGCTGGTTGCGTTCGGCCAGCTTGTAGATGGCGCGGAAGATCAGCCGATGGTCGTGGCGGTAGAAGTCGCCGTCGGAGACCAGATCCAGCACCCGTTCCCAGGCGTTGTTGTCCAGCATCAGGCCGCCGATCACCGCCTGCTCGGCCTCGATGGAGTGCGGCGGCACCTTGAGGGCGGCGGTCTCCAGGTCGTATTGCGCGGGGACACTGCTCTCGTTCATCGCTTCCCTACCTGTTCACGTAGTGCAGAAAGACAAAGGGCACGCCTGCAGGTGCAGGGCGTGCCCGATGTTAGCTGCCCGGCATCAGGGATGCACGGGCATCGATGGCGGCCTTAGGCGGCCACCACCACCACGCGAACGGTGGCGTCGACGTCGCTGTGCAGGTGCACGGCCACGTCGTACTCGCCGACCTGACGGATGGCACCGTTGGGCAGGCGGATTTCGCTCTTGGCCACTTCCACGCCGGAGGCGGTCAGGGCGTCGGCGATGTCGTGGGTGCCGATGGAGCCGAACAGCTTGCCTTCATCGCCAGCGGTGGCGGTGATGGTGACTTCCAGCTCGGCCAGTTGGGCAGCGCGGGATTCGGCGTAGGCCTTCTTCTCGGCAGCCAGCTTTTCCAGCTCGGCGCGACGGGCTTCGAACGCGGCAACGTTCGCGGCGGTAGCGGCGGTGGCCTTGCCCTGCGGCAGCAGGTAGTTGCGACCGTAACCGGCCTTGACGTTCACCTTGTCGCCCAGGTTGCCCAGGTTAGCGACTTTTTCCAGCAGGATAACTTCCATTTGGCATTAACCTCTTAACTTTTAACCTTCGCCGTTCGTGGGGCCATCGACGCCACTGCGTGCGGAGCGCCCACGAAAATCAATCAGACTGTCGACCACGGCCAACACGACCAGTAACGGATACACCAGCTGCATGAACAACAGCAGCGCCACGTACAACCCCACCAGCCAGAAGCGCGCCAGACGCTGCTGAGCCACCAGCCCGTGCAACAGGGCCACGCCGGCGAACGCCAGGGGCACGCTGCACAGCGGCGTCAGCATGGCCAGCTCGATGCTCACGCCCGGCAGCAGGAATATTCCCACCAGCAGGGCCACCGCCATCGGCGCCGGCAGACGCACCGCCTGGAACTCGCGGGCGAAACCACCCGGGTTGTACAACAACGCCTGCCAGTAACGGCCCAGCGTCAGGCACAGCAGGCTGAGCAGCTGCAGCAGGGCGGCCATCAGCCCGGTGAGTACCGGCGTCAACAGCTCGCCGAGGCGAGCCTTTTCGTCGGTGCCCATCTGCTGGTAGGTATCGCCCAGCATCTGCGGCATCAGCTCGAGCAGCTCGGCGGCGTTGCGCTTGACCGTCTCGCCGAACACGGCATCGATGGTCGCGCCATACAGCACGCCGATCAGCACACTGGTCAGCAGCACCCGCGCCCAGGAGACGCTGGTCCGCAACACCAGGGCCAGCACCAGGCTGCCCAACAGCACCAGCAACGGCCGTGGCTCACCGAAGTGCCACCACAGCAGGGTCGGCAGCAGCGCCCACAACACGATGCCCAGGGCATCGTTGAGACCGCGGCGCAGCAGGACCAGCGAGCCGGCGGCGGCACTCACCCAAAACAGCAGGGGTAGCGCCGCGCTGACGACCACCGCCAGGGTGGCCTGCAGGCGCCCACGCATGACAAAGTCAGCCAGTGCCCGCATGCATTACATCCGTTGACCTGTCGACAGCCTGGTCTTAACGACCGTGGCTGTCGGTGTAGGGCAGCAGGGCCAGGTAGCGGGCGCGCTTGATGGCGCTGGCCAGCTGACGCTGATACTTGGCTTTGGTACCGGTGATACGGCTCGGAACGATCTTGCCGGTTTCGGAGATGTAGGCCTTCAGGGTGTTGAGATCCTTGTAATCGATCTCCAGGACGCCTTCAGCGGTGAAACGGCAGAACTTGCGACGACGGAAGAAACGTGCCATGTGGTGGCTCCTCAATACTGGTTACGAAGATTACTCGTCGGCGCCTTCGCCGTCGGTGCCTTCAGCGACGCCTTCGGCGTTTTCGCTGCGGTCACGACGCTCGCGGCGCTCGCTGCGGCTTTCTTCGGCCTTCAGCATTTCGGACTGCTCGGTCACGGCGGCGTCGCGACGGATCACCAGATTGCGGATCACGGCGTCGTTGTAGCGGAAGTTGTCTTCCAGCTCGGCCAGGGCAGCGGCGCTGCACTCGACGTTCATCAGCACGTAGTGAGCCTTGTGGACGTTGTCGATGGCGTAGGCCAGCTGACGACGACCCCAGTCTTCCAGGCGGTGAACCTTGCCACCGTCTTCTTCGATGGTCTTGGTGTAACGCTCGACCATACCGCCAACCTGCTCACTCTGATCCGGGTGAACCAGGAAGACGATTTCGTAATGACGCATAAATGCTCCTTACGGGTTATGCAGCCTGCCGCGGGAAGCGGTCAGGCAAGGAGTGGATGTTTCGTTCGTGCTTGCCAAGGGCGGGCGCATTGACGCCTGCCGGGACGGCAAGGCGCAGCATTCTACGGAGAGGAAGGCCGCCCCGCAAGCGACGGGACGGCAATTCAGGCAGCCGGGGACGGCCGGCGCTGGCGCACCGCCTCGAACAGGCAGACGCCGGTGGCCACCGAGACATTGAGGCTGCTGACGCTGCCGCCCATCGGCAGCTTGGCCAGGTAGTCGCAGTGCTCGCGGGTCAGCCGGCGCATGCCCTTGCCTTCGGCGCCCATCACCAGCACGGTCGGGCCGCGCAGGTCGAGGTCGTAGATCTCCTGGGTCGCCTCGCCGGCGGTGCCGACCACCCACAGGCCCTGCTGCTGCAGCTTTTCCAGGGTCCGCGCCAGGTTGGTGACCGCCACCAGCGGCACCACCTCGGCGGCGCCGCAGGCGACCTTGCGCACCGTAGCGTTGAGGGTCGCCGACTTGTCCTTGGGCACGATCACCGCCTGCACGCCGGCGGCATCGGCGGTGCGCAGGCAGGCGCCGAGGTTGTGCGGATCAGTCACCCCATCCAGCACGAGCAGCAGCGGCACCGAGCCGCCGCGCGCCAACAGCTCCTCGAGGAAGTTCTCGCCCCACACCTGGCTGGGGCTGACCTCGGCGACCACGCCCTGGTGCACGCCCTCGGCCCATTCGTCCAACTCGCGCCGCTCGCGCTGGCCGACCGGCACGCGCGCCTCGTTGGCCAGCTGGACCAGCGCCTGCACACGCGGATCCTGGCGCCCCTCGGCCAGCCACAGCTGCTTGACCCGCTTGGGATGATGGCGCAGCAATGCCTCCACGGCATGCACGCCGTAAACCCGTTCCCACTGACTCATTGTTCGACCTTGCGTTTACGTATGGCTCGCCCGGCCGGCGCTTCGGCCGCGGGCGTCTTGCTTTTCTTCGCCTTGGGCTTGGCGCTCGCGGCCTTCTTCGCCTTGGCCTTGCCCTTGGCGGACTTGGCAGCCTGCGGCGCCTTGGCTTCCTCGAGCAGCCTCTTCTTCACGGCCCGACTCTTCTGCACGTCGACGTTGCCGAGCAGCACATCGGCCTGCTCGAGCAGCTCCGGCGCCACCTCCGGCAGCGCCTGTACCCGGCCGGTCTTGCGGGCCTCGCGACGCGACGGCACCGCCGCCTCGACCGGCGCCAGCTCGCGCGGCGCGCCGCGCTTGCGCGCCGGTACCTTGCCGGCCGCTTCCGGGCCCGCCCCCGCCTTGCCTTGGCGCTTGCGCGTCGGCAGCGCGGTGAGCGGGTTGTCGCTCAGCTCGAAGTCGATCTTGCGCTCGTCGAGGTCGACACGCGCCACCAGGATCTCGACGCTGTCGCCCAGGCGGAAACTGCGCCCGGAGCGCTCGCCGGCCAGGCGATGGTGCACCGGGTCGAAGTGGTAGTAGTCGGCCGGCAGCGCGGTGACGTGCACCAGGCCTTCCACGTAGATGTCGGTCAGCTCGACGAACAGACCGAAGCCGGTCACCGCGGTGACCACGCCGGGGAAGGTCTCGCCGACTCGATCGCGCATGTACTCGCACTTCAACCAGTTGACCACGTCACGGGTCGCCTCGTCGGCGCGCCGCTCGGTCATCGAGCACTGCTCGCCGAGCTGGGCGAGGCGTTCCTCGTCGTAGGGATAGATGCGCGCCTTGGGCATGCTCGCGGCGCCGACGCGCTGCACCTTGACGGTCTGCCGCTTGGAGCGGATCACGCTGCGGATCGCGCGATGCACCAGCAGGTCCGGATAGCGGCGGATCGGCGAGGTGAAGTGGGTGTAGGCCTCGTAGTTGAGGCCGAAGTGGCCGGCATTGTCCGGGCTGTACACCGCCTGACTGAGCGAGCGCAGCATCACCGTCTGGATCAGGTGATAGTCGGGGCGTTCGCGCACCGATTCGAGCAGGTTGAGGTAGTCCTTGGGCGTCGGCTCGCCCTGGCCGCGGTACAGGGTCAGACCCAGCTCGGCGAGGAAGGTGCGCAGCTTCTCCAGCTTCTCCGCCGGCGGCACGTCGTGCACGCGGTACAGCGCCGGAATCTCGTGCTCTTCGAGGAAGCGGGCGGTGGCGACGTTGGCGCACAGCATGCACTCCTCGATCAGCCGGTGCGCATCGTTGCGCTGGGTCGGACGGATCTCGGTGATCTTGCGGTCGGCGCCGAAGACGATGCGCGTCTCCTGGGTTTCGAAGTCGATGGCGCCGCGCACCTGGCGGGCAGCCAGCAGCGCCTTGTACAGCGCATACAGCTGGCGCAGGTGCGGCACCAGATGCGGCATCTGCTGGCGCTGGAACTTGGCCTCGCTGGAGTTGGGCTTCTCCAGCAGCTGGCTGACCTTGGTGTAGGTCAGCCGCGCATGCGAGTGGATCACCGCCTCGTAGAACTGGTAGCCGGTCAACGCGCCGCTCTTCGACACGGCCATCTCGCAGACCATGGCCAGACGGTCGACCAGCGGGTTGAGCGAGCACAGACCGTTGGACAGCTCCTCGGGCAGCATGGGGATCACCCGCTCGGGGAAGTACACCGAGTTGCCGCGCTCGATGGCCTCGGCGTCCAGCGCCGAGCCGACCTTCACATAGTGGGAAACGTCGGCGATGGCGACGAACAGGCGCCAGCCGCCCTTGGCCGCCTCGGCGTACACCGCGTCGTCGAAGTCGCGCGCATCCTCGCCGTCGATGGTGACGAAGGGCAACTGGCGCAGGTCGACACGCTTCTCCTTGTCCTTCTCCGCCACCTCGGGCTTGAGCTTCTTCGCCTCCTTGAGCACGCCCTCGGGCCAGACATGCGGCAGGTCGTAGCTGCGCAGGGCCACTTCGATCTCCATGCCCGGCGCCATATAGTCGCCGAGCACCTCGACCACCTCGCCCTGGGCCTGGCGGAACACGGTCGGCCACAGGTCGATGCGCACCTGGACGAACTGCCCGTGACGCGCCGCGCCCTGCTTGCCGGCCAGCACCAGCACCTGTTGCTGGATCTTCGGGTTGTCGGCGACCACCACCGATACGCCGCTCTCCTCGAAGAAGCGGCCGACCAGGGTTTCGTGGGCGCGACTGAGCACCTCGACCAGCGCGCCTTCGCGGCGGCCACGGCGATCGACGCCCGAGACGCGGGCCAGGGCGGTGTCACCGTCGAACACGAGGCGCATCTGCGCCGGACTGAGGAACAGGTCCTCGCTGCCGTCGTCGGGAATCAGGAAGCCGAAGCCGTCGCGATGGCCGCTGATGCGGCCGCGGATCAGGTCCAGCTTGTCCACCGGGGCGTAGGCGCCGCGGCGGGTATAAATCAGTTGGCCGTCGCGCTCCATGGCGCGCAGGCGGCGGCGCAGGGCCTCCTCGGCCTCCTCGCCGGCCAGGCCCAGCTCCTCGAACAGCTGCGCCCGCGTGGCCGGCGCGCCGCGCTCGGCCAGGTGGGCGAGGATCAGCTCGCGGCTGGGAATGGGGTTGTCGTATTTTTCCGCCTCGCGGGCGGCCTCGGGGTCGAGGCTTTGCCAATCGGCCATGTGTCGGGTTTCACCTTTGGTTGTCTTGCCCGTGCTCATGCTTATATTGAAGCGCGAAAGTGTCGCTTCGCGCAGCCGTGCCGGAACAATAAAATTTTTTCACATCAGGGGTTTACAAGCTTTCCAAGCCCCCGTATAGTTCGCGCCCACAGCAGCAGTGAACACTGCAGGCTGTAACGATAGAGCAGATGAGCGATCATCGCACTATTAGCCCAGGTGGCGGAATTGGTAGACGCGCTGGTTTCAGGTATCAGTGGTGGCAACACCGTGGAAGTTCGAGTCTTCTCCTGGGCACCAATTCCAAACAGACGCTTTTGCGGATGTTTGCAATAAAGAAGCAGTCAGGCTTCGCCGGTAACGGTAAACATGACACGCCCAGGTGGCGGAATTGGTAGACGCGCTGGTTTCAGGTATCAGTGGTGGCAACACCGTGGAAGTTCGAGTCTTCTCCTGGGCACCAATTCCAAAAGAACCGGATCGAAAGATCCGGTTTTTTTTCGCCTGCAGAAAAGTGGCCACCCTCCCCCGCAAACCTGACAGCTTGCCACCACCCCACCTGCCGCCACAGTTTATCCGGACAAAAAAAGACCGCCCGCAGGCGGTCTTCTTCATCACAGCAGCGATCAGGCGTACGGATGACGCAGCACGATGGTTTCGTTGCGGTCCGGGCCGGTGGAGATGATGTCGATCGGCGCACCGACCAGCTCTTCCACGCGCTTGATGTAGGCACGGGCATTGGCCGGCAGGTCGTCGATGGACTTGGCGCCCACGGTGGACTCGCTCCAGCCGGGCATTTCCTCGTACACCGGCTCCAGGCCGACGTAGCTGTCGGCGTCGGTCGGGGCCTCGCCGACGATCTCGCCGGCAGCGTTCTTGTAAGCCACGCACAGCTTGACGGTCTCCAGACCGTCGAGCACGTCCAGCTTGGTCAGGCACAGGCCGGAGATCGAGTTGATCTCGATGGCGCGACGCAGGATCACCGCATCGAACCAGCCGCAGCGACGGGCACGGCCGGTGGTGGAGCCGAACTCGTGACCGACCTTGGCCAGGCGGGCACCGACGTCGTCGAACAGTTCGGTGGGGAACGGACCGGAGCCGACACGGGTGGTGTAGGCCTTGGTGATACCGAGGATGTAGTCCAGATACAGCGGACCGAAGCCGGAACCGGTAGCGGTGCCGCCAGCGGTGGTGCTGGAGCTGGTCACGTACGGGTAGGTGCCGTGGTCGATGTCCAGCAGCGAGCCCTGGGCACCCTCGAACATGATGTAGGCGCCGGCCTTGCGCAGCTCGTGCAGGCGGGCAGCCACGTCGGTCACCAGCGGGCGCAGGATCTCGGCGTAGGCCAGGGCATCCTTGAGGGTCTGCTCGACGTCGACCGGCGCAGCCTTGTAGAAGTTTTCCAGCACGAAGTTGTGGTAGACCATCAGCTCGCGCAGTTTCTTCTCGAAGCGCTCGGCATTGAACAGGTCGCCGATGCGCAGACCGCGACGGGCCACCTTGTCCTCGTAGGCCGGGCCGATACCGCGACCGGTGGTGCCGATCTTGCCTTCGGAACGGGCCGCCTCGCGCGCCTGATCCAGGGCCACGTGGTACGGCAGAATCAGGGTGCAGGCCGGGCTGATGCGCAGGCGCTCGCGCACCGGTACGCCCTTCTCTTCCAGCTTGGTGATTTCCTTGAGCAGCGCGTCCGGCGCCACTACCACACCGTTACCGATCAGGCACTCCACGTTTTCACGCAGGATGCCGGACGGAATCAGGTGCAGCACGGTCTTCTCGCCATCGATCACCAGGGTGTGACCGGCATTGTGGCCGCCCTGGTAACGCACCACGGCAGCCGCCTGATCGGTCAGCAGGTCGACGATCTTGCCCTTGCCCTCGTCACCCCACTGGGTACCCAGGACCACGACATTCTTACCCATAACACTTGTCCCCTCGCGGAAGGTCGGTACCGGCCCGCAGGCCGGCAAAAGTACTCAGGAAGCCAGCGGCGAGACCTGCCAGCCACCCTCCTGTAAACGCAATTCGCTGTCGCAGCCGGATTCGCGGGCGTCAGCTGCGCTCTGGCCGGGCAGCGCCTGCACCACGCGGCGACCGTTGCGGCGCAGATCGAGGACAACCCGCCAGAGCTCGGCGCCGCCGTCGTGCGGCGCCCAGACCCCACCCGGCGCTTCGGCCTGGATGGTCTGCCCCAGGCTGACCAGGGTCTTCAGATCGGTAGAGAAGCCGGTGGCCGGACGGCCGCGGCCGAAGTCGGCGCCGATATCGTCGTAACGGCCGCCCTGGGCGATAGCCTGGCCGGCACCGGGAACGAAGGCGGCGAATACCGCGCCGGTGTGATAATGGTAGCCACGCAGTTCGCCGAGGTCGAAATACAGCGGCAGCGCCGGGTAGCGCGCGGCGAGCAGGTCGGCGATCGCCTCCAGCTCGGCCAGTGCCGCCAGCACCTCGGCCGGCGCAGCGGCGAGCAGGCTGCGCGCCTGCGCCAGCACCTCGCGGCCGCCGCACAGCTCGGCCAGGGCGCGCAGCATGGCACCCTCGCCGGCCGGAAGATCAGCGGTGAGCGCGGCAACCTCGTCGATGGCCTTGCGCTGCAAGGCGTCGAACAGCAGCTGCTCGGCTTCGCCGGACAGCCCGGCGGCACGCGCCAGACCACGGTAGATACCGACATGGCCGATATCCATATGCACATCGGGCACGCCGGCCAGCTCCAGCACCTCGAGCATCAGACTGATGATCTCGCTATCGCTGGCGGAGCTGGCATCGCCATACAGTTCGGCGCCGATCTGGATGGGACTACGCGAGGTGGACAGGGCACGCGGCCTGGCATGCAGCACACTGCCGGCGTAGCACAGGCGGCTCGGCCCCTCCTGGCGGTGGGTATGGGCGTCCAGACGCGCCACCTGCGGGGTGATGTCGGCCCGAAAGCCCATCTGCCGACCGGACAGCGGGTCGGTGACCTTGAAGGTACGCAGCTCGAGATCCTGGCCGGCTCCGGTGAGCAGCGACTCCAGGTATTCGATGTGCGGCGTGATGACCAGGTCATAACCCCAGTTGCGGAACAGATCCAGCACCTGACGACGAGCCGTCTCGATGCGCGCCGCCTCTGCCGGCAGCACCTCTTCGATTCCGTCCGGCAGCAGCCAGCGGTCCAGCGTTGCCATATTGCCTCTCCCCTTATCGGCCGGGCGTGATGTTCAACGAAGCCCGTACAACAGGGCCGTTCCCAGCAGCATGCTGCCCAGTCCGATCAGGCGCAGCTGGCGATCCCCCAGCCGGGCCAGACTGATGACAGCCTCGCGCCAGCGCCGCGGACTGAGGAAGGGCAGGATGCCTTCCAGTACCAGCAGCAGACAAAAAGCGATTCCGAGTTCTTGCCACATGGTTCCCGCAGACGCAAAAAAGCCGGGAAATCCCGGCTGCCCCATGATAACACGTTTTCCCGACGGTCACCCCGGCGGCTGCAGAACAGCCGCCGGGCGGCCCCCTCAGGGCTTGGCCTGCTCCAGATAGCGGAAGAACTCGCTCTTCGGATCCAGCACCAGCACGTCGCGCTTGTCGGCGAAGCTCTGCCGGTAGGCCTGCAGGCTGCGATGGAAGGCGTAGAACTCCGGCTCCTGCCCATAGGCCTGGGCGTAGATCGACGCCGCCCTGGCGTCGCCGTCACCGCGGACCTCCTCTGCCTGGCGATAGGCATCGGCGAGCAGCACGCGGCGCTGGCGGTCGGCGTCGGCGCGGATGCCCTCGGCGAGTTCGCGGCCCTTCGCGCGGTGCTCGCGGGCCTCGCGCTCGCGCTCGGTGCTCATCCGCTCGAACACGCTGCGGTTGACTTCCTTGGGCAGGTCGATGGCCTTGACGCGCACGTCGACCACCTCGATACCCAGCTCGCGGCGCGCCATGCGATCCAGCGACTGGGTGATCTCGGCCATCAGAGCATCGCGCTCGCCGGACACCACCTCGTGCAGGGTGCGCTTGCCGAACTGGTCACGCAGGCCGGCCTCCAGGCGCCGCGACAGGCGCTCGTCGGCGATCAGCTTCATGCCCGAGGTCGCGGTGTAGAAGCGCTCGGCGTCGGCGACCCGCCACTTGGCGTAGGCGTCGACCATCACCGCCTTCTTCTCCAGGGTGAGGAAGCGCTCGGTCGGCGAGTCGAGGGTCAGCAGGCGGGCATCGAACTTGCGCACCTGGTTGACGTAGGGAACCTTGACGTGCAGGCCGGGCTCGACGTCGGTCTTGACGATCTTGCCGAACTGCAGGAGCACGGCCTTCTCGGTCTGCAGAACGATGTAGAAGCAGTTCCAGGCCACCAGCGCCAGCACGGCGGCGGCGATCAGGGCGATCAGCGACTTGTTGCTCATCAGCGGCTCTCCCTCGAACGCAGATCACGCTGCAGATCGCTATTGGCGCGCGGCAGCGTCTCCGCCGCGCCGGACTGAACGCTCGGCGGCACCGGCGTGGCGGCCGGCGCACGACCATCGACCATCTTGTCCAGCGGCAGGTAGAGCAAGTTGTTCTGCCCTTCGCCACCGGATACCAGCACCTTGCTGGAGCTGCTCAGCACGTCCTGCATGGTCTCCAGATACAGACGCTGGCGGGTGACCTCCGGCGCCTTGCGGTATTCGGTGGCCAGCTTGGTGAAGCGGTCGGCCTCGCCCTGGGCACGCGAGACAACCTCCTCGCGGTAGCCGTTGGCATCCTCAAGGATGCGCTGGGCCTGGCCACGCGCCTCGGGAACCACGCCGTTGGCGTAGGCCTCGGCCTGGTTCTTCTCGCGCTGCTCGTCCTCGCGGGCACGGATCACGTCGTCGAACGCTTCCTGCACTTCGCGCGGCGCGGCGGCGCTCTGGATGTTCACCTGGGTCACGGTGATGCCGGTCTTGTAGGTATCGAGGAAGCGCTGCAGGCGCTCCTTGACGTCGGTAGCCATCTGCTCGCGGCCCTCGGTCAGCACCTGGTCCATCGAGGTGGAGCCGACGACGTGGCGCAGGGCGCTGTCGGTGGCATGCTGCAGGCTGATTTCGGGCTGATCGACGTTGAGGACGAACTCCTGCAGGTTGCTGACCCGGTACTGCACGGTCAGCGGAACCTCGATGATGTTCTCGTCCTCGGTGAGCATCTGGCCCTGCTTGCTATACGCGCGCTCGCGGGTGACGTTCTCCTGGAACTTGCGGTCGATCGGCGGGAAGTACAGGTTCAGGCCCGGCCCGACCGTCTCGTGGTACTTGCCGAAACGCAGGATCACCGCCTGCTCCTGCTCGTCGACCACGTAGACGGCGCTGTACAGCCAGAGTGCGGCGAGCACGACGAAGCCGATCATCACCAATCCCAGGCCGCCGCCCTTGCCCGTGCCGGAATCGTCGCCCGGCCGACGACGGCCGCCCATCAGGCGATTGAGGTTGTCCTGCAGCTTGCGCAGGGCTTCATCCAGATCCGGCGGCCCCTGGCGACCACCGCCACGACGACCGCCCCAGGGATCCTGGTCATTCGAGTTGCCACCCGGCTCATTCCAAGCCATAGCGTTCTCCCCACTGATAACGCACAAACGCGCATATGGCGCACTTCCGCCCATGCTACCGAAGCCCCCCGGCAGCGGCAAAGCCGGCCGGCGAGGCTTTATTGCAAAGTGTGTTGTGCGATGAACTCGTCCGGCACCCAGCCCTCGCGGCTGACCAGGCGATTGAGCTCCGCGCGCGGCAGACGCACCGTGAGCAGCGCTGCCCCTTCCTCGTCATGCCCCTCCTCCTGTACGGCGCCCAGGGCGAAGAACTGCGCACGCAGGCGTCCCAGCCGTTGTGGCAGGCGCAGGGTAGCGGCGAACAGGTCCTCGCAGAGCAGCTCGGCGATCGCCTGGCGCAACAGATCCAGGCCCTGCCCTTCGCGCGCCGACAGCCAGACGCGCACCGGCTTTCCGCTGTCGTCGCGCTGGATCTGCGGCGCCACGTCGGGCAGCAGGTCCAGTTTGTTGTATACCTCGAGGGTCGGCAGACTATCCGCGCCGATTTCCTTGAGCACCGAGTACACCTGCTCGATCTGCAGGTCGCGATCGGGCTCGTGGGCATCGATCACGTGCAGCAGCAGGTCGGCGTTGCTCGACTCCTCCAGGGTGGCACGAAACGCCTCCACCAGCTTGTGCGGCAGGTGGCGGATGAAGCCTACGGTGTCGGCGAGGATCACCGCGCCAACATCCTCGAACTCGAGACGACGCAGGGTCGGGTCGAGGGTGGCGAACAACTGGTTGGCGGCGTAGACGTCGGCCGAGGTCAGCGTGTTGAACAGGGTCGACTTGCCGGCGTTGGTATAGCCGACCAGCGACACCACCGGCACTTCCGCGCGCTTGCGACCGCGCCGCGCCAGCTCGCGCTGGCTGCGCACCTTTTCCAGGCGCTGCTTGATCTGGCCGATGCGCACGCGCAGCAGGCGGCGGTCGGTTTCCAGCTGGGTTTCGCCCGGGCCGCGCAGACCGATACCGCCCTTCTGCCGCTCGAGGTGGGTCCAGCCGCGCACCAGACGCGTGCTCATATGCTCGAGCTGCGCCAGTTCGACCTGCAGCTTGCCTTCGTGGGTACGCGCGCGCTGGGCGAAGATGTCGAGAATCAGCCCGGTACGGTCGAGCACCCGGCACTCGAACTCGCGCTCGAGGTTGCGCTCCTGGCTGGGAGTGAGGGTGTGGTTGAAGATGACCAGTTCGGCCTCGTCGCGCCTGACCTGCTCGCGGATCTCGTCGACCTTGCCGCTGCCGATCAGAAAGCGCGCGGTCGGCTGGTGCCGGGGAATGCTGACGAAGCCAGCAACCTCGGCACCGGCCGACCGGGCCAGTTCGAGAAACTCGTCGGGATCTTCACGCGCCTCGGGCGCCTGCCCTTCCAGATGGACCAGAATGGCCCGCTCGCCACCTTCATGGCGCTCAAAGAACAAGGCTGGCGACTCCGCTTATTCAGCGTTGCCCGTCTCGCCCGCCTCGCCACTGGGCAGACGGACCGGACGGCTGGGAACCACGGTGGAGATGGCGTGCTTATAGACCATCTGGCTGACGGTGTTCTTCAACAGAATCACGAACTGGTCGAACGACTCGATCTGGCCCTGCAGCTTGATGCCGTTGACCAGGTAGATGGAAACCGGGACGCGCTCTTTGCGCAGGGTGTTCAGGTAAGGGTCTTGTAGCGAATGCCCTTTTGACATTTTCCACACTCCTTCAGGGATTAATAATTATGGGTATTAAGTCGAAGTCGACCCAAAAGTGGCTCGTTCCTGCGCCTTGTTTCACAGGATAGCCGCATGCAGGCCAAAACTCAGCCTTTAATGGCGATCGCTTGCAGATATTTCAAGGTACGCGGCAGATTGTCGCAATCCTGACTGTCGAGCCAGTGTAATTGCGACCAGCTCCGCAGCCAGGTGAACTGTCGCTTGGCCAACTGGCGGGTAGCAATAATGCCACGCTCGGCCATCTCCTCCGGGGTCAGACTTCCTTCGAGATATTCCCATACCTGCCGATAACCCACGGAGCGGATCGAAGGCAGCCCCGGGTGCAGGTCGCCGCGCGCACGAAGCGCTTCGACCTCGGCGACCAGCCCTTGTTCCAGCATGAGATGAAAACGCCGGGCAATGCGCTCATGCAGCACCTGGCGCCGAGCAGGAGCTATGGCCAGGTGGGCGACAGTATAAGGCAAAGCCTGACCCGGCGACGTGGCACTGTGCAGATTTTGCAACACCTGAAGGCGACGGTGCTCACTCATCGACAGGCCGCTCGCCCGGTAGACCTCCAGGGCGCGCACCAGGCGCTGCGGATCGTTGGGATGGATGCGCGCAGCCGACTCCGGATCGACCCGAGCCAGCTCGGCATGCAGGGCGGCGAGCCCCTCGGCGGCGACCTGCGCCTCCAGTTGGGCGCGGATCGCCGGGTTGGCCGATGGCATGTCGGCCAGCCCCTCGAGCAGCGCCTTGAAATACAGCATGGTGCCGCCCACCAGCAACGGAACTCGCCCGGCCGCGGTGATCTCGGCCATCGCGGCCAGCGCATCGCTGCGGAACTCTGCGGCCGAATAGCTCTCGGCCGGATCGCGGATGTCGATCAGCCGGTGCGGGAACTCTTTGAGCAGCTCGGGCGACGGCTTGGCGGTGCCGATGTCCATGCCGCGGTAGATCAGCGCCGAGTCGACGCTGATGATCTCGCAGGGCAGCACCCGCGCCAGTTCGATGGCCAGGTCGGTCTTGCCCGAGGCGGTCGGACCCATGAGGAAGATGGCGGGGGGCAGCACGGACATCGGCGAACTCGTGATCGAAAGAGAAAGCGCGGCGCTCAGCGGCCGCGCAGGAACAGCTTGTCCAGCTCGTCCATACCCAGCTGGGTCCAGGTCGGCCGGCCGTGGTTGCACTGCCCGCTGCGCTCGGTGTGCTCCATATCGCGCAGCAGGGCATTCATCTCCGGCAGGGTCAGACGGCGGTTGGCGCGCACGGCGCCGTGGCAGGCCATGGTCGCCAGCAGCTCGTTGAGGTGCGCCTGGATGCGGTCGCTGGAGCCGTACTCGAGCAGGTCGCTGAGCACATCGCGCACCAGCTGGCTGGCCTCGGCCTGCTTGAGCAGCGCGGGTACCTGACGGATGGCCAGGGTTTCCGGCCCCAGGCGTTGCAGCTCGAAGCCCAGGCGCGCGAACCACTGGCCGTGCTCCTCGGCGCAGTCGGCCTCGCGCTGGCTGAGCGCCAGCGACTCGGGCACCAGCAGCGGCTGGCCGCGCAGGCCCTCGCTGGCCATGGCGCTCTTCAGCCGCTCGTAGGTGATGCGCTCGTGGGCGGCGTGCATGTCCACCAGCACCAGGCCGTGGGCGTTCTCGGCGAGGATGTAGATACCCTTGAGCTGCGCCAGCGCGTAGCCCAGCGGCGGCACGTCGCCCTGCGCCTGCGGCAAGGGCGTCGCCTCGCCGAGCGGAGCGAAGAACTCGCGGTAGGCCCCCTGCAGCTCGGCCTGCGGCTGCGCGCCGAGCGAGGGCGCCGGCCGATAGTCGCCACCGCCGCCGGTACGGATCTGCCCGCCGCTCGGCGGCTGCCACCGCGGCGCCTCGACCGCAGCGGACGGCACGTGCTCGGCCAGCGCCATCTCGTTCTGTCCGGCGAACTCGCCGGCCGCCAGGCCGCTGACCTGCGGCTCGCTGCGCGGCGCCGGCGCCGGCGCCGCAGCGCCCAGCTGATCTTCCGGGCGCACGTCGGCCAATGCACGGTGCAGGGTGCCGTAGAGGAAGTCGTGGACCATGCGGCTGTCGCGGAAGCGCACCTCGTGCTTGGTCGGGTGCACGTTGACGTCGACCACCGCCGGATCGATCTCGAAGAACAGCACGAAGGCCGGATGGCGGCCGTTGTACAGCACGTCGCGGTAGGCCTGGCGCACCGCGTGGGCGACCAGCTTGTCGCGCACCATGCGGCCGTTGACGTAGAAGTACTGCAGGTCTGCCTGGCTGCGCGAGAAGGTCGGCAGGCCGACCCAGCCCCACAGGCGCAAGCCGCCACGCTCGATGTCGATGGGCAGCGCCTGCTCGAGGAAGGCCGGCCCGCAAACGCTGGACACCCGCCGGGCACGGCCGAGTTCGTCGCCGGCCGGATGCAGGGCGAGCACGCTCTTGCCGTTGTGGCGCAGATGGAAGCCGACCTCGAAGTGGGTCAGCGCCAGGCGCTTGACCACCTCCTGCAGGTGGTCGAACTCGGTCTTCTCGGCACGCAGGAACTTGCGCCGCGCCGGGGTGTTGAAGAACAGGTCGCGCACTTCCACGGTGGTGCCGTCGGGGTGCGCCGCCGGCTGCACCGAGGTGGCCATGTCGCGGCCCTCGGCCTCGACCTGCCAGGCCTGCGGCGTGTCGCGCCGGCGCGAGGTCAGGGTCAGACGCGCCACCGAGCTGATCGAGGCCAGCGCCTCGCCGCGAAAGCCGAGGCTCAGCACCCGCTCGAGGTCTTCCAGCTCGCGGATCTTGCTGGTGGCATGGCGCGCCAAGGCCAGCGGCAGGTCGTCGGCGTCGATGCCGCCACCGTCGTCGCGTACGCGCAGGAGCTTGATGCCGCCCTGCTCCACCTCGACGTCGATGCGCCGGGCGCCGGCATCAAGGCTGTTCTCCAGCAACTCCTTGGCCACCGAGGCCGGCCGCTCGACCACCTCGCCGGCGGCGATCTGGTTGGCCAGCCGCGGACTGAGCAGCTGGATGCGCGCAGCCAGGCTCACGGCTGTACCGCCAGGGTCGGCGCCGGGACGATCAGCATCTGGCCGACCTTGAGGCTGTCGTTGCCCAGGCGGTTGGCGCTGCGCAGCGCCGCCTGGCTGACCTGGTAGCGCTGGGCGATCAGCGCCAGGCTCTCGCCGGGCGCCACGCGATGCTGGCGCTCGCCGACCTTGATCTTGCCCTGGTCACGCAGCCAGGCGATGTAGGTGCCCGGCGGCGGGTTCTCGTGGAAGAACTGGCGGATCCCGCTGTGGATCGAGTGGGCGAGCGCCTGCTGGTGGCTCTTGGTAGCCAGCTTCTGCGATTCGTTGGGGTTGGAGATGAAGCCGGTCTCCACCAGGATCGACGGGATGTCCGGTGACTTCAGCACCATGAAGCCGGCCTGCTCGACCCGCCGCTTGTGCAGCGGAGTGATCCGACCCATGTTGGACAGCACCTTGTGGCCGACGTCCAGGCTGGAGGACAGCGTGGCGGTCATCGACAGATCGAGCAGTACGCCGGCGAGCATGCGGTCCTTGTCGTCGAGGCTGACGCTGCCGACGCCGCCGACCAGGTCGGAGCGGTTCTCCGTATCGGCCAGCCAGCGCGCGGTCTCGGAGGTGGCGCCCCGGTCGGAGAGGGCGAACACCGAGGCGCCGAATGCGCTCGAGCTGGGCGCCGCGTCGGCGTGGATGGAAACGAACAGGTCAGCGCTCTTCTTGCGGGCGATCTCGGTGCGCTTGCGCAATGGGATGAAGTAGTCGCCGGTGCGCACCAGCTCGGCGCGGAAGCCACGCTCGCCATTGAGCTGCCGCTGCAGTTCGCGGGCGATGGCCAGCACCACGTTCTTCTCGTGCAGGCCGCGCGGGCCGAGGGCGCCCGGATCCTCGCCGCCGTGGCCGGCGTCGATGGCGATGACGATGTTGCGCTTGCCGCTGGGCAGCGGCTGGCGGACCGCCGCCGCGACCTCCTTGGATTCGTTGGCCGGTGGCGGATTGTTGGCCGGTGCCGGGCTGGGCGCTGGATTGGCTGGCGGATTGGCCGGGGTGGTCGCCTGGGTCACGGCGACCGGCGTCACAGCCGCGGGCTTGCCGTCGGGCTGGGTGGCGGGCTTGGCTGGAGCGGCCGGAGCAGCGTCCTCCTCGTGATCGAAGAGATCGACCACCAGGCGGTGGCCATATTGCTGGTTGGGCGCCAGGCTGAAGCTCTTCGGCGACACCGCAGCCGCCATGTCCAGCACGATGCGCAGCTTGCCCGGCGACTGCTCGGCGGCGCGCAGGCCGGTGATCGGCGTGCCGGCGATGGCCAGCTGTTCGAGGCGGCTCTTCAGCTGGGCGCCCTCGACATCGATGACGATGCGGTCCGGCGCGCTCAGGGTGAACACGCTGTGCTGCACCGGCGCGGTCAGGTCGAACACCAGTCGGGTATTGTCCGGCGCACGCCACAGGCGCACGCCGCGAATCTCGCTGGCCGCCAGCACCCAATCGCTCGCCAGCATCGCCAGCATCGCCCCCAGCGCGGCCAGCAGGCCACGCGGGCGGATCCCCCATTCCATTGTTCAGACTCCCACAGTCAAAGCGGCACACCAGGTCTCGCCCCGCGCGCTCCGCGGGGTCAGGCGCAGGGCACGCCCCGCTTCCTGCACGGCGATGACGATGTCCAGGTCAGCCTTCGGCAAGATACCGGCGCCGCGCTCGGGCCATTCGATCAGACACAGCGCGTCACCTTCGAAATAGTCGCGGATGCCGAAAAATTCCAGCTCCTCGGGATCGGCCAGGCGGTAGAGGTCGAAGTGATAGACCCGCCGCTCGCCCAGTTCGTAGGGTTCGACCAGGGTGAAGGTCGGACTCTTCACCGCCCCGGCGTGCCCCAGGCCGCGCAGGATACCGCGCGACAGGGTGGTCTTGCCCATGCCCAGGTCGCCGTGCAGGCAGATCACGCCGCGGCCTTCGCTCGCCTCGGCCAGGCGCGCCCCCAGGGCAAGCATGGCCGCTTCGTCGGCGGCGTACAGGGTCACTTCAGGCACGGACTGTGCTCCTCCAGCAATTCACGGATTACCTCGATCAGATCGGCGGCGGCCACACCGCGACCGGCGCGCCCCAGGCGCTCGCCGGCGCAGGCATGCAGCCAGACGCCCAGACGCGCTGCCGCGGTCACATCCAGCCCCTGCGCCAGCAGCGCACCGAGCAGGCCGGCGAGCACGTCGCCCAGGCCGGCACCGGCCATGGCCGGATGCCCACGGTCGCACAGATACAGCTCCCCAGTGGGCGTGGCCACCAGGCTGCCGAGGCCCTTGAGCAGCACCACTGCGTTGAGCTGGCGCGCCAGGGCCAGCGCCGCCGCCGGTCGGTCGGCCTGCACCGCGGCACTGTCGCAGCCAAGCAGGCGCGCCGCCTCGCCGGGGTGCGGGGTGATCAGCCAGTTGCCGGCCGGCGCGCTCAAAACGCCGCTGGCCAGTAGGTTAAGGGCATCGGCGTCCCATACCTGCGATCGCTCCAGCGCGCCCAGGCCGGCCAGCAGGTTACGCGCCCAGGGCCCCTGGCCGCTGCCCGGGCCAAGTACTAGTACGTCGACCTGCGGCAGCATGCCGTGCAACTCGAAGGACGACTGCACGGCGCGCGTCATCACCTCCGGGCGGCGCGCCAGCATGGCCGGCACGTGCTCGGCACGGGTGGCCAGGCTGACCAATCCGGCGCCGCTGCGCAGGCAACTCTCCGCGGCGAGCAGCGCCGCGCCGCCATAGCCGAGGTCGCCGCCGATCACCAGGACGTGGCCGAACCGGCCCTTGTGGGTATTGCGCGGCCGCGGCGGCAGGCGCGGCACGCTGGCGGCGGTGAGGCGCAGCGCGGCCGGAACCATTTCGGCGACCAGCGCCGGATCGGCGTGCAGATCGTCGAAGGCCAGCTCGCCGCAGCGATCCGGCCCGTCCAGGCAGAACAGGCCCAGCTTGAGGGCCAGCAGGGTGACGGTCAGCTCGGCCTGGATCGCCTCGCCGAGCACCCGGCCGGTGTCGCCGCACAGGCCAGAGGGCAGGTCCACCGCCAGCACCGGCAGACCGCTGGCGTTGGCCAGGCGGATCGCCTGGGCATAGGGCTCGCGCACTGCGCCGGACAAGCCGGTACCGAGCAGGGCGTCGACTAGCACGCCGGCGAGCGGCGCACATTCGCGCCACGGCTCGATGCGTACGCCGGCCGCCAGTGCCGCCGCGTGCGCCGCGGCGGCATCGCCGGCGAGCCGGGCGGGGTCGGCCACCGCCAGTACCCGCGCCTGCCAGCCGGCGCGCCGCGCCAGGGCGGCGACCAGATAGCCGTCGCCGGCGTTGTTGCCGCTGCCGGCCAGCACCGTGACCTCGCCGGCCTGCGGCCAGCGCCGGCGCAAGGCGCGCCAAATGGCATGGGCGGCGCGCTGCATCAACTCGCTGCCGGGCGTACCGGCGGCGATCAGCCGCGCGTCCAGGTCGCGGACCTGGGCGGCACGGTAGAGGGCAAGGGGCAAGACGGGGGCAGGTGGCGGCATGGACCATTCGACTCGAGGCTCTGGCACAATTATATCTTCCCTGCCCCGGACTTCCGCCAGCCATGTCGACCAGCGCTCCCGATCCCGCCGCCCTCGCCCAGGCGATCAAGACCTGGGGCCGCGAGCTGGGCTTCCAGCAGGTCGGCATCGCCGGCGTCGAGCTGGGCGAGCATGAGGCGCACCTCGAGCGCTGGCTGGCCGCCGGCTACCAGGGCGAGATGGACTACATGGCCGCCCACGGCCACAAGCGCTCGCGCCCGGATGAGCTGGTGCCCGGCACTCTGCGGGTGGTTTCCCTGCGCATGGACTACCTGCCCGGCGACACCCGCATGGCCGAGACGCTGGCCCAGCCGGAGAAAGCCTACGTGTCGCGCTACGCCCTCGGCCGCGACTACCACAAGCTGGTGCGCAAGCGCCTGCAGCAGCTGGCCGAGCGCATTCAGGCGGCCATCGGGCCATTCGGCTACCGCGCCTTCGTCGACAGCGCGCCGGTGCTGGAGAAGGCCCTGGCCCAGCAGGCCGGGCTCGGCTGGATCGGCAAGAATACCCTGCTGCTCAACCGCCAGGCCGGCAGTTGGTTCTTCCTCGGCGAGCTGTTCGTCGACTTGCCGCTGCCGGTCGATCCGCCGCACGAGCGCGAGCACTGCGGACGCTGCCAGGCATGCCTGGACATCTGCCCGACCGCCGCCTTCGTCGGCCCGCAGCTGCTGGATGCGCGGCGCTGCATTTCCTATCTGACCATCGAACTCAAGGGCAGCATCCCCGTGGAGCTGCGCCCGCTGATCGGCAACCGCGTTTTCGGTTGCGACGACTGCCAACTGGTCTGCCCGTGGAACCGTTTCGCCCGCCCCAGCGGCGAGGGCGACTTCCGGCCGCGCCATGGCCTGGACAACGCCGAGCTGGCCAGCCTGCTGCGCTGGAGCGAGGAGGAGTTCCTCGCCCGCACCGAGGGCTCGCCGCTGCGCCGCGCCGGCTACGAGCGCTTCCTGCGCAACCTGGCGGTCGGCCTGGGCAACGCGCCGAGCAGCATCCCGGTGCTCGAGGCGCTGCGTCTGCGCCGCGATCACCCCTCGGAGCTGGTACGCGAACACGTGGCCTGGGCGCTGGCGCGCCACGGCGCGGCCTGAGCCGGTTCAGCGATAGAGCAGCGGATAGAGCAGCAGCCCCACCGCCTCGTTGAGCAGCAGGCTGCTGTGCCAGATCGCCAGCGATTCCGGAAGCCAGCCGCCGAACGGCCGACCGTTGGGTACGCCGAGAAAGCCCAGCGGCGCCGGGATCACCTCGAAGCCCTGGCGCTCGAAGCACCAGCGCGCCCGCGGCATGTGCCAGGCCTGGGTGACCAGCACGATGCGCCCGACCCCGGCATCGCGCAGCCGCGGCGCACTCAGCACGGCGTTCTCCCAGGTGGTCCGACTGCGCCCTTCCAGCCAGCGCACGGTGACGTTGAAATCCTCGCTCAGCACGGCGGCGAGCAGTTCGGCCTCGCTGGGCGGGGTGCCGAAGTGCAGGCCACCGCTGACCAGGATCGGCAGGCCGCTGGCGCGCTGCAGGCGGGCGGCGAGACGGGCGCGTTCCATGGCCAGCAGGCTCGGTTGGTCGCTGCCCCAGGCCGAATCGCCCCGCGCGCGGCCGCCGCCGAGCACCACGATGGCGCCGGCGCGCTGCGCCAGGCCCGACCAGGCGGCCGGCGCCAAGGCCGGCTCGCGCTCGAGCAGCCGCGCGCCCAACTCGACCACCACCGGCAGGCTCATCAGCCACAGGCCGCCCAGCCCCAGCGACGCGCAGACCAGCGCCAGGCCCGGCCGGCGTACTCGCAACCACCAGGCCAGCAGCAGGAGCAGCAGCAGGCCACCCGGCGGCAACAGCAATTGCTTGAGCAGATAACGCAGCGGCACCCTGCCTCTCCTGTCGCTTCGACCTCTCCGCCCGGGGGACCTGCGGAGCACCCCGGACAGCCCATCGGGGATTCGCCCCCGTCCGACTCGTAGCATGGCGCATCCACCGCCATCCTGCAGGAGCCTTCCGCCCTGACCCTCCCGGCGGACATACCGATCCTGGTCGTCGCCAGTCAGGACAAGCCCGAGGCCACCGTGGCCGGCAGCCATCCTCCGCCCGCCCCGCTCGCTCCGCGCCCGGCGACGAGCTTGCCGACGGGTCGATCAGCACACACCTGCTGAACAGCACGGGGAAACGCCTGCAGGCCGGCATGAGCTTCAACGCCCACTTCACCAGCGTCGCCCGCCAGCAGGCGCCGGCAGCCCCGGCTATCCGCCCGGGCCGTTCGCCCGGCTGGCCCAGGACTCGGCACCTGCGGCGGCCAGGCTGCCCCGCGGATCAGGGTTTCCCCTCATCCGCGGGGGTCATGTATGCTTAGGGGCTTTCGTCACCCCCTCTTTTCCAGTCCGGCAGAGCCATGCACGAACAGTATCAGCCCCGCGAGATCGAAGCCGCCGCGCAGTCCCACTGGGAAGCGCACCAGTCGTTTGCAGTGAGTGAACAGCCCGGCAAGGACACCTTCTATTGCCTGTCGATGTTCCCCTACCCGAGCGGCAAGCTGCACATGGGCCACGTGCGCAACTACACCATCGGCGACGTGATCGCGCGCTACCAGCGCATGCAGGGCAAGAACGTGCTGCAGCCGATGGGCTGGGACGCCTTCGGCATGCCGGCGGAGAACGCCGCCATGCAGAACCAGGTGGCGCCGGCCGCCTGGACCTACGCCAACATCGACTACATGAAGACCCAGCTCAAAAGCCTGGGCCTGGGCATCGACTGGGCGCGCGAAGTCACCACCTGCAAGCCGGACTACTACCGCTGGGAGCAGTGGCTGTTCACCCGCCTGTTCGAGAAGGGCGTGATCTACCGCAAGAACGGCACCGTCAACTGGGACCCGGTGGACCAGACCGTGCTGGCCAACGAGCAGGTGATCGACGGTCGCGGCTGGCGCTCCGGCGCGCTGGTCGAGAAGCGCGAGATCCCCATGTACTACTTCCGCATCACTGCCTACGCGGAAGAGCTGCTGGCCGACCTGGACAAGCTCGACGGCTGGCCCGAGCAGGTCAAGACCATGCAGCGCAACTGGATCGGCAAGAGCTTCGGCGCCGACATCGAGTTCGCCTACGACGCGCCGAGCTGCGGCGGCGAGGGCCGCCTGAAGGTCTACTCGACCCGCCCCGACACCCTGATGGGCGCCACCTACGTGGCGGTGGCCGCCGAGCACCCGCTGGCCCAGCGCGCCGCCGAGCACAATGCCGAGCTGCAAGCCTTCATCGCCGAATGCAAGGCCGGCTCGGTGGCCGAAGCCGACATGGCGACCATGGAGAAGAAGGGCGTCGCCACCGGCCAGTTCGTCGTCCATCCGCTGACCGGCGATCTGCTCCCGGTATTCGTCGCCAACTACGTGCTGTGGGGCTACGGCGAAGGCGCAGTGATGGCCGTGCCGGCCCACGACGAGCGCGACTTCGAATTCGCCAACAAGTACGCCCTGCCCATTGTGCAGGTCTACCGTCCGGCCGCCGGCGAGGACAACTTCAGCGCCGCCGAGTGGCAGGCCTGGTACGCCGACAAGGCGGGCCTGGTCACCGTCAACAGCGGCAAGTACGACAACCTCGACTTCCAGGCCGCCTTCGACGCCATCGTCGCCGACCTGGAAGCCGCCAGCCATGGCGCGCGCAAGACCCAGTTCCGCCTGCGCGACTGGGGCATCAGCCGCCAGCGCTACTGGGGCTGCCCGATCCCGATCATCCATTGCGCGAGCTGCGGCGACGTGCCGGTACCGGCCGAGCAGCTGCCGGTGGTGCTGCCCGAGGACGTGGTGCCGGATGGCACCGGCAGCCCGCTGGCCAAGATGCCCGAGTTCTACGAGTGCAGCTGCCCGAAGTGCGGCGCCGCCGCCAAGCGCGAAACCGATACCATGGACACCTTCGTCGAGTCGTCCTGGTACTACGCGCGCTACGCCTCGCCCAAGTTCGAGGGCGGCATGGTCGACAAGGCCGCGGCCAACCACTGGCTGCCGGTCGACCAGTACATCGGCGGCATCGAGCACGCCATCCTGCACCTGCTGTACGCGCGCTTCTTCCACAAGCTGATGCGTGACGAAGGCCTGGTGGACAGCGACGAGCCGTTCACCAACCTGCTGACCCAGGGCATGGTGATCGCCGAGACCTACTTCCGCCCGCTGGAAGGCGGCAAGAAGCTGTGGATCAACCCGGCCGACGTCGAAGTGGAAACCGACGCCAAGGGCAAGGTGATCGCCGCGCGCCTGAAGAGCGACGGCCTGCCGGTGGAGATCGGCGGCACCGAGAAGATGTCCAAGTCGAAGAACAATGGCGTCGACCCGCAGACCATGATCGAGCAGTACGGCGCCGACACCTGCCGCCTGTTCATGATGTTCGCCGCGCCGCCGGAGATGAGCCTGGAGTGGTCCGACTCCGGCGTCGAGGGCGCCAGTCGCTTCCTGCGCCGCGTCTGGCGCCTGGCCCACGCCCACGTCGCCGCCGGCCTGCCGGGTGCGCTGGACACCGCCGCGCTGGACGACGCCCAGAAGGACGTCCGCCGCGCCATCCACCTGGCCATCAAGCAGGCCAGCCAGGACGTCGGCCAGCACCACAAGTTCAACACCGCCATCGCCCAGGTGATGACCCTGATGAACGTGCTGGAGAAGGCACCGACCGCCAGCGCCCAGGACCGCGCCCTGCTGCAGGAAGGCCTGGAAGCCGTCACCCTGCTGCTGGCGCCGATCGCCCCGCACATCTGCCACACCCTGTGGCAGCAGCTCGGCCATGCCGACCTGGTGATCGACGCGCCCTGGCCGGTGGTCGACGAATCCGCCCTGGTGCAGGACACCCTGACCCTGGTGGTGCAGGTCAACGGCAAGCTGCGCGGCGAGATCCAGGTCGCCGCCGCGGCGTCCCGCGAGGAGATCGAGGCCACCGCGCGCGCCAACGAGAATGTGCTGCGCTTCACCGAAGGGCAGACCATCCGCAAGGTGATCGTGGTGCCCGGCAAACTGGTCAACATCGTCGCCAACTGACGCCAGCATCCAACCTGCCGCCCGCCCCGTGCGGGCGGCTGCACACGAGGGAAGACCGATGAAACCTAGCCTGACCGGCCTGCTGCTGGTGATGATGGCCACCCTGCTCAGCGCCTGCGGCTTCCAGCTGCGCGGCACCGGCAGCGACGCTTTCGCCCTGCGCGAACTGGACCTCAAGGCCCGCAACGCCTACGGCGACACCGTCAAGGACGTGCGCCGCGCCCTGGAGAACAGCGGCGTGCGCGTGCACGGCGGCGCGCCCTACCAGCTGGTGCTGGTAAGCGAGGGCCAGAAGCAGCGCACCGCCAGCTACACCAGCTCGGCGCGCAGCGCCGAGTTCGAACTGAGCGCCACCCTCGCCTACGAGATCCGTGGCAACCAGCTGTCGCTGCTGCGCGACGAAGTGCAGAGCCAGAAGGTCTACGTGCACGACTCCAACAACCTGACCGGCACCGATCAGGAAGCCCAGCGCGTGCGCAGCGAGATTCGCCAGGAGCTGGTGCAGCAACTGATCCTGCGCCTGCAGGAGCTGACCCCGGAGCAACTGGCCGAACTGCAGGAAACCGCCCAGGCCAAGGCCGAGGCGGTGGCCAAGGCGGCCGCCGCCGCTCGCCAGGCCGCCCCGGCGGCGCCGGCGAACTGATCGACACGGGGCCTGCGGGCCCCGTTTTTCCCTGCCGATGAAACTCACCCCCGCACAACTGGCCAAGCACCTGCAGGGTCCGCTCGCCCCCGTCTACGTGGTCAGCGGCGACGAGCCGCTGCTCTGCCAGGAAGCCTGCGACGCTATCCGCGCCGCCTGTCGCGCCCGGGACTTCGGCGAGCGCCAGGTGTTCCATGCCGACGCCGGCTTCGACTGGAATCTGCTGCGCGAGGCCGGCGCCAGCCTGTCGCTGTTCGCCGAGAAGCGCCTGCTGGAGCTGCGCCTGTCCTCGGGCAAACCGAGCGACGAAGGCGTCGCCGTGCTGCTCGAGTATCTGGCCCGCCCCGCCGAGGACACGGTGCTGCTGCTCAGCCTGCCGCGCCTCGACAGCAAGGTGCAGAAGAGCAAGTGGGCCAAGGCGCTGATCGACGGCGAGCACAGCCAGTTCGTGGCGATCTGGCCGGTGGATGCCGCCCAGCTGCCGCAATGGATTCGCCAACGCTTGGCGCAGGCCGGGCTGGCCGCCAGCGCGGAAGCCATCGACCTGCTGGTCGCGCGTGTCGAGGGCAACCTGCTGGCCGCCGTGCAGGAGATCGAGAAGCTCAAGCTGCTGGTCGAGGGCAACCAGCTCGACGCCGCCACCGTGCAGGCCAGCGTCGCCGACAGCGCGCGCTTCGACCTGTTCGGCCTGCTCGACGCCGCTTTGGCCGGCGAAGCGGCGCACGCCCTGCGCATGCTCGAGGGCCTGCGCGGCGAGGGTGTCGAGGCGCCGGTGGTGCTCTGGGGCCTGGCCCGCGAGCTGCGTCTGCTCGCCACCCTGGCCCAGCAGCACAGCCAGGGCCTGCCGCTGGAGCGGCTGATCGCCCACGCCAAGCCGCCGATCTTCGGCAAACGCCAGGCCCTGGTCGGGCGCGCCGTGCAGCGACACCCGGCGAGCCGCTGGAACCAGCTGCTGGTCGCCGCCCAGCGCATCGACGAGCAGATCAAGGGCCAGGCGAGCGGCGATGCGTGGAGCGGCCTGGCCCAGCTGACCCTGCAGATCGCCGGCGTACGCCTCAATCTGCCCAGCGAATAACCCTGGTCGTTTTTCGCCCAACGCCACTGGACATTTTCCATACAGCGACCGATGATGCGCGCGCCTGCAGACCGCAGGCTCCACGCGAGGAAAGGTCATGGCCAAGCAACGCAAAACCGGCCCGAACAAGGCCAAATCCCTGGTGGCGCAACCGCTGTTCCGTTGTCGCCAGGAAAAACCCGCCAAAGGCAAAGGCAGCTACCGCCGCGAAGCCTTCCGGTCCACCGACCGGGAGGCTTTTTGCTTTATGGGCCCGGCCCGGCTGACCTCCTGACCGCGCTCAGCGCTTCCCTTCCCCCCTATCCTTTTCCTCCTCCTTGCTTTTTTCCTCCTCCTTCCACGGCGCCTGCAGATAGCGGGTACGGTTGAAGGTCTCCAGCCACTCCGGGTAGTACACCACCAGCGCGGTGACCACGGTGCCGTTGATGAACGCCTCGGGGAACATGATCAACCACAGGTAGGCGACGAAGTCGTCCAGCCAGGGCGGCATCTGGTAGATGCCATCGTGGAGCAGCACGCCGAGACCGGCGAGCAGCACCAGCAGCGCCACCAGCGCGGCCGGGAAGAAGCCGCTGCAGAAGATGTAGACGAACAGGTTGCGCGGCTGCAGGCGCTCGACGGCACGCGCGCAGGCCTCGGTAACCACGACGGGGATGAGGATCAGCAGCACGCCGTTGACGCCCAGCGCCAGGGCGTCCTGGCGCCCCAAGCCGACCAGCGCCAGTTGCGCGGCGAAGGCCGACAACACCGCCAGCGGCCAGTCGAGCAGCAGGGTCACCGCGGTCATGCCGATGAAGTGGAAGGACAGTCCGGACGGGAAGTCGCGCCGCACCAGCCAGAGCAGGAACAGCGCCAGCACGGTGCCGAACAACAGGTGCTGGCGCCGCGAATCGCTGAACAGCTCGACCCAGGGCGCATGCCAGAGCGCCGCGAGCAACAACGGCAGGAACAGCAGGGCGCCCAGCCACAGACTGGACGTGCTGAGCAAGGCGGCGGCGATCACGGCGCCACCTGCTCCAACGCAGCGCGCAGCGCCGCCGCGTCGGTGAAGAGGCGCCGCTCGCGCAGCACGCCCTGCTCCAACTGCAGCCAGAGCACGCCCTCCTCCGGCGCGGCGTACTGCGGCACCACCTGCGCCTCGCGATCGAGCAGCACGCGGTAGCGGTAGTCGCGCATCGCCGGGATGGCGAACAGCTTGCCGATCAGCCCGGGCATGCGGCTGATGTCGGCGACGAACTGCGCCCGGCGCGCCTCCAGATAGCCCTTGGGCCGCCCCTCCAGCGCTGCCTTGACCAGCTTGGCGCCGTCCATGCTGCGCGCCACCAGGAGGATGTGCAGCTGGTCGTCGAGGGTATAGGACCGATCGAACTGGTCGTTCAGGGTCCAGGGGGCCAGGCGCTCGCCGCTCTCCAGCGCCTGCGCGCTGCCGACCAGCAGGACCAGGCCCAGCAACAGCCAGACTCTCATGCAGGGTGCTCCAGGGTGGAAAATACGCGGATGTCGCGGCGTTCGCCCCAGCCCTCGCGGGCGCGCCAGAACGCCAGCGCCTCGGGCGCGGCGTCGAGGACGAACACGTGGCTTTTGGCAATGCCCTGCGCGGCCAGACGGGCCAGCACCGTCTCGATCAGGGCCGTGGCAATGCCGCGCCGCCGCCAGGCGGGATCGACCGTCAGGTGCTGCAGGTAGCCACGCCGACCGTCATGACCGGCCAGCAGGCAGCCGACCGGGACGCCATCGACCTCGGCGACCAGGCTGAGGCCGGGATTGCGCGCCAGATAGGCGCAGAAGGGCGCGCGGGCATCCTCGTTGCGCAACTGGATGCCTGGCGTGCGCGCCCACAAGTCGTGCAGCGCGGGGTGGTCGGCGGGGGTGGCATCGCGCAGGTGCATGTCCGGCTCCACAGGAACGATGCCACCAGTTTACACCGCCAGCCCCGCTCCAGAGCCCCGGCATCGAGCTGACAAGCGGCGCTCCGCACTCTAGGCTGATATACGAACAGCCCAGCCGCTCAGGCGCGCGAAGGGCCTATAAGCGACACTTCGGTAGCATTGAGCGACGCGCAACCGAGTGCGTACAATGGTCGAATTGCCTTCCTAGAGACTGCCATGTCCAGCCGTCTGACCCCCGAAGATCAGCGCCGCGTCGAGCACTACCTCAGCGCTCCGCAGCATCAGGTCAAGCGCCAGCCGTTCCGCCCCTGGCTGCTGATGCTCGCCCTGCTCTTCGTGGTCATCGGCCTGGGCCTGCTGAGCCGCCTGCTGGGCACCCTCGCCCAATGACCCCCCGCGCCAGCCGCCAGTCTCCGCCGGTTTTTCCAAGCCTTGCGAGACCTACCCATGAACCATCACATCGTGATCGTCGGCGGCGGCGCCGGCGGGATCGAACTCGCCACCCGCCTGGGCCGCCGCCTCGGCAAGCGCGGCCAGGCCCGCATCACCCTGGTTGACGCCAACCTCACCCATATCTGGAAGCCCCTGCTGCACGAGGTGGCCGCCGGCTCGCTGAACTCTTCGGAGAACGAGCTGAACTACGTCGCCCAGGCCAAGTGGAACCACTTCAAGTACCAGGCCGGCCGCATGTGCGGCCTCGACCGGGCGCGCAAGGTGATCCGCCTGGAAGCCATCCATGACGACAGCGGCGAGGAGCTCGTGCCGCCGCGCGAGATCGGCTACGACACCCTGGTGCTGGCGGTGGGCAGCAAGACCAACGACTTCGGCACCGAAGGCGCGGCAGAGCACTGCCTGTTCCTCGATTCGCGCGAGCAGGCCGAACGCTTCCACAACCTGCTGCTCAACCAGTACCTGTGCGCTCACGCCCACCCGCAGCGCGATGGCGCGGCGCAGATCAACGTGGCGATCGTCGGCGCCGGCGCCACCGGCGTCGAGCTGGCCGCCGAGCTGCACCATGCCGCCCTGCTGCTGGCCGCCTACGGCCTGGAGGGCATCCGCCCGCAGGATCTCAACCTGACGCTGATCGAGGCCGGCCCGCGGGTGGTGCCCGCCCTGCCCGAGCGGATCGGCCGTCCGGTACACAGCACACTGGAGAAGCTCGGTATCACGGTCCTGGTCAATTCGCCGGTCAAGGAAGTCACCGCCGAAGGCCTGCACACCGCCGATGGCCAGTTCATCCCGGCCACCCTCAAGGTCTGGGCGGCCGGCATCCGCGCCCCGGAGTTTCTCGCCGAACTGGACGGCCTGGAGAGCAACCGCATCAATCAGCTGGTGGTGCGCGCGACCCTGCAGACCACCCGCGACGAGCACATCTTCGCTCTCGGCGACTGCGCTGCCTGCCCGATGGAAGACGGCAAGAACGTGCCGCCGCGCGCCCAGGCCGCCCACCAGCAGGCCTCGCTGCTGGCCAACTCGCTGGCCCGCCGCCTGGAGGGCAAGCCGCTGCTGGACTATCGCTACCGCGATTATGGCTCGCTGATCTCGCTGTCCAGCTTCAGCGCGGTGGGCAACCTCATGGGCAACCTGACCGGCGACGTGATGCTCGAGGGCCGCCTGGCGCGCTGGTTCTACGTCTCGCTCTATCGCCTGCACCAGATGGCGCTGTACGGACCGTTCCGCACCCTGCTGCTGATGCTCAGCGACCGTCTCGGCCGCAGCACCGAGCCACGCCTGAAACTGCACTGAGTGCGGCCGCCGCCGGAGGGATTCCTTCCGGCGGCGATCTCGCCCCGGAAAAACGCGGACAAACAAAAAAGCCGGAAGGCCTTGCGGCACTTCCAGCTTCTTGTCCTTCCGGAGAAGGGAATGTGGTGGGTCGTGTAGGGGTCGAACCTACGACCAATTGGTTAAAAGCCAACTGCTCTACCACTGAGCTAACGACCCAAAACTGGTCGGGGTAGAGAGATTCGAACTCCCGACATCCTGCTCCCAAAGCAGGCGCGCTACCGGACTGCGCTATACCCCGCCTGGAAGTTGGCTCCGCGACCTGGACTCGAACCAGGGACCCAGTGATTAACAGTCACTTGCTCTACCGACTGAGCTATCGCGGAACATCGAGACTTCCAACCCTCTACGGTTATCAGCGTTGCTGATTTCCCGTGTCAGTGGCGCGGCATTTTACTGACCTGTCGATGTATGTCAAGCATTTCATTAGCTTTTTTTCCTATACTTGGCAGAAGCACAGTCACTTGTTATATGTGCAGCAACTCTGAGAGCGCTGGGCGATGGCCCGCCGGACCACCATGAGCCCTACCCCTCCGCCCGATCATCCTGCCCCGCCGTCACTGGCCGGTCGCAGCATCCGCCCGCGCTTCGGCCCGCTCGAGCAAAGCTGCCTCGAGTTGGCGATGAATCATCTCGACCAGTGCCTCGCCCACGCCCTGGATGCCGTGGACGACGCCCTGTTCGCTCAGGCCGACCGAGCCACGAACAACCTCGAACAGGCGCTGTTCTTCGATGGCATGCGCGCCCTGCGCAACCAGCGCCCACAGATCCTGCGCCGCTTCCACCAGCGCCTGAGCGGCTTCTTCGCCGCCTATCTGGAGGGACAGGAGCCGCAAATCCGCCCCAGCGCCAGCGAGCTGTCGCTGATCGGTCACGACGAGCATGAGGAGCGCCTGCAACTGGACCAGCTGGCGCGCCGCTGCCGCAGCCGCTGCGCCCGCGAGCTGGGCACCCTCGAACGCCGCCTGGCGCAACTCACGCCGCGCCCCGCGGCGGCGCTGCGCCAGGATAGCCCCTTCGCTCCGGAAACCCTCGCCGAATCCCTCCGCCTCGCCCTGGCCGGCGAACCGCTGCCCCTGCCGATTCGCCGGACCTTGTACGAGCTGGTGGAGCAGCAGGCCCTCGCCTGCCTGGACGAGCTGTATGCCGGCCTTAATCAGTTGCTGATCGACGCCGCTATCCTGCCCAACATCAGCGACCAACCGCCGCGCCCGCGCTCCCAGAGCAACGAGCCGCGCCCGCCCCGCCCGGCCAGCGACACCTCGCGCAGTCGCGAACCCGTCGCGGCCAGCAACCCTCCGCGCAGTCGCGAGCCCGCGGCAGCCAGCGAAAGCCAGCACAGTCGCGAATCCGCCGCAAGCGGTGATGCCTGGAGCGAGGAGCCGCGCAACGAGAACGAGCGCCTGTTCCGCGGCGTCACCCAACTGCTCAGCCGGCGCCACGACAGCCCCGCCCAGCACTCCATGCCGCCTGCATCGGCCGCCGCCGGTGAGCGGCCGCCGGAGAACGCTGGCGCAACGCCGCCGGCGGGCACCGGCACCCTCTACAGCGAGGAAGAACTGATCGCGGCGCTGACCCGCCTGCAGCAGGTCAGCGTCCGCGAGCTCGGCGACAGCGCCCTGCCGCGCCAGGACGCCCAGCAGCTCAAGGCCCGCCTGCACGCCGAGCTGGAGGCCGCCTGCACCCTGCCGGCGCGCCCGCAGCTGGAAGCCGATGCCGCCGACATCATCGACCTGGTCGGCATGTTGTTCGCCTTCGTCCTCGACGACCCGACCTTGCCGGACCGCTGCAAGACGGTGCTGTCACACCTGCACACGCCCTACCTCAAGCTCGCCCTGCGCGACCACCAGCTGTTCACCCAGGACATCCACCCGGCGCGCCAGCTGCTCGACAGCATGGCCAAGGCCGGCGCACGCTTTGCCGAAGACGACGATGCCTCCGGCCTGCAGGCCAAGATGCAGGAAATCGTCGAGCGCATCCTGCGCGACTTCGACAGCGACAGCAGCCTGTTCAGCGAACTGCTGGCGGATTTCGAGGAACATGTACGCCGCCTGCAGCAACGCGTGGAGCTGCGCGAGCGGCGCACCCTGGACACCGCACGCGGGCGCGACCGCCTGCACGTCGCCCGCCAGCAGGCCGCCGAGCAGATCCACCGGGTGCTGGCCGGCCGCACCCTGCCACAGCCAATGCGCGAGTTGCTGGAAAAAGGCTGGAGCGATGTACTGGCCCTTATCCATCTGCGCCAGGGCGAAGACAGCGAGGAATGGCTGCTCGGCTGTCAGGCCGCCGAACAACTGGCGTGGAGCTGCACGCCGCTCGGCCGCCACGGTCGCGAGCGTATGCAGCGCGAACGCCTGGGCCTGCTCGAGCGCCTGCGCGAAGGTCTGCAGCAGCTCGGCAGCCTGAGCGACGCCGACATCCGTCGCCTGCTACAGGACGTGGTCGCCTGTCAGCACGCCGTACAGGCCGGCCAGCCCGAACTGGTCGCCGAGCTGACGATCAAGCTTCCGGAGAGCAGCCTCGGCGCCCTGCTCCAGCCGCAGGCCGCTGCGGAGTCGCTGAGCGAGGAGGCGGAAAACCTGCCCCCCGAGCAGGAAGCCCAGCTGCGTCAACTCGAGGCTCTGCCGTTCGGCAGCCTGTTCGGCTTCCTCGAGGACGGCCAGGTGCGTCGCCTGCGTCTGTCCTGGTTCAGTCCGGCCAGCCGTCACTACCTGTTCATCGATCCGACCGGCGAGCACAGCCGCACCTGGTCGGCCGCCCGCCTGGCGCAGGGCCTGCATGACGGCAGCGTCTACCTGCTCGGCCAGCCGAGCGACAGTCCGCTGATGAAGCGTGCCCTGCAGGCGATCTACCGGGTGCTGCAGCGCCTGGAGGAGGGCCAGCCAGCTGGCGGCTGAGTCTCTTCCAAAAACAGCAAAAAAGGCACGGTTCCCGCGGAATCCGTGCCTTTTTGCTGCTGGGACCGGCAAATCGTCCGGCTCCGGCCGACCTCAGGCGAAGACGATCTGCTCCCCCTCGACCCGCGCGTGGATGGTCGCCCCCGGAACGAACTCGCCGGCGAGGATCTGCTGCGCCAGCGGGTTCTCGATCCAGCGCTGGATCGCTCGCTTGAGCGGACGCGCGCCATACACCGGGTCGTAACCGACGGCGACCAGCTTGTCCAGCGCCTCGGGCGACAGTTCCAGAGTCAGCTCGCGCTCGGCCAGACGCTGGCGCAGGCGCGACAACTGGATCTCGGCGATGCCGCCGATCTGCTCGCGGCCCAGCGGGTCGAACACCACCACCTCGTCGATGCGGTTGATGAACTCCGGGCGGAAGTGGTGGCTGACCGCATCCATCACCGCCGCGCGCTGCGCCTCGACATCGCCGACCAGCTCCTGGATCTGCGCCGAGCCGAGGTTGGAGGTCATCACCACCACGGTGTTCTTGAAGTCCACGGTGCGCCCCTGGCTGTCGGTCAGGCGGCCGTCCTCGAGCACCTGCAGCAGCACGTTGAACACGTCCGGGTGGGCCTTCTCCACCTCGTCCATGAGGATCACCGAGTACGGCTTGCGGCGCACCGCCTCGGTCAGGTAGCCGCCCTCCTCGTAGCCGACGTAGCCGGGCGGTGCGCCGATCAGGCGGGCCACCGAATGCTTCTCCATGAACTCGGACATGTCGATGCGCACCATGGCCTCCTCGGTGTCGAAGAGGAACTCGGCCAACGCCTTGCACAGCTCGGTCTTGCCCACCCCGGTCGGGCCGAGGAACAGGAAGGAGCCGCTGGGACGATTCGGATCGGCGAGCCCTGCGCGCGAGCGGCGCACCGCGTTGGACACCGCCACCACCGCCTCGTGCTGGCCGATCACCCGCTTGTGCAGCTCGGCCTCCATGCGCAGCAGCTTCTCGCGCTCGCCCTCCATCATCTTGGCCACCGGGATGCCGGTCCACTTGGACACCACCTCGGCGATCTCCTCGTCGGTGACGCGGTTGCGCAGCAGCTGCTTCTCCTTCTGCGCGCCGCTGTCGACACTGGCCAGCTTGCGCTCCAGCTCGGGGATGGTGCCGTACTGCAGCTCGGCCATGCGCTGCAGGTTGCCCTGGCGGCGCGCGTTGTCCATGTCCGCCTTGGCCTGCTCCAGTTGCTGCTGGATGTGCGCCGAACCCTGCACCTCGGCCTTCTCCGACTTCCAGATCTCCTCGAGGTCGGCGTACTCGCGCTCCAGCTTGCCGATGTCCTCCTCCAGTTTGGCCAGACGCTTTCTGGTGGCCTCGTCGGTTTCCTTCTTCAGCGCCTCGCGCTCGATCTTCAGCTGGATCAGGCGGCGATCCAGACGATCCAACTCCTCGGGCTTGGAGTCGATCTCCATGCGGATGCGACTGGCCGCCTCGTCGATCAGGTCGATGGCCTTGTCCGGCAGCTGGCGGTCGGTGATGTAGCGATGGCTCAGCTTGGCCGCAGCGATGATTGCACCGTCGGTGATGGTCACCCCGTGGTGGACCTCGTAGCGCTCCTTGAGGCCGCGCAGGATGGCGATGGTGTCCTCCTCGCTCGGCTCGTCGACCAGCACCTTCTGGAAACGGCGCTCCAAGGCGGCGTCCTTCTCGACGTACTGGCGGTACTCGTCGAGGGTGGTGGCGCCGACGCAGTGCAGCTCGCCGCGCGCCAGCGCGGGCTTGAGCATATTGCCGGCGTCCATGGCGCCCTCGGCCTTGCCGGCCCCCACCATGGTGTGCAGCTCATCGATAAACAGGATGATGCGTCCTTCCTGCTTGCCCAACTCGTTGAGCACCGCCTTGAGGCGCTCCTCGAACTCGCCGCGGAACTTGGCGCCGGCGATCAGCGCGCCCATGTCCAGCGACAGCAGGCGCTTGTCCTTGAGGCCGTCCGGCACCTCGCCGTTGACGATGCGCTGGGCCAGCCCCTCGACGATGGCGGTCTTGCCCACACCCGGCTCGCCGATCAGCACCGGGTTGTTCTTGGTGCGCCGCTGCAGGACCTGGATGGTGCGGCGGATCTCGTCGTCGCGGCCGATCACCGGGTCGAGCTTGCCCTCCTCGGCGCGCCTGGTCATGTCGATGGTGTACTTGTCCAGCGCCTGGCGCGACTCCTCGGCATTGGGATCGTTGACCGCCTCGCCGCCGCGCAGGTTGGCGACGGCGTTTTCCAGCGCCTGCTTGCTCACCCCCTGGGCCAGCAGCAGCTTGCCGAGGCGGGTGCCACTGTCCAAGGCGGCGAGCAGCACCAGCTCGCTGGAGATGTACTGGTCGCCCTTCTGCTGGGCCAGCCGGTCGGCCTGGTTGAGCAGGCGCGCCAGGTCCTGCGACATGTTCACGTCGCCGGTGGGGTTCTGGATCTTCGCCATATCGTCCAGCGCCTTGCCCAGCGCCAGGCGCAGGGCGGCGATGTCGAAGCCGACCTGCATGAGCAGCGGGCGGATCGAACCGCCCTGCTGCTCGAGCAGGGCGGACATCAGGTGCACGGGCTCGATGGCGCTGTGGTCGCGGCCCACGGCCAACGACTGGGCATCGGACAGGGCCAGTTGCAGTTTGCTGGTCAAACGGTCGATACGCATGGGTTCGTCCTTCGCAAGCAGCGGCGGAGCGGCCTTGCGGCATCCGCCGGGAAATTGGGATGCAGGATAGATAAGGACGATTGCAGACGATTCAAGGGGGAGGGATTTGATTGGCGTCAAGCGTGGCGCGACACCCTGCCGGGTGGGGGACGAACGCGGGAGCTTTTCCTCAGGCCGGAAGCAGGCGCGTACCGGAAAACCGCGGCGCGCGCTTTATCACCCAGCCCGCCAACCGCCACCCCCGTCAGGGCCGCAGGACAGAAGACTTGCGCAGCGACCGCCTACCGATGAGATGAGCGCAACCTCCTTGTAGGTAATCGCTTCGCGAGCGACTACCCTGGGCTCGCTCAGGCCGGCGTCGGCTCCAGCCAGACCAGACTGGCCAGCCGGCCGCTACGCGGCGCGCGGCGGTAGGAGTAGAAGCGCGTGGCGTCGCTGAAGGTGCACAGGCCGCCGCCGTACACCGCGCTGACGCCGGCCGCGGCCAGGCGGATGCGCGCCAGCTGGTAGAGATCGGCCATGAAACGGCCGGGATTGACGCTCGGCACGAAGGCCGCGGCGGCCTCGGGATGCTGGGCGAGGAAAGCTTCGCGCACCTCGGCGCCGACCTCGAAGGCCTGCGGGCCGATGGCCGGCCCCAGCCAGGCCAGCACCTGGTCCGCCGGGCAGCCCAGCGCGGCGACGCTGGCCTCCAGCACCCCGGCGACCAGCCCGCGCCAGCCGGCATGGACGGCCGCCACGCGCGTGCCGGCGCGGTCGCAGAACAGAACCGGCAGGCAATCGGCGGTCATCACCGTGCAGGCCACCCCCGGGGTGGCGCTCCAGCTGGCGTCGGCCTCGAGCACCCGATTCGGGTCGGCCTCGACCACGGCCACGCCGTGCACCTGGTCGAGCCAGGCGGCGCGGCAGCCGAGCAGCGCCTGCAGGCGACGGCGGTTCTCGGCCACCGCGAGCGGATCGTCGCCGACATGATCGCCCAGGTTGAGCGCATCGAAGGGTGCGGCGCTGACGCCGCCGCGGCGCGTGGTGACGCAGGCACGCACGCCGGCCGGCGCCGGCCAATCGGGGATCAGCAGGTCAGCCCAACCGAAGCTCATCCGATAAAGGCCTCGCGGTCGCCGCGCAGCAGGTTGAGCAGCTCGACGAAATCGTCCGGCAGCGGCGACTCCCAGCCCAGACGCTCGCCGGTGACCGGATGGTCCAGTTCGAGGAAACGTGCGTGCAGCGCCTGACGCGGGTAGTCGCGCAGACTCTGCACCAGCACCGGGTTGGCCGCCGGCGGAATGCGGAAGCGCCCCCCATAGACCGGATCGCCGACCAGCGGGAAGTGCTCGTGGGCCATGTGCACGCGAATCTGGTGGGTGCGCCCGGTCTCCAGCTTGACCCGCACGTGGGTATGCGCGCGGAAGCGCTCGAGTACGCGATAGTGGCTGACCGCGGGCTTGCCGGTGCTGGTCACCGCCATCTTCTGGCGCTGCTGGGGATGGCGGCCGATCGGCGCGTCGACCTTGCCGCCGGCGGTCACCACGCCGACCACGATGGCCTCGTAGATGCGGCTGACGCTGCGTGCCTGCAGCTGGGCGACCAGCTGGGTGTGCGCCTCGAGGGTCTTGGCCACCACCATCAGGCCGGTGGTGTCCTTGTCCAGGCGGTGGACGATGCCGGCGCGCGGCACGCTGGCCAGCCCGGGGGCATGGTGCAGCAGGGCATTGAGCAGGGTGCCGTCGGCGTGCCCGGCGGCCGGGTGCACCACCAGGCCAGCCGGCTTGTCGAGCACCAGCAACTGGTCGTCCTCGTAGACGATGTTCAGGGCGATGTCCTGGGCCTGGTATTCGACCTGCGCCTCGCGCTCGGCCTCGAGGCTCAGCACGGCGCCGCCGTGGACGATGTCGCGCGGGCGCAGCACGGCGCCGTCGACGGTGAGGCGACCATCCTTGATCCAGCCGGCCAGACGCGAACGGGAATGTTCGGGGAAAACCTGGGCGGCGACCTGGTCAAGCCGCTGACCGCCCAGATCGGACGGCACCTCGGCGCACAATTGGATGAGTTCGGACATGGCGGACATCGGGAGGGGCGTGCGGCTTTGGTTGGCCACAGGCTTGTGGTTAAATACGGCGTCTTTTTCCCCAGAGGATTCTGGGGCGCCAATCATATCAGGCCGGCCCCTGTCACGCACCGGCCCAGGAACCCTAGCGCCATGCACGTGAAACACCTGCTGCTGATCGCCACCCTCGCCCTTACCGCGGCCTGCTCGTCGAAGCAGGTGATCGACGAAAACCTCAGCGAGACCGAGCTGTACCAGCAGGCGCAGGAGCACCTGGACAACGATAGCTACACCAACGCCGTCGACACCCTCAAGGCCCTGGAGTCGCGCTATCCGTTCGGCCGCTACGCCGAACAGGCGCAGCTCGAACTGATCTACGCCTACTACAAGAACCAGGAGCCGGAAGCCGCACGCGCCGCCGCCGAGCGCTTCATCCGCCTGCATCCGCAGCATCCGAACGTCGACTACGCCTACTACCTCAAGGGCCTGGCCTCCTTCGAGCAGGACCGCGGCCTGCTGGCGCGCTTCCTGCCGCTGGACATGACCAAACGCGACCCGGGCGCCGCCCGCGACTCGTTCAACGAGTTCGCCCAGCTGGTCAACCGCTACCCGAACAGCCGCTACGCCCCGGACGCCAAGGCGCGCATGATCTACCTGCGCAATCTGCTGGGCGCCTACGAAATCCACGTCGCCCACTACTACCTCAAGCGCGACGCCTACGTCGCCGCCGCCAACCGCGGTCGCTACGTGGTGGAGAACTTCCAGGAGACCCCGGCGGTCGGCGACGGCCTGGCGGTGATGACCGAAGCCTACCAGCGCCTGGGCCTGGACGATCTGGCCGCCACCAGCCTGGCGACCCTCAAGCTCAACTATCCGGACCACCCGAGCCTGGTCGACGGCGAATTCCAGCCGCGCGAGGGTGCGGACGACGAACGCTCGTGGCTGAGCCGCGCCACCCTCGGTCTGATCGAGACCGAAGCGCCGCTGCCGCCCGGCCAGACCCGCGCCAGCCAGGACATGGAGCGCCAGTATCAGGAAGCGCTGGACGCCATCCCCGAGGAACTGGAGCCGAACAACGGCGCCGACGCCGATATGGAAGAAGCCGATGAAGAAGCCGAGGCACCCAAGCGTTCCTGGTGGAGCCGGCTGACCTTCGGTCTGTTCGACTGAGCCGAACGCTGCAATGAAAAAGGGAGGCCGGCGGCCTCCCTTTTTCATTGCCCCAGCGGCGACGCCCCGAAGCGGGGAACGCTGCGCGTATCCCGGGCCGGCGCCACCCGTCTCACTCGCCGAGCTGCCAGCCGGAGGTGATCGGGTAACGGCGGTCGCGCCCGAAGCCGCGCTGGGTGATGCGCGGCCCGACCGCGGCCTGGCGACGCTTGTACTCGTTGAGGTCGACCAGACGCAGGATCTTGCGCACGGTGTCGGCGGCGAAGCCGCAGGCGATGATGGCGTCGGCCGACTGATCCTCCTCGACGTACAGGCGCAGGATTTCGTCGAGCACCGGATAGGGCGCCAGCGAATCCTCGTCCTTCTGATCGGGGGCCAGCTCGGCCGACGGCGGCCGGTCGATCACCCGCTGCGGAATCACCTCGCCGCCCAGGCCGTTGCGGTACTCGCACAACCGGTAGACCAGGGTCTTGGGCACGTCCTTGAGCACGTCGAAGCCACCGGCCATGTCGCCGTACAGGGTGCAGTAGCCGACCGCCACCTCGCTCTTGTTGCCGGTGGTCAGCACCAGGTAACCCTTCTTGTTGGAGATCGCCATCAGCAGGGTGCCGCGGCAGCGCGCCTGCAGGTTCTCCTCGGTGGTATCAGGGGCCAGGCCGGCGAACACCGGCGCCAGGGTGGCCAGGAAGGCCTCGACCATCGGCTCGATCGGCAGCACCCGATAGGCCACGCCCAGGGTGCGCGCCTCGGCCTCGGCATCCTCCAGGCTCATCTGCGCGGTATAGCGATAGGACATCATCACCGCCTCGACCTTGTCGGCGCCAAGGGCGTCCACCGCCACCGCCAGGGTCAGCGCCGAGTCGACGCCGCCGGACAGGCCGAGCACCACGCCCTTGAAGCCGTTGCGCTGCACGTAGTCGCGCACGCCCAGCACCAGCGCCTGGTAGACGCTGGCCTCGACCGTCGGCAGCGGCGCGCAGTCGGCGGGCTGCGGCTGCACCAGATCCGCGTCCACGTGCAGCTCGGCGAGAAACAGCCCTTCCGCGAAAGCCGGCGCGCGCTGCAGCACGTGGCCGTTGGCCGCCACCACGCAGGAACCACCGTCGAACACCAGCTCGTCCTGGCCGCCGACCTGGTTGACGTAGACGATCGGCAGGCCGCCCTCGCGGGCCCGCTCCGCCAGGGTCGCCTCGCGCACGCGCTGCTTGTCACGATGGAACGGCGAAGCGTTGAGATTGAGCATCAGCCGGGCGCCGGCCGCCCGGGCCGCCGCGGTCGGCTCGGCGTGCCAGACGTCCTCGCAGATGGTCAGCGCCACCGGCACGCCGGCGATCGGAACCACGCAGGACTGAGAACCGGCGTCGAAGTAGCGCTTCTCGTCGAATACTTGGTAGTTGGGCAGCTTCTGCTTGTGGTAGCGGGCCACCAGCTGGCCGTCGTCGATCAGTGCGCAGGCGTTGTAGCGTCGCTCGCCCTCCTCCCAGGGGAAGCCGACCAGCAGGCGGATGCCGCGCACCTCACGGCACAACCGCTCCAACGCCGCCTCGATGCGCAGCTGCATGCTATCCCTGAGCAGCAGGTCCTCGGGCGGATAGCCGCACAGCGACAGCTCGGGGAACACGATGACATCGGCCTGCCAGCGCTGGCGCGCCTGCCCGGCGGCCTCGATGATGCGCTCGACGTTGCCGCGAATGTCGCCGACGCGCAGATTGAGCTGGGCCATGGCGACCCGCAGGACTTGACTCATGCTGCCCTCCAATTGACGACGCGCGCCGGGGTCAACCACTCCGCCCGGGGCGCCTGATGCAGGAGAGGCATTGTCCCGCACCGGCCGCAGCCGGCACAACGCACAGTCGCCGCGGACGGCGCTGGGCGCGCGCCACCGGCTTGGCTACACTGGCGCCTCTTTGCGCCGTTCGAGAGCACCATGGCTCGCCTACTCACCCTGATCGCCCTGTTCGTCCTCGCCTGGTGGCTGTGGCAGCGCTTCACCCGCCCGAAGAGACGGCGCCCTCCGACCGCCGTCAAGTCCCAGCCGATGGTGCGCTGCGCCCGCTGCGGCATGCACGTGCCGCAAGGCGAGGCGCTCGCCCACGACAACCGCTGGTATTGCAGCCGTGACCACCTCGAACAGGATCGCCCCGCTGGATAACGCCGACCTCTGGACCCCTGGGCACGAACAGGGGCAGCGCATCCTGCGCCTGTACCACCTCTATCGTCTGTGCGTCGGCCTGGCCACGGTGCTGCTGATCAGCAGCGACATGCACCTCGAACTGCTGCAGATGGCCGACGCGGACTTGTTCCGCTACACCGGCTGGACTTATCTCGCGCTCAACGTGGTGCTCGGCGTGCTGATGCAGCAGACCAGCCGGCCGCTGCCGATCTTCGGCCTGGCGCTGTCCGACATCAGCCTGCTCAGCGTGATGTTCTACGCCAGCGGCGGCCTGTCCAGCGGCATCGCGCCGCTGCTGGTGATCTCGGTGGCGATCGCCAACAGCGTGCTGCCCGGGCGCTTCGGCCTGCTGATCGCCGCCCTGGCCAGCAGCGCGCTGATCTACCTCACCTTCTACCTGAGCATTAGCCGCCCGGCCGCCGCCAGCCAGTACGTGCAGGCCGGCGCCCTGGGCGGCATGTGCTTCGCCGCCGCGCTGATCATCCAGGCCCTCGGCCGCCGCCTGCAGCAGAGCGAAACCCTGGCCCGCCGGCACGCCGCCGACGTCGCCGACCTGCAAGCCCTCAACGCCCTGATCCTGCAACGCATGCGCACCGGCATCCTGGTGCTCGATCCGCACAACCGCGTGCTGATGGCCAACCCCAGCAGCCTCACCCTGCTCGGCCAGGAGCGCCTGGTCACCCACGCCCTCGACGCGCACTGCCCGGCGCTGCTCGAACGCCTGCAGCAGTGGTTCGAAAACCCCGCCCTGCGCTCGCAGCCGCTGCAGGCCTTCGCCGAAGGGCCGATGCTGCAGCCGAGCTTCGTGCCCCTGCGGCGCAAGGGCGAGCGCGACATTCTGGTGTTCCTCGAGGACGTCTCGCAGCTCGCCCAGCAGGCCCAGCAGCTCAAGCTGGCCTCCCTCGGCCGGCTGACCGCCGGCATCGCCCACGAGATCCGCAATCCGCTGGGCGCCATCAGCCACGCCGCCCAGTTGCTGCAGGAAGCCGAGGACCTGTGCGCCGCGGATCGTCGCCTGACGCAGATCATCCTCGACCATTCACGGCGCATGAACCTGGTGGTGGAGAACGTCCTGCAGCTGTCGCGGCGGCGCCAGGCCGAGCCGCAACTGCTCGACCTGCGCTACTGGCTCCATCGCTTCGTCGCCGAACTGCGGCAGAGCCTGCGCGACGAGCCGACCATCCATGTGCAGAGCGAGCCCGGCTCGATCCAGACCCGCATTGATCCCCAGCAGCTGACCCAGATAGTGACCAACCTGGTGCAGAACGGCCTGCGCTACAGCACGCGCAAGCACGGCAAGGGTCAGGTGTGGCTCAAGCTGTTCCGCGACGGCCTGACCAACCTGCCAGTACTGGAAATCGTCGACGATGGCGACGGCATCGCCGCCGAGCAGCAGGTCAACCTGTTCGAACCGTTCTTCACCACCGAAAACAAGGGCACGGGCCTCGGCCTGTACATCTCCCGCGAACTGTGCGAGAGCAACCGCGCCCGCCTGGATTACGTCCCCCGCGAAGGCAGTGGCGCCTGCTTCCGCATCACCTTTGCCCATCCGAAGACCACGAGCTGACCATGGCGCAACGAGCACTGATCGTCGACGACGAACCCGATATCCGCGAACTGCTGGAAATCACCCTCGGCCGCATGAAACTGGACACCCGCAGCGCGCGCAACGTCAAGGAAGCCCGCGAGTGGCTGGCCCGCGAGCCGTTCGACCTGTGCCTGACCGACATGCGTCTACCCGACGGCACCGGCCAGGAACTGGTCCAGCTGATCCAGCAGCGCTATCCGCAAACCCCGGTGGCGATGATCACCGCCTACGGCAGCGTGGAGACCGCGATCAATGCCCTCAAGGCCGGCGCCTTCGACTTCCTCAGCAAACCGGTGGACCTTGCCCGCCTGCGCGAACTGGTGGCCACCGCCCTGCGCCTGCGTGCCCCCGAGGCTCAGGGCGAGGCGGACGGCTCGGTCGACAGCCGCCTGCTCGGCGACTCGCCGCCGATGCGCGCGCTGCGCAAGCAGATCGCCAAGCTGTCGCGCAGCCAAGCGCCGGTATACATCAGCGGCGAATCCGGCAGCGGCAAGGAGCTGGTGGCCCGTCTGATCCACGAGCTCGGTCCGCGCACCGAGCAACCGTTCGTGCCGGTCAACTGTGGCGCCATCCCCTCCGAGTTGATGGAGAGCGAATTCTTCGGCCACAAGAAGGGCAGCTTCACCGGTGCGGTGGAGGACAAGCCCGGCCTGTTCAAGGCCGCCGATGGCGGCACCCTGTTCCTCGACGAGGTGGCCGACCTGCCGCTGCCCATGCAGGTCAAGCTGCTGCGCGCCATCCAGGAAAAGGCCGTGCGCGCGGTCGGCGGCCAGCAGGAGATGGCGGTGGACGTGCGCATCCTCAGCGCCACCCACAAGGACCTGGCCGGCGAGGTCGCCGCCGGGCGCTTCCGCCAGGACCTCTACTACCGCCTCAACGTCATCGAGCTGAAGGTGCCGCCGCTGCGCGAACGCCGCGAGGACATCGCCCTGCTCGCCGAGCGCGCCCTGCAGCGCCTGGCGGGCGAATGCGGTCTGGAGCCGGCACGCCTCTCCGACGAAGCGCTGGAGAAGCTGAAGAACTACCGCTTCCCCGGCAACGTGCGCGAGCTGGAGAACATGCTCGAGCGCGCCTACACCCTGTGCGAGGACGACTGCATCCAGGCCAGCGACCTGCGCCTGGGCGACGCGCCCGCCGCACCGGGCAGCGGCGATGGCAGCGGCAACCTGGCGCAGATCGACGATCTCGAGGACTTCCTCGAGAACATCGAGCGCCAGGCGATCATGCAGGCCCTCGAGGAAACCCGCTGGAACCGCACGGCGGCAGCGCAGCGTCTTGGCCTGTCGTTCCGCTCCATGCGCTACCGACTGAAGAAGCTCGGCATCGACTGAGTCGCGGCCTCGATGCCCCCTGGCGGGGGCAGGAAGCCAAACGGGCGCCCGCTGCTCAGCTCACGACGCCGCACCACATTGGATCAATAGCACTCCGGTATCGCACCACAAAAGAACACTAGCATTTTCCTAAACCCCGCAAGAATAGGCCATTGAGCCATTGTGCCGGGCGAACAATTACAAAAAAGCACCAAAAAGATTCACAAATGCGTCACGATGCACTATCTTGGAGCCAGCTCACTAATTAACGGATCCCGCCTGCCGCAAGCGGCTGGACCGTGCTCATCGAAAACTCCGAGGCATCCCCATGTCCCTTGACGCCTTCCTGACGCAACTCAAGCGTCGCGATCCCGATCAGCCCGAATTCCACCAGGCGGTGGAGGAAGTGGTACGCAGCCTGTGGCCCTTCCTGCAGAGCGAGCCGCGTTACCTGAAGGCCGGCATCCTCGAGCGCATCGTCGAGCCCGAGCGCGCCATCCTGTTCCGCGTCCCGTGGGTCGACGACCAGGGCAACGTGCGCGTCAACCGCGGCTACCGCGTTCAGATGAGCAGCGCCATCGGCCCGTACAAGGGCGGCCTGCGCTTCCACCCGTCGGTCAACCTCGGCGTGCTGAAATTCCTCGCCTTCGAACAGGTATTCAAGAACTCGCTGACCTCGCTGCCCATGGGCGGCGGCAAGGGCGGTTCCGACTTCGATCCAAAGGGCAAGAGCGATGGCGAAGTGATGCGCTTCTGCCAGTCGTTCATGAGCGAGCTGTACCGCCACGTCGGTGCCGATCTGGACGTACCGGCCGGCGACATCGGCGTCGGCGCCCGTGAAATCGGCTACATGTTCGGCCAGTACAAGCGCCTGTCCAACGAGTTCACCTCCGTGCTGACCGGCAAGGGCCTGAGCTACGGCGGCAGCCTGATCCGTCCGGAAGCCACCGGCTACGGCTGCGTGTACTTCGCCCAGGAAATGCTCAAGCGCAGCGGCCAGGACTTCGACGGCAAGCGCGTCACCGTCTCCGGCTCCGGCAACGTGGCGCAGTACGCGGCGCAGAAGGTCATGGAACTGGGCGGCAAGGTCATCTCGCTGTCCGACTCCGAAGGCACCCTGCATATCGAGGCGGGCCTGACCGTCGAGCAGTGGGAATACCTGATGGACCTGAAGAACGTCCGTCGCGGCCGCCTCAGCGAGATGGCCGCCCACTTCGGTCTGGAATTCCTGGCCGGGCAGCGTCCGTGGCACCTGCCGTGCGACATCGCCCTGCCCTGCGCCACCCAAAACGAACTGGACGCCGAGGACGCCCGCACCCTGCTCAAGAACGGCTGCATCTGCGTGGCCGAAGGCGCCAACATGCCGTCGACCCTGGAAGCGGTGGATCTGTTCGTCGAAGCGGGCATCTACTACGCCCCGGGCAAGGCCTCCAACGCCGGTGGCGTGGCCACCAGCGGCCTGGAAATGAGCCAGAACGCCATGCGCCTGCACTGGAGTGCCGGCGAAGTGGATCAGCGTCTGCACGGCATCATGCAGAACATCCACAACGCCTGCGTGCACTACGGCGAAGAGAACGGCCGCATCAACTACGTCAAGGGCGCCAACATCGCCGGCTTCGTCAAGGTCGCCGATGCCATGCTGGCCCAGGGCGTGGTCTGAGTCGCCAGGCGACAGCCCCCGAAGAAGCCGGCCTTGCGCCGGCTTTTTCTTGCCCGGACTTCGCCGGAGGCGGATCCAACTTCCTCTCGCACTTCGCTCGTGCGCTATGGCCAGCGACACGCTGGCGGACAAATTATTCGGAATCCGCTTGAAAAGACTGATCTTTAGGAAGATTCAGTCTCACGACCGCTGCGCGCTTGACCTTAACTGACTGAGGAAAAAGAAGATCGCCGAGTAGTCACAGGAATGAGTACCAAGGCCATCCGCAAACCTCGTCTGTTGTGGTTCGATCTGAACAACACAGAAAACGCCGAGCAGTGCATCGAGCAGTTTCTTCCCCATTGCCACGTTAGCCTGGCCGGCGGCCTGGAAGACCTGACAGCGGATGGCGAACATCCGGTGCCGGATATGCTGTGCCTGCAATTCGATCGCCCCGACAGCAATGGTCTGAACCTGCTGCTGGAGATCAAACAGCGCTCGCCTTCGATTCCGATCACCATGCTCACCGTGCAGCATTCCGAGGAACTGGCAGTCTGGGCGTTCCGCTCGGGCGTTTGGGAATACCTGGTCCTGCCGCTGAGCAACTCCGAGCGCCAGCGTTATCTCAAGTCCCTGCGTGACCTGTGCGAGATGCGCTCCCGTCCGCCCGGCAGCCAGCGCCAGCGGCCGCGGCGTACCGACCAGTTGCCCGACTGTGTGCGCCTCAACCGCGAGCAGCATGCCCACCAGCCGCTCTATGCGGCGATTGCCCATATCGACAGCCACTTCCGCGAGCGGATCGACGAGACCGAGATGGCGGAACTTTGCACCATGAGCACCGTGCGCTTCAGCCGCCTGTTCAAGCAATACTGCGGCATCGGCTTTCAGGAATACGTCATGCGCAAACGCATGCAGGCCGCCGAAGAGCTGCTGTTCAACAGCGACATCCCGGTGTCCAGTGTGGCCTATACGGTCGGATTCAAGGACCCGTCCTATTTTTCCCGTGCTTTCCGCCAGCACTTCGGGCGCAGCCCCAGCGCTTGCCGCAACCACCGCCATCAATCGCTTCCCCTGCCGCTGGCCGCCCCCTTGGGCGAGGGGAGCGATCTGGGGGACTGAACAAGCCCCTTGAAACACAGGACACCGTTTCCCCCTTACCATAAGGGATAGGCAAACGACTGTGTTTATGACTACCAGCAGAGACAAAACCATCGAAGTGCTCGGCCAGGAGCGGCGTCGCCGCTGGAGTGTCGAGGAGAAACTGGCCATGGTGCGCGAAAGCCTGGAACCCGGGCAAAGCGTCTCAGTGGTGGCCCGGCGCAACGGCATCAACCCCAACCAATTGTTCCACTGGCGCAAGCTCTACCAGGACGGCAGCCTGTCGGCGGTCAGCGCTGGTGAAGCGGTGGTGCCTGCTTCCGAGTTGGCCGATGCCCTCAAGCAGATCCGCGAACTGCAACGGATGCTCGGGAAGAAGACCATGGAGGCCGAGATCCTCAAGGAAGCGGTGGAGATCGCCCGCTCGCGAAAATGGATTGCGCACTCACCCTTGTTGCCGGGGGACGACCAGTGAAGGCGGTCAGTGAGAGTCTCGGTGTGGCGCGCTCGCAATTGACGGCTCGACTCAAACAACCCGCGCCAGGGCTGCAACCCCGTCGGCGCCGAACGCTCAACGATGCGGCCCTGGTCGAGCAGATCAAGCAGGCAGTCGGCGCGTTGCCCAGCTATGGCTATCGTCGGGTCTGGGGTCTGTTGCGTCGGCAGCATGAGCAACAGGCCCTGCCACCGGTCAACGTGAAGCGGGTTTACCGCGTCATGCGTGACCACGCTCTGTTGCTGGAACGCCGGCGCAAACAGCCGGGCGTGGCGCGGCGTCACGAAGGTCGTGTTGCGGTGGATACGAGCAACACCCGCTGGTGCTCGGATGGCTTCGAGTTCCGCTGCGAGGATGGCGAAAAGCTGCGCGTGACCTTCGCCCTGGACTGCTGTGACCGCGAGGCCATCAGCTGGGTGGCCAGCCCAAACGGCTACAGTGGCGACGATGTCCGCGATGTGATGCTGGAAGCCATCGAGCAACGCTTCGGTGGTGAGCGGCCGGCGTCGCCAGTGCAATGGCTGAGCGACAACGGCTCGGCCTATACGGCCGAACAGACTCGAGCCTTCGCCCGGCAGATTGGCTTGCTGCCCCTGACAACCCCGGTGTGCAGCCCGCAGAGCAACGGCATGGCGGAGAGCTTCGTGAAGACCATGAAGCGCGACTACATCCGCCACATGCCCAAGCCCGATCGAGCGACGGCCCTGCGCAACCTGACCATCGCCTTCGAGCATTACAACGAGGAACATCCGCACAGTGCACTGAAATACCGCTCACCTCGGGAATTCAGACGCTTGGCTGAGGCATCAACCTAACGGGGTGTCGGTGTCCGGTTTGATAGGGGCAAGTCCAGGGACCGTCCGACCTAGGCGACACCACTGCCTGTGGAAAACGAAAAGCCGCGTCTCGACGCGGCTTTTCATTGGCTCGACGACAGGGATCTCCCAGGATTACGGCACGCCCACCTGCAATGGGGTCGGCAGGCTGACGGTCGACACCACCGGCGCCGGGACCAAGGACGCGGAAACAGGCGCCCTCACCGGCTGCGGATCGCTGGCGACGGGCGTAGCCTCGTTCACCCCGGAGTCATCGTTCTCGCGTAGACGGCGGATCTGCTGCACCCGCTTGAGATTCTGCCAGGCGACCTCGTAGTGGGAAGGCGACTGGTCGATGGCCGTGCGGAAGAACTGCTCGGCCTGCTCCAGCTTGCCCTCGATGAGACAGATGTAGCCCACGTCGTTGCTCGCCTCGGCGCGCGACTCGACCTGCTCGAAGGCCGACAATGCCTCCTCGTAGCTGCCCATGCGGGTCAGCAGCATCCCGTAGTTGCGCCACGCCGGCTTGTAGGTGGCATCGTAGCTGAGCGCCTGATGATAGGCCTGGCGCGCCGCCACCCAGTCACCGGCCAGGTAGAAGGAATAGGCCTGACTGTTGGCGACCATCGCCGAGCGCGGACTGATTTGCAGCGCCAGGCGGTAATACACCTGCGCGCTGGAGTAATCGTTGCGCAGATCGGCCAGGACCCCCAGGCCGTTGTAGACACGCAGCGGCGACGTGGCATCCACCTTCAGCGCCCCCAGGTTGGTCAGCTCGCCGCCACCGAAACGCTGCTGATCGATATGCAGGGCCGTCCCGAGAGTATCGGCCGCCTCCGGATAAAGACGCATGCCAATCTGTAGCGTTCCCAGTTCGGCCAAGGCATCGAGATTACCGGGATCGTCCGCCAGGACCTTGTGCAAGGCTACTTCTGCCAGCTTGTGATTGCCGCGCTCGCGGTGGATACGCCCAACCCACACCAGCGCCTCGTAGCGATGAGGATCCAGTTCACTGGCACGCAGGTACTGGAACAGGGCCTGGTCGGTATCGCCGGCGGCATAGGCTGTCGCCGCTATGCGCATGGCCTGCTCGGGGCTGTCCGCCCCTTTCTGTACTTCGTAGAGTACCGCCCTCCCGCCGTCGTACAACTCGTTGCGGCTTTTAACTACCCCTTCTCCCATGGTCTGACAGCCCGCCAGAGTGGCGGCAAGCGCCGCCAAAAGCGCAATCCTGTGCATCTCACAATCTCCCGAAGGCTCTGAGAACGCCGATGATTACCGGTCCGATCACGACCAGGAAAAAACTCGGCCACAGACAGAAGATTAGTGGAAATACCAGTTTGGTACCGAGTTTCGCTGCCTGCTCTTCGGCAGCCTGCATGCGGCGATCGCGGAACTCCTCGGCATAGACGCGCAAGGTATCGGCCACGCTGGTACCGAAACGAATGCTCTGCGCCAGCAGGCTGACCAGCCCATTGATATCGTCGAGCCCCGTACGTTCGGCCAGATGGCGAAGGGCCTCGGTGCTGGAAATGCCAGCGCGGATTTCGGCGTTGACCAGGGCTAGTTCCTCAGCCAGCTCCGCGTGACTCACCGTCATTTCTTGAGCGACCCGCTCGATGGATTGCGGCAGGGCCAGTCCCGACTCGACACAGACCACCAGCAAATCCAAGGCATCCGGGAAAGCTGCGCGCAGGGAGCGTATGCGGGCGCTTTTGCGCTTATCCACATAGATCGCTGGCAACAGCCAGCCGATCCCCGCCGCCAACGTCATCAGGAATCCCCCCCACAGCAATGACACTCCCTTGATGAAAGGCAGGGCCAAAACCACGATTCCCATCAAGATCAAGATCAACAACAACCGCGCAGACCAATACACCTGCGCCGCCGACGATTGGCGAAAACCTGCATGCATCAGCAGGGTGCGTGTCGACGAGTTCTGCCAATCGGTGTCACCGGCAAAGCGCTCCCCCACCTGGGCCAGCATCAATTGCAGGTTGCTGGGTGCTCCCTGCCCACTCCCTGCATGAGCCGTCTTGATACCCCTGAGCCGACGCTGCACCGGATCCTGCAGGCCGAACACCAGCAATGCTACCGTCACCACCGCCAGCACGGCACTCAAGGCCATGGCACCAACGAACAACAGTCGGGCCACTCCCTCATTCCCCACCGCACCATTGAGCAGACTCAGCAGATAGTCCATTTGCAGCCCCTCTCACGAATCGGTCAGGCCTCAGACCTGGATACGAATGAGCTTTCTGATCCAGAAAATTCCCAGCAACATGGCGACGAAGGATGCGCCAATGAGCTTATGACCAATCGGCTCCTTGAGCATCATCGGCAGATAGGTCGGCGAAGTAGCCATCAACGCAACTGTCAGGACAAAAGGAATGGCCACCAGGATCCACGCCGACATCCGCCCTTCCGCCGACAGCGTCTTGACCTTGCGCTGGAAGCGAAAGCGTCCCCGGATCAGCGAACTCAGACGCTCGAGTATCTCGGTCAGATTGCCACCCGTCTCACGGTGCAGCAGGATCGAGGTGACCAGCATCATCACCGTCATGCTCGGCATGCGCTCGAGCAGGCCGAGCATGGCCCGACGCACGTCATTGCCGTAGTTGATGTCGGCGAAGGTCATACCGAACTCGTGGGCTACCACCCCCTTCTGCTCCTCCCCCACCAGGCGTAATGTCTCGTTGAAGGGATGTCCCGCCTTGAGAGCGCGGACCATGGAATCCAGCGCGTCGGGCAACTGCTCTTCGAATTCGGCAAAGCGCTTGGCACGATCCTGCGACACCTTATAGATCGGCACCCAGAACGCCACAAACCCAGCCAGCAGGGCCGCCCACCACAGCGGGAAGAACAACCAAACCAGTAACGCAGCGCCCAAAGCCAATGCCCCACCGAGCAATACGACCCGATAGGCACGAAACTCATGGCCTGCCTGCTCGACCATCTCGCTCAGCTTTTCCATGCCCGGCAATTGCTCCAGCGCAGCTTCCAGCGGCGACAGGCGCTTGAGGTACTTCTGACGCAGTACCGTCTGCATGTTCGGCAGGTCGCTGGCCCGCTCCAGGGTGTTCAACCGCTCGCGAATACGTTTGCGCACCTTGCCGGCTTCGCCAAATACCGGCACCACCGTTCCCTGGGAGAGCAGGAACACCGAGAGAAACACCATACCGAGAAAGAGCAGGATGAACTCCGACGGGATCTGGCTCATGACTGCCCACCCTCCATCCATTCAGGCCGGAACAGGTTGAGGGGCAACTCGATGCCGTGCTTGCCCAGCACATCCCGGAATGATGGCACCATACCGGTCGGCTTGAAGTCACCGAGTACCTCGCCGTGCTCGCCAAGACCACGCCGCTCGAAGGTGTAGATTTCGGTCATGGTGATGATCTCGCCCTCCATGCCGTTGATCTCCTGCACGCTCACCACCCGGCGCTTGCCATCCTCCTGACGCTCAAGCTGCACCACCACATCGATGGCGGAGGCAATCTGCTGGCGCAGGGCCTTGATCGGGAAGGTGGCCCCAGTCATCGCCACCATATTCTCGATGCGGCCCAAGGCGTCGCGTGGGGTGTTGGCGTGGATGGTGGTCAACGAACCATCATGGCCGGTGTTCATCGCCGCCAGCATGTCCAGTGCCTCGGCACCGCGCACCTCGCCGATCACGATACGGTCGGGGCGCATGCGCAGACTGTTGCGCACCAGTTCGCGCTGGTTCACCTCGCCACGGCCCTCGATGTTCGACGGACGGGTCTCCAGACGCACCACATGGGGTTGCTGCAATTGCAGCTCGGCCGAGTCCTCGATGGTGACGATACGCTCGTTGTGCGGAATGAAGCTGGATAGCACGTTGAGCATGGTGGTCTTGCCGGTGCCGGTACCCCCGGAAACCAGCACGTTCAGTCGCCCCCGGACGACGGCCTTGAGCACCAGAGCGATCGCGGGCGTCATGGCACCGCGCTCGATCAAACTTTCGGTGTTGAGCAGATCCACGGCGAAGCGGCGGATCGACATGCTCGGCCCGTCGATGGCCAGCGGTGGAATAATGGCGTTGACCCGCGAACCATCCTTGAGTCGCGCATCCACCAGCGGCGAAGACTCGTCGATACGCCGTCCCAGGGCGGAAACGATGCGGTCGATGATATTGAGCAGGTGAGTGTCGTCACGGAAGCACACATCGGTCCGCTGCAACTTGCCGAAACGCTCGACGTAGACCGACTTGGCACCATTGACCAGGATGTCCGACACCGTGCGATCGGCCAGCAGCGGCTCCAGCGGCCCGAGACCGAGCACCTCGTCGGTGATCTGCTTGATGATCAACTGGCGGCTGGCGGTGCTGACTGGCGCGGAATGATCGTCCAGCAGCCGCTGACAGATGTCACGGATCTGCTTGGTCGCCTCCGCAGGCTCCAGACTATCCAGCAGCGAGAGGTCCATGACTTTGAGCAGTTGCTCATAGACCTTACCCCGCCACTCCACTTCCAGTGGATTGAGCTGCGTTCGAGTGTTGTAGGCTTCCTCGGGAGCGGCCTCTTCCCAGCTGAGCATGGTTTGCTCCTTGCCGGCCACCTCGCCCTCGGCCGCTTGGGACGCCCCCCCCTTCTGGGATGGTTGACGCAGGCGATTCCGCAATTCATTGAACATGACTGGATCCCCCGAACAGACGGCTCACGGCTCGCTTGAGCAGGCCGCCACGGTTGATTTCCTGCCCCCCTTGCAACTCCTCGGCGATCTGCTTCAAGGAAAGGGTGATGGCGGCGCGCGGTGCATGGACGGCCAGCGGCACACCGGCATTCTGACTCTCGCTGACCACATTGAAATCGTTGGGCAACTGCAGCAGATCCGGGCAGCGCAGCGCATCCTCGATATCCTTGAGGCTAACCGCGGAGTTCTTGCCGAACCGGTTGACCAACAGCTGCAGGCGATTAGCCTGGATACCCATGTCGTCGCGCAGGATACGCAACAGCCGATCGGCATCCTTGAGATGGCTGATGCTCTGCTGCAGCACCACCATCACCTTGTCGGCGTTCTCCAGGGCGGTCCCGGTGAGGTGATCGATCTGCCGGGGCAGATCCACCACCACCCAGTCGTAGGTGCTGCGCGCCAGATACAGCAGCGATTCCAGCTGCTCGGCCTGCACATCCTGCGGCAGGCACAGCTCGCTGTCCTTGCCACCCAGCACATGCAGATTGGGGCTGTAGTGGGTGCAGAAACCTCGCAACGCCACGCTGTCCAATTCGCCGGCCTGCTGCAATACATCGACATGGCTATGGATCGGCTGCACATCGAGATAGTGGGCGACGCTACCGAACTGCAGATCGAGGTCGACAAGCAGCACGCTGGCGTGCTGGCTCAGCTGTTGCGCCAGGTTGCAGGCCACCACGGTGGCCCCGGAGCCGCCTTTGGCATTCATGACCGCCAGCAGCTTGCCGGCCTCGCCATTGCTGGCACGGCGCTCCAGCACCATGCGCTGCAAGGCAGCACTCAGTTCGAGTTGGTTGAGCGGGTCGGGGAAAAAGTCGCGCGCCCCTGCCTGCATTGCCATCCGCAAGCCTTCGGCTTGATCCAGGGCCCCACATAGCAGCAAGGCTGGCCGATCTGCCGGCGAGCGTTGCAGCAGCGCAGCCAACTCCTCCCGCCATTGCCCGCTGACCCGCAACAACAGCAGGTCCGGCATCTGCTCCAGCCCGTACAAGGGATCGCAATGACCATTGGTGGCCAGGCGGGTGGAGACCTGGAGCCCCGGCACATGCTGGCAGATCGCCTGCAAGTCCTTGATGGCCTGGCCGTCCCGGCTACTGATCAGGAGCCGCAGACCGCGGCGGGATACGCTGTCCGTCATCGACGGAAATTCCCGGGATTTCAGCATGGCGTGATCTCCGGTGCTACGCCTTCCTCGGCGTGTCTGCCGAGGCTTTCGCGGGGAATGGTCGACCTGAACGATGGCAAAGTCAGTTCGCCAAAGCCAGGAATCAGCAGCTCGAACGGAAAGTTGTCCACCCGTAGCTGCACATAACGGATGGCACGGAAACCGGTGGCATTGACCAGATCATCCGGAGCGGCCACGACAGCTCCGTCCTCATCCAGATAAACCAGACTCAGATCGGCACTCTCCAGATAACCGATCAGCGAACTGGCACCGCTATCGTTGATGTCATTGAACATGGCCCGGCGCAGAATGCGTGGATCGCGGATATCACAAACCGCCGCCAACCGCGCGCCGCGCCGTACGACCTCGTCCAGACCATTGACGGTGAAATACAGACGCCCCATCTCCAGCACTCCGAACAGCAGCACGAAGAGCACCAGTCCGATGATGGCGAACTCCACCACGAACACACCGCGCATATGCCTTGCGTTCATTACAAGCCCCTCATCACGGTGGTGGCCACCAATGGGATACCCAGTGGAATGGCATCGCCAAGCAAGGCCGGCAAACCGTTGCCGATTACCGGTTGGAACACGTACTGGATGCGGACCTGCACATGCTCGGTCCCTACCGTGCTGACCTGCACGTCAGCCGTGGTCAGACCGGGCACTACCGTGCTGCTCTGTGGCGAGGGAGCGCCATAGACCGCAATGTTCTTGGCTCGCCCCTCCAATACCGAGTCGATCTCCACGCGGCCGAGATTGCTGTCCCAGGCCTGGCCGGCGACATAGCGCACTGCATCGCGATTGGCCTGCAACAGGTTGTTGTAGTGGTAGAGCATGCGGCCGAACTCACCGATGGCCAGCAGCAAGAACAGCAACAGCGGCAGGGTAATGGCGAACTCGACCATGGCCACGCCCTTCTGACTCCGACTGAGCTGCAGGGAGCAAGCTTGCATAATCACCTTTCCTTGCCGAGTCCCTCGGCAGGCTTGCGTTCGACAACGGCTCAGGAGTCGGTACTCGGCGTACGGTTATTGTCGATATAGGTCTTGTACAGCTGGATGATCACCGGCCCGACGTCGTCGGTCGGCACCGGACCGGCCACGCCGTCGCCCTCGCATTCCTTGACGAACTGGCCGAATACCTGGGCTTCGACACCCTGCTGGGCAACGGTCTGCAGCATGAAGAAACAACCGAAGTCCAGTACCGGCACACTGGTGGCGCCACCGGACTCGCCATCGCAATTGCCGATCACGATATTGAGCATGCGTCGCTCGGCGGCACCCGTGCAGGAACCCGACACGGCACAGGCCGCACTGTCGTCCTTCCAGTCGTTGACGTCGTACAACGGGTTTCCACCCGCCGTCAGGTCCCCACCGCTGGAAGTCACCTGCTGCCCCTGATAAAGCACCTGACCAGTGCTGCCGTCGTAAGTCATCTTGGGGGTGCTGTAGGTGGTAACCCAATCCGGTGGGTAATCGGCGGAATTCATGCCCGGACCGTTGTAGACCCCGAAACGGGTGTTCAGGCCCTGGGCCACGGGACCGACCGAGTTACCGGGTTCGGTCGCCACCTCCTCGCCCACCACATTGCACTTCTCGATGCCGCCGGCCAGCGCGGTGCGCAGGTCATTGGCGCCGGAGGAACCATCGAGACGCAGCATCTGGAAGTTGCCCGGGCCGATGGCCGGGGTATTGCCGGCCGCGCTCTTCAACACCTCCAGATCGCCGTAGCTATACCCCCAGTAGGAAGTCCCGCTGTTTTCCGCAGGGTCATCGTTGGGATCGCCGCACACCATGATGGGTTCGATCTTGCACGGGCTCGCGGACGGGCTCGGTCCCGCGGTGGCGATAGCCGCCACGGCCTTGTCTCCCAGACCGCCAAAGACCTGGGCGACTCCCCACAGGAACCCCGTCAGCGGGTAGTTCGGTACCGATACCCGGACGTACGTGGCATCCGCCGGCCCGGCGGCGGAAAAGGGACCGTAGACACTGTTGGAAAAGGTGACCTCGGTGTAGCCCCCGACCGCTGCCGCCGTAGTGCCAAAGGCCTCTCCCAACTCGCCATTTCCATCGGCGGCGGCATTGCGCGCCAAGGTATCCAATGCCGAATCACGGGCCAAGGTGGAGGCGAGAGGGCTGCCGAATGAAGTTTGCAATGTCTTCGCGCCACTCAGGGCGGCAGCGTCGACAGCATTCTGCAGCCGTGTCTTGTTCAGCAGCAGGTGCCCCCCATCCAGGGCCAAGGCGCCCATGAGGAGTATGGCCGCCAGGGCGATGACCACCAGTACCATTACGGCCCCCCGCTGCCTTCCTGGCCAGTGTTGCAAGTGGTTGGGTTTCGTCAGGGGGGTCATAGCGGCTACCTCATATGCTGTCAGTTCAACTTCAATTGCTCATTTGGATTTGAATGGGTTGGGCTACTTCGGCAGCATCGCCGGTGACGCCGCGATAGCCGTCCATCACGCTCTCGGTCAGCGGGCCGTCGACGCCCGTTGGCGAAACTTCGGTGCCCGGGTTGGCGGCGACCTCCTTGTCGGCGATCTGCTGGTAGTGGGTGGCGTAAACAGTCGAGCCCAGTTCACCGACCCGACCTTCTTCATAGGTCATGCAGCCGGCCAGCGTACCCAGCAGCAAAAGCGGAATAATTGCTTTCATAGTCAGAACTCCCTTCAATCCAGATCGTGGCCGAAATTGCCTTCGCTGACGCCCAGGCTCACCGGAACACTGCGTCCCGGCCCATTGCCTTTGGTCTTGCCGAGCAGATAGAAGTCCAGATCGCTGGGCTCGACGAAACGCTCGGTGGGCAGACGCACGGTCCGCGCGTCGATCGGCTTGGCCAGATGCGGGGTGACCAGGATCACCAGTTCGGTTTCACCGCTCTGGAACTGCTGGCTGCGGAACAGATGGCCCAGCACCGGCAGGTCGCCCAGACCAGGGAAACGGCTGACCAGATCCTTGGTGTTTTCATTGATGAGGCCGGCGATGGCGATGGTCTGGCCATTGCCCAGCTCCACGGTGGACTGCGCACTACGCTTGGTCAGCGAGGGGATGATCTGCGCCACGCCCTCACCCAGTACGCTGTCAATACCGGTATCCAGCGCCAGTGCATTGGTGTTGGAAAGTTCGCTGACCGACACGTTCAGGTTGAGGTTGATCCGTCCGGAGTCGAGCACCACCGGCAGGAACTTCACCCCCACACCGAATTCCTTGTATTCGATGGTGATGCCATCGTCCTCGGTGACCGGAACAGGGAACTCCCCACCGGAGATGAACTCGGCCTGCTGCCCGGTCAGGGTGGTCAGGGTGGGCTCGGCCAGGACCTTGGCCGAACCGTTGTCCTTGGAGGCTTCCAACACCATGTTGAAGAGGAATTCGTCGGACAGGAATTGGCCGAGAATGCCCTTGCCATCCCCGAACATAGTGGTCGGATTGAGCAGGCCATCCTCGTCGAAACCGAGGCCCTGACCGTTATTGAAGCCGCCCGTCGACCAACGGCTGGAAGAGCCGAAGTCCAAGGCGTTAAAGCGCACGTTCAGCGACTTGAACAGACTGCGCTGCATCTCGGCCACCTTGACCTCCAGCATCACCTGCTGGCTGCCCCCTACGGTGAGCAGATTGATCACATCCAGGCTCTTGCTCGGCGCCGCGGAAGCCTCCTCGGCCTTGCCCTGGGCGATGCTCTGACTCTGCGCGGTATAGGTCTTGGCCACCTTGACCGCCGTATCCATGGCCGCGGCACTGGATACCTGGCCACGCAGCACCAGCGCGCCCTGGGCGCTGAACACCGAGATCTTCTCGTTGGGCATCAGTTCGTGCAGCTTGGTCTTCAGCGCGGAGAGGTCATGCACCACTTCAAGATCGAGGCTGTCGATCAGCTTGCCACTGCCATCCCACAGCAGCACGTTAGTGCTACCCAGCGAGCGCCCCAGCAGGTACAGCTCGCGCGGATTGGTGACCAGCACGTCGGCGATTTCCGGATTGCCGATGGAAACCTTGCGCACCGCCCCCCGGGTGGCCAGCACACGTGACTTGTAAAGGGGCACTTCGACGTTGGTGATGCCCCCCATAGGCACGCCGGAGGTTGCTTCGTAAGAGTCGGCTGCCTGTACAGCGAACGCCAGCAACAACCAGGCCGCCACTGTGCATAGCGTGTATGAGCCGAGTCTGCGGATGGTGTCCATGTCTGCTCCTTATGGTTTTTCAACGCTTGCCTGCTTGGTGACGAACGCCGCACTTCGTGCGGCGGCGTCTACGACCTACCACCTCACTACCCCGCTTGCTGCTTACCGCTGAACGCTCACGTTCTCCACTTCGGTGCCCCGGATGATGGTTACCTGCGCGCCAGCAATACCGCTGCTGCGACGGACCACCGGCTTCGGCGGTGGCGGCGGCGCCACGGCGACGACCGGAGCCGGCTTGGGCTCCTCGATCTTTTTCTGGTCATCCAGCGGGTTGCGCAGGGCCAGCTGGAGCTTGCCTTCGGTTTGCGACTTGACCAGGATTTCGGCCTCTTCCGAGGTCATTTCCAGGGTGACGGCACGCACCACCACCGGCTGGGTCTTGTCGGTACTGGCGGTCTGGTCTACCGCCAGTACCCGCAGGTCGTAGAGGATGGTTTCCGACTCGGCCACATTGGTGGAGCCAGAAACCTTCCTGGTCGCCAGCACATCGACCCGGTTGCCCGGCAGCAGGAAGCCGCCGACGCCCACCACGTCATCCACCCGCACCGAGATCGCCCGCTTGGTCGGCTCGATCAGCGAAGCCAGAGTGCTGCCCCCAAGATGCTCGGCCAGCCTGGCGCTACGCAGGATGTCGCCCTGCAACAGAGTGAAGGTAGCAATCCGTCCCGTGACCTTTTCCACAGAATCGAAAGCATCGCCCGGGGCTGTCCCTTTGGGCATGAGGACTGCCTTGACGTGCTGAGGCTCGACCATCTGGCCGAAGGGGATTTCCACGGCGGCCACCACGACGTTTTCCATATTGGAATCGGCGGTGGTGTTCAGCCGCGCGGACAACCAGTTGTTGGCCATCCAGGCCGCCCCAAGGCCTAGGACCATCGACAGCGCGATCAACACCAATGTGCGGGAATTCATTGCTTATCTCCTTGCTCAGCACCCGGCAGCCTGACGAAGTAGTTACGCCAGGCCCACTCCAGCTCCTGCGGCGTCAACGGCCCGGAGCTCCCCTGATAACGCTGCCGGTCCCGCGCCATGCCCAGCAGGTCGCGGGGATGGCAGGGTGCCAGCGGCACCTTTTCCGGTTGATGCAGGCCTTCGATGACATAACGGAGCAACAACGGATCGAAGGGAATCTCCAGTTTCTCCACTTCCTGGCGCCAGATTCGCTCGTACTCGTGGCGGGTCAGGTAGTCGAAATGCAGCTTGTAGCCAATCCGGCGCAGGAAGGCCTCGTCCGCCAGTTGCAGCGGGTTGAGGTTGGTGGAGAAGACCAGGATCAGGTCAAAAGGTAGTTCACAGTGGCGACCGCCACCGAGATTGAGGAAATCTTTTTTCTCCTCCATCGGCACGATCCAGCGGTTGAGCAACTCGGCCGGCGCCATGCGCTGGCGGCCCATGTCATCGATGATGAACATGCCGTTGCTGGCCTTGAGCTGCAGGGGCGCCTGGTATTGGCGACTGTAAGGGTCGTAGCGGATATCCAGCTGGTCCATGGTCAGCTCGCCGCCGGTGACCACCACCGGGCGCTTGCAACGCAACAGACGACGATCATGGCCTTGGTCCAGGCGTAGGCTCGGCTTGGCGACCTCCTCTTCCACCCGCTTGTGCACCTGGGGATCGAAGATTTCGATGATCGCCTCGCCGATGGCAATGGCATGGGGCACCCAGATGCTCTCGCCGAACAAGCGGATCAGCTTGCTACTGATGAAGGTTTTGCCGGTACCGGCGGGGCCGTAGATCATGATCGCCCGCCCGGAATTCAGTGCAGCCCCCAACTGGTCAAGCATGCCTCCGTGCAACACCACCCCAGTGAAGGCGCCCTGCATTTCCTTGCCGGTGACGCCGCCATGGTGGATGGTCTGCTGCCGGAGCAGCTCCCGATAGCGCTCGACGGGATAGGGTGCGGGCCCGATATAGCCGCTGCGCGCCAAAGCATCGCGAGCACTGCCGCGACCCCGCTCGGTCAGACCGTAACGCAGGCCACCACCACCATTGGGCGACTGCCCCAATACCTCGATACGCCCGTCCTTGCGCAGGAAGGCCAGCAACTCATCGAGCACCGGTCCGGGCAGCGCAACGCGCTCTATGAGCCGGGCAGTATCCAGGCTCCCGGCGTCATAGAGATGTTTGCAGAGCAGATCGATCAGCAGCGTGTCGGAAAGCCCCGTCTCCGCCAGCGTGCGTGGTTGATTCGAATTGAAAGCATTGCCCCCACCGGAGTTGTCTACCCCGGCATCTTCGACCTTGGCAAACCCCGGCTTATTCATGGCCTGCTCCCTGCTGTTATCAGAAGATTTACATTGTTAAATCGGCGTCCAATACAAACTCAGCAAAGTTCCGGTCGCAATAGCGATTGCATAAGGGAATCGATGTCTCGCGGCATCGTCGGCCGCTGCGGAAATACGAGTTCGCGTAACTGCCATTGCGTAGTAACGCGAAACCAACCTGCCCAAGCCCTTCTTATAAATCAGATAGAAAACCCCTATTAATCCCCCGGCAAGGAAACTGAAAGCCGCTGCCCACAACACTGCCTCGGCGTCCAGAAAGCTGCCGACTACCGCCATCAACTTCACATCGCCAGCGGCCATCCCCCCCAGGATGTAAAGTGGAATGAAGACAGCGAACCCCACCAGAAAGCCTTCGCCCCCTATTCGTAAGCCGCTCCACCCCACCATGTCGACCTGGTAGTACAGCCCCACCAGCAGGCCAAGGAGGAGGTAATAATTGGGGAGTCGGTGGCTTACGAGGTCATAAACCACCGCCCCCAAGAGGAGCACTGACAACAATGCAATCAACAGCATCAGAAGCCCCCGAAAAATTGGAACTACAGAAAATAGTTAGTTCTACAAGTCGTTACGCACCAGCACCACCACCACCGCAGGCATTGCCCATTACAGCATCAGCCAGGCAGTTGATCTGCGTGGCTACGTTCCCCCCCAGCAGAATGAATGCTGCAACGGCCCCCAAGGTGACCAGACCACCGGCCACCGCATATTCAACGATGGTCAGGCCCTCTTCGTCCTTAATGAACTTGATTACAGCCTGCTTGATTGTTTGAAGTTCCATTTTCTCCACCTCACAAATTGTTTCTGGACTGTTCACGGCCGTTAACCTGCCGTAACACTCAAGCTAGACGCTGAAACAGTGGGCGGTTAGGAGAATTTTGCGAATTACAGGTACTTTTTTGCAGCCCCGACCAGCGGCGCCCGATACCGGGCCAAGTAGCCGCCAAAGCCTGCCCCAGTCGAGGCATAGCGGTAGAGGAGCCCCGAGATCGTGGCAAATCGGTACAGATCAGATCCCCCTTGACCTTCCCCATATGGCAAGGTTGATCCTTAAGCATGCGAAAAACGACGGCCACCCCGAGGGGGGCCGCCGACGAACGGAGGGTTCCCCATGAACATCGGCCAAGCCGCCCGGCAATCCGGCCTCAGTGCCAAGATGATCCGCCACTATGAGAGCATCGGCCTGCTCCAGCCGGCCGGGCGCGGCGACAACGGCTATCGCCACTACAGCGCGCAGGACCTGCATCGGCTGACCTTCATCAAGCGCGCCCGCGACCTGGGTTTTTCCCTCGAGGAGGTCGGCAAGCTGCTGCAGCTGTGGCAGGACCGCCAGCGCGCCAGCGCCGACGTGAAGGCCCTGGCGCTCGGCCACATCGCCACCCTGGAACGCAAGATCGCCGAGCTGGTCAGCCTGCGCGACACCCTCGGCGAGCTGGTCGAGCACTGCCAGGGCGACCAGCGACCGGACTGCCCGATCCTCCATTCGCTCGAGTGTGGCGCCACCCGCTGCGCCCCCGAACAGTGAACTCCGCCCGACGAACGAGCTCTATCTCCGACATGCCATGTAAAGCCAACCCCGCCAGTGCATGTTAAGGTTGCCCCTTGTTTTGCTTTACCGTGGAAGTCGTTATGCCCTATCCGTCCGCAGGGCGTCGGTTGCGTCGGCGCCTGTTCGGCAGTAGCGCCCTGCTGCTGGCACTGGTCCAGCTCAGTGCCTGCGCCGAGCCGCCCGCCAACCGTGCCGTGCACGCGGCGCCGATGCTGGCGACCGCTACTCCCGCCGCCAGGCCCGCCGTCGAGCCGCTCGCCTCACCGGCGGCCATGCCGCGCAGCTTCAGTCAGTGGCGCGAGGACTTCCGTCGCATCGCCCTGGCCGCCGGCATCGGTGCCGACACTTTCGAGCGCGCCTTCGCCGGCATCAGTCCCGACCCGGCGGTGATCCGCGCCGACAGCAGCCAGCCCGAGTTCGCCCGCCCGGTGTGGGAATACCTCGACAGCGCCGTTTCGCCGCAGCGCGTGGTCAAAGGCCAGCAGTTGCTCGACGAGCATGCCGCCACCCTGGGCGCCATCGAGCGGCGCTACGGAGTCGAGCGGCATACCCTGGTGGCGGTGTGGGGCATGGAAAGCAACTTCGGCAGCAACATGGGCAACATGAACGTGATCCGCTCGCTGGCCACCCTCGCCCACGAGGGACGCCGCCCGCAGTTCGCCCAGGATCAACTGCTCGCCGCGCTCAGCATCCTCGAGCACGGCGACGTGCAGCCGCAGCGCATGCTGGGCTCCTGGGCGGGAGCGATGGGCCAGACCCAGTTCATTCCGACCACCTACCAGCGCCATGCGGTGGACTTCGACGGCGACGGCCGCCGCGACATCTGGGACTCCACCGCCGATGCGCTGGCTTCGACCGCCAACTACCTGCGCGCCTCCGGCTGGCAGCCGGGCCAGAGTTGGGGCATGGAAGTGCGTCTGCCCCAAGGCTTCGACTATGCGCTGGCCGACCCGGATACCCGCAAGACGGTCGGCGAATGGCTGCAGCTGGGCATCCGCCCGCTGGCGGAGAACGCCCAGGTAGAGGCCGCCCACATGCAGAGTGCAACCCTGCTGCTGCCGGCTGGCCACCTCGGCCCGGCGTTCCTGGTCCAGGACAACTTCCGCACCATCCTCAAGTACAACAATTCCACCGCCTACGCCCTGGCCATCAGCCTGCTCGGCGAACGCTTCAGCGGCGGCGGCCAGGTCCTCGCCGGCTGGCCGCGCGGCGAGCGGCCGCTGTCGCGCAGCGAACGCATCGAACTGCAGGAACGCCTGGCGCAGCGCGGCTTCGACCCCGGCACGCCGGACGGCATCATTGGTGCCAACACTCGCCGCGCGGTACGCGCCAGCCAGCAGCAACTGGGCTGGCCGGCCGACGGTTATCCCAACCATCGCCTGCTCGAACAGTTGCGCCAGCAACCCTGAGCCGGACGACAAGGTGACCCGCGGATCAAGGGCTCCACTGTAGAGGCGAATTCATTCGCCCACGGGTTTTGCGAGGCGAAGGAATTCGCCCCGACAAGACCCGTGGACGCCCTATTGGCTTGCTTGATCAGATCGCCTGCGGCATTCGCTCGCACAGGCGCACCAGCGCCTCCACCCATTGCGGCTGGTCGTTGAGACAGGGCACCAGCACCAACTCCTGACCTCCTGCCTCGCGGAACTGCTCGCGTCCGCGCTCGCCGATCTCCTCGAGGGTTTCGATGCAATCGGCGACGAAGGCGGGGCAGAGCACCAGCAGCTTCTTCACTCCCCGGGCAGCCAGTTCCTCGAGCGCCGCCTCGGTGTAGGGCTCGATCCACTTGGCCCGCCCCAGCCGCGACTGGAAGGACACCGACCACTGTCCCTCGCCCAGCCCGGTACGCTCGACCAGGCCGCTGCTGGTGCGCAGACACTGGGCGCGATAGCAGCTGGCGAGCAGGGCGCCGCTGGCTCGCTGACAGCAGTCGGCGCTCCGCAGGCAGTGGCTGCCGGTGGGGTCGCTCTTGTGCAGGTGGCGCTCGGGCAGGCCGTGGTAGCTGAGCAGCACGTGGTCAAAACCCTGCTCGAGATAGGGCGCGGCGCTGGCCGCCAGCGCATCGAGGTATTCGGGCTGGTCGTAGAAAGGCGGCAGAACGTCCGTCTCCAGCCTGAGCTGACGGCTTTGCAGCACCCGGCGGACCTCCTCGAGCACGGTGGTCACGGTACTGTCGGCAAACTGCGGATACAGCGGCACCACGGTCACGCGGCGCACGCCGGCACCGGCCAGGCGTTGCAGAGCGCCATCGATGGAAGGCTCGCCATAGCGCATCGCCAGTTCCACTGGACCGTGCGACCAGCGCTCGGCCACCTTGGCTTGCAGGCGCCGGCCGAGCACCAATAGCGGCGAGCCCTCTTCCCACCAGATCGAGCGATAGGCCTCGGCCGAGGCGGCCGGGCGCCTGACGAGGATCAGCCCCACCAGCAGCCGGCGCAGCGGCCAGGGCAGGTCGACGACATGCGGGTCCATCAGGAACTGGTTGAGGTAGCGACGCACGTCGGCCACCGCGGTGGAGGCTGGCGAACCGAGGTTGACCAGCAGCAGCGCGTGATCGGTCATGAATGTCCTTGTCAGTGAGAACCCAGCAGATCGGACAGGGCCGTCTCCAGGTGGGGAAAACGAAATTGGTAGCCAGCCTCCAGCGTGCGCTGCGGCTGCAGATGCTGGCCGCCGAGCAGCAGGCCGGCCATCTCGCCGAATACCAGGCGCAGCATGTAGGCCGGCGCCGGCAGCAGCGCCGGACGGTGCAGCACACGCGCCAGGATGCGGGTGAACTCGGCGTTGCGCACTGGGTTCGGCGCGCAGGCATTATAGGGACCGCGGCACTCCTCGTGCTGCAGGAGAAAATCGATCAGGCCGACCTCGTCATCTATATGGATCCACGGCATCCATTGCCGGCCGCTGCCCAGGCGCCCTCCCAGGCCCAAGCGGAACGGCGGCAACAGGCGCCCCAGCATGCCGCCCTCGCGCGCCAGCACCGGCGCGGTGCGGATCAGTACCACGCGGATGCCGAACTCCTCGGCCTGCAGCGCCGCCGCCTCCCAGGCGGAACACAGATCGCTGGCGAAGTCCTCGCGTCCCGCCGGGCTCTCTTCGGTGAGCCGCCGCTCGCCGCCGTCGCCGTACCAGCCGACCGCCGAGCCGGACAGCAACACCCGCGGCTTGGCCGGTCGGGCGGCCAGCCAGTCGACCAATTTACGGGTCAGGGTCACCCGACTTTCCCACAGCAGGCGTCGCCGCGCGGCAGTCCACGGCCGGTCGGCGATGGGCGTTCCGGCTAGGTTGATCACCGCATCCAGTGGCGCCGCGTCATCCAGCTCCTCGAGACGACCGATGCCTCGCGCGCCGCTGCACACCGCAGCCACCTTGGCGGGGTTACGACTCCATACCAGCAGCTCGTGTCCTGCGGCCGTCCAGTGGCGGCACAGTGCCCGCCCGATCAGTCCGGTACCGCCGGTCAGCAGAATGCGCACGACTGTATCTCCTTCTCTACCTGCAAGCGTCAGTTCAGAGTCTGGTCCACACTGGAATTACCGGCCAGCCAGCAGTAGCCTGCGAAGAGGCCGGGTTCATGGCTGGAGTGGACCAGGAAGTTTTGTACAGATTCTAGGCATTGTATAAGTCGCGTCCAAGGATTAGCCTGAAGTCCCAGCAATAGAGGTGACGTCATGAACACTCCCATCGCCATTATCGGCAGCGGCATGGCCGGGCTTTCCGCGGCCAACGCCCTCGCGGCGGCGGGGTTAGCCGTGCATTTGTTCGACAAGAGCCGCGGCAGCGGCGGACGCATGTCGAGCCGGCGTACAGAAGCCGGCGACCTCGACCTCGGCGCACAATACTTCACCGCCCGCGACCGCCGCTTCGTGGAAACCGTACAGCAGTGGCAGGCCAACGGTTGGCTGGCCGAATGGAAGCCGGCCCTGTACCAGTCCCAGGCCGGCGAACTGACCCCTTCGCCCGACACCCAGCTGCGTTTCATCGGCGTGCCGCGCATGAGCGCGCTCACCCGCAACTTGCTCGGCGAGCTGCCGATCACCTTCGCCTGCCGCATCACCGAGGTGTTCCGTGGCGAGCAGCATTGGCACCTGCAAGACTCCGACGGACAGAGCTACGGTCCCTTCAGCAAGGTGATCGTCGCCACCCCCGCGCCGCAAGCCACTGCCCTGCTCTCCGCCGCGCCCAAGCTCGCCGCCACCGTGGCCAACGCGGTGATGGATCCGGTGTGGGCCGTGGGGCTGGCCTTCAACAAGCCGCTGGACACCGCGGTGGAGGGTTGCTTCGTGCAGGACAGCCCGCTCGACTGGGTGTCGCGCAACCGCAGCAAGCCCGGCCGCGCGACCGAACCGGACGTCTGGGTGCTGCACGCCAGCAACCCGTGGAGCCGCCAGCACCTTGACCTGCCGCGCGAGTCGGTGATCGAACAACTGCGCTGCGCCTTCGCCGAGCTGATCGGCTGCGCCGTGCCGGAAGCCGATTTCAGCCTGGCGCACCGCTGGCTCTATGGTCGCCCGGCGCACGCCCACCAGTGGGGCGCGCTGGCCGACGCCGACCTCGGCCTGTATGCCTGTGGCGACTGGTGCCTGTCCGGCCGGGTCGAGGGCGCCTGGCTCAGCGGCCAGGAAGTGGCTCGCCGCCTGCTCGAGCACGCGGCCTGAAGACCCGCGGCGCGGACACGCTTCGCCAGGGAGCCTGATCAAACCGCGCCCCATCCGTGCGGGATTGCCTCGCTCCCGCGGGCAATCGCATCCGCCCACCGCACGCAGCACAGGCACAGCCGGGGAATCCCCGGCTTTTTGTTGAGCGTGCCCGGCTCAGAACGCGGTGCGGTAGTGCAGGGTGTAGGTCTCCGCGCCTTCGTTGGGATTCTTGATCCCGGCGTTGGAGTAGTGGATGGCGCGCAGGCCGATTTCCTGGCCGGCGAAGCGCAGGCCGAAGCCCAGCCGGTCCTCGAACTGGAAGGCGGTGCTGAGGTCGTGGCTCTCGTGCTCGGTGCTGGAGAACAGCGCCACGCCGATGCCGGCCTCGATGTAGGGTCGCAGCGTCGCGCCGGCGAACTCGTAGACGAATACCGGCGCCACCGACAAGCTGTGGCTGCTGGCCGACTGTTCGCCGAACCAGTAGGTGTAGCCACCATCCCAGTAGCCGGTCAGCCGGCCGCTGGGGCTCTGCCACCAGCTGCGCTCGAAATCGCGCTGCAACCCCAGACGCACCACCTCGGTGGACTCGCGGGTCACCCCGGCGGCGAGGGTCACATCCCAGGCACTGGCCGGCGCAATCGCGCCGAAGGTCAATGTCATGACTGCAGCGCTGCTCAGCAATCGCTTCATGATGAACAACTCCTTGTTATCGTTCTGCGCGAAAGGAGCGTTCGCCCGGCATTTCCGACCAGTCTCCCCCGAGCGACGGCACCCGCTGACTTGCAGTATAGGAACCGTTCGTCGGGGTGAACATAGGGCGTACTCAGCAGCCCAGCCCGGCGACGGCGGCCGGCTCTCCCCACAGTACCGGCAGCACCCGCGCCAGAGCGGCCGGCCCGCTGCTGGACCAGAAGCGCGCCGGCTGCGCCGGCCCCTGCGCCAGCAGATCGCGCTCGCCGAGCAGGCGCTCGAGCTGGCGCGCCACCGCCGCGCCGGTATCGATCAGCTCGACTTCGACCGGCACCAGCTGACGCAGCAGCGGCTTGAGGAAGGGATAGTGGGTGCAGCCGAGGATCAGGGTGTCGCAGCCCTCGGCCAGCAGCGGCCGCACGTAGGACTCCAGCAGCGCACGGGCCTGCGGGGCCAGCAGCGCGCCCTGCTCGACACACTCGACCAACCCCGGACAGGGCTGGGTGAGCACCCGCACGTCGCCTGCGAAGCGGTCCAGCAGGGCGGCGAACTTGGCGCTCTTCAGCGTGCCGGTGGTGGCCAGCACGCCGACCACGCCGCTGCGGGTGGCCGCCGCCGCCGGCTTGACCGCCGGTTCCATGCCGACGATGGGCAGTCCGGGATGACGCTCGCGCAGCTCCGCCACCGCCGCCACGGTGGCGGTATTGCAGGCCACCACCAGCGCCTTGGCGCCCCGCTCGAGGAGGAAGTCGGCGATCTGCCGGCAGCGCGCGCGGATGTAGTCGGGACTTTTCTCGCCGTAGGGCACGTGCCCACTGTCGGCGACATACAGCAGCGACTCGTTGGGCAGGCGCGCGCGGATTTCGCCGAGCACCGACAGGCCGCCCACCCCGGAGTCGAATACGCCGACCGGCGCCTCGCTACTCATGCCGCGTACCGCAGACGGCGCACTGCGGGTCGCGCTTGACGCGCAGCTCGCGGAAGCGGCTGCCCAGCGCATCGACCAGCAGCAGACGGCCGACCAGCGGGGTGCCGAAGCCGGCCAGCAGCTTGAGGGTTTCCAGCGCCTGCAGGCTGCCGACCAGGCCGACCAGCGGGCCGACCACGCCGGCCTCGCTGCAGGTCAGCTCTTCCTCGCTGCCGGCCCCGTACAGGCAGTGGTAACAGGGGCTCTGCGCATCGCGCGGATCGAACACCGACAGCTGGCCTTCCAGGCGGATCGCCGCCCCGGACACCAGCGGCGTGCCGCTGGCCACGCAGGCAGCGTTGACCGCCGTACGGGTGGCGAAGTTGTCGCAGCAGTCGACCACCACGTCTACCGCGGCCACGGCGGCGGCCAGGCTGTCGGCGTCCAGCGCCTGGCGCAGCGGCACCAAGTGCACATGCGGATTGAGCGCGGCCAGGCGCGCCATGGCCGAGTCGACCTTGCCCTGGCCGACGCTCTGGCTGTCGTGGATCACCTGGCGCTGCAGGTTGGTGAGATCGACGCTGTCGAAGTCGGCCAGGTGCAGCTCGCCGACCCCGGCAGCGGCCAGGTACAGCGCCACCGGCGAACCGAGGCCGCCGAGGCCGATCACCAGCACCCGACCGGCCTGGATGCGCAGCTGGCCGTCGATGTCGATCTGCGGCAGGAGGATCTGCCGGCTGTAGCGCAGCAGCTCGTCGTCACTCAGCATGAGGTTCTCCTTGTCCGGGCTCGCCCGGCCAGCGGCCGAGGGTGATGCGTTCGTGGCCGCCCAGATCGCGCCGGCTGTCCACCGCGGTGAAGCCGCGGGCGGCGAACAGCGCACGCACCACCGCGGCCTGGTCGAAGCCGTGCTCCAGCAGCAGCCAGCCACCGGCTTCGAGATGCGCGGGTGCCTGCGCGACTATCTCGCGGATATCGTCCAGGCCATCGCGTCCGGCCACCAGCGCGCTGGCCGGCTCGAAACGCACGTCGCCCTGAACGAGGTGCGGGTCGTCGGCGGCGATGTAGGGTGGGTTGCCGACGATCAGCGCAAAGCGCTCGCCAGCCAGCGCGGCGAACCACAGGCTTTCCAGGAAGCGGACGTTGTCCAGCTTGAGACGATCACGATTGCGCTCGGCCAGCCTGACAGCCTCGGCCACGCGATCGACGCCCAGCAGCTGCCAGGCCGGCCGCTCGCAGGCCAGCGCCAAGGCGATGGCGCCCGTACCGGTGCCCAGATCGAGCACCCGCGCCGGGCCGGCCGGGCCCAGCGCCAGCGCGTTCTCCACCAGCAGTTCGGTGTCCGGACGGGGAATCAGGGTATGCGGCGCCACCTCCAGCTCCAGGCTCCAGAAGCCCTGGCGGCCGAGCAGGTAGGCGACCGGCTCGCCGCTGCGGCGGCGCGCCAGCAACGCGGCGAAGGCCGCACACTGCTCGGCGGAAGGCTCCCGCTCCGGCCAGGTGCGCAGGTAACTGCGCGGCTTGCCGAGCACGTGGGCGAGCAGCAGCTCGGCGTCCAGGCGGGCGCTCGGCGAATCGGGCAGCTCGGCAGACGCGAGCAGGGCTTCGATGGTGGGCATCAGCGGCGTTCTCCGGGGGAGGCGCGTTCGAATCTAGGGTGGACAACGCGCCGCGTCGCCCACCACGGACATCACGGTGGAAAACCGCTGTGCGGGTTTTCCACCGGCGGGATCAATCGCCCAGCGCGGCCAGTTGGTCGGCCTGGTATTCGTGACGCAGCGGCTCGATCACCTGCTCCACCGCGCCGCCCATGACCTCGCCCAGCGAGTAGAGGGTCAGGTTGATACGGTGGTCGGTGACCCGCCCCTGCGGGAAGTTGTAGGTGCGGATGCGCTCGGAACGATCGCCGGAGCCGACCAGCAGCTTGCGGGTCTCGGAGATCTCCTTGTGCGCGGCGGCCTCCTGCTGATCCTGCAGCTTGGCCGCCAGCCAGGCCATGGCCTTGGCGCGGTTCTTGTGCTGCGAACGCTCCTCCTGGCACTCGACCACGATGCCCGAGGGGATGTGGGTGATGCGGATCGCCGACTCGGTCTTGTTGACGTGCTGGCCACCGGCGCCGGAGGCGCGATAGGTGTCGATGCGCAGGTCGGCCGGGTTGATCTCGATGGCTGCCTGCTCGTCGGGCTCGGGCAGCACCGCCACGGTGCAGGCCGAGGTGTGAATGCGACCCTGCGACTCGGTTTCCGGCACGCGCTGCACGCGGTGCGCGCCGGACTCGAACTTGAGCCGGGCGTAGACGTTGTCGCCCTCGACGCGGGCGATCACCTCCTTGTAGCCGCCGTGCTCGCCCTCGTTCTCGGAGAGGATCTCGACGCGCCAGCCCTGCTTCTCGGCATAGCGCGAGTACATGCGGAACAGGTCGCCGGAGAAGATCGCCGCCTCGTCGCCGCCGGTGCCGGCGCGGATCTCGAGGAACACGTTGCGGCCGTCGTTGGGGTCCCGGGGCAGCAGCATGCGCTGCAGGTTGCCCTCCAGCTCCTCGAGCTGGGCTTTGGCCACGGCTACTTCCTCCTCGGCCATGGCACGCAGGTCGGGGTCGCTGTCCTTGAGCAGCGCCTGGGCGCCCTCGAGGTCGTCCTGCACCTTGCGGAAGGCGCGGAAGGCCGCGATCACCGGCTCGATCTCGGCGTACTCGCGCGAATAGGCGCGGAACTTCGTCTGATCGCAGATCACCTCGGCGTCGCCGAGCAACGCGGTCAGCTCCTCGAAGCGGTCCTGCAGGGTGTCGAGCTTGTTCAGCAGCGAGGCTTTCATCGGTGCGGTTTCACCATGGCGGGTGCGCGGCGGATTGGCCGCGGCACGCGGGGCGTTAGCGATGCTGCTCGCCTTCGAGGTCGAGCAGTTCCTGGGCCACGGCCAGCGCATCCTGGCGGCCGGCGGCGGAAAACTTCTTCAGTTGCACGCTGGGCGCGTGCAGCAGCTTGTTGGTCAACCCGCGCGCCAGCTGGGCCAGCGCTTCCTCGGCCGGCGTGCCGTTGCCAAGCAGGCGCAGCGCCTTGGCCAGTTCGTCGTCGCGCAGCTGCTCGGCGCGCTGCCGATAGCTGCGCAGCAGGTCGAGGCTGTCGCGCTCGCGCAGGCGCAGCATGAATTCGCCGACCCCGGTGACCACCAGCTCCTCGGCGGCGCGCGCGGCATCCTGACGGTTGCGCAGGTTCTCGGCGATCACCTCGTGGAGGTCGTCGACGGTGTACAGGTAGACGTCGTCCAGTTCGCCGACTTCGGGCTCGATGTCGCGCGGCACGGCGATGTCGACCATGAACACCGGGCGGTGCTTGCGCTTCTTCAGCGCGCTTTCCACCGCGCCCTTGCCGAGGATCGGCAGCGGGCTGGCGGTGGAGCTAATGACGATGTCGCTGTTGACCAGCTCCTCGGGGATCGCCGAGAGCAGCACGGCATGCCCGCCCACCTCGCCGGCCAGCGCGCTGGCGCGCTCGAGGGTGCGGTTGGCCACCACGATGCGCTTGACTCCCTGCTCGTGCAGGTGGCGGGCGACCAGGGCGATGGTCTCGCCGGCGCCGATCAGCAATGCCTGACTGCGCTGCAGATCGCTGAAGATCTGCTTGGCCAGGCTCACCGCGGCGAAGGCCACCGACACCGGGTTCTCGCCGATGCGGGTGTCGGTGCGCACGGTCTTGGCGGTGCTGAAGGTGGCCTGGAACAGGCGGCCGAGCAGCGGCCCCAGGGTGCCGGCCTCGCGCGCGGTGGCGTAGGCGTCCTTCATCTGGCCGAGGATCTGCGGCTCGCCGAGGATCATCGAGTCCAGTCCGCAGGCCACGCGCATCATGTGGCGCACGGCGTCATCGTCCTGGTGGATGTAGGCGCAGGCGCGCAGCTCGTCCAGGTTGAGGCCGTGATAGCCGGCCAGCCAGGCGAGGATCGCCTCGGCGGTGGCCTCGTCCAGCGCCAGGTACAGCTCGCTGCGGTTGCAGGTGGAGAGGATCGCCGCTTCGCGACAGGGCGTGACCCGGCACAGCTGCTGCAAGGCGTCGACCAGCTGCTCGGGGCCGAAGGCCACGCGCTCGCGGACCGCCACCGTTGCGGTTTTATGGTTGATGCCGAGGGCAAGAAAAGCCATGCGGGGATGCTTGGGTAACCTGAAAGCGGACAATTGTCCTACGTAGGCCGATGCAGGACAACTGCCTCGCCGCCGCCCCGCTGACGAGGCTCCTCGGCGCCCATGGGATTGACCGGGCGCTTGTGTCATGATTGCCCGACCTGCCGGTGAACCCGCGTATGCCTGCCATGAACAAATCCCTTGCGCTGCTGACCACCCTGACCTTGCTGGGGGGGTGCCAGATCCTGCCTTCCACCGCCCCCGACCAGACGCCGCCCGCCACCAGCGCGCCCGCGGCGCAGCCGGCGGCCGTGCCCAGCGCCTCGTTCAGCCCGGACACCCTGTACAGCCTGCTGGCGGCCGAGCTGGCCGGCCAGCGCGAGCGCTACGACATCGCCCTGGCCAACTACATGGAACAGGCCCAGGCCACCGGCGACCCGGCGGTGGCCGAGCGCGCCTACCGCATCGCCGAGTACGTCGGCGCCGACGACGCCGCCCTGGACGCCGCGCTGATCTGGGCCGACAACGCCCCGACCAACCTCGACGCCCAGCGCATCGCCGCCCTCCAGCTGGCCCGCGCCGGCCGCCAGGACGAGGCCATGCGCTACATGGAGCAGGTGCTCAATGCCCAGGGCGATACCCACTTCGATTTCCTCGCCCTGACCGCCGCCCAGACCGATCCGGAAACCCGCACCGGCCTGCGCCAGAGCTTCGAGCGCCTGCTCGAGCGCTATCCGGATAACGCCCAGCTGCTGTTCGGCCGCGCCGTGCTGTTGCAGCAGGACGGTCGCAACGCCGAAGCCCTGGCCAGCCTGGAAGACCATCCGGCCGGCAGCAACGAGGTCGCCCCGCTGCTGCTGCGCGCTCGCCTGCTGGCCAGCCTGGATCGCGAAGAGGAGGTGCTGCCGCTGCTCAAGGACGGGGTACGCCGCCATCCGGACGACAAGCGCCTGCGCCTGGCCTACGCCCGCCAGCTGCTCGAGCAGAACCAGCTGGAGGCCGCCCGCGAGCAGTTCGCCGAGCTGCTGCGCCGCTACCCCGAGGACGACGATATGCGCCTTTCGCTGGCGCTGATCAACCTGGAAGCCAAGGAGCGCGACGAAGCCCGCACGCAGTTGCAGACGCTGATCGAGCGCGACGCCCACAGCGATACCGCCCACTTCCAGCTCGGCCGGCTCGCCGAGGAGGAGAACGACGCCAATGCCGCGCTGGAGCAGTATGCCGCGGTCGGCCCGGGCGACGAGTACCTGCCGGCGCAGGTGCGCCGCACCGCCCTGCTGGTCAAGGCCGGGCAGGCCGCCGAGGCCCGTCGCCTGCTGGCCAGCGCCCGCGAGAGCCAGCCGGACGTCGCCCTGCAGCTGTACCTGATCGAAATCGAGAGCCTGACCAACCAGGAACGCCTGGGCGACGCCTGGCAGGTGATGGGCGAAGCGCTGCAGCGCTACCCCGACGATCTCAACCTGCTCTACACCCGCGCCATGCTGGCCGAGAAGCGCGGCGACCTGGCCAGTCTGGAACGCGACCTGCGCGTCATCCTGGGCCGCGAGCCGAACAACAGCATGGCGCTCAACGCCCTCGGCTATACCCTGGCCGACCGCACCACCCGCTACGCCGAAGCGCGCGCGCTGATCGAAAAAGCCTACGCGCTGAACCCCGACGACCCGGCGATCCTCGACAGCCTCGGCTGGGTCAACTACCGCCAGGGCAACCTGGCGGCGGCCGAGGAACTGCTGCGCCGGGCCTTCAAGCTGATGCCCGACCACGAGGTCGCCGCCCACCTCGGCGAAGTGCTGTGGGCCGCCGGCAAGCAGGACGAAGCGCGCGAGGTGTGGCGCAGCGCGCTGGCCGACACCCCGGACAGCGCCATCCTGCGCGGCACCCTCAAGCGCCTGACCGGCAAGGTGAACCCGTGAAGCTGCAGCACCTGCTGCTCGCCGGCCTGCTGCTGCTCGCCGGCTGCACCGGCCTGACGCCGCGCGAGGATCTCGGCGGCCAGGGCGACCCCCGCGCCTGGCGCCAGCACAAGGCCGAGGTCGCCGCCATCGACGGCTGGCAGATCAACGGCAAGGTCGGCATCCGCGCGCCGCAGGATTCGGGCAGCGGCGTGCTGTTCTGGCTGCAGCGCCGCGACTACTACGACATCCGCTTGTCCGGCCCGCTGGGCCGCGGCGCCACCCGGCTGACCGGGCGCGAGGGCGACATCCTCCTCGAGGTGGCCAACCAGGGCCGCTACCAGGCCGCCTCCCCCGAGGCGCTGCTGGAAGAACAGCTCGGCTGGCGCCTGCCGGTCTCCCACCTGCTGTGGTGGGTGCGCGGCCTGCCGGCGCCGGACAGCAAGAGCCAGCTGACCCTCGACGCCGACAGCCGCCTGGCGCGCCTCGAACAGGACGGCTGGCGGGTCGAATACGCCGACTATCGGCAGCAGGGCGGCTTCTGGCTGCCGCAGCGGCTCAAGCTGTCCGGCGAGGACCTCGACATCACCTTGGTGATCAAGGAGTGGCTGCCGCGCCGCCTCGGCCTGTGATCGCCACCTGCCCATGACCGACATGCACGACGCCACCCTGATCCTGCCGGCCCCGGCCAAGCTCAACCTGTTCCTGCACATCCTCGGCCGCCGCCCCGACGGCTACCACGAGCTGCAGACGGTGTTCCAGTTCCTCGACCACGGCGACCAGCTGGGCTTCCGACTTCGTGCGGACGGCGAAATCCGCCTGCACACCGAGGTCGCGGGGGTGCCCCACGACAGCAACCTGATCGTGCGCGCCGCCCGCCGCCTGCAGCAGGCCGCCGGCACGCCGCTGGGCGCCGACATCTGGCTGGACAAGCGCCTGCCCATGGGCGGCGGCATCGGCGGCGGCAGCTCGGACGCCGCCACCACCCTGCTCGGCCTCGACCGCCTTTGGCAACTGGGCTTCGATCTCGACCGCCTGGCCGCGCTCGGCCTCGAACTCGGCGCCGACGTCCCGGTGTTCGTGCGCGGCCGCGCCGCCTTCGCCGGCGGCGTCGGCGAGCAACTGGTGCCGGTTGCCCTGGAGGAACCCTGGTTTCTCGTCGCAGTGCCGCAAGTGTCTGTCAGCACAGCAGAAATTTTCTCTGCGCCGGAGTTGACACGCGATACCCCGGCCATTAGAGTTTGCGGCCTTCCCGCAGGGGGCGGTCGTAACGACTGCCAGCCGGTGGTCGAGCAGCGTTACCCTGCAGTTCGTAACGCCTTGAACTTGCTGAACAAATTTGTTCCCGCAAGAATGACCGGCACCGGAGCTTGTGTGTTTGGGAGCTTCCCAAACCGCGACGAGGCTGATAAAGTTTCGCGCCAGCTTCCGGCCACACTGCCAAGCTTCGTAGCCCAGGGGCGCAACGTTTCGATGTTGCACCGCAAGCTCGAAGAGCTGGCAAGGGAAGTGAGTGCATAGCACTGGGTTGTACGATACAGGGGCGTCGCCAAGCGGTAAGGCAGCAGGTTTTGATCCTGCCATGCGTTGGTTCGAATCCAGCCGCCCCTGCCATAACCTCCTTGAGGTTATACGCAGCCAGTCAGCAGTTGTTTATACGCCACAGGGGCGTCGCCAAGCGGTAAGGCAGCAGGTTTTGATCCTGCCATGCGTTGGTTCGAATCCAGCCGCCCCTGCCATATTCCAGAAAAACCTTTGTGGTTTTGCGGTGGAGACCGCGAGGTCACAAAGGTTTTTTGTTCGTCAGGTCTACCCTCAGTCGGCAGGTACTGCGCGTGTCCAAGATGATGGTCTTCACGGGGAACGCCAACCCCGATCTCGCCCGCCGTGTCGTGCGTCAGCTGCACATTCCCCTCGGTGACGTTTCCGTAGGCAAGTTCTCCGACGGCGAAATCAGCGTCGAAATCAACGAGAACGTGCGCGGCAAGGACGTGTTCCTGATCCAGCCGACCTGCGCGCCGACCAACGACAACCTGATGGAGCTGGTGGTGATGGCCGACGCCTTCCGCCGCTCCTCGGCCAGCCGCATCACCGCGGTCATCCCCTACTTCGGCTATGCCCGCCAGGACCGCCGTCCGCGTTCCGCCCGCGTGGCGATCAGCGCCAAGGTGGTGGCCGACATGCTGACCGTGGTCGGCGTCGACCGCGTGCTCACCGTCGACCTGCACGCCGACCAGATCCAGGGCTTCTTCGACATCCCGGTGGACAACATCTACGGCTCCCCGGTGCTGGTCGACGACATCCAGGATCAGCGTTTCGAAAACCTGATGATCGTCTCCCCGGACATCGGCGGTGTGGTCCGTGCCCGCGCCGTGGCCAAGAGCCTGGGTGTCGACCTGGCGATCATCGACAAGCGTCGCCCGAAGGCCAACCAGTCCGAGGTGATGCACATCATCGGCGACGTGGAAGGCCGCACCTGCATCCTGGTCGACGACATGGTCGATACCGCCGGCACCCTGTGCCATGCCGCCACCGCGCTGAAGAAGCACGGTGCAGCCAAGGTGTACGCCTACTGCACCCACCCGGTGCTGTCGGGCCGTGCCATCGAGAACATCGAGAACTCCGTGCTGGACGCCCTGGTGGTGACCAACACCATCCCGCTGTCCGCCGCCGCCCAGGCCTGCGAGCGTATCCGCCAGCTGGACATCGGTCCGGTGGTCGCCGAAGCCGTGCGTCGCATCAGCAACGAGGAATCCATCAGCGCCATGTTCCGCTAAGGAACGGGCGCCGATACAACCGCCCCGCCCTGCGCGGGGCATTCAGCCAACCGCCCGAACGCTGGTCGCAAGCGTCTCGGGCGCGTTGTCATTTTGGAGAAATGCAATGACCGATTTTGCCCTGAATGCCGAAGTGCGTTCCGACCTGGGGAAAGGTGCGAGCCGCCGCCTGCGTCGTAACGCCAACCTGGTTCCCGCCGTTGTCTACGGTGGCGACAAGGCTCCGCTGTCCGTCAGCCTGCTGGCCAAGGACGTCGCCAAGCTGCTGGAGAACGAGGCTGCCTACAGCCACGTGATCACCCTGAACGTCGGTGGCAGCACCGAGACCGTGCTGATCAAGGCCCTGCAGCGCCATCCGGCCAAAGGCTTCGTGGTGCACGCCGACTTCCTGCGCGCCGTGGCCGACCACAAGCTGACCACCACCGTACCGCTGCACTTCATCAACGCCGAAACCGCTGATGCCGTGAAGCTGCAGGGTGGCGAAGTCTCCCACACCATGTCCGAAGTGGAAGTCTCCTGCCTGCCGAAGGATCTGCCGGAGTTCATCGAAGTCGACCTGGCCAAGGTCGCCCTCGGTCAGACCGTGCACCTGTCCGACCTGACCGTTCCGGCTGGCGTCGAGCTGGTGGCCCTGGCCCACGGCAACGACCTGGCTATCGCCAACATCCACGCTTCCCGCGTGCAAGGCGAATAAGTCACTCGTTGACTGAACCAAGAGAGCCCCTGTCGTGACTGCCATCCAACTGATCGTCGGCCTCGGTAACCCCGGTCCGGAATACGAGCAGACCCGGCACAACGCAGGGGCTCTTTTCGTCGAGGAGCTGGCCCGCAAGCTGGGCGTCAACCTCGCCGCCGACAAGAAGTACTTCGGCCTGGTCGGCAAGTTCAGCCATCAGGGTCGCGACGTCCGTCTGCTGATCCCCACCACCTACATGAACCGCAGCGGCCAGTCCGTGGCGGCGCTGGCGAACTTCTTCCGCATTCCGCCGGCAGCCATCCTGGTGGCCCACGACGAACTCGACATGCCTCCCGGCACCGCCAAGCTCAAGCAGGGCGGCGGCCACGGCGGGCACAACGGCCTGCGCGACATCATCGCCCAGTCCGGCAACCAGAATTCCTTCTATCGCCTGCGGCTCGGCATCGGCCACCCCGGCGACAAGAACCTCGTCTCCGGCTTCGTCCTCGGCCGGGCCCCGCGCAGCGAACAGGAAAAGCTCGAGGCGAGCATCGACTTCGCCCTCGACGTGCTGCCGGAAATGCTCGCCGGCGACTGGACCAAGGCCATGCAGAAGCTGCACAGCCAGAAAGCCTGACGCCTTCTCTTCACGACCGAATTCATCTCCGCGAGGGATACACCATGGGATTCAACTGCGGCATCGTCGGCCTGCCCAACGTCGGCAAGTCCACCCTGTTCAACGCCCTGACCAAGTCCGGCATCGCCGCGGAGAACTTCCCGTTCTGCACCATCGAGCCGAACAGCGGCATCGTGCCGATGCCCGACTCCCGCCTCGACGCCCTGGCCGCGATCGTCAAGCCCGAGCGCGTGCTGCCGACCACCATGGAGTTCGTCGACATCGCCGGCCTGGTCGCCGGTGCCTCCAAGGGTGAGGGCCTGGGCAACAAGTTCCTCGCCAATATCCGCGAGACCGACGCCATCGCCCACGTGGTGCGCTGCTTCGAGGACGAGAACGTGATTCACGTGTCCAACTCGGTCGATCCCAAGCGCGACATCGAGATCATCGACCTCGAGCTGATCTTCGCCGACCTCGACAGCTGCGAGAAGCAGCTGCAGAAGGTCACCCGCAACGCCAAGGGCGGCGACAAGGAAGCCCTGGCACAGAAGGCCATCCTCGAGCAGCTGATCCCGCACTTCAGCGAAGGCAAGCCGGCGCGCTCGCTGATGAAGAACATGGATGCCGAGCAGAAGCTGATCATCCGCGGCTTCCACCTGCTGACCAGCAAGCCGGTGATGTACATCGCCAACGTCGCCGAGGACGGCTTCGAGAACAACCCGCACCTCGACGTGGTCAAGGCCATCGCCGAGGAAGAAGGCGCCATCGTGGTGCCGGTGTGCAACAAGATCGAGGCGGAGATCGCCGAGCTCGACGAGGACGAGGAAAAGCAGATGTTCCTCGAGTCGATGGGCATGGACGAGCCGGGCCTCAACCGCGTGATCCGCGCCGGCTACCAGCTGCTCAACCTGCAGACCTACTTCACCGCCGGGGTCAAGGAAGTGCGCGCCTGGACCGTCAAGGTCGGCGCCACCGCACCGCAGGCCGCCGCCGTGATCCACACCGACTTCGAGAAGGGCTTCATCCGCGCCGAAGTCATCGCCTACGACGACTTCATCCAGTACAAGGGCGAAGCCGGCGCCAAGGAAGCCGGCAAGTGGCGTCTGGAAGGCAAGGACTACATCGTCAAGGATGGCGACGTCATGCACTTCCGCTTCAACGTGTAAGCCTCCCCCGCTTGCCGACAAGCCCCGCCCCGTGCGGGGCTTGTGCTTTCTGGCGAGATCATCCCCCCCTCTGCCCCCTCCGGGCTCGCGCACCGACAGCAGAATCGGCTGTCGCGCCCCGCGCTTCAGCTTTCCAGGCTGGGCGACGTCGGCAGTTCAGCCGGGATTGTCGGCTCCGCAGGCAGACAATAGCGGCATCGCCAGACGCACATCGCGGCCTGGCAGCGAGCCAGAACCAGGCCCCCGCGCCGCTGGCCGCCCGAGCCGATAGCCTAGAGGAACAACAAGATGACCCGCTATATCGACGTCAACGACCTGAGCCGCCTGGTTGCCCGCCAAGGCCTGACCACCTGCCTGGCCGAGATGACCGAGTACCTGCGCCAGGACTACCTGCGCTGGCCGGAGTTCGAGAAGTGCGCGCGTGTGGCCAACCACTCGGCCGACGGCGTGATCGAGCTGATGCCGGTGTCCGATGCCGCGCTGTACGCATTCAAGTACGTCAACGGGCATCCGAAGAACACCCGCGACGGCATGCTCACCGTGATGGCCTTCGGCGCCCTCGGCGACGTCGCCACCGGCAAGCCGGTGCTGCTCAGCGAACTGACCCTGACCACCGCCCTGCGCACCGCCGCCACCTCGGTGCTGGCCGCCAGTGTGCTGGCGCGCAAGAACGCGCGCAGCATGGCGCTGATCGGCAACGGCTCGCAGAGCGAGTTCCAGGCCATCGCCTTCCACAGCATCCTCGGCATCGACGAGATCCGCCTGTACGACGTCGACCCGCACGCCTCCCGCAAGCTGGCGCGCAACCTGGCCGGTTTCCCGGGCATCAAGGTGATCATCGCCGAGTCCACCGCCGAGGCGGTGCGCGGCGCCGACATCGTCACCACGGTGACCGCCGACAAGACCAACGCCACCATCCTCACCCCGGAGATGATCGAGCCGGGCATGCACCTCAACGGCGTGGGCGGCGACTGCCCGGGCAAGACCGAGCTGCACCGCAGCATCGTCGAGACGGCCAGCGTGTTCGTCGAGTACGAGCCGCAGAGCCGCATCGAGGGCGAGATCCAGCAGCTGCCGGCCGGCTCGCCGACCACCGAGCTGTGGCAGGTGCTGAGCGGCGCCGCTGCCGGCCGCCGCAGCGAGACGGAAGTCACCCTGTTCGACTCGGTGGGCTTCGCTCTCGAGGACTACTCGGCTCTGCGCTACGTGCGCGACGTCGCCGAGCGCCTGAACATCGGCAGCCTGATCGAGTTGGTGCCCAGCCCGCGCGATCCGAAGAACCTGTTCGCCCTGCTCGCCGAGGGCGCCGAACAGCCGCTGCTCAAGCGCGCCTGATCGCTCCCGACACAAGACGCCCCGCGCCCCACGGCCCGGGGCGTCTTGCCGTTTCTCGCCCACGCTCGTCCCTGGACTGCCGCCCCCGTCACAGTCACTGCGCCAAGCCCGCGCATGCCTGGTCGCGCGGAGCCGGCAAGCCGCTCCCGGCCCCGCAGGAGCCGCGTCCGAGCGGCAACTGAATCGGCTGCGCCCCCAAATCATTCGGCGCTCCAGGCTGAGCCGAACCAGCAGATCAGCCGGGATCGCTGCGGTCGCGGGCCGACAATGGATCATCGCCAACCACCGGATGATGCCCCATGCAAACCACCGATACCGTGCTGATGATTCGCCCCGCCGGGTTCGCCTTCAACCCCGACACCGCCGCTAACAACCTCTTCCAGCAGGCCCTGCTGGAGCCCGCGGAGGCCCAGGCCAGAGCCCTGGAAGAATTCGACGGCTACGTCGCGACCCTGCGCGGCGCAGGGGTGGACGTACTGGTGGTGCAGGACAGTCCGGCGCCGCACACCCCCGATTCCATCTTCCCCAACAACTGCTGGAGCAGCCATGCCGACGGCCGGCTGGTGGTCTACCCGATGGAGGGCGCGAACCGCCGCCTCGAGCGCCGCAAGGGCGTGCTCGAGGCGCTCGACCGCCACTTCCGGATCAGCGAGACCATCGATCTCAGCCCCCTGGAGGAACAGGGGCTGTTCCTCGAAGGCACCGGCAGCATGGTGCTGGATCGCGAACACCGCATCAGCTACGCCTGCTACTCCGGACGCACCCACGCCAGTGCACTGCGCCAGTTCGCCGAGCGCCTGGACTACCGCCTGTGCGCCTTCCATGCCGTGGACCGCGGCGGCGCGCCCATCTATCACAGCAACGTGATGATGAGCGTCGGCCGCAGCCTGGCCATCGTCTGCCTGCAGGCCGTACGCGACGACGACGAGCGGCTGCAGCTCGAACGCCAGCTGCGCGACACCGGCAAGGACATCCTGCCCCTGGACTGGGCCCAGCTGGAAGGCTTCGCCGGCAACATGCTGGAGCTGCACAACAAGGACGGCCAGCCGCTGCTGGTGATGTCGCGCAACGCCTGGCAGTCGCTCGCTGCGGCGCAGCGCCGGTTGATCGAGCGGCACGCCCGCCCGGTGGTGGTGAACATCGACACCATCGAATGCATCGGCGGCGGCAGCGCGCGCTGCATGCTGGCGGAAGTCCATCTGCCCACGCGTCATTGACGCATTGCCGATAGCCACGCCGACACCGAACCGAGGTGTCTTACCATCCGGAGCAGGGAGGCTCCGGGCAAGCGGTGCGCATCAGCGACGCACCACCGGCATGCAAACGACCGAGACCGCCCTATGGCGGTCTCGGTCGTTGTGGCATGGCCGCAGAATAGGGAATCAGCGCGCGGCGCGCATCAGCGTCGACTTGCCGAACAGGCTCTCGGTCAGCTCCACCGCCACCCGGGCGGTGCGGTTGCAGTGGTCCAGCGCCGGGTTGAGCTCGACGATGTCCAGCGAGCGCAACAGGCCGGTGTCGGCGATCATCTCCATGCACAGCTGCGCCTCGCGGTAGCTCGGCCCGCCGGGCACCGTGGTGCCGACGCCGGGGGCGATCTCCGGATCGAGGAAGTCGACGTCGAAGCTGACGTGCAGGTGGGTGTCCTCGTCGAGGTCGGCCAGGGCCTGCTGCATGGCCGCGCGCATGCCGACCTCGTCGAGGTAGCGCATGTCCATCACCTCGAGGCCCGCCTCGTGGACGCGCACGCGCTCGCCCTCGTCGACGCTGCGGATGCCCACCTGGCGGATCCACTGGGGCTGGATCGCCGGAACCTGACCGGCCATCTCCACCAGCTCCCGCGGGCCATCGCCGCACAGGCAGGCGACCGGCATGCCGTGCAGGTTGCCCGACGGGGTGAGATCCGAAGTATTGAAGTCGGCGTGGGCGTCCAGCCAGATGATGCGCAGCTTCTTGCCGGTGTCGCGGCAATGGCGGGCCACCGCGCTGATCGAGCCGACGCCCAGGCAGTGGTCGCCGCCGAGCAGGATCGGCAGGCGCTCCTCGCGCAGCTCGGCGTAGATGGCGTCGTGCACCGCCTGGTTCCAGGCGATCACCTCCGCCAGGTGACGGTAGCCCTGCCGCGGCGGCAGCCAGGGATTGGCCGGGCCGCTGAGGTTGCCGCGGTCGAGCACGTGGAAACCGCGCTCGCGCAGCGCGCGCTCCAGGCCGGCGACGCGCAGGGCCTCGGGCCCCATCGAGGCGCCGCGGGCGCCGGCACCGACATCGGTGGGGGCGCCGACCAGGCTGACGATCTTGGGCAGGGGGGACGGGACAGGCAAGGCAGACACGATGGCGACTCCGACTGAGTGAAACGGTCGGACAATTTTAAGAAAGAGCACGCCTAGCAGAAAGATAGATAAATTACATTTTGCACACCACAATAAAGCAGAATGATAGAATCGACTGGCAGTTTGCCCAAAGCCCTTTCCATGCCCGGTGACGCCCATGTCCGACCAACCCGATGACCTCGACCGCCGCCTGCTGGCCCTGCTGCGCGAGGACGGCCGCGCCTCCACCGCCGCCCTGGCCGAGCGCCTCAAGGTGTCGCGCGGCACCGTGCAGAACCGCATCGACCGCCTGCAGCGCTCCGGTCTGCTGGTCGGCTTCACCATCAAGCTGCGCAACGAGCTGGAGAACATCGGCGTGCGCGCCATCACCATGATCGAGCTGCGCGGCGGCGCCAGCGACGCGGTGATCGCCGCCCTGCGGCAGATCCCCGAGGTGGTGCAGGTGCATACCACCAACGGCCGCTGGGACCTGGTGGCGGAAATCCATACCCAGACCCTCAGCGAGTTCGACCGGGTGCTGCGCGAGCTGCGTGCTCTCAAGGGAGTCGCCAACTCGGAAAGCAACCTGCTGCTGGCCGCCTACAAGTGAGGCGGTCGTTCCCCTGCCGGCGTACAGATTTGCGACAACCGGGCGGCGCGAGGACATAAAAGCCGCCAGTCACAGCCGATTCTGCTGTTTGCGTTTTTTTTACAGCTATTCCTGCCTCCTCCCCAGCGCTTAACGACACCAAAAGCACCGAGCCGCCGGGCATTCTCAGTCCCCAGTCGAGCCGGACTCGCCGGTCATCGACAACCGCCACGCACAGCCAGTCCCCCTGGCTGCTGGCCGCCCAACAAAAACAAGACCCATAGTGGAACAGCCCCATGAAAAAGCTCTGCACGCTGGTCGCCGCAGTCGTCCTCCCCCTGTCCGCCGGTCTGGCCCACGCCAAGGAGTGGAAGGAAATCCGCTTCGGAGTGTTCCCCGACTATCCGCCCTTCGAATCGGTGGCCGCCGACGGCAGCCTGAAGGGTTTCGACATCGAGCTGGGCAACGCCATCTGCGCCAAGCTGGCGGTCAAGTGCACCTGGGTGACCAACGACTTCGACGGTCTGATCCCGGCCCTGCGCGCCCGCAAGTTCGACGGCATCATGTCGTCGATGGCCGTCACCCCGGCCCGCGAGCAGCAGATCGCCTTCTCCGACAAGCTGTTCCTCAGCCCCACTTCGATCATCACCCGCAAGGACGCTGGCTTCGGCGACACCCCGCAATCGCTCGAAGGCAAGCAGGTCGGCGTGCTGCAGGGCTCCATCCAGGAGGTCTACGCCCGCGCCAAGCTGGCGCCGGCCGGCGCGCAGATCAAGGCCTACCAGTCGCAGGACCAGAACTACGCCGACCTCGCCAACGGCCGCCTCGACGCCATCGTCACCGACAAGCTGGAAGCCGAGCTGAACTTCCTGTCCCTGCCCAAGGGCCAGGCCTTCCACAGCGGCGCGGCGATCAACGATCCCGGCCTGCCCTCGGTGATCGCCATCGGCCTGCGCAAGAACGACGACGAGCTGCAGGAACTGATCAACAAGGGCATCGCCGCCCTGCACGCCGACGGCACCTACAAGGAAATCGAGCGCAAGTACTTCGGTCCGCAGGACATCTACAACGAGTAACCGCGCCAAAGCCCGGCCGGCCCGCCACGGCGGCCGGGCACCGTCCTCGCTTTCCCGAACAGGTGTTCCATCGTGAATGACCTTTTGCACTCCCTCGGCCTGCCGGTCATCGACCTGCAAGGTTTCGGTCCCCTGCTGCTGCAAGGCATCTGGATGACGCTGAAGCTGGCCACGCTGTCCATGCTGCTCAGCATCGCCCTCGGCCTGTTCGGCGCCTGCATCAAGCTCGCGCCGATGCGCTGGCTGCGCCTGTTGGGCGCGGGCTACACCACGCTGATCCGCGGTGTGCCCGACCTGCTGCTGATCCTCTTGATCTTCTACAGCCTGCAGACCTGGCTGAACGACCTGACCGACCTGCTGGGCTGGGACTACATCGAGATCGACCCGTTCAGCGCCGGCGTGGCCACCCTCGGCTTCATCTACGGCGCCTACTTCACCGAGACCTTCCGCGGCGCCATCCTCAGCGTGCCGCGCGGCCAGCTGGAGGCGGCCACCGCCTACGGCCTCGGCCCGCTCAAGCGCTTTCGCCTGGTGCTGTTCCCGCAGATGATGCGCTTCGCCCTGCCGGGCCTGGGCAACAACTGGCTGGTGCTGCTCAAGGCCACCGCGCTGGTGTCGATCATCGGCCTCTCCGACCTGGTCAAGGCCGCGCAGAACGCCGGCAAGACCACCAACGACCCGCTGTACTTCCTGATCATTGCCGGCCTGGTCTACCTGCTGATCACCAGCCTGTCCAACCTGGTGTTCCGCCGCCTGGAGCGCCACTACAACACCGGAATCAAGGGGCTGATGCCATGATCGAACTGCTGCAACAGTACGGCCAGGCGTTCCTGTGGAGCGACGGCTACAACCTGTCGGGCCTGGCCATGACCCTCTGGCTGCTGGTCGCCTCTATCGTCCTGGGCTTCATCCTGTCCCTGCCGCTGGCCATCGCGCGGGTCTCGCGCAACCGCCTGCTGCGCTGGCCGGTACAGTTCTACACCTACCTGTTCCGCGGCACGCCGCTGTATATCCAGCTGCTGATCTGCTACACGGGCCTGTACAGCCTGGAGGCGGTGCGCAACCAGCCGCTGCTCGACGGCTTCTTCCGCGAGGCGATCAACTGCACCATCCTGGCCTTCGTGCTGAACACCTGCGCCTACACGGTGGAGATCTTCGCCGGCGCGATCCGCAACATCCCGCACGGCGAGATCGAGGCCGCGCACGCCTACGGCCTGAGCGGCTGGCGCCTCTATGTGCACCTGATCATCCCCTCGGCGCTGCGCCGGGCGCTGCCGCAGTACGGCAACGAGGTGATCCTCATGCTGCATGCCACCTCGCTGGCGTTCACCGCCACCGTGCCGGACATCCTCAAGGTCGCCCGTGACGCCAATGCCGCCACCTTCATGACCTTCCAGGCATTCGGCATCGCCGCCCTGCTCTACATCCTGCTCTCCTTCCTGCTGGTCGGCCTGTTCCGCTTCGCCGAACGCCGCTGGATGACCTTTCTCGGCCCTACCCGGGGGTAACTCGTGATGAACCAGACCGCCTACGCCATGCCCGCCAACCCGGCCGGCCTCCGCTCCACCCGCCCCGAAACCCACGCCCGCAGCGCCGCCGGCACCAGCCTGCACAAGCTGCAGGTGGAAGACCTGCACAAGCGCTACGGCGACAACGAAGTGCTCAAGGGCGTGTCGCTGCACGCCAGCAGCGGCGACGTGATCAGCCTGATCGGCACCAGCGGCTCGGGCAAGAGCACCATGCTGCGCTGCATCAACTTCCTCGAACAGCCCGACGCCGGCCGCATCACCCTCGACGGCCAGACCATCGCCATGCGCCAGACCCGCGGCGGTACCACGGTGGCCGACAAGGCCCAGCTGCAGAGCCTGCGCACCCGCCTGGCCATGGTGTTCCAGCACTTCAACCTGTGGAGCCACATGAGCGTGCTGGACAACATCACCATGGCGCCGCGCCAGGTGCTCGGCGTGCCGGCCCGCGAGGCCGAGGAGCGCGCGCGCGCCTACCTGGACAAGGTCGGTCTGCCGGCGCGGGTCGCCGAGCAGTATCCGGCCTTCCTCTCCGGCGGCCAGCAGCAGCGCGTGGCCATCGCCCGCGCCCTGGCCATGGAGCCGGAGATCATCCTGTTCGACGAGCCAACCTCGGCGCTCGATCCGGAACTGGTCGGCGAGGTGCTCAAGGTGATCCAGACACTGGCCGAGGAAGGTCGTACCATGATCATGGTCACCCACGAGATGGGCTTCGCCCGCCAGGTTTCCAGCCAGGTCCTGTTCCTCCACCAGGGCCGCGTCGAGGAGCAGGGCAGCGCGCGGATCCTCGACAACCCGGCCAGCGAACGCCTGCAACAGTTCCTGTCCAACCGACTGAAGTGACATGCGCCCGAAAGACACTCCCGACTCCGGCCCCGACCACAGCCTGACCCTCGACCGCATCGACCAGGCGATCATCGAGGTGCTGCGCCACAACGGCCGGATCACCTACCAGAAGCTCTCCGAACTGGTGCACCTGACCCCGCGGCCCTGCCTGGAGCGGGTGCGCAAGCTCGAGCGCATGGGGGTGATCCTCGGCTACGGCGCCATCGTCGACCTGCAACAGGTCTCCCCCGGCCTGTCGCTGCTGGTCCTGGTGGCGCTGTCCAACCAGAGCGGGCGCGCCGCGCAGAAAGCCTTCGAGAGCTGCATGCGCGCCTGCCCGCAGGTCCTCGAATGCCGGCTGATCAGCGGCACCTTCGACTACAGCCTGCGCATGCGCTGTCGCGACATGGAGCACTACCGCGTGCTGACCGAAACCTGGCTGGACAACCCCGAGCTGCACATCGACAAGCTGGTCGCCCACCCGGAGCTGGCCACGGTGAAGAATCCCGCGCCCATGCCGGGCTGACGCCTCAGCCCGCAGCCGTCACGGACGACGGCCGCGGGGGCTGATCGAGGAGGCCCGACAATCCTTGGCAAGCGCTTGATCGGATTGGGATTTTTCTGCACTTGAGGGGTTGACAGGCGATCCGCCGGAGAGAATAATGCGCGCCGTTGGCTACGTAGCTCAGCTGGTTAGAGCACGGCATTCATAATGCTGGGGTCCGGGGTTCAAGTCCCTGCGTAGCCACCACTAATTCCGAAAGGGCCTGCAGCGATGCAGGCCCTTTTTCGTTGTGCCGAGAAAAACCTCCGGCTACGCTGGGCAGCCCCAAGGATCGGGGCGTCGCCACGGCCAGGAGGCCCCATGCACGCAGACCGGGATGATGCGCCCTTCCCCCATCGCGCCCCACGCCGCCATGGCGTACTGCTGGCGCTGACCCTACTTGGCGGTGCGGCCGCGGCCGTCGCGTTGCATGTGCCGGAGCGGCTGACGGCCCTGGTGTCGCCCACCACGCCAGCGACGCCGACACCGCAGTCCTTCACGGCTCCCGCGCCCGCTCCCTCCCTGCCCGCCGCTGCGGTTGCCCCGCGTGCGCAGTCCCAGGTCGTCGCGCCCCCAGCGCCGCAGATCCATGCCTACCGCCCTGCCCCGCGTGCCGACGCCGCCGGCCCCCGCCAGACCGAATTCAACGAGAACACTTTCCAGCCGCGGGAAATCGTCAACCGCCTGCCGGCGGTACGGCCGTCGAGCGTGGAGCGTCCGCAGCCAATCCGGCGGACGAAAACCGTCACCCGCTCGGCCAAGTGGTCGTGGAAGACCCGCGACGGCATCGTCCGCGGCACCTTCAAGTGGCGCGAACAGGGTGGGCGAATCGACTACGCCAGTGTGTGCATGAACGAGCAGCGCGGTTCGCTGCGCTACCGCGATTGCCGCAAGGGCGCGAAGGTGGCCTTCGCCAAGCGCTGCCGGAAGCAGCACGACGCGGCGGCCTGCCATGCCGAGAACAATTATTCGGCGCTGCGCTAGGCTCCCGGCTAGCGAGCGGCGCCCCTGGCCGGGCGGGTGGCCACCAGCAGGCCGGCGAAGATCAGCCCGCCGCCCAGCCAGTGGTAGAAGGCCAGCCGCTCGTCGAGCAGCAGCCAGGCCAGCAGTGCGGCGAACACCGGCATCAGGTAGCTGAACAGCGAGGCGCGCGCCGCGCCGAGCACCTTGAGGCCATGGTTCCAGGCCAGATAGGCGACCAGCGAGGCGAACAGCGCGGTGTAGCCGATTGCCCCCAGGCTGGTGGGCGTCGGGCTGAAGCCCCCCACCCGCAGCAGTTCGAGCAGGTAGAACGGCAGCATCAGGATCAACCCGAACAGCACCATCACGCCCAGCAGCGGCAGTGGCGCCAGGCCGAAGCCCGCACCCCACAGGCGCATCAGCAGCGAGTACAGCGCCCAGGCCGCCACCGCCAGCAACATGAGCAGGTCGCCGCGATAGAAGTCCAGGGCCAGGAAGGTGGTCAGGTCGCCGCGGCCGATCAGCAGCAGCAGGCCGAAGGCGGCCACCGCCATGCCGAACCAGGCGCGGCGCGCCGGCCATTCGCCGAACAGCAGACCGGCACCGAGGAAGGTGGCCAGCGGCAGGCAGGTGTTGAGCAGGGTGATGTTGATCGCCGAGGTGCTGTGGGCGGCGTGGTAGAGCAGTGAGTTGTAGCTGGCGATGCCCAGTCCGGCGACCAGCCACAGACGCCAGCCGGCCGCGCGGACCTGGGCCCGCTGGCGCCACAGCGGGCGGCCGACGAAGGGCAGCAGGATGGCGAGCGCCAGCGACCAGCGCCAGAACGCCAGCGACATCGGCGGGATACTGTCGGCCACCGCCCGCGCCACCAGGGCGTTGCCGGCCCAGCACAGGCAGGACAGCATCAGGCCGACCGCAGCCCACCCGCGGGACAGGTTCATCGCAGCCCCTCGCACTGGAGCGAATGAGCTGGACATGACAGTGGGGTGGCGGATAGGTGCCACAGGCTAGCGGCGAGGGACATGGACAACTCCTGGTGACAAGGCGGGCACCTTACGAAGCCTCCCCGGCGCCTGGCAAGCCCGCCGCCAGCCAGGATGCGCCGGGAACGCGGCTCAACCCAGCGCCAGCACCTCGTCGGCCGCCCGCTCGCCGGCCTCGACCGCCCCTTCGAGCGTACCCGGCCAGCGCAGCGCCAGGTCGGCGCCGGCGAAATGCACGCGCCCCAGGGGGCGAACCAGTTGCGGTGCCTGCACGCTCCAGCCGCCGGCCGGCCAGAACGGCGCCGCACAGCGCAGGAAGGGCTCGTCGCTCCAGCACTGCAGCAGGCACTCCAGCGGGCTGCGCGCCGGCTCGCCGAGCCCCCTGCCCAGGGTGTCGAGCAACAGGGCCTGGCGCGCCGGGGCGGAGAGCGGCTGGCAGCGCCGGGCCAACTCGCCGCTCAGGCGCACGCGCAGCGCGCCCTCGCCGGCGCGCTGCGGCGCCTGCTCGACGACCAGGCAATCGCCGACGCTGCGCGGCAGGTCGACGTAGGGCAGGCGCTCGCGCCAGAACGGCCGTTCGTAGCGCAATTGGGCATCCACACTGGCCTGCGGCAACAGGTGGCGCAGGACATGCTCGTGCCAGCCGGGCAGCGCCGGCGCAAAGCCCAGACGGGTGAGCATCAGGACCGGCAGCGCCAGTACCACCCGCCCGGCGCGCCAGCGGCCGTGGGCGGTGAGCAGCTCGACGCTCTGGCCATCCTGCTCGACGGCCAGCAGCGGCGTGTCGAGATGCAACGCATCACCTAGGCGCTGCACCAGCGCCTGGCAGATCGTCTGCATGCCGCCCGCCGGCCGCGCGACGCAGCCAAGGCGCAATTCGAGCAGGCCGGCGCCGCCACCATGGCGACGCAACTGCAGCTGGGCTTGCAGCAGGGACTGTTCCTGCGGCGCGGCGAACAGGCACTCGGCCATCTGCCCGGCCAGCTGACGGACCGCACCGCCCAGCCAGCGCCGGTCCAGCCAGGCGGCCAGGCTGAGGGCATCGCGGGTTCGCGCCAGGGCATGTTCGGCAGCCGGCTGGGGCGGCAGCCGGGCGGCCTGCTGCTCGAGCTGCCGCCACAGATACCTGAGCTGCTGGCGAGCCAGCCAACCCTGCTCGCCGAGCGCCTGGGCATACAGCCGATCGAAACCGACCGGCGCGTCCGCCGGCGCCTGCAACGCGAGGCCCAGTTCGCCGACCAGCTGGCGCAGTCGCCTCTGGCGTGCGCCGATACCGGCAGCGCCCAGCTCCACGGGCGTCCCCGTGCTGAACGCGCGGGTCAGGATGCGTCCACCGAGACGCCCACCGGCCTCCAGCACGTGCACGTCCTTGCCGGCCCAGGCCAGGCGCCAGGCCGCGCTCAGCCCGGACAGGCCGGCGCCGACCACGACGACTTCGGCGGTTTGCAGCGTCATCCCAGGCGCTCCCGGCACAGGTCAGAAAGAAATGGATGGGATCCCGCCAAGGGCGGGCTGGCCACGGCTCAGTCGAACAGCGGGCAGGCCATCACCAGCGCATCCTCGCGCCCGCCCACCGCCGGATAGTAGTCGCGGCGGCGGCCGATCTCGTTGAAGCCGAAGCGTTCGTAGAGACGATAGGCCGACTGGTTGGAGGCGCGCACCTCGAGGAAGCACTCGCTGCCACCGCGCTCGCGGGCGCGCAGCATCAGGTGGGTGAGCAGGCGCAGGCCGAGACCGCGGCCCTGGCTCTCGGGTTTGACGGTGATGTTGAGCAGGTGCGCCTCGTCGGCGATCAGGTTGATCACGCCATGGCCGACCTGCTGGTGGCCTTCGAACATCAGCCAGCATTCGTAGGAGTTGAGGGCATCGGTGAAGATGCCGCGGGTCCAGGGATGGCTGAACGCGGCGTATTCGATCTTCAGTACCGCATCCAGGTCGGCGGCGGTCATCCGCCGGAAACTTACCGCATCAGTCATGCTTCGCTCGTCCAGCGGCGCCTCGCGCGCCGCATGCTTTGCCACAGCTCGGCCTTGAGGGGCGGAGCTTCCATCAGTTGTTCCAGGCCCGGCAGGCTCCAGGCCACGCCCAGGCCGTCCAGATCGAGTTCCCGGCAGACCGGCGGCGCGTCTTGGTCGCCGGCAAAGCGCGCCGCCGGGGTGCCGATCAGCCAGGTGCAGGCTGCCGCTTCCTGCTCCAGTTGTCCCTGCAGCACGGCGCGCACATAGCCGCGCGCCGCCGCCGGGCCCTGGTCGAATTCGCGGTTGCCGCGGATCAGCGGCCAACGGATCGGCTCGCCGAGCGGCCGCGGGCTGTCCGGCAGATCGGCGGCACGCAGCAGGTCCTTGAGCAGGCGGTAGGCCGGATCGCGGCCGGCGAACGGCTCGCCGGTCGGCAGCTCGACCAGCAGCAGACAGTTGCCGGCCCGCAGCAGCTGCAGGGCGAAACGCGGCGCGGGCTCGCGGCGCGGCGCCGCGGGAGTCTCCTCGACCGCCTTGGCAGGCAGCGGCTCGGCAGCCGGCCGGAGCGGCACCACCGGCGCCTTGCGCGGTGTGGCGGGCGTCGGCGTCGGCGTCGGAGCCTGCGGGGGGGATACTGCACCTGGAGCCGCGGCACTCGGCGCCGGGCCGGGTGCCGCGGGGCGCGGACGGCGCGGCGGCTCGACCGCTGGCGCCGCCACGGCCAGCAGCTCGGGACGCGAGGGCGCGGCGAACGGCAGCGCCACGCGCGGCAACCAGGTGGTCACCTGCATGGCGTCCAGGTAGGCGCGGCGCTGTTGCTCGTCGATCAAACGTCGGCCGCCTGCGGGTGGGTCTTGTGGCCGCCGGCCTGCATCAGGTTCAGCGCGTTGAGATAGGCCTTGGCCGAGGCGGCGAGGATGTCGGTATCGGCGCCGCTGCCGTTGACGATGCGCCCGCCCTTCTCCAGGCGCACGGTCACCTCGCCCTGGGAGTCGGTCCCCTGGGTGATGGCGTTGACCGAGTACAGCTGCAGGTTGGCCTGCGAGCGGGCGATCGCCTCGATGGCCTTGAAGGTGGCGTCCACCGGACCGGCGCCGCTGGCCGCGACCTTCTGCTCGACGCCATCGACGCTGAGCACCACCTCGGCATGCGGCACCTCGCCGGTACGGCTGGCGACCTCGAGGAAGACCAGCTTGAAGTGCTCCGGCGCTTCCTCGCCAAGGCTGTCGGAGACCAGCGCCTGCAGGTCCTCGTCGAAGATCTCGTGCTTCTTGTCGGCCAGCTCCTTGAAGCGGGTAAAGGCGGCATTCAACTCGGCCTCACCGGGCAGCACGATACCCAGCTCCTCGAGACGCGCGCGGAAGGCGTTGCGCCCGGAGTGCTTGCCCATGACCATCTTGTTGGCGTTCCAGCCTACCGACTGCGCCGACATGATCTCGTAGGTCTCACGGTGCTTGAGCACGCCGTCCTGGTGGATGCCCGACTCGTGGGCGAAGGCATTGGCGCCGACGATGGCCTTGTTGGGCTGCACCGGGAAGCCGGTGATACCGGAGACCAGCCGCGAGGTGCTGAGGATGTGCTCGGTCTCGATGTTGGTGTAGACGCCGAGCAGGTCCTTGCGGGTCCTGATCGCCATGACGATCTCTTCCAGCGCGGCGTTGCCGGCACGCTCGCCGAGGCCGTTGATGGTGCACTCCACCTGGCGGGCGCCGGCCACCACGGCGGCCAGCGAATTGGCCACGGCCAGGCCGAGGTCGTTGTGGCAGTGCACCGAGAACACCGCCTGGTCGGCGTTGGGGATGCGCTCGAGCAGCTGACGCAGGGTGTCGGCGTACTGGTGCGGGATGGCGTAGCCGACGGTATCCGGGATATTGATGGTGCGCGCGCCGGCGTCGATGGCCGCCTCGATGATCCGGCAGAGGAAATCGATCTCCGAGCGACCGGCGTCCTCGCAGGAGAACTCCACGTCGGCGCACAGGCTGCGCGCCTTCTTCACCGCGCGCACCGCCTGCTCGATCACCTGCTCCGGCTGCATGCGCAGCTTGTACTGCATGTGGATCGGGCTGGTGGCGATGAAGGTGTGGATGCGCCCGGAGTTGGCGTTCTTCAGCGCCTCGGCGGCGCGTTCGATGTCGGCGTCCAGGGCCCGCGCCAGGCTGCAGACGGCGCTGTCCTTGATCGCCTCGGCGACCGCCTTGACCGCCTCGAAGTCGCCCGGGCTGGCGATGGCGAAGCCCGCCTCGATCACGTCGACGCGCATGCGCTCCAGCGCCTTGGCGATGCGCAGCTTCTCTTCCTTGGTCATGGACGCGCCGGGACTCTGCTCGCCGTCGCGCAGCGTAGTGTCGAAGATGATGACGCGGTCGTTGCTCATGTCGGTCTCCTGGTGATCCCGTCGCAGGCACGGGCGTGTCCATGCACGCCGGTTATTTCTTGAATTGTGGCGTGAATCCCGCTGCCGGGAAAGCGCTGCACCCGGCAGTCGACTGACGCCCGCTCCCCGGTCGGTCACGGCCGCAGCGGAATCTTCGGCGCCCAGCGCAACCACTCTTCCTGCGCCTCGTCGAACAGGGCGAAGGTCTGGCCGGGGTGGGCCGGGCTGGTGTCCTCGGGTGTGGCGAAGGCGATGCCGCCCTCCAGCAGCGCCTCCAGCGATTCGGTACGAATCTGCGCGCCCTTGAGCAGACCGAGGTCGACACCGATGCCACTGGCGTTCCAGAAGCGACTGCCGCCACGCACCAGCGGCGCGTAGCGCGGCTCGATCAGGATGTGCACCAGCACGCGATCGGCGGTGGGCCCCAGCTCGAGGCGGGTGACCTTGCCCACCGCCATCTCGCGGTAGGTCACCGCCACACCGGGCTTGAGCGAGCCGCGGCGCGACGCGCTCAGCACCAGCGCCAGGCCGGCCTCTTCGCCAGCCGCCTGGGGCGCCTGGGGCAACAGGGAGAAGCGGGTCTGCCGCTCGCCGGCACGGGCGGCCGGTTGCACCTCGAGATAGGGGCCGCTGACCAGGGTATCCAGATTGGCGGTGCGCACCAGTCCCAGCTCCGGACGCACGATCCAGAAGCGGCTGCCGGCGCGCGCGATGCGCTCCGCCGCGGCGGTCACCCGCACTTGAAGCAGGACGCTGGCCAGGTCGTCGGCGAGGCACACCGCCTCGACCTGCCCCACCTCCAGACCGCGGTAGCGCAACGGCGTGCCCTCGCGCAGCCCGTCGCCGCGCTCGACGCGCAGTTCGATTAACTGGCCGCCGGCATGGGCCTTGTCCTCGTCGGCGAACAGCGCGAAGCGGTGGAAGCGTTTCACCGGAGCGGCCACGCGCTCCGGCGTATCGAAGGCGATGCCGCCCTGCAACAGGGTCTGCAACGACTCGCTCTTCACTTCCACGCCGCTCAGGTCGCCCTTGAGGGTGACGCCGCTGGCATTCCAGAAGCGCGTCGACGCATTGACCAGGCCGGCGTACTCCTGCTCGATGTGCACGTCGAACAGTACCTCGCTGCGATCACCGGAAAGCTGGAAGCTCTGCACAGTGCCGACCTGCAACTGGCGATAGAGCACCGGGCTGCCGACCGCCAGGGAGCCGAGACGGTCGGCAGCGAGCAGCAGATGCAGACCGGGCGCATCCACATTCAGCGGCGGCGCCTTGGAACTGACGGTGAACTCGCGGCTCTGTGCACCGGTCTTGCCGAAGCGCACGGCCAGATAGTTGCCCTGCACTAGCGCCTCGAGGCCGGTGATGCCGGCCAGGGATATCGACGGCTTGACCAGCCAGAATTCGCTGCTTTCCAGCAGCAGTTCCTCGGTGCGCGGGTCCATGGTCAGCTCGGCCATCGGCTGGGCGAAATTCTTGCCCATGTCGATGCTCTTCAGGGTGCCGACCTGCACGCCGCTATACATCACCGGGGTCCGGCCCGGCTGCAGGCCACTGACGTCGCTCAGCTTGAGCATGACCTTGAGGCCGGCCTCGGCCGCCTCGAAGTCGTCGTACAGCCGGAATGGGATGGCCGGATCCGTCGGCGGACTGTCCTCGCGATGCTCCGGCGTGGAGAAGGCAATACCTCCCGTGGCGATGCTCACCAGCGACTCGGTGCGCAGCTTGAAGCCGGACAGGCCACCACTGAAATTGATGCCGCTGGCATTCCAGAAGCGGGTGTGCTTGCGGACCAGGTGGACGTAGGCCGGTTCGATGTAGATCTGCACCTCGACCGTGCGCTGGTCATCGCCCAGACGGTAGCTCTTCACCTGACCCACCTTGATCTGCCGATAGAACACCGGGCTGCCCTCGTCGAGCGACCCCAGGCGATCGGCCTTCAGGGTGATGTGCAAACCAGGCAATTTGTCGGACAGCGGCGGTGGTTCGCTGAGCGCCTGAAACTCGTGGACAGCCTCGCCCTTGACCGGATCGACGGCGATATAGATGCCGGATACCAGGGTTTCCAGACCGGTCACTCCGGCGAGGGAAACCCTGGGCTTGACCAGCCAGAAACGGGTGTCCCGGCTGAGGTAGTCCTTGGCTTCGCGGTTGATCTCGATGGTGGCGTCGACTCCCTGGATGTCCTGACTGACGCGCAGATCGATGACCTTGCCCACGGCGATGCCCTTGTACATCACCTGGGTCTTGTTGGCCTGGATGCCCTCGCCGTCGGCGAAGTGCACGCGAATCTCCACGCCCGCCTCGCTGAGGGCGCGCCAGAGCAGCCACAGGCCAATGACCAGGGCCAACAGCGGCAGGACCCAGATGGCGGACCAGTTGCTGGTCTTCCGGATGTCGGGATGGGCAAGCTCACTCATGGGGATCTTCTGCGTCGGTGTTATCCCAGATCAACCGGGGATCGAAGGTGATGGCCGCCAACATGGTCAGCACGACCACGCCGGAAAAGGCCAGAGCGCCGGCACCGGCCTCGATGCTGGCGAGATTGCCGAAGCTGACCAGAGCCACCAGGATGGCAATCACGAATATGTCGAGCATCGACCAGCGGCCGATCCACTCGATGAAACGAAACATGAGAATGCGCTGGCGTGCCGAGAGCGGCTGATGACGCTGGACGGAGTAGAGCAGCAGTGCGATGCCGACCAGCTTGAAGGTCGGCACCAGGATACTGGCCAGGAATACCACCAGGGCGATCGGCAGCATCTGGGCGTGGATCAGCTCCATCACCCCCTCCATGATGGTCGCCGGAGTGCCCTGGCCGAACAGGCTGACGGTCATGATCGGCAGCAGGTTGGCCGGTATGTAGAGCAACGCCGCCGCCAGCAGGAGTGCCCAGGTGCGGGCGATGCTGTTCGGCCGGCGTGGATGCAGAAGCGCTCCACAGCGTCGGCAGTGCTGCCGGGTGCCCGGCGCCCAGCGGCTGAGCTGATGGCACTCGCCACACACCAGGATGCCGGCATCAAGGGCGCGCATGGCTATCCTCGAGGGCCGCCCAAATCTGATGCGGCGACATGCTGACTTCCAGCCAGACCTGGGCGAGTAACAGAGCGATGAAGCAGAACAGCCCCATTCCCAGCGTGAGGTCAGCCATGTCGATCAATTTCACGATCGAAACCAGAATCCCCATCAGGTAGACCTCGAGCATCCCCCACTCGCGCAGATGGTGGTACCAGCGATACAGCCAACGCCCCCAGCTCAGCGCCACCTGCCAGCGGATACACAGCAGCACCAGCAGTTGGCACAGCAGCTTGAGCAGGGGAACCACCATGCTGCAGAGGAGCACGACGCCGGCAACCGCCGGCATGCCGCTGCGGTAGAGCGCGACCACGCCACTCCATACCGTATCCTGGGTCGTCTGCCCGAGCAGATTGAGCTGCATGATCGGCAGGAAGTTGGCGGGCAGGAACAGCATCAGGGCGGTCAGTGCCAAGGCCAGACTACGCCGCTCCACCTGCGCGCGATGGGCGATCAGCTCGAAGCCACAGCGTGGGCAACAAGCCTTCTGCTCCGCCTGCAGCTCGGGCTTGCGCATCAGCAGATCGCATTCATGGCAGGCGATCAGCTGGGCAAGCGGCAGCTGGGCGAGGGCGGGAGGCGATGCTGCGGAATCAGGCATGGAAACACCGGGGATGACGCATTGGCGCTATCTTAGCCGAGCTGGACGCTTAGGATCAGCTTTACGGCCGCAAAGACGAACCCCCGACCAGCGCGAGCTGATCGGGGGTTCGGTATAGGTGCTTGACGATGACCT
>NZ_JAJHPU010000035.1 GCF_020831405.1 Pseudomonas oryzagri | reverse complement strand
CCGAACCGTCTGGGCGATGCGACCAACGTGTTCCTGGCCTCGGCCGAGCTGGCGGCGGTCGCCTCGATCCTCGGCAAGCTGCCGACCGTCGAGGAGTACATGGGCTACGCGAAGAACATCGACAGCATGGCTGCCGATATCTACCGCTACCTGTCCTTCGACCAGATCGCCGAGTACAAGGATGCTGCCGCCAAGGCGGTGATTCCGGCCGTCGCGGTGTAACCACCCACCCCGTGTGGCGCGTCCGCGTGGCGCGCCACACGGGGCATATCCTCCTGTAGGGGCGAATTCATTCGCCTTTACACGACCTCTTGGCGAATGAATTCGCCCGTACAAGGGACTGGCTCGTCGCCGCTCGGACGCACATGCGATTACCCTGGGCGCATCCCCCAGAATAGAGCCGCCGAGGCCGGTATCTGCTACCTTCACGGGCAACCATGCCGTGAATAACAACAGAAGACCCCCGATGGCTTCCCCCCTCGTCAATCCGAGCCAGCTCCGCCCGTTGTCCCTGCCCGACAAGCTGCTGGCCCGCCCGCGCCTGCTCAACCATCTGCAGGACGCCGCCGCCCGCGGTTGCCGGCTGATCCTGGTCAGCGCGCCGCTCGGCTACGGCAAGAGCACCCTGCTCGCCCAGTACGCCGCCGGCCTGCAGACGCCCTGGGCCTGGTATCGACTCGACCGCGCCGACAACCAGACGCTGCACCTGCTGCTGCACCTGCACGCCGCCCTCGGCCTGCCCGCGCCCGAACAGCTCCTCACCCAGGCCGACGAACCGCGCCTGTGGGGCGCCATCCTGCAGCGCCTGGAGCACCAGAGCGACGGCTTCACGCTGATCCTCGACGACCTCCACCAGCTGCGCGCCGAGCGCGCCCGCCACTACCTGGAGCAGCTGCTGCGCTTCGGGCCGCCCGGTCTGCTGCTGCTGGCCGCCTGCGAAGGAGCGCCGGAGCTGGCCATCAACCACCTGCGCCGCGACGAGCGCCTGGCCATCGTCGACGCCCGCGAGCTGGCCGTGGACAGCGAGGAGATCAGCCAGCTGGCGGTTAGCCGCGGCGCCCGTCTGGATTCGGATGCGCTCTACCAGCTGCGCGCCGGCAGCGAGGGCTGGATCACCGGCCTGCAGTTCTGGTTCACCGCCTATCGCGAGCAGATCCCGGCCAGTCCGCAGCCCGAGCTGATCCGCAGCGTGACCCGCCAGGCCTACGGCTACGTGGCCGACTTCCTCGCCGAGGAAGTGCTCGCCCGGCTGCCTGCGGAGTCGCTGGATTTCCTCGAACGGACCTCGGTGGTGCAGACCTTCGACCCGGCGCTGGCCAACCTGCTCGGCGGGCGCGCGGATGGCGAGCGGCTGATCCGCCAGTTGCAGCGCCGCGACCTGTTCATCGAGCAGCGCCCCGGCGAGCGCCTCGAATACCGCTACCACCGCGTGCTGCGCGAAGTCCTCTACCAGCGCCTGCAGGAGCGCGACCCGCAGCTGCTGCAACGGCTGCACCAGCAGGCGGCGGCCTGGCTGCTGGAGCAGCGCCGCTACTCGGAGGCCATCTACCAGTACGGGCGGGCCCGCGACTTCAACGCGGTGCTCGCCACCGCCGAGCGGCACACCTTCGACCTGCTGCGCGACGGCCAGATCAACGCCCTGGTCGATCTGCTCAGCCAGGTGTCCGGCGAAAGCGGCAGCGACCACTTCACCCTGGCGATCAGTGAAGCCTCCATCGTCATGGTGACCAACGACATCGCCCGCACCACGGCCTGCATCCAGCGCCTGCGCCTGCTGCAGCGCCAGGGCGTGCCGCGCAACCCCGAGCGGGTGCAGCAGACCATCGCCTACCTGCGCGTCCTGCTCGCCCTGCTCGGCGGCAATCTGCGTCACGGCCACGAGCTGGCCGGCCAGGCGCTGCAGCGCTACTCGCAGCGCAATGCCGCCGGCTCGGTGCTGCGCTTCAACCGTTCGCGCTGCCTGTTCCACCTCGGCCAGCTCGCCGCCGCCCGCCAGGACGTGGAGCAGGCGCTGGGCGAGCTCGACGAGTTCGGCTTCAGCGGCTTCGCCAACATTCCCCACCTGCTGCTCGGCCAGATCGAGCTGGCCCAGGGCGACAGCGTGGCGGCCATGCGCCGTTTCCTGGCCCTGGAGCGCAAGTCGCCGGCCACCGCCTCGCGCAACTTCTACGAACTGTTCCACCACCTGGGCCTGGGCCTGGTGTTCCTGCAGCAGAACCATCTGGAGCAGGCCCGGCAGCGCCTGGTCAAGGCGGAAACCCTGGCGCTGGGCTTCCCCCACTCGGCCGCGCTGGTCCGCGTGCTGCATCACCAGGCCTGCCTGTACGACGCCCTCGGCGAGCCGGGCAAGGCAATGGCGCGCTGGGACGAGGCTCGCCGGCTGGCCCGCCAGTTCCGCCAGTACGCGCTGTACCGACTGGCCGGCGCCTGGCGTGCGCGCCTGGCGGTGCGCGAGCGCGACCAGGACTTCATCCTCGCCTGGCTGCAGGAATGGCACTGGTGCCAGCGCACCTACGGCGAGGACCTGCTGCCGGACGAGTGGCTGGCCTACGCCTGGGTGCAGCGTCACCTCGGCCAGCCGGCGATGGCCCGGCAGATCCTCGCCAACCTGCGCGAGCAGGCCGATGCCGAGCACAACCGCCGCCTGCAGCTCGACCTGTGGCTGCTCGACGCCGCCCTGCAGCGCGACCGTGGCGAGCAGGGTGCCGCCCTCGCCTGCCTCGACGAAGCCCTGCAACTGGCCGCCGCCCACGGCTTCGGCCAGCTGCTGCACCACGAGGGGCGCGAGCTGGCCGAGCTGTTCCGCCTGCTGCTGCAACCGCAGGCGCGCCGCCAAGCCGGCCTGGAGCGTCCGCTGCCGCCGCGCGAACAGCTCGCCAGCCTGCTGGTCGGCCTCGCCGGCAGCGCGTCCGGCGAAGGCGCCGCCCAGGCGCTGCTCGAACCGCTGACCCGCCGCGAGCTGGACGTGCTGCGCCGCATGGCCCGCGGGCAGAACAACCAGCAGCTCGCCGACGGCCTGTTCGTCAGCCTGAGCACGGTGAAGACCCACATCAACAACCTGTTCCGCAAGCTCGACGTCACCGACCGCGACGCCGCCCTGCGGGCCGCCCGCGAGTTGCGGCTGCTCGACTGAGCGGTCGTGGAGGAAGGTGGCGTAGCGGGCGCGGCACTAGGCTCTGTACGAAAAGTGCCTGCGCTCGGTCATGCTGCGTTGAAAAGCGGCTCGGAATGCTCGTTTACGACCAGTAAACGCCGCTTCCTCGCCTCTTTTCGCGGGGCCACCAACGGCCTTGCCTGACCTTCGCTCGGCTGACTTTTCGTACAGGCCCTAGTGGCCGAGAGGTGAAGACGGACGGATCGCTGCGGCCAGCCCCCAGGGCCGCCGCCGGCTTTCACGAGCCCTCCTTGACCCTCACCGGCGGGATCGAGGAAGCGAGCACCCCGCCGAGCGGCCCAACGGCCTCAGCCCGGCCACAGGTCGCCGATCTCGCGCAGCGCCGCGTCGCCGCTGGTCACGGTCGCCGCGTAGGCGGCCGCCTGGGGCAGCATCTGGTCGGCGTAGAAGCGCGCGGTGGCGATCTTGATCCGGTAGAAGGCGGCGTCGCCCTCGCCCTGCGCCAGCCGCGCCGCGGCTGCCAGGGCGGCCTTGCCCATCAGCCAGCCGCCGCACACGGTGACTGCCAGGTACAGGTAGGGCACCGCTGCGGCCAGCACGCCGGACAGCCCGTTGCCGGCATGGCTGGCCAGCCCCTCGGTGGCTTCGGTCCAGGCCTTGAGCGCATCCCCCAGGCGCTGGCCGATGGCCTGCAGCTGCGGCTCGGCGGCGGCGTCCAGCGCCCTGGCGGTGGCCTGCACCTCGGCGAACAGGACCTTGGCGGTGGCGCCCTGGTCGCGCATCAGCTTGCGGAACAGCAGGTCGTTGGCCTGGATGCCGGTGGTGCCCTCGTAGATGGTGGTGATGCGCGAGTCGCGCCAGTACTGGGCGACGCCGGTTTCCTCGATGAAGCCCATGCCGCCGTGGATCTGCAGGCCCAGCGAAGTGACCTCGACACCCATTTCGGTGCCGCCGCCCTTGACGATGGGAATCAGGAATTCGGCCAGGTAGAGGTCGCGCCGGCGCTGGTCGGGATCGCTGCCGGCCTGCGCGCGGTCGAGCAGGCCCGCCGCGTAGTAGGCGATGGCGCGGCAGGCCTCGACGCGCGACTTCATCAGCATGAGCATGCGCTGGATGTCCGGGTGGCGGTCGATGCTCACCGGCGCTTCGCCGGTCACCGCGTCGCGCCCCTGCTTGCGCTCGCGGGCGTAGGCCAGCGCCTGCTGGTAGGCGCGCTCGCCGAGCGCGATGCCTTGCAGGCCGACGCCCAGGCGCGCCTCGTTCATCATGATGAACATGTATTCCAGACCGCGATTGGCCTCGCCGAGCAGGTAGCCGACCGCCCCGCCCTGGTCGCCGTAGGCCAGCACGCAGGTCGGACTGGCGTGGATGCCGAGCTTTTCCTCGATCGACACGCAGTGGACGTCGTTGCGCGCGCCCGGACTGCCGTCGGCATTGGGCAGGAACTTGGGCACCAGGAACAGCGAGATGCCCTTGACCCCGGGCGGGGCGTCGGGCAGGCGGGCGAGCACCAGGTGGACGATGTTGTCCGTCAGGTCGTGGTCGCCGTAGGTGATGAAGATCTTCTGGCCGAACAGTCGATAGCTGCCGTCGGCCTGCGGCTCGGCGCGCGTGCGCACCAGCGCCAGGTCGGAGCCGGCCTGCGGCTCGGTCAGGTTCATGGTGCCGGTCCACTCGCCGCTGACCATCTTCTCCAGGTAGGTCGCCTTGAGTTCGTCGCTGGCGCAGGTCAGCAGGGCCGTCACCGCTCCGTTGGTGAGCAGCGGACCAAGCGAGAAGGACAGGTTGGCCGAACAGAGCATTTCCCTGACCGCGACGGCCAGCGTCTCGGGCAGGTGCTGGCCGCCGAACTCGCCCGGCGCGGTGATGCCGTTCCAGCCGGCGGCGCGGAAGGCGGCGTAGGCCTCCTTCCAGCCCGGCGGAGTGGTCACGCCATGGGGGCCGAGCCTGCAGCCCTCGGTGTCGCCGACGCGATTGAGCGGGGCCAGCACTTCGCCGGTGAAGCGGGCCGCCTCGTCGAGGATGGCGTCGGCCATTTCCGCCGTGGCGTCCTCGTAGCCGGGCAGCCGGGCGATCTCCGCCAGGCCGACGATCTCGTCCATGACGAAGCGCATGTCCTTCACGGGGGCAATGTAGTCGCTCATGCTGTCCTCTCCGGTGATTTTCCCTGCAAACGCGCGTGGCTGGCGGCATCCCTGTCGGTGCCCAATCACGCCCGCCGCTCCGCTGTAGCCATCCTGCGCCGCGCCGGGCGGGCTGGATAGGCGGGTTACCCGCGACCGGCTCGTCAGGCCGGGCACCGGGCAGGTCCGGGTCGTGGCAGGCCGCCACGCCGCTCAGTAGGTCATGCTCCAGCTCGGCAACCAGGTGGGGCCACGCCCGGGGCGGACCAGGGCGTCGAGGAAGTTCAGCCCCCAATAGCGGATGTGGTTGGCCTCCAGCACCGCATACATCTCCTCGTGGCGGCGGCAGCGCTCTTCCAGCGGCATGCGCAGCGCCACCTCGATCGCGTCGGCGACGGCATCGCGGTCGTGCGGATTGACGATCAGCGCCGCATCCAGCTCGGCGGCCGCCCCGGCGAACTGCGAGAGGACCAGCACCCCCGGGTCGGCCGGGTCCTGGGCGGCGACGAACTCCTTGGCCACCAGGTTCATGCCGTCGCGCAGCGGCGTGACCAGGCCGACACGCGCCAGGCGCAGGACCATGGCGATGTCCTCGCGCTGGTGGTTGCGGCTCACGTAACGCACCGGCGACCAGGAAACGGCGCCGAAGCGGCCGTTGATATGTCCCACCTTGGCGCTCACCGCGGCGTCGATGTCGGCGTATTCGGGAATGTCCTGGCGGGTGGCGGGCGAAATCTGCAGGTAGGTGATGCGGCCGTGCCAGTCCGGGTACTTCTCGAGGAAGCGCTCGTAGCCATCGAGACGGTTGACAATGCCCTTGGAGTAGTCGAGACGGTCGATGCCCACGATCAGGGTGCGGCCGGCGAGACTTTCGCCGAGCTCCGCGGCGCCGGCGCTGGGCGTCGACGCCTGGGCCAGGCGGTGGAAGCCTTCGGTGTCGATCCCCACCGGGAACACGCCGACGCGAAAGTGCTGCGCCCCCAGATGGTAGTGGCGGCCGTCGGGGGTGGCGGCGCCGAGCACCCGGGTCAGGTAGCGGGCGAAGTTGCTGGCATCGTTGTCGGTCTGGAAGCCGACCAGGTTGTAGTCGGCGAGCGCGCCGATCAGCTCCGCATGATGCGGCAGCGTGGTCAGGAAGTCGGGCGGCGGCATGGGGATATGCAGGAAGAAACCGATGCGGTTGGCGTGCCCGCGCACGCGCAACGCCTGCGCCAGGGGAATCAGGTGGTAGTCGTGCACCCAGATGATGTCGTCCGCCTCGAGCAGCGGACTCAGGCGCTCGGCAAAGAATTCGTTGACCCGCTGGTAGCCGCCGAAGTCGGCCTCGCTGAACTCGGCGAGATCGACCCGGTAGTGCAGGATCGGCCACAGCACCCGGTTGGCGAAGCCGTTGTAGTACTCGTGGAAGTCGCTGGTGCGCAGGTCGGTCAGCACGTACTTCATCTGCCCGTGATCGATGGTCGTGGGCGGCGGCGGCGAATCGGACACCTCCCCGCTCCAGCCGAACCACAGGCCATCTCGCTCCTGCATGGTGTCGGCTATCGCCACGGCTAGGCCGCCGGGAGCCGGGGCGCCGTTCTCGTCGGGAAGCGCCACGCGGTTGGAAATCACCACGAGCCGCGGCATAGGCCCTCCTCCCTGCGGCTGGACAGGCACGTTGCGCGGTTCGTCGAGCCGGCCATCGCGCAGGGTCGGGCAATGCCGCCCGCCCCGCCCGAGACCCGGTGATGCCGGTGGGTCACGCCGACATCTCCCGTACGGCCGCGATCAGGGCGGCGCGAACCGCCGCCGGATCGGCGAAAGCGGCGTCCGCGCCGGGCAGCAGGTAGCCGACCGACAGGGCCAGGCCGCCCAGTTCGGAGGCTTTGACCAGGGCCGGCTCGTCGGTCACATCGTCGCCGATGAACACCGGACGCCGGCCGGCGAACGGCGGTTCCGCCAGCAGGCGGGTGATCGCCCGGGCCTTGTCGCAGCCCTGGGGAAGCACCTCGAACACCATCTTGCCGGGCAGCAGGCGCAACCCCGCCGCCTCGGGGTCGTTCAGCAACTCGTGCAGGGCGGCCGCCAGCGGCTCGCGCGCGGTCGGCGCCGCACGGTAGTGCAAGGCGATGCTCCAGCCCTTGTCCTCGACCAGAACGCCGGCATGCTTAGCGGCCAGGGAGTACAGGCGCTCGCGGATGGGGACGACGAGGCCGGTCTCGACCTCGCTGTACAGCGCTGCGTCGGGCCAGGCACGCCACTGGGCGCCATGGCCACCGCTGGCCGGCAGGCGCAGGGGGGCGAAGAGCCGGTCGAGGTTGTCCACCGTACGCCCGCTGACCAACGCCAAGGCGCCGCTCAGCCGTTCATGCAGGGACTCCAGGGCGCCGCGCAGGTCGTGCGGCACGTAGACCGCCTCGGGCGAGGTGGCGATATCCAGGAGGGTGCCGTCGACATCGAGAAACAGCGCGCACGTCGACTCGCGCCCGCCCAGCCAGTGACCGAGCAGGGCGGTCGCCGAGACCTCGCTGTGCGAGGTTTTTGCCGTACCGGCTGGTCCCTCAGCGATCGAACGAGGCATGCAGCGATCTCCACATGGCCGGTGACGCCGCCGCAACGGCTTCCGCGAACGAGCGGAACATCTTCGAAAGATTAGCAGCCGAAGGCGGCGCGCTCCGGGCCGGCCGTCGTCTCGGCCGGCGCGCCGGCTGCCCCGCGGCACCGGGTCCGCGTCGAGTTCCACCCATTCCTCCACCCGACTCCACCCGCAAATCCACCCGCGGTACGAAGCGCGCCACCGGGGCGGCTTGTTAAAAAACAGACATCGAATCTCCCAGACAACAACAACGAGGAGAACTGCATGCCAGCCGATTTCGCCCTTCTCTGCCGCAGCGCCGACCGCCGGGTCGCCGGCCGCAGGATCGCCTGCCGCCGGGTAGCCGGCCGCCTCGTTCACTTGTGCTCCGCATCCGGCTCCCGCGTGACGGGGGAGATTTCCGACACCGTTTTCCGGGCCTGAGTTTTCGTCACCGGCCCGGCGGTTCGGTCACCCGCCGCCGGCGCCCTTGCCCGGCCGCCCCCCGGGCGGTTTTTTTACCCACGGTCAGCCCCGCAGTACATCGCCGGGCGGCCTTTCAGCCAGAGGTCTGCCATGTACACCTTGATCAACTATTTGCTGGATAACGAGCTGGCCCTGATCGGCCTGGGCCGTGCCCCGGTCAACGCCCTCGGCCACACCCTGCGCCAGGAGCTGCAGGCGGCGTTCCGCCAGGCCAGCGCCGATCCGGCGGTCAAGGCCATGGTGGTCTACGGGCACGGCCTGCCCTTCAGCGCCGGCGCCGACCTCGCCGAATTCGACGGCGCCGCCTTCGCCACGCCGTCCCTGCCCGATCTGCTGATCGAATTGGCTGGCAGCGACAAGCCGATGGTCGCCGCCATCGGCGGCCTGGCCCTGGGTGGCGGCCTGGAGCTGGCGATGGCCTGCGGCTACCGCATCGGCGAGTCCAAGGCGCGCCTGGGCCTGCCGGAAATCACCCTCGGCCTGCTGCCGGGCGCCGGCGGTACCCAGCGCCTGCCACGCCTGGTCGGCGCCGAGACCGCCCTGGACATCATCCTCTCCGGCCAGCCGCTGCGCCCCGAACGCGCCCTCGAACTGGGCCTGCTCGACCGTCTGGCCGCCTCCGCCGATACGCTCCTGGACGACGCCCGCGCCTACGCCCGCGAACTGCTGCAGGCGGGCGCCCCGGCACAGCCGGCCGCCCCGCACGCCGCGCCGGGCGATGCCCTGCCGGCCAACTACTTCACCGCCTATACCGCCGGCAAGGCCAGCCAGTGGAAGGGCCAACTCGCCCCGCACCTGGTCATCGAAGCGGTGCGCATCGCCTGCGAGCAGCCGCTGGAAGTCGGCCTGCCGCGCGAGCTGGAGCTGTTCGTCGAGGCCATGGAGTCGCCGCAGTCCAAGGCGCTGCGCCACCTGTTCTTCGCCGAGCGCGAAGCCGCCAAGGTGCCCGGTATCGACGCCTCGCTGCCGCTGCGCCCGATCAAGAAGGTCGCGGTGATCGGCGCCGGCACCATGGGCGGCGGCATCGCCATGAACTTCGTCAACATCGGCATGCCGGTGGTGCTGCTCGAGCAGAAGCGCGAGGCGCTGGATCGCGGCCTGGCGCAGATCCGCAAGAACTACGAGATCACCGCCAAGCGCGGCAAGCTGACCCAGGAGCAGGTCGAGCAGCGCATGGCCCTGCTGGCCGGCACCCTCGACTACGCCGACCTGGCCGACGCCGACCTGGTGATCGAGGCGGTGTTCGAGAGCATGGAGGTCAAGCGCCAGGTGTTCGCCACCCTCGACGAGGTGTGCAAGCCCGGCGCCATCCTCGCCACCAACACCTCGACTCTCGACGTCGACCAGATCGCCGCCTTCACCCGCCGCCCGCAGGACGTGATCGGCCTGCACTTCTTCAGCCCGGCCAACGTCATGCGCCTGCTGGAAGTCGTGCGCGGCAAGCAGACCGCGCTGGACGTGCTGGCCACCGCGCTCAAGCTGGGCAAGCAGATCGGCAAGCTGCCGGTGGTCTCCGGGGTGTGCTACGGCTTCATCGGCAACCGCATGCTCGAGCCCTACGCCCGCGAGGCGCACCGCCTGCTGCTCGAAGGCGCCACCCCGGCGCAGGTCGACCGCGTGCTCACCGACCTGGGCCTGGCCATGGGCGTGCTGAGCATGTACGACCTGGTCGGCATCGACGTCGGCTACCTGATCCGCACCCCGCTGCGCGAATCCCTGGCCAGCGATCCCAGCTACTACCGCGTCTCCGACGAGCTTTACGCCCTCGGCCGCCTGGGCCAGAAGACCGGCCGCGGCATGTACATCTACGAAGGCCGCGAGCGCCAGGACGACCCGGAAGTGCTGGCCATCGCCGAGCGCCTGGCCGCCGAGCTGGGCATCCAGCGCCGCGAAATCACCGACCAGGAAATCCACGACCGCTGCCTGTTCGCGCTGATCAACGAAGGCATCCAGATCCTCGACGAAGGCATCGCCCTGCGCGCCGGCGACATCGACCTGGTGTGGACCTGCGGCTACGGCTTCCCCACCGTGCTGGGCGGCCCGCTGCACTACGCCGAGGACCTGGGCCTCGAGCGCGTGCTGGCCGGCCTGCGCCAGTACCGCGCGCAGCTCGGCGCCTACGGCGAGCAGTGGTTCCAGCCCGCCGCGCTGCTCGAGCGCCTGGTCGCCACCGGCCAGACCCGCATCAACAAACAATGACCAGCCAGCTTCTCCATTGAAAACGAGGGTAATCCCATGACTCAGCGTGAAGTAGTGATCGTCAGCGGCGTGCGTACCGCCATCGGTGACTTCGGCGGCAGCCTCAAGGACTTCGCTCCCGGCGATCTGGGCGCCATGGTCGCCCGCGAAGCCCTGCAACGCGCCCAGGTCGGCGGCGACGAGGTCGACCAGGTGGTGTTCGGCAACGTCATCCACACCGAACCGGCCGACATGTACATCTCCCGCGTGGTCGCCCTGAAGAGCGGCATCAACGAGCGCTCCACCGCGCTGACCGTCAACCGCCTGTGCGGTTCGGGCCTGCAGGCCATCGTCACCGCCGCCCAGGGCATCCTGCTCGGCGACGCCGACGTCGCCCTGGCCGGTGGCGTCGACATGATGAGCCGCGCGCCCTACTCCTCCTCGGCGATGCGCTTCGGCGCACGGATGGGCGACACCGGCATGACCGACATGCTGATCGGCGCGCTCACCGACCCGATGAACAAGGTGCACATGGGCGTCACCGCCGAGAACGTGCGCCGCACCTACAACATCTCCCGCCAGGCGCAGGACGAGCTGGCCGTGGAATCCCACCGCCGCGCCGCCCAGGCGATCGAGGAAGGCCGCTTCAAGTCGCAGATCCTGCCGATCACCCTGAAGACCCGCCGCGGCGAGGTGGTGTTCGACACCGACGAGCACGTGCGCGACAACGTGACCGTCGAGGAGCTGAGCAAGCTCAAGCCGGCCTTCGAGCGCAACGACGGCACCGTTACCCCGGGCAACGCCTCCAGCCTCAACGACGGCGCCGCCGCCGTGGTGCTGATGGAGCGCGCCACCGCCGAGCGCCGCGGCCTCAAGCCGATGGCCCGCCTGGTCTCCTATGCGCTGGCCGGCGTCGATCCGCTGCACATGGGCATCGGCCCGGTGCCGGCCTCCAAGCTGGCCCTGGAGCGCGCCGGTCTCGACGTCGCCGATATCGACGTGGTCGAGGCCAACGAGGCGTTCGCCGCCCAGGCCTGCGCCGTCACCCAGGAACTCGGCCTCGATCCGGCCAAGGTCAACCCCAACGGCTCGGGCATCTCGCTGGGCCACCCGATCGGCGCCACCGGCACCATCATCACCCTCAAGGCGCTGCACGAGCTCGAGCGCACCGGCGGCCGCTACGCCCTGGTGACCATGTGCATCGGCGGCGGCCAGGGCATCGCCGCGATCTTCGAGCGCGTCTGAGAGAGGAACACGACATGAAAGTACTGGTCGCGGTAAAACGCGTGGTCGACTACAACGTCAAGGTCCGCGTGAAAGCCGACAACAGCGGCGTCGACCTGGCCAACGTCAAGATGGCCATGAACCCCTTCTGCGAGATCGCGGTGGAAGAAGCCGTGCGCCTCAAGGAAAAGGGCATCGCCAGCGAAGTGGTGGTGGTCTCCGTAGGCGCCAATGCCGCCCAGGAGCAGCTGCGCACCGCCCTGGCCCTCGGCGCCGACCGCGCCGTGCTGGTCGAATCCAACGACGAACTCGGCTCGCTGGCCATCGCCAAGCTGCTCAAGGCCGTGGTCGACAAGGAACAGCCGCAGCTGGTCATCACCGGCAAGCAGGCCATCGACAGCGACAACAACCAGACCGGCCAGATGCTCGCCGCGCTGACCGGTTTCGCCCAGGGCACCTTCGCCTCCAAGATCGAGATCGCCGACGGCAAGGCCAACGTCACCCGCGAGATCGACGGCGGCCTGCAGACCGTTGCCCTGAAACTGCCGGCCATCGTCACCACCGACCTGCGCCTCAACGAGCCGCGCTACGCCTCGCTGCCCAACATCATGAAGGCCAAGAAGAAGCCGCTCGACGTGCTGACTCCGGAAGCCCTCGGCGTGTCCACCGCTTCGACCGTGAAGACCCTCAAGGTCGAAGCCCCGGCTACCCGCCAGGCCGGCATCAAGGTCAAGTCGGTGGCCGAACTGGTCGAGAAACTGAAGAACGAAGCGAAGGTGATCTGATGGCCATTCTCGTCATTGCCGAACACAACAACGCCGCACTGGCCGCCGCGACCCTGAACACCGTGGCCGCCGCCGCGCAGATCGGTGGCGACGTCCACGTGCTGGTTGCAGGCTCCGGTTGCGCCGCGGTGGCCGAAGCCGCCGCCAAGGTCGCCGGCGTCGCCAAGGTGCTGGTCGCCGACAACGCCGCCTTCGCCCATCAGCTGCCGGAAAACCTCGCGCCGCTGATCGTCGAGCTGGCCCGTAATGGCTACAGCCACGTACTGGCCCCGGCCACCACCAACGGCAAGAACTACCTGCCGCGCGTCGCCGCGCTGCTCGACGTCGAGCAGATCTCCGAGATCGTCAAGGTGGTCAGCGCCGACACCTTCCAGCGTCCGATCTACGCCGGCAATGCCATCGCCACCGTACAGTCCAGTGCGGCCGTGAAGGTGATCACCGTGCGCTCCACCGGCTTCGACCCGGTGGCTGCCGAGGGTGGCAGCGCCGCCATCGAGGCGGTCGGCGCCGCCTGCGATGCCGGCGTGTCCAGCTTCGTCGGCGAGGAGCTGGCCAAGTCCGAGCGTCCCGAACTGACCGCCGCCAAGGTGGTGATCTCCGGCGGCCGCGGCATGCAGAACGGCGACAACTTCGCGCTGCTCTACGCGGTGGCCGACAAGCTGGGCGCCGCCGTGGGTGCCTCGCGCGCCGCGGTGGACGCCGGCTTCGTGCCCAACGACCTGCAGGTCGGCCAGACCGGCAAGATCGTTGCGCCGCAGCTGTATATCGCCGTGGGCATCAGCGGTGCCATCCAGCACCTGGCCGGCATGAAGGATTCGAAAGTGATCGTGGCGATCAACAAGGACGAGGAGGCGCCGATCTTCCAGGTCGCCGACTACGGCCTGGTCGCCGACCTGTTCGAGGCGGTTCCGGAACTGACGGCCCAGCTCGGCTGAAAACTCGGCTGACAGTTCGGCTGATTTCACTCCAGGCTGCGCGAGCAGCCATTTGCCCCTGGTACAGGCAGAGGGTTTTCAGGGCACGGGCAACCCAGGGTTGCCCATTTTTTTGCCTGCCCCCCCGCTGCCGAAGAGATTCGAGGACAACAACAAATGCAACGCGAATACATGGAATTCGACGTGGTCATCGTCGGAGCCGGCCCCGCCGGGCTCTCCGCCGCCTGCCGCCTGAAGCAGAAGGCCGTCGAAGCCGGCCAGGAGCTCAGCGTCTGCGTGGTGGAAAAAGGCTCCGAAGTCGGCGCCCACATCCTCTCCGGCGCGGTGTTCGAACCGCGCGCCTTGAACGAGCTGTTCCCCGACTGGCAAGCCCTCGGCGCCCCGCTCAACACCCCGGTCAAGCGCGACGACATCTATCTGCTGAAAAGCGATGCCGCCGCCACCAAGATCCCCGACTTCGCCGTGCCCAAGACCATGCACAACGAAGGCAACTACATCATCTCCCTGGGCAACCTGTGCCGCTGGCTGGCCCAGCAGGCCGAGAACCTCGGCGTGGAGATCTACCCCGGCTTCGCCGCCCAGCAGGCGCTGATCGACGAGCAGGGCGTGGTGCGCGGCATCGTCACCGGCGACCTGGGCGTCGACCACGAAGGCAAGCCCAAGGACGGCCTGTACACCCCGGGCATGGAACTGCGCGCCAAGTACACCCTGTTCGCCGAGGGCTGCCGCGGCCATATCGGCAAGCAGCTGATCAAGCAGTACCGCCTGGACGCCAACGCCGACGCCCAGCACTACGGCATCGGCATCAAGGAGCTGTGGGAGATCGACCCGGCCAGGCACGAGCAGGGCCTGGTGGTGCACACCGCCGGCTGGCCGCTCAACGACGAGAACCCCGGCGGCTCCTTCCTCTACCACCTGGAGAACAACCAGGTGGTGGTCGGCCTGATCGTCGACCTGTCCTACAGCAACCCGCACCTGTCGCCGTTCGACGAGTTCCAGCGCTACAAGCACCATCCGGTGATCAGGCAGTACCTGGAAGGCGGCAAGCGCATCAGCTATGGCGCCCGCGCGATCTGCAAGGGCGGCCTCAACTCGCTGCCGAAGATGGTGTTCCCGGGCGGCGCGCTGATCGGCTGCGACGCCGGCACCCTCAACTTCGCCAAGATCAAGGGCAGCCACACCGCGATGAAGTCCGGCATGCTGGCCGCCGAGGCGATCGTCGAGGCGCTGGCCGTCGGCCGCGAGGGCGGCGACGAGCTGCACAACTACGTCAAGGCCTTCGAGGACAGCTGGCTGTACGACGAGCTGTATCGCAGCCGCAACTTCGGCGCGGCGATGCACAAGTTCGGCGCCATCCTCGGCGGGGCGTTCAACTTCGTCGACCAGAACCTGTTCGGCGGCAAGATCCCGCTGACCCTGCACGACAACAAGCCCGACCACGCCTGCCTCAAGCCCGCCGCGCAGTCGCCGAAGATCGACTACCCCAAGCCGGACGGCAAGCTGAGCTTCGACAAGCTGTCCTCGGTGTTCCTCTCCAACACCAACCACGAGGAAGACCAGCCCTGCCACCTGCAGCTGATCGACCCAAACATTCCGCTGGCCCGGAACCTGCCGCTGTACGACGAGCCGGCGCAGCGCTACTGCCCGGCCGGGGTGTACGAGATCGTCACCCAGGAAAGCGGCGAGAAGAAGTTCCAGATCAACGCGCAGAACTGCGTGCACTGCAAGACCTGCGATATCAAGGACCCGGCGCAGAACATCACCTGGATGACGCCCGAGGGCACCGGCGGGCCCACCTATCCCAACATGTGATCCGCCAGACCGTTGAAAAACCGTCGGTGAAACAGCCGAAGTCGTTTTCAACGCTGCATCGGTAACGCAGGTAGTTATTCAATAAAACCTGCCAGCCACCGCCCCCACCCTCCCGGGTCCCTCGCGGCCCGGGAGCTCTTTTGCTGTGCGCGTCTTGTCGACTGCCAGGCGGCTGGGCGCGCTTGTTGATCTACGTTAGGAGACGAAATGCAGGTTGGAGTCCCCCGCGAAACCCACGCCGGTGAAACCCGCGTGGCCGCCACGCCGGAAACGGTGAAGAAACTCGTCGGCCAGGGCCATACGGTCGTCGTCCAGGCCGGCGCCGGCGTTGCCGCCAGCCTGCCGGATGAGGCCTATATCGCCGCCGGCGCACGCATCGGCACCGCGTCTGAGGCTTTCGGCGCCGAGCTGGTGCTCAAGGTCGTGGCGCCCGATGAGGCCGAGCTGGCCCTGATGCAGCCCGGCGCCGTGCTGGTCGGCATGCTCAACCCGTTCGACAACGCCAACCTGGCGCGCATGACCGCGCGCGGCATCACCGCCTTCGCCCTCGAGGCCGCCCCGCGCACCTCGCGCGCGCAGAGCCTCGACGTGCTGTCCTCGCAGGCCAATATCGCCGGCTACAAGGCGGTGATGCTCGCCGCCAACCACTACCCGCGCTTCATGCCGATGCTGATGACCGCCGCCGGCACCGTGAAGGCCGCCCGCGTGCTGGTGCTCGGCGCCGGGGTGGCCGGCCTGCAGGCGATCGCCACCGCCAAGCGCCTGGGCGCGGTGATCGAAGCCTCGGACGTGCGTCCGGCGGTCAAGGA